>JBCCJD010000001.1:0-114016 GCA_039027955.1 Pseudomonadota bacterium
CCGCTTGGCAGTTCAACCGTGCCGGTGACGTCCTCAGTGACGCCGCACACGAAGTTCGAAGCAGAGGCATACATCCTGACGAAGGATGAAGGTGGCCGTCACACGCCGTTCTTCGCGAACTACCGTCCGCAGTTCTACTTCCGCACGACGGACGTGACCGGCGAAGTGATCCTGCCTGATGGCACCGAAATGGTGATGCCGGGCGACAACGTGACGATCAACGTCAAGCTGATTGCGCCGATCGCCATGGATGAAGGTCTGCGCTTCGCGATCCGCGAAGGTGGCCGCACGGTTGGCTCGGGCGTCGTCTCGAAGATCACCAAGTAAGCTTAAGCGCTCGCTTGAGCGCGTAAAATCAGGGGCCCGGCTTGCAGATGTGAGCCGGGCCCCTTTTTATGTAAGGCCTGCTTTTGCCCGCTTGTGCGAGCATCGCTCGCCTTCTTGGATTTGCGTAAGATTCGTGACGGTTTGGGGTTGCCAGACCACCTGCCCGAACGTATACGCGCGCCACCGACGGGGATTCGTCTTCGTTGAAACGAATTTTTGAAGGCCGCCCGCCGCAGGGAAACCATGGCGGGGCTGGCCTTTTGTTTTTGGAAGGGGTGACCCTTCTTGGCTCTTTCGCATCGGTGTAGGAATGGAAGCTCAGAATATTCGTATTCGCCTTAAGGCGTTTGACCACCGCGTGCTCGACCAGGCGACTGGCGAAATCGCAGATACGGCGCGCCGCACGGGCGCTCTTATTCGTGGCCCCATTCCGCTGCCGACGCGCATTGAGAAGTTCACCGTGAACCGCGGCCCGCATATCGACAAGAAGTCGCGCGAGCAGTTCGAGGTGCGCACGTATAAAAGGCTGCTCGACATTGTGCAGCCAAACGCTCAGACGGTCGACGCGCTGATGAAGCTCGATCTGGCTGCAGGCGTGAATGTTGAGATCAAGCTGGCTTGAGTCATCGCATCTCACCGTCCTTCGGCAGGACGCTAAACCGACCGAGAGATAAGGGGCTCTTGATGGCCCCGCTGAGCGAAAGCTTGGCAAGACATCGGGATACCGCCGGAGAGCCTTTTTAAAAAGGTTTGTCCGGGCTGAGTCCTTCCGTCTCGTCAGATCGGCCGCAAGGCCTGGCTGGCATTGGCCCGGGCGGGGTTCAGCAGACATGTTTGGCTCACGCACCTCGGGGATGGTCTCTTGGGTGCCTCTGTAAGGAGTAAAGACGATGCGCACTGGCGTTATCGCGAAAAAGGTTGGGATGACCCGCCTCTTCCAGGAGGACGGTCGGCACGTGCCGGTGACAGTTCTCGCGCTGGAAGACTGTCAGGTTGTCTCGCACCGCACCGCTGACAATGACGGCTATTTTGCTGTCCAGCTCGGCGCGGGCGAAGCGAAGCAGAAGAATGTGGCCAAGCCGCAGCGTGAGCATTTCGGCAAGGCCGGAGTAGGCTTGAAGCGCCGCGTCGCTGAATTCCAGGTGGAAAGCGAAGAGGGTCTGGTACCGGTCGGCTCGCTCATCAGTGCTGATCACTTTATCGCTGGCCAGAAGGTCGACATCACCGGGCATACGCAAGGCAAGGGCTTTGCAGGCGCGATGAAGCGCTGGGGCTTTGGCGGTCTGCGCGCGACCCACGGCGTTTCGATCTCACACCGTTCGCACGGGTCCACCGGTAACCGTCAGGATCCGGGCCGTGTGTTCAAAGGCAAGAAGATGGCCGGTCACATGGGTGATCGCCAGCGCACGCAGATGAACCTCGAAGTGGTGCGGACCGATGCGGATCGCGGCCTTCTGTTCATCAAGGGCTCGGTTCCCGGGGCCAAGAATGGCTGGCTGCTGGTGCGCGACGCGATCAAGCTGCCGGTGCCGCAGGACGTGCCGTTCCCCGGCGCTGTGCTGGAAACTAAAGCTCCGGTCGAAGAGGCTCCGGCTGACGACGTGGCTGCCCAAGAGAGCGCAGTTGATACTGCCGTTGACGCCGCTGCTGAAACGCCCGCCGCAGACACGCCTGCTCCTGAAGCAGAGGCTCCTGAAGCGGAAGCTCCCGCAGCCGATGCTCCGGCAACGGACGAGAAGAAGGAAGACTAAGCCATGAAGGTGAAGGTCCAGAAAATCGACGGCGCCGCATCAGGCGACATCGAGCTTGATGATGCCGTGTTTGGCGTCACTCCGCGCGCGGACATCCTGCACCGGGTTGTGACCTGGCAGCTGGAAAACCGCCGGGGCACCGCCCGCCCGACGCGTGAGCGCTCGGACGTCGCGCGTACCGGCAAGAAATTCGGCAACCAGAAGGGTTCAGGCGGCGCTCGTCACGGCGATCGCGGCGCTCCGATCTTTATCGGCGGTGGTAAAGCGCACGGCGCGCGCAAGCGCGAGTTTGAGCAATCGCTTAACAAGAAGATCCGCGCGCTTGGCCTTAAAATGGCGCTGTCGAGCAAAGCCCAGGACGGGCTGGTAGTGGTCGACAGCCTTGAACTCAAGGAAGCCAAGACCAAAGCGCTTAAAGGCCACTTCGATAAAGCCGGGCTTAATGGCAAAGTTCTCGTGATCGACGGCGAAAGCGTGAACGACGGCTTTAAGAAAGCCGCCGGGAACCTCAAAGGGATCAACGTGCTCCCGGCTGCTGGCGCTAATGTTTACGACATTCTCAACCACGACACTTTGGTCCTGACGAAGGACGCCGTTGAAAAGCTTGAGGCGCGCTTCGCCCTCGCGGGAGGCGCTAAGTAATGGCTAAGAAGCAGGAAATCGACGCGCGTCACTACGATGTGATCCTCGCGCCGCACATCACCGAAAAATCGACGCTCGCCTCTGAAAACAACGCAGTTGTGTTCAAGGTTGCAGGCGATGCGACCAAGCCGCAGATCAAGGAAGCGGTCGAAGCGATCTACGCTCATAAGAACGCCAAAGTCGTCTCGGTCAACACCATCGTCATCAAAGGCAAGACCAAGCGCTGGCGGGGCAAGCCCTACAAGCGGTCGGATTTCAAGAAGGCTGTCGTCACGCTCGCCGAAGGCACGATGATCGACATCACTGAGGGTGTTAACTGATGGCACTGAAGAATTACAAACCGACAAGCCCGGCACGGCGCGGCCTGATCCTGGTCGACAAGTCGGGTCTTCACAAAGGTGGCCCGGTCAAGTCGCTCACTGAAGGTAAGCGCAAGACCGGTGGCCGCAATAACAAAGGCCACGTGACTTCGCGCGGCATTGCTGGCGGTCACAAGCAGAAGTATCGCTTCATCGACTTCAAGCGTCGTAAGTGGGATGTCCCCGCGACGGTTGAGCGGATCGAATATGATCCTAACCGCACTGCGTTCATCGCGCTTTTGAAGTACGAAGACGGCGAGCTTGCCTACATTATCTGCCCGCAGCGTTTGGCTGTTGGCGACACGGTGGTCGCGGGCGAGAAGACCGATACGAAGCCAGGCAACGCCATGCTTCTCGGTCAGATGCCGGTCGGCACGATCTGCCACAATGTCGAGATGAAGCCGGGCAAGGGCGGTCAGATCGCTCGCTCAGCTGGCGCTTACGTCCAGCTGGTCGGCCGCGACCGCGGGATGGTGATTGTGCGCCTTAACTCAGGCGAGCAGCGTTATCTGCGGTCAGATTGCATGGGCACGGTTGGCGCGGTCTCGAACCCCGACAACCAGAACCAGAATTTCGGCAAAGCCGGTCGCACCCGCTGGAAGGGCCGTCGCCCGCTGACCCGCGGTGTCGCCAAGAACCCGGTCGATCACCCGCATGGCGGTGGTGAAGGGCGCACCTCCGGTGGCCGTCACCCGGTAACCCCGTGGGGCAAGCCGACCAAAGGCGCCCGCACCCGTAAGAACAAGCAGACGGACAAGATGATCATCCGTTCGCGTCACGCGAAGAAGAAGAGGTAAGCGACGATGGCACGTTCCGTCTGGAAAGGTCCGTTTGTCGAGCTCAGCCTTCTTAAGAAGGCCGAGGAGGCACAGGACGCAAGCAACGCCAAGCCGATCAAGACCTGGTCACGGCGTTCCACCATCCTGCCCCAGTTCGTTGGGCTCACATTCAACGTCTATAATGGGCAGAAATTCATTCCCGTCTCGGTTTCAGAAGAGATGGTCGGCCACAAGCTGGGCGAATTCGCGCCGACGCGCAATTTCCCGGGCCATGCTGCCGACAAGAAAGGCAAACGCTGATGGGCAAGGCAAAAGCACCGCGCCGCGTGGCGGATAACGAAGCGCTTGCAGTCGGCACGCAGATTCGCGGGTCGGCGCAAAAGCTCAATCTTGTTGCTGAGCTTATTCGCGGCAAGAAGGCCGAAGATGCGATGAACATCCTTGCCTTCTCCAAGAAGGCGATGGCGAAAGATGCGAGCAAAGTGCTCGCCTCAGCAATCGCCAATGCGGAAAACAATCACGATCTCGACGTCGACGCGCTGGTCGTTGCCGAAGCGAGCGTGGGCAAGTCGATCACCATGAAGCGCTTTCATACGCGCGGTCGCGGTAAGTCGACCCGCATCCTGAAGCCATTCAGCAAGCTGCGCATCGTGGTTCGCGAAGAAGAAGAGGCGTAAGATGGGTCAGAAGAGTAATCCGATCGGTCTGCGCCTGCAGATCAACCGTACCTGGGACAGCCGCTGGTATGCTGAAGGCCGCGACTATGCTGGCCTGCTTGAAGAAGACATCAAGATCCGCAGCTATATCGTCGAGAACCTGCCGCAGGCAGCGATCTCGAAAGTTGTCATCGAGCGTCCGGCAAAGCTCTGCCGGATTTCGATCTATGCGGCGCGCCCCGGTGTGATCATCGGCAAGAAAGGCGCGGATATCGAAAAGCTGCGTGCGAAACTTTCAGGCATGACTGAAAGCGAAGTAAAGCTGAACATTGTCGAAATCCGCAAGCCCGAAATCGATGCCAAGCTGGTGGCGCAAGGGATTGCTGATCAGTTGGTCCGCCGGGTGGCGTTCCGCCGTGCGATGAAGCGCGCGATGCAGTCGGCCATGCGGCTTGGTGCAGAAGGCATCAAGATCGTGTGCGGTGGCCGGCTGGGCGGTGCGGAAATCGCTCGCGTTGAGCAATATCGCGAAGGCCGGGTGCCGCTTCACACGCTGCGCGCCAATATCGACTATGCCGAAGCCGAAGCGCTAACCGCGTATGGCATCATCGGCATTAAGGTGTGGGTCTTCAAAGGCGAAATCCTCGGTCACGATCCGACCGCGCAGGACCGCCTGATGATGGAATCGCAAACTTCGGGCGTGCGCCCTGCTCGTTAAGGGCCGCGCTAAGAGAGACAGACAATGCTGCAACCGAAGAAAACCAAATATCGCAAGGCCTTCAAGGGCAAGATCAAAGGCGATGCCAAAGGCGGCACCACTTTGAATTTTGGTTCCTATGGCCTCAAGGCGCTTGAGCCTGAGCGGATTACTGCGCGCCAGATCGAAGCCGCACGCCGGGCGATCACGCGTCACATCAAGCGTCAAGGGCGCCTGTGGATCCGCGTCTTTCCCGACGTGCCGGTCTCGAAAAAGCCGGCTGAAGTGCGGCAGGGTAAAGGCAAGGGCTCGGTTGAATACTGGGCTGCGCGGGTCAAGCCGGGCCGCATCCTGTTCGAACTCGACGGGGTGCCCGGTCCGCTTGCTGCATCAGCGTTCGAACGGGCAGCGATGAAGCTGCCGATCAAGACCAAAGTTGTCGCTCGCTTAGGCGACACCAGCCACTTGGGAGGCGACTAATGGCCGATATTGCCGATCTTCGCTCCAAGACCGATGACCAGCTCTCTGTTGAGCTGACAGAGTTGAAGCGCGAGCAGTTCAATCTGCGCTTTCAGGCTGCCACTAATCAGCTTGAAAAAGCCTCTGAAATCCGGCGCGTGCGTCGCACGATTGCGCAGATCAAAACGCTGCAGAATGAGCGCGCAGCGGCAGCTGCTGCAAAAGCGTAAGGGAGTAGACCATGCCGAAACGTATTCTGATCGGGACTGTCACTTCCGACAAGACTGACAAGACCGTGACTGTGAAAGTCGAACGCAAAGTGAAGCACCCGCTTTACGGGAAGATCATCCGCCGTTCGAAGAAGTATCACGCGCATGACGAAGCCAACGAATATACGATTGGCGATGTCGTTCGCATTGAAGAGACGAAGCCGATCTCCAAGACCAAGACCTGGGCGGTGAAAGACCGCGTGGTGTCTGGCGGAGTGCAGGCAGTTGAAGCCGATCTCGATGTCGAGGCGGCAGGCCAGTAATCGGCCAGAACAGTTTGACGTAAACGGAACTGCTGAGCCCCGGTCAGTATCGGGTGTCCCAGCAAGCCAATGAGAAGGAACCGGATCGATGATCCAGATGCAATCCAATCTCGACGTCGCGGATAACAGCGGCGCAAAGCGCGTCCAGTGCATCAAAGTGCTGGGCGGCTCAAAGCGCCGGTTTGCCTCCGTCGGCGACGTGATCGTGGTCTCAGTGAAAGAGGCTCAGCCACGCGCGAAAGTCAAAAAGGGCGATGTTCACCGCGCGGTGATCGTGCGCACCAAAAAGGATGTGCGCCGTCCTGATGGCAGCGTGATCCGTTTTGACAGCAACGCGGCAGTCCTCGTGAACAAGAGCGAAGAGCCGATCGGCACCCGTATCTTTGGCCCCGTAGTGCGCGAGCTGCGTGGACGCGGCTTCATGAAGATCATTTCGCTCGCGCCGGAGGTGCTGTGATGGCTTCTGCAAAGATCAAGAAAGGCGACAGCGTTGTCGTCCTGTCCGGCAAGGACAAGGGCCGCACCGGCACTGTTCAGCAAGTCATGCCGAAGGATGGCAAGGTCATCGTCGAAGGCATCAATGTCGCGACCCGGCACCGCAAGCCGAGCCAGGCGAACCCGCAAGGCGGGATCGACCGCTATCCTGCGCCGATGCACATTTCCAAGGTTGCGCTGGCTGATCCCAAGGACGGCAAGCCGACCAGGGTGCGGTTTGATGAGCAGGACGGCAAGAAAGTCCGGATTGCTGTGAAGAGTGGGGAGACGATCGATGGCTGACAGCTACACTCCGCGCATGAAAGCCAAATATGACGAGCAAATCGTCAAGGCGATGACTGAAAAGTTCGGTTACAAAAACCGGCTCGAAGTCCCCAAGCTTGAAAAGATCACGCTCAATATGGGTGTGGGCGAAGCGAGCCAGGACAAGAAGAAGGTCCAGACCGCTGCTGAAGAAATGGCGCTGATCGCCGGGCAAAAGCCGGTCATCACTAAGGCCAAGAAATCGATCGCTCAGTTCAAGCTGCGCGAAGGCATGCCAATCGGCTGCAAAGTGACTTTGCGGCGCGACCGGATGTATGAATTTCTTGATCGGCTGGTGACGATCGCAATGCCGCGCATCCGCGACTTTCGCGGGCTGAATGCCAAGAGCTTCGATGGCCGCGGCAATTACGCGATGGGTCTTAAGGAGCAGATCGTGTTCCCTGAGATCAGCTATGACAAGATCGACAAAGTGCGAGGGATGGACATTATCGTGACCACCACCGCCAAAACCGATGATGAGGCGCGCGAATTGCTGCGTCTGTTTGGCTTCCCGTTCATGGGTGATGCCAAGAGTGAACAGAAGGAGGCGGCGTAAGCCGTCCCCGCTTAGAGAAACGGAAGAAGAGAGCTTAAGTCCATGGCGAAACTGAGTTCGATCAACAAGAACGAGCGGCGCAAGAAGCTCGTGAAGAAGTACGCAGCGAAATACGAAAAGCTGAAGGCGATTGCCGATGACAAGAGCTTGGATGAAACCGAGCGTCTGGTCGCGCGCCTGAAAATGGCTGAGATTCCGCGCAATGCGAATCCCACCCGCGTGCGCAATCGCTGCGCCACCACTGGCCGCCCGCGCGGCTATTATCGCAAGTTCGGCATCAACCGGATCGAACTGCGCGATCTCGGCAACAAAGGCCTCATCCCGGGCCTTACAAAGTCGAGCTGGTGAGGAATTAGATTATGGCAATGACCGATCCTCTGGGTGATATGCTCACCCGCATCCGCAACGGCCAGCGGGCAAAGAAGGACAGCGTCCTTTCACCTGCGTCCAAGCTGCGTGCGAACGTGCTCGAAGTCCTTCAGCGTGAAGGCTACATCCGTGGTTATTCCGAAGACGAGACGGGCAAGCACAAAGCGCTGCGGATTGAACTGAAGTATTTCGAAGGCGAGCCGGCGATCAAGCATGTCGCGCGCGTCTCCAAGCCGGGCCGGCGCGTTTATTCAGGTTCGAAAGAGCTGCCGACGGTACGCAACGGCCTTGGCATCACCATCGTCTCGACCCCGCGCGGCGTCCTGTCGGATGCTGAAGCGCGCGAAAGCAAAGTCGGCGGCGAAGTGCTCGCGGAGGTCTTCTGATGAGCCGCATCGGTAAGAAAGCGGTTCCGATCCCCGGCGGTGTCACCGCTAAGATCGAGAACGGCATGCTCAGCGTAAAGGGCCCGAAAGGCACGCTCGAAATGGGCCTGTCGGACCTTATCGATTACAAAGTCGAAGACGGCTCGATCGCAGTCAATCCGGCGAACGATTCCAAACAGGCACGCGCCTTTTGGGGCATGCAGCGCACGTTGGTTTCCAACCTGGTTGAAGGCGTCACCGAAGGCTTTTCCAAGACGCTTGAGATCTCCGGCGTCGGATACCGCGCAAAAGCGCAAGGCAAGACCTTGAAGCTTGAGCTGGGCTTTAGCCACGATGTCGATCTGCCAGTGCCGGAAGGTATTGAAGTCAAGACGCCGGATCAGACCACCGTCGAGATCAGCGGTATTGATAAACAGGCGGTCGGCCAGTTCGCTGCTGAAATCCGCGAATTCCGCAAGCCGGAACCTTACAAGGGTAAGGGTATCAAGTATCGCGGCGAGTATATCTTCCGCAAGGAAGGGAAGAAGAAGTAAGATGGCAAAGCTTTCCCTTTTCGAACGCCGCCGCCGCCGGGTCCGCACGGCTTTGCGCGCGCGCTCTGGCGACAAGCCGCGTCTGTCGGTGCACCGTACCGGGCGGCACATTTACGCGCAGATCATCGACGATGCGGCAGGTAAGACCGTCGCTGCCGCGTCAACGCTCGGCGCTAAGTCGAGCGGCGCGAATGTCGATGCTGCGGCGCAGGTCGGCAAAGACATCGCTGCTGCGGCCAAGAAAGCCGGCGTGACCAATGTCGTGTTCGATCGCGGCGGGTTTCTGTTTCATGGCCGCGTCAAAGCGCTGGCCGATGCCGCTCGCGAAGGCGGGCTGGAGTTTTGATGATGTCAGACAACGAAAACACTGAAAACAAGACCGAAGAAACCGCAGCGCCAGCGGATACCAACGCTGCGCCTGAAGCAGCGCCCGCAGCTCCGGCAGCCGATGCGGCTCCCGCGGAAGCTGCTCCGGCTGAAGAGCAGCGCGGGCGTGGACGTGGTCGCAACCGCGATGGCGGCAATGATCGCGGAGGCCGTGGTCGTGGTCGCGGAGGCCGTGATGGGGGGCGCGGACGGCGCGAAGAAGAAGATGATGGCATCATCGAAAAGCTCGTGCACATCAACCGCGTCTCCAAGACGGTGAAGGGCGGTAAGCGCTTTGGTTTTGCTGCGCTCGTGGTGGTTGGCGATGGGCAGGGCCGGGTAGGCTTTGGCCACGGCAAGGCGCGCGAAGTGCCCGAAGCGATCACCAAGGCGACCGCGGCTGCGCGCAAGAAGATGATCCGTGTCGCGCTGAAAGAAGGCCGCACGCTGCACCACGACGGCAATGGCCGTTTTGGCTCGGGCAAGGTGACGATCCGCACCGCGCCTCCGGGAACCGGTATCATCGCCGGTGGTCCGATGCGTGCTGTGTTCGAAAGCCTTGGTGTGGCTGACGTGGTGACCAAGTCGGTTGGCACATCGAACCCCTATAACATGATCCGCGCCACGTTTGCCGCGCTGACTGACCAGACTTCGCCGAAGTCGGTTGCCCAGCGTCGCGGCAAGAAAGTCGCTGACCTGCTTGGTCGCGGCGGCGCGGACAAGGCTGAGGCAGAAGCCGATGCCGCGGCAGTTGTGGAGTAAAACGCAATGGCTACCATCAAGATCAAGCAGATCGGTTCGCCGATCCGTCGTCCCGAAAGCCAGCGCAAGATCCTGATCGGTCTTGGGCTTAACAAGATGCACAAGATCGTCGAACGCACCGACACGCCTGAAGTGCGCGGCGCGATCGCCAAGATCCCGCATCTGGTTGAAGTGGTCGACTAACCCGTTGAGAGCCCCGCTGGTCGGGGCTTCGTTTTGAAAGCGCGAAACCCCTCGGTGGGTCTTAGAAAGCGAAAGCGAGTGCACTTATGAAACTGAATGATATCCGCGATAATGACGGCGCCCGTAGAGGGCGTATGCGCGTGGGCCGGGGCATCGGCTCGGGCAAAGGCAAGACCGCCGCGCGCGGCCAGAAGGGGCAGAAGAGCCGTTCTGGTGTTGCCATCAAGGGCTTTGAAGGCGGTCAGATGCCGCTTCACATGCGCCTGCCAAAGCGCGGCTTCAACAACCCGTTCGGCAAGGACTACGCTGAAGTTAATATTGGCATGGTCCAGAAGTTCATCGATGCCAAGAAGCTTGATGCCAAGAAAGATATTACCGAAGAAGCTCTGCGCGAAGTAGGCCTTGTGCGCGGCGGCAAGGACGGTGTGCGTCTGCTCGGCAAAGGCGAGATCAAGGCCAAGGCGAAGTTCATCGTTACCGGGGCCACCAAGGGCGCTGTTGCAGCGGTCGAAAAGGCTGGCGGCAGCGTCGAAGTGACGGCTCCTGCGAAAGCCGATGCACCAGCGACGAGCGAATAAGAGCACAAAACTTCAGGCGAGGGGTTCGACAACGGGCTCCTCGCTTACTACTTATCCGTTCTGAGCCGAGACCTGACACGTATGTGATCGGCCCAAGACCAGGATCGACAAAGCACCATGGCATCACGCGCCGATAACATCGCCAGCAATCTTAATCTGGGCAACTTTGCTCAAGCGACCGAACTGCGCCAGCGCATCTGGTTCACAATCGGCGCGCTGATCGTCTTCCGCTTTTTGAGTTTTGTGCCGCTGCCAGGCGTCAATCCGGCAGCGTTGCAGAACCTTGCCGACTTGGCACGCGGCGGCGTGGCTGAGCTGTTCAACACCTTTTCGGGCGGTTCGCTTGAGCGTATGAGCCTGATCGCGCTTGGCGTGATGCCGTATATCACCGCCTCGATCGTGGTGCAGATGGCCAGCGCGCTCCATCCGACGCTTGCCGCATTGAAGAAAGAAGGCGCGACCGGGCGCCAGAAGCTCAACCAATACACTCGGTATGGCACGGTGTTCCTGTGCGCGATCCAGGGCTATTTCCTGGCTGTGGGCCTTGAAAGCTTCGCATCGCAGCAGGGTATCCCGGCAGTGATCAATCCCGGCTACATGTTCCGGATCGGCGCAGTCATCAGTCTGGTTGGCGGGACGATGTTCCTGCTGTGGCTCGGTGAACAGATCACCAGCCGCGGGATTGGTAATGGCGTCTCGCTGATCATCATGGCTGGGATTGTGGCCCAGTTTCCCACCTTTGCGAGCAATCTGTTCGAAGGCGGGCGGACCGGCTCAATCGCGCCGACGATCATTATTGCATTCATCGTGATGGTCGTCGTGCTGATCCTGCTCATTTCCTTTGTCGAGCGCGCCCAGCGGCGATTGCTGGTGCAATATCCCAAGCGAGCAACGCAGCGCGGGATGGTGCAGGCAGACAACCAATATCTGCCTTTGAAGCTTAACACCGCCGGGGTGATCCCGCCGATCTTTGCAAGTTCGCTGCTGCTTTTGCCGCTGACGATCTCGCAGTTCGCAAGCAATTCACTCGATACCGAAAGCACCTTTGGCGGCGTCATTCTGACGTTGAACCAGTATCTCGCGCATGGTCAGCCGATCTACATGCTGCTTTATGGCATCGGCATCATCTTCTTCTGCTTTTTCTACACCGCGGTGGTGTTCAATCCTGAAGAGACCGCGGACAATCTCAAGAAGAATGGCGGGTTCATCCCTGGGATACGCCCCGGCAAGCGGACCGCCGATTACCTTGAATATGTGCTCACGCGCATCACTGTGGTCGGCGCTATCTATCTGACTGCCGTGTGCGTCATCCCCGAATACATGATCGCTCAGACCGGCATTCCGCTGTTCCTTGGCGGGACGAGCCTCTTGATTGTTGTCAATGTCACTGTCGATACATTGAGCCAAGTGCAGTCGCATCTGCTTGCGCATCAATATGGCGATCTAATCAAGAAGGCTAAGTTGAAAGGCCGCATGCGTTAACGTACCGGCATCGGCGGTATCGCATGTCGGGCATGATGCAACGACAAACAAGGCGGCCTCAGACCGCACGAGATGGGGGACGTTGGTGAACATCATTCTTCTTGGCCCGCCCGGCGCAGGTAAAGGGACGCAGGCCAAAGGCCTTGTCGAACGCCATGGCATGGTCCAGCTTTCAACCGGTGACATGCTGCGCGAGACTCGCAAAGCCGATACCGAGCTTGGGCGCGAAGTGGCTCATATCATGGATACAGGCGGGCTCGTTTCGGATGATATCGTCTCGGCCATGATCGATGCCAAGATCGCATCACTGGGGGATGAGACCGGCGCAATCTTCGACGGCTACCCGCGCACCGAAGCGCAAGCGCATCAGCTGGACGGGATCCTTGCTCAGCATGACCGCGCGCTTGATCATGTGATCGAGCTTGATGTTGATGAAGACGCTCTGGTTGAACGGATCACTGGCCGCTTTTCCTGCGCCAATTGCGGCACGCTGTATCATGACACCGCGAACCCTCCTTCGAAAGAAGGGGTGTGCGATACATGCGGCAGCACTGAGTTCAAGCGCCGCCCTGACGACAATGAAGAAACGGTGCGCAAGCGGATGGGCGAATATCGCGCCAAGACGGCTCCGATCCTGCCGGGTTACGAAGCGCGTGGCATCGTCACCCGGGTCGATGGGATGGGCGCGATCGACGATGTTTCTGAGGCAATCGACACCATTTTGAAGTGAGCCGATTGTGCGACCCATTGCGCCCCTGATCGAACCGCTTTGACAGTCGCGTGCAATCGCTTACTCACCCATGCGAGATGGGAGAGTAGAATGATACGTCACCTTGCAGGCTTGCTCGCGCTCGGGACAATGCTGACATCTTTGCCGCTCAAGGCGGAGGTTGCCGAGACCAGCGAGCGCGGCTTTGTCACACGCGATGAAGTGGTGGTAAGCGCGGCACCGAAAGAGGTGTGGCTGGCGCTGATCGCCCCTTCGAAGTGGTGGTCGGCTGAGCATACATGGTCAGGCGATGCGGCCAATCTGACACTCACCCCGCAGGCTGGCGGGTGCTTTTGCGAGAAAATCCCTGAAGTTGATGAGCCGGAACGTTTCACGCTCGAAGGCAGCGTTGAACATATGCGGGTTGTTCAGGCCTACCCTGAACGCGCTCTCCGAATGCGCGGCAATCTTGGTCCGCTGCAAAGCGAGCCGGCTTCCGGTGTGCTGACGATTGCGATCAGTGAAGTCGATGAAGGCACTAGGATCGTGTGGGAATACAATGTCGGCGGCGAAATGCGGTATGAAATCCCTGTGATCGCGCGCGCAGTCGATGGGGTGATGAGCCAGCAACTTGCAGGGCTTGCTAAATTGCTCGGACCGGTCGAGCTGCCTGACCAGCAGTCTGAGGCCGAGCCGGAGCCTCAAACCGATCCTGAACCGGATGCGCCTACTGAGAGTGAGCCCGCTGGCGAGGAGGCGCCGCCTGATGAAGGCGCCGGTATAGCCGATCAGTCGCTTTACCCCGATCAAGAGGCACAGCGCCCGCAAACGGTTGATGAAGCGTTCAAGGCGCTCGCCGACGAAGAACTCTAGCGGGCTTATCAACAATGCTCAGTTCAATCATAACGAGGACACCGTCATGGCCGTAGCCGATCACGTCAGTCTCGATGAGTTCATGGCCGGAGTTAAGAAGCGCAATCCGCATCAGGACGAGTTCGTCCAGGCCGTGCAGGAAGTGGCGCAGGATATCTTCGAGTTCATCGCCGACAAGGAAGAATACCATTCAGCGCAAATCCTGCGGCGGATTGCTGAACCTGATCGGGTCGTCTCGTTTCGGGTCTGCTGGGAAGACGACAATCATAACATCCGTGTCCAGCGCGGCTGGCGGGTTCAGAACAACAATGCGATCGGGCCTTACAAAGGCGGTCTTCGCTTCCATCCGAGCGTCAATGAAAGTGTGCTTAAGTTTCTTGCGTTCGAGCAGACCTTCAAGAACTCGCTGACCGGGCTGCCAATGGGCGGCGGCAAAGGCGGCGCAAATTTCAATCCGCGCGGCAAATCGGACAGCGAGGTGATGCGGTTCTGCCAGAGCTTTATGACTGAGCTCTATCGCCATATCGGCCCTGACGTGGATGTGCCGGCGGGCGATATCGGCGTCGGCAGTCGCGAGATCGGCTATATGTTCGGCCAATACAAGCGCATCACCGGCAAGTGGGAAGGGGTGCTTACCGGCAAAGGTCTTGAATATGGCGGCTCGCAAATGCGCCCTGAAGCGACCGGCTATGGCGCGGTCTATTTCCTGTGCAATATGCTGGCTCAGGCTGATGAAAGCATTGAAGGCAAAACCGCTGCGATATCCGGCTCAGGCAATGTTGCGATCCATGCGGCTGAGAAATTCCATGAAATGGGCGGGAAAGTGCTGACGCTGTCTGATTCCGACGGGTTCGTACACGATCCGGACGGGATTGATGAAGAAAAGCTGGCATTCGTCAAAGAGCTTAAACTCGAGCGGCGCGGGCGTATTCGCGAGTATGTCGACAAGTATTCCGGTGCCGAGTTCCATGAAGGAAAGCGCCCGTGGGAGGTGGCGGTCGATTGCGCGTTGCCATGCGCCACGCAGAATGAGCTTGAGGAAGAGGGCGCTCGCAAGCTGGTCGATAATGGCGTGATCGCAGTGGCGGAAGGCGCGAACATGCCGACCACGCTGGAAGGCGTAAAAGTCTTTCACGATGCGAAGATCATGTACGGCCCGGGCAAAGCGGCCAATGCAGGCGGCGTGGCGGTGTCGGGCCTTGAGATGAGCCAAAACTCAGAACGCATCGCGTGGAACCATGCCAAGCTTCATGACATGCTGACCGGGCTGATGCGCGATATTCACGACAAATGCGTCGAGTTCGGACGCGATCAGAACGGTTCAGATCCGTATGTCGACTATGTCAAAGGCGCTAACATCGCCGGCTTCAAGAAGGTCGCCGATGCAATGTTGGCATTTGGCGTGGTATAAGTCGGCACCTGTGCTTGATCTGGCAAAGCAGGCCAGTACATATCTTTACCGCGATGCTTTAGAGCATCGCTAAAGGCTGGTTTTTGTTCTTTGCGACAGGGCGAAGTTAATCTTTCTCTGTTGGCAGTTGACTGCGCTTGCGAATCGCCGTAAGCGCGCCCCTCATTCGACACGTTCGAACCAAGTCCGGCAAGCGGTGCCGCTACGCGCTGCCTCCGGACTTTTGCTGTTTTATCAGTCTATCGAGATCGGCTGATAAGCAGCGATACGCCGGTGCCGTTGCTCGGTTCGGCGTGCGTGTCGGGCTTGAGCGTTGAGATGGAGGAGCGGCTGCCTGCTGCAAGCCTCTGTGGAGCATGGAGAATTAAGTGGCTCGTATTGCCGGGGTCAATATCCCCACCAATAAGCGCGTAATCATCGCGTTGACATATATTCACGGAATTGGCCGCACGACGGCTGTGCAGATTGCTGACAAGCTCGGCATTCCGCATTCCGCGCGTGTGCAAGACCTTACTGATGAGGAAGTGCTGCGGATTCGTGAAACGATCGATTCCGATCACATGGTGGAAGGTGACCTTCGCCGTGAGACCGCGATGAACATCAAGCGTCTGATGGACCTGCGCTCTTATCGTGGTCTGCGCCATCGTAACCAGCTGCCCGTTCGCGGTCAGCGCACGCACACCAACGCCCGTACCCGCAAGGGCAAGGCCAAGCCGATTGCAGGCAAGAAGAAGTAAGCGCGCCGAGAGGCCGAGCTTTTTCCTTCTGACGAGCTAGAGGACACACAAACATGGCACGCGAACCCGGCAAAGTAAGACGCCGTGACCGAAAGAACATTTCAAGCGGCGTGGCGCATATCAACGCCAGCTTTAACAACACGATGATCACCATCACCGATGCACAAGGCAATGCGATCAGCTGGTCGAGCGCTGGCATGATGGGCTTTAAAGGCAGTCGTAAGTCGACCCCATATGCCGCTCAGGTGGCAGCGGACGATGCTGGCAAGAAAGCTGCCGAACATGGCGTGCGCACGCTTGAAGTTGAAGTGAAGGGTCCTGGATCAGGCCGTGAGAGCGCCTTGCGCGGGCTCGCTGCTGTTGGCTTCAACATCACCTCGATCCGCGATGTGACGCCGATCCCGCACAATGGTGTGCGTCCGTCGAAACGGCGCCGCGTCTGATCCGTTGCGCAGCGGCGACCAGCCTGGTCGCTTGCTGCTTTTTTCCGAACGGGTTCGAGCGAGCGACACCGCAGATCGCCTGACCCGGCTGACAATTTGAACCGCTTTAACAAGGCGAATTAGGGGAAATCCATGTCCGTCAACACTAAGAACTGGCAGGAACTGAAGAAACCCAACGCTCTCGAAATCAAGGAAGGCTCAGATAAGCAGCGCAAAACGACGTTTGTCGCCGAACCGCTAGAGCGCGGCTTTGGCTTGACGCTTGGCAATGCGCTGCGCCGTGTGCTGCTGTCCTCGCTCCAAGGGGCCGCGATCACTTCGATCAAAATCGAAAACGTGCTGCACGAATTCTCGTCACTCGCTGGCGTGCGCGAAGACGTCACCGACATCGTGCTGAATGTGAAGCAGATCGCGCTCAAGATGGAAGGCGAAGGGCCAAAGCGCCTGCAGCTTTCGATGACTGGCCCGGCAACCGTCAAAGCTGGCGACATCGCAGTTACCGGCGATATCGAAGTGATGAACAAGAACCTGGTTCTGTGTCATCTCGACGAAGGCGCAACCCTCAACATGGAGCTTACCGCGGATGTCGGCAAAGGCTATGCGCCTGCCGTGCAGAACCGTCCGGCTGATGCGCCGATCGGGCTGATCCCGGTCGACTCGCTCTATTCGCCGGTCCGCCAGGTCAGCTACAAGGTCGAGAACGCCCGCGTCGGACAGGAGCTTGACTATGACAAGCTCAGCCTCACGGTTGAGACCGACGGCACCGTCACGCCGGATGACGCGGTGGCGTATGCCGCGCGCATCCTCCAGGATCAGCTGACTTTGTTCGTCCATTTCGAAGATGGCATTCCGCAGCCGCAATCAGCGATGATCGGCCATGCCGCCACGCCGCAGGAAGACGATGCGAACCAGCTCAACCGTTACCTCCTCAAGAAGGTCGACGAGCTCGAATTGTCAGTGCGGAGCGCAAACTGCCTCAAGAACGACAACATCATCTATATCGGCGATCTGGTGCAAAAGACCGAAGCCGAGATGCTGCGTACGCCCAATTTTGGCCGCAAGTCGTTGAACGAAATCAAGGAAGTGCTCTCCAGCATGGGCCTTCGTCTGGGAATGGACATCCCGGGCTGGCCGCCTGAGAACATCGAGGAAATGGCCAAGAAGCTTGAGCAAGAGCTGCTTGGGTAAGAATTGCGGGGGTCCTTGCGCAAGCGGGGATCCCAAACGGGCGAAGGTGGCGGCCCTGACAGTCACCGGGATGGAGCTACCTCGTACGGGCTCCCTACGAACGGAGAATTGAACAATGCGTCACGGAATTTCGCAGCGCAAACTTTCGCGCAAATCAGGCCATCGCAAGGCCCTGTTCCGCAATATGGCAGCAGCGCTGATCAAGCATGAGCAGATCATCACGACAGTGCCTAAGGCGAAGGAACTGCGCCCCTACGTTGAGAAGCTGGTTACGCTCGCTAAGCGCGGCGGGTTGTCGAACCGCCGGTTAGCGATGAGCCGGTTGGGCGATGAAACGCAGCTGAAGAAGCTGTTTGATGTTCTGGCCGAGCGTTACAGCGACCGTGAAGGCGGCTATACCCGCGTTATCAAGGCTGGCTATCGTGAAAGCGATGCCGCGCATCTCGCAGTAATCGAGTTTGTCGACCGAGACGAAGAGGCGCGCGGGCAGGATTCGGGTCCGGACCTGAGCGAGGTCGACGAATACGAAGACGCATAAAGCTTAAGCTTTACATCTCAGACATCAAAAGGGGCTGGCGGAGCGATCCGCTGGCCCCTTTTTATGTCCAATGCTGCGCTGTTGACTTCTCTACGATAATATCCGATATTTCTGTCATGACAGAAATTAACGTCGATTCGAAAATACCTCCTTCGATTGCGAAGTTTGTCCTGCATTGGGGCGATCTTGGCACTCAATGGGGTGTCAATCGCTCGGTTGCTCAGATCCATGCGCTGCTGTTCATTTCGGACGAGCCGCTTACGGCTGAAGCGATTGCAGAGACGCTCGGCATGGCGCGCTCGAACGTCTCCAACTCGATCAAGGAATTGCTCGGGTGGAAGCTAATCCACCGCGTTCCTGTGATGGGCGACCGGCGCGATCACTTTGCCGCTGAAGCGGATATCTGGGAGATGGCGCTTAAGATCGCTGAAGGGCGCAAAGCGCGCGAAATCGACCCGGCCGAGCACGCGCTCAAATTGTGCAACGAAGCTGCCGCCTATGACAGCGAAGTCAGCCCGGCAGCGCGCGAAAAGCTCGCTGACATGCTTGATTTCGTGACCACCATGTCGCGGTGGCACGATGAGATGCTCAAAGTTCCCAAGCCTGCGCTGACAGCGCTCATCAAGATGGGCTCAGGTGTGACCCGGCTGATCAACTGGCGCCCCGGCAAAGGAAGCGGGCGCGCCCAATAGTGGATGCAACCTCAAGGGAAAGCGAGGTGAAGTATGGCACAGCAAGCTCTCAGGATCGCAGCAACGCATGCGCGCTTGCCGGGCGAGGCCAAGCGCGAAGCAGGCGGCCTTTATGATACGCGCTTTCGTCGGCTGCTCGGGCAGAGCGAATGGGCAAGCTTGCCCGCCGCGATCCGTCGGCGGTTCTCCAAGCGCATCGCAGGCGAAAAAGTCGCCATCTACCCCGGGGTCATCCGCGCTGCGCGGTTCTCCCGCTGGGGCTCAGCACTGGCGCAATTGTGCCGCGTGATCGGCGCTTCGCTTCCGCTGGAGCGGGCCTGCGGTTTGCCCGCAGCGGTATCGGTGTCGGAGGATCACCAAGGGGCAGGCCAGTTCTGGACCCGCGTCTATGGCCGCAGCCATGGCTTTCCTCAGGTAATCCATAGCGCCAAACGCTTTGCTGGCCCGACCGGGCTCGAAGAGCATATCGGGCATGGCGTTGGCATGGCGCTCAGCTTGCATGTGCGCCCTGACGCGCTCGAATTTCGCAGCGATCACTATTTCGTCACGCTGTTAGGGCGCCGGGTGAGACTGCCACGTTGGTTGTCGCCTGGCGAGACGATCGTGATCCATCGCCATGTCGATGACGCAAGCTTCGAGTTTTCGCTGGCGTTGCGGCATCCTTTGCTGGGCGAATTAATCTATCAGGAAGGGCTGTTCCGCGATGTTTAATCCCGATCCCAAATCCGCAGGCGAACCGCGCTTGCGAGTGCTGCTGATCGGCGCAAGCGGCGTGTTCGGATCGCGGCTTGCAAGGTTTGTGGCGCAGGAGCCCGGCATTGAGCTTATCCTTGCCGCACGCAATCTGGCAAAGCTCGAAGCGCTCGCAGATGAGCTATCGAAGCGACCGCATTGCATCGTGCTCGACCGCGCTAGCCTGACGGCGCAGGATCTCACCGGATATGATCTGGTGATCGATGCCGCTGGACCGTTCGAAGCAGACGGCATGCGGGTCGTCGAATCGGCGATTGCTGCCAAGACCGACTATCTTGATCTTGCTGACGGACGCGCCTTTGTGCGCGAGTTCCCGCGCTATGATGAAGTCGCTAAAGGCGCAGGCGTCGCGCTTATCACGGGGGCAAGTTCAATCCCGGCACTCAGCCATGCCGTGATCGATCAGCTTACCAGCGGCTGGCAAGCGATAGACACGATCAAGATCGGGATATTTCCGGGCAACAGAGCGCCGCGCGGCCTTTCGGTGATTGAGGCTATCTTGTCCTATGTCGGTAAGCCCGTGCGCGTTTTTCGCGAAGGCGGCTGGCGCAATGTCAGCGGGTGGGGAATGCTCCACCGCGAACATGTCCCCGGGCTTGGGCGGCGTTGGGCAAGCGTGTGCGATACGCCGGAGCAGGATTTGCTGGTCGCGCGCTATGCCCCGCGCCAAAGCGCAGAATTCTTTGCCGGGCTCGAACTGCCTTTGCTTCATCTGGGGCTGGCTGCGCTCGCGCTGCCGGTGCGGTGGGGCTGGCTCACGAGTCTGCGTCCGCTTGCACGTCCGCTGCGCTGGCTGGCGCAGCTGTTTGAGCCGTTCGGCACCGATGAAGGCGGCATGAGCGTGCGTGCGAGCGGGCTTGATGCGAACGGGCGACAAGTCGAGCGCGCATGGTCGCTCACCGCGATCGGCGGGCGTGGGCCGAATATTCCTGTGCTCGCCGCACTGGCGATGCTGCGGCGTTATCGCTCAGGCAAGCGGCCTGAACCCGGTGCCCGGGCCTGTTCAGGGATCCTCACGCTAGACGATTTCGCTGCCGATTTCGCTCGGCTCGAGATAACTCACGGATTTAGCGACCAAGGCGTGCTGCAAGCGCCGATATCAAGCGAGCCAGGGACTGGCGCTGAGCGGGCAGTGATGGCATCAGCCTGAGATATGAGACAATCGATCATTGCTGCTGGTGCAGCGCTCGCTCTGGCCACGCCACTATCCGCTCAATCCGCGCAGGAGCGGCTTGATGCAAGATACGACCGGGCTCTGGCGGCGGGCTATAAAGCGCTGTTCTTGTGCAGCGCGATCGCGCATGCCGAAGCCAACGGGACCACCCGCACACCTGAAAGCGTCCATGCGTGGGAGCTGACCGGGATACAGGCGCCGCTCGATGATATTATCCGCGACCTGCCTTATGAGATCGTGCGACGGCCGAGCGGGCAGATCGCGCATGTGCAAGTCGAATGGGCCGACGACATGCCGGATCGCCTCGCGGCCTATTATGGCAGCGACACCGGATGCGCAGTGCTTCCGATCGGCGCGCCTGAGGATGTGGTTCAACCGGATCAGCCTGCGCCGATGCCATCCAAGGATGAAGCACCAGATGCTGTCATGTTGGATGCGGTGACCGACGCGGCAGTCATTGCGGCGCTGGAAGACGCTTCGCTCGCCAAAGTGCTGGATGAGGCTTTCAGCGAGACTTATGGCAAAGGGCGGACAACCGCAGTGCTGGTGCGTCAGCTTGACGAGGATGGCACTCTCCAGAGCGAAAGCGCTTCTTATGCGGCTGGCTTTGATGAAAACACCCCGCAGCGCACCTGGTCGGTGGCAAAGTCAATTGCGGCAACGCTGGTCGGCGCAGCGGTGCAATCAGGCGAGTACAGCGTCGATGATCCGATCGCGCTCAATTATTGGGTGCGCGGCGGCGCGACCGATCCGCGCGGTCAGATCACGATCGATCACGCGCTGCGCATGGCGACGGGGCGCTATTCCGATACGCGCGGCAACCGGACCGATCCGCTCTATTGGGGCGGCACTACAGTCGATGAGCGCGCGGCAAACTGGCCGGTGATTGCGCAGCCCGGCACGGTTTATCGCTATGCTAACAACGATACGCTTATGGCGGTAAAGGCAATCGGTCAGTATCTCAGCTTCTATCCCGCAGCGGAGTTTTTCGCGAAGCTCGGCATGAACCATACAGTCGCTGAAACCGATATCCGCGACAATTATGTGCTGTCGAGCCAGGTCTGGTCGACCGCGAGTGACTTGGGGACGTTAGGCCAGCTCTATCTCAATAATGGGGTCTGGCAAGGCGAGCGCATCCTACCTGAAACCTGGCGCGACTACGTCTCTGACCCTTCCGGCCCGCAGCCTGAAGGGAGCAAGCTTGGCTATGGCGCAGGCTGGTGGACCTTCCGCCGCCCGGAAGGCAACGCATTCGACGGCATTCCCGACGACACATTCCACGCACGCGGTAATCGCGGGCAATATGTCGTGGTGGTTCCTTCGCGCAATGTGGTGATTGTGCGGCGCGGCGAAGACATGGTCGGAACCCGCTTTGATATCGCTGCATTCACCCGCGACGTGCTCGCCGCGCTCGACTAACAGCCAAGCGGATTGCGATACGTCTTGCGATAATTGTTCATGTAAAAGCGGTTTTATCTGAACATCGGCTGCAAGACCGCTTCAGCCTGACCTCAGCGCGACTCATCCATAACAGCTTCGAAGCCAGGGCACAGGGCTCTGGTTCGAACCCGAGGATGATACCCATGACTAATTTGACCAAGACTTTGGGCAAGGGCGCGCTCGGGACTGTCGCGGCAGGCGCGATGGCCCTCGCTTCCGCTAGCCCGGCAATGGCTAATGATGGCCGCGATCGAGGTGGGATCGACGCTGGAGACGTGATTGCCGGCGCGCTTATAATTGGCGGCGTTGCTGCGCTCGCCGGAGCTTTCGATGGTAATCGCAATGATCGCTATCGCGACCGCCGCTTTCATAATCGTGATTTCCGCGGTGCCAGGTTCGGCCCGCGCCGCGCCACTCAGCGCTGCATCAACGCTGCCGAGCGCCAGGCGCGCCGGTTTGGAGGGTGGCGCTTTGCTGATGTGACGCAGATCCGCGATGTTGACCGCACCCGTGGAGGTTTCCGCGTGAAAGGTCGGATCCAGGTCGAAGGCAACCGTAATTTCCGGCGCAACTTCGATCGCGGGCGCTTCACCTGCTATTTCGACGGCCATGGCCGACCGTTCATCGATTTCGATGGGGTGCGTGGGCTGCGTTAAGACAGCCATCGCATCAAGGGGGCGACGACTGCAGCGCTTCGGGCGACGGCCCGGGGCGCTGCCTCTATTTCTGCTGAGCACTCAGTAAGCTACGCGCTCTTGCGTCGTTTGTCGCACAATGTATCACTTGGTTCAGGCACGGCTAAGGCTCGGCATGGCATTCCGATGACACATTCAGAGCGATTGGTGGCCGCTCGTCCGATAACAGGAGGGAGCTTATGGCTCACGTAATCCGTTCTGGGGCGATCGCAGGCCTTTTGGCTTCCGCTTCCATGGCAGTTTCCCCGGCCTATGGCGCCGAGCTTGCGCCTAGTGCTGGCAGCTCGATACCGATCACTGGCACCAGCGCTGATCTGCTTAACGAAAGCGGCCTGCGCGTTGGCCCAGGCTATGACAAAGATGCCGACATCACCGAATGGCGCCGCTGGGGCAGGCGTGGCTGGCGGCGCGGCTGGCGTCGTCATCGCGGCGTGCGCGCGGGCGATGTTCTTGCTGGTGTGGCCATCATCGGCGGGATTGCGGCAATTGCGAGCGCTGCCAATAACAATCGTCGGCGTGACCGCGATGTTGTGATTGTCGAGCGCGATAACCTGCGTGATCGCGAAGTCGACGATCTGCGCCGGCGTTTGGATGAGCAGCAACGCGAGCTCGAATATCTGCGCCAGCGCGGGGTCGAAGTCGAACGCTATCGCGGCAGCAGCGCACGAGTGCCGCAAGGCGGGTTCGATGAGCCTGTGCCTGTCGCACCGATCGGGATTGATGGCGCGATCGATGCGTGCAGCGCTGCCGCTTCGCGCGATGCGCCTGTCACCAATGTCGATGGCGTTGAGCGCACCGGCAATGGCTGGAGCGTCCGCGGTATCAGCCAAAGCGGGGAGCCCTTTACCTGCCGGATCACGAATGACGGCCAGATCGAAGCGCTCGATTATCGCGATGGCTTTCGCAGCGGTTCAAACCGCTCGCCCAGCAGCGCATTCCCGCAACGGGCCGAAGGGCAGCTAAGCGATCAAGGCTATGCCAGCGCGCGGCTTGCTATGGTTCAGCGCGGCGATCCGCGTCAGCCGCTCGTTCCGCTAAGCGCGGCGCGTCAACCGGCTTATCCCGGTGGTCCGATCCCCGGTGAAGTAATCCCCGAAGACATTGACGGCGATTTCGACCGGTAAAACCATAGTCGATTAGCCGCCGCTGCTAAGTCCTCGGCGGCGGCAAATCCGGCGGCGGATCTCTCCTGGGGTCCGTCGCTTTCGTATCCGCGGTGGTTACCGCGTGACGGGCCTTAGCATCGCCGCTGAGCCGATAGATCGGCAGACCCCATTCGAACCAGATGGCCGCCCCGCGCAGCGCAAACCCGGCCAGAAACGCTGCCCCCCAGATCCAGAACCGGTCGAGCCCTGCCATCGGCGCTAAAAGCATGCCGCCAACTGTGAGTGCAGCCGATAGTGCTGCTGCGGTGACATAAAGCTCCGGCCGCATAATGATCGAAGGGCGTCCCGCCACAACATCGCGAATGATCCCGCCGACACAGCCAGTGATGATCCCCATCAGCGCTGCAGGCACTGGCGGGATCCCGTAAGCAAGCGCTTTCGCACTGCCGAGCACCGCATAAGCGGCCAGACCTGCGCCATCAGCAAAATCGAACAATTTGCCTTCCCACAGGCGATAGGGGGTGAACCAGGCGATCAGCGCCGTCACAAGACAGATCGGCGCAACCCACGGATCAGTGATCCAGAACACCGGCGCTCCGATCAGAAGGTCGCGCAAGGTGCCGCCACCGACCCCTGTGACGAGCGCGAAGAATGCCATCGTGACAAAGGTCTGCTGCTCTTTTGCAGCGATAACCGCGCCAGACAGCGCAAACACCGCGATGCCGATGATATCGAGCAGGTCTAGCACTGGCGTAAGGATCGCGGGGTTCATACCGGTGTGGTTTAGCGCGGGTCGGGCGCTATGCCATCCATGCTGGCGCTACCCCATTGCTCGAACCCTGCAAAATAGCGGTCTTCGGCTTCATAGTCGAAGTGATCGTAAGGGTAGGCAGCAAGTTGCGGGAAAGCGAGCTTCCAATCGGCGGCTTTGTGTTCCCACAGCCAGCTCGCCGCCTCGCTTACGCTTTGGGTATAGCGCGACTGCTTGGTAAAGCCGCTCGCCGCAGCTTTAGCGGAAGAGACGATAAACGGCTTACTGACAGACCACGGCGTGCGCCCCACTGTGCCAAGATCATCGAGGAGCACGAGTTCCGGTGGATCATCCAGCCGACTGATCATGGCGTCGGCGATCTCGCTGACACTGGGGCAGCTTTGATCGACAACATTGTACACGCCGCCCAGCCCGTGCTCTGCTGCGTGATGCGCGAAGCGTCCGATATCAGCCGCATTAGTGGTGTGAAATTGCGCTTTGCCAAAGTGCATCAGCGGGATCTTGCGGCGCCGGTCACGCAGGCGTTTCACAAACCACCATTCGCGCGGATGGCGGCTATAAGGGCCATAGATCGCCCCGGGGCGCAAAATCGTCGCGCGGTCTCCGAACAGCTCAGCCGCGCGCTGTTCCATCCTCACCTTGCGTGTCGAATAGGTTGTGCAGTCCGGCGCGACGGTGGTCTGCTCTTCGGTGATCGGTCCGGCGAATTCTGGCCAGCCATTTTGCGCCGCTTCATCGAGCGTGCGCCCGGCCGCGTCGCAATAGACGCTCGCTGAGGAAATCACCATCAAGCGTCCGATCAAGGCGGGATCATAGCGGTCAAGATAGCCGTGATCGAACGCGATTGTATCGACCACGAGATCAGCGTGGAGTGCACTTTGATCAGACGCCAGATCATAGGGTTCAAACCGCGCGCCGGTCCCGCGCCAAGTCAGCGCTTTGCTAAACAGCCCGGACTTGAGCGGCTTGTCGAGCACCGGCCAACGCGGCGCAGAGCTGGCCAACACCCGGGTCTCCCACCCGCCTGCGGCAAACGCCTCAGCGAGCGCATGGCCGATCTGACCTGCGCCGATGATTGCAACAGACCGGCCCATTACATCAGATGTGGATCGGCTTGCCGGTCACTGCCATTGCCGCTTCCTTGAACGCTTCGGCATGTGTTGGGTGAGCATGGCAGGTATACGCAATGTCTTCTGAGGTCGCGCCGAATTCCATCGCTTGCGCGGCCTGCGCGATCATCGTGCCTGCGAGCGTGTTGACCATCCACACGCCCAGCACACGGTCTGTTTCGGCATCGGCGATCACTTTGACAAAGCCGTCCGTGTCGCGGTTCGCTTTCGCACGGCTGTTCGCCATCATCGGGAACTTGCCGACTTTGACCGCTTTCTTGTCGCCGCCAGCCGCTTCGATCGCTTCTTCCTGAGTCAAGCCGACGCCGGCAAATTCGGGAGCTGTGTAAACGACATTGGGGATCACCGCGTGATTGACGATGCCGGTCTCGCCCGCGATGTTTTCAGCCACCGCGATCCCTTCATCTTCAGCTTTGTGTGCGAGCATCGGGCCCGGCACGACATCGCCGATCGCCCAGATGCCGTCGACTTTCGTGCGGAAAGCGTGATCGATCTCGATCTGGCCGCGATTGTTGACTTGCAAGCCAGCCTTTTCAAGCGCGAGGCCATCGGTATTAGGCCGCCGTCCGATCGACACCAGCACATGACTTGCTTCGAGCGTCTGTTCATCGCCGCCCGCAGCTTTTTCGATGGTGAGCGTGACTTTCTTGCCTTTTACGCTGGCCCCCGTGACTTTGTGGCCGAGCATGAAATTCATGCCTTGCTTCTTGAAAATCTTGCCCGCTTCCTTGCGCACTTCGCCATCCCAGCCGAGAAACAGCTGATCGAGGAATTCGACCACCGTGACCTTCGCGCCAAGCCTGCGCCACACGCTGCCCAGCTCCATCCCGATCACGCCGCCGCCGATTACGACCAGGTGGTCTGGCACTTCGGCAAGATCAAGCGCGCCGGTGGAATCGACGATCCGGCCTGCGTCATTGTCGACTTCGACGCCGGGCAGGGGCGTGACCGAAGAGCCGGTGGCAATGATGATATCCTTGGCAGTGACGGTGTGATCGCCGATCCTGACGCTATGCGCGTCTTCGAATGCGGCATGGCCTTTGAGCCATGTCACTTTGTTTTTCTTGAACAGAAACTCGATCCCGCCGGTCAGCTCACCAACGGCTTTGGTCTTTTCATCCATCATCTTAGCTAGATCGAGCTTGGGCTTGGCAGTGATGCCCCAGGTTGCAAAATGCCCGCCTTCCGCCTCTTCGAACAGTTCCGAGCCATGCAGCAACGCTTTTGAGGGAATGCACCCGACATTAAGGCAGGTCCCGCCAAGCGTTTCACGGCTTTCTGCGCAGGCGGTTTTGAGGCCCAATTGCGCGGCACGGATCGCCGCGACATAGCCGCCTGGCCCTGCGCCAATAACAAGCACATCGTAATCGTAAGTCTGCTCAGCCATTTGACAATGATCCCATTTGCTTAGCGCTGTACCTGCTTTAATCACTTGGTCTGCAAGGCGCTATTCATACTTGCTGCTACTTTAGTTCAATCCCTTGGCCCACGGCACCACCCGGCCGAATTGCCCGGTGCGCAAATCCTGCTTTATCACTTTAGCCGGGTTGCCAGCGACCATGCTGCGCGCCGGCACATCCTTTGTGACGATGCTGCCTGCAGCGATGATGCAATGATCGCCAACCGTAACGCCTGCCGTGATCACCGAATTGGCTCCGATAAAGCACTTCGACCCGATATGGGTGTCGCAGTGTGCTGCGTGAATGTAGTCATGAGTGAAAATCCGCACGCCCGGTGTGATCACTGTCCAAGCGCCGATATGCACGCCGCGCGGATTGGTGAAATCGAGAAACGCCTTGCCAGAAATGCTTGTCCCTTCGCCGATCTGCATCCCCCAGACGCGTCGCAGATAGACCCGGCGCAGCGCCGCGAATGCTCTTTTCAAACGATTGCGTAAGGCGACGAGCATGAGGGCGAGGCCAGCGCAGGCGAACGATCACAGATCGATCAGCATCCGGGTCGGGTCTTCGATCGCTTCCTTGATGATCTTGAGCGCTGTCACCGCTTCGCGTCCATCGATCAGGCGGTGGTCATAGCTCAGCGCAAGATACATCATCGGACGGATCACGACTTCGCCATTCACGGCAACGGGGCGATCTTCGATCCGGTGAAGGCCCAGCACGGCGGATTGCGGAGGGTTGATGATCGGGGTCGACATCAGGCTTCCGAACACTCCGCCATTGGAAATGGTGAACGTGCCGCCTGACATGTCTTCCATGGTGAGCGTGCCTTCTTTAGCCCGAGCACCGAAATCCGCGATGTCCTGTTCGATCCTGGCAAACCCTTTCTTGTCGGCATCGCGGATTACCGGGACGACCAGACCGTTCGGCGCCGAGACCGCAACCGAGATATCGACATAGTCGTGATAGACGATCTCTTCGCCTTCGATATAGGCGTTGACGCTCGGCACGTCTTTGAGCGCCAGACACGCGGCTTTCGCGAAAAAGCCCATAAAGCCCAAACGGATATCGTGCTTCTTGGCGAACAGGTCTTTGTATTTGGTGCGCGCTTCGATCACGGCGCTCATGTCGCAATCGTTGAACGTGGTAAGCAGCGCAGCGTTGTCTTGCGCCCCTTTCAGCCGCTTAGCGATGGTCTGGCGCATCCGGGTCATTTTGACCCGTTCGGTGTTGCGGCCTGCCACCGGTTGAGCTCCAGCTCCAGGCGTTACGACCGGGGCAGGGGGCGGCGCTGGCGCATCGGTCTTGGCTTTCGCTGCGGCGAGCACGTCTTCTTTCGTAAGCCGACCATCCTTGCCGGTGCCCGTGATGGTCGAGGGATCAAGCCCATGTTCAAGCACCGCGCGGCGCACAGCTGGCGACATCGTGATCGAGCCGTCAGTGGCAGCAGGGGCCGGATCGGCTTTTGCAGCTGGCGCAGAGGCGTCCGCTTTCGCTGCGGTCTTTGCGCTTGCAGAAGCCGCTGCCGTGCCTTCTTCGACCAGCGCGATGATTGCGCCGACTTCGACATTATCGCCCACTTCGGCCTTATGCTCAGACATTACGCCTGCGACCGGGGAGGGGACATCGACTGCGACCTTGTCGGTCTCCAGGCTCGCGATGGGTTCATCGATTGCGACCGCTTCGCCTGGCTGTTTAAGCCATTCGCCAATCGTGCCTTCGGTGACTGACTCGCCCAGAGCCGGAACGGTGATTTCAGTGGCCATTATATTCGATCCCTTTCGGCCCTATGATTTGGATTTGGAAAGCCCGAGCGCTTCAGCGACCAGCGCTTCTTGCTGCTCCTTGTGACGCTTGGCGAGCCCGGTTGCAGGTGAGGCTGACGAATCGCGCCCGGCATAGCGTGCGCGCATACCTTCGTGCCCGGCTTTGGTGAGCGAGGCTTCAAGCTGATCCTGCACGAACAGCCAGGCCCCGTTGTTCTTAGGTTCTTCCTGACACCACACAACCTGTTCAAGATTAGTCATGCGGCTCATCCGCAGCGCCAGCGGATTGCCGGGGAAGGGGTAGAGCTGTTCGATCCGAAGGATCTGGACATGGTCCAGCCCCTTGGCATCGCGTTGTTCGATCAGGTCATAGCCGACTTTGCCAGAGCAGATAACGAGCCGCTTGATGGTCTTGTCCGGCGCTTCGGTGGTGTCGGCTTTAATCCGCTTGAACTGCCATTCGCCCAGAAACTCTTCTTTCGGGCTTTTCGCCATCGGATGGCGCAGCAGCGATTTGGGGGTCATGATCACGAGCGGCTTGCGGAAAGGCCGCAGCATCTGGCGGCGCAGGACGTGGAAGTAATTGGCAGGCGTAGTGATGTTGCAGACCTGGATATTGTCGCTCGCGCACAATTGCAGGAACCGCTCAAGCCGGGCTGAAGAGTGCTCCGGGCCTTGGCCTTCATACCCATGCGGCAGCAGCAGGACGAGCCCGTTTGCGCGCAGCCATTTGACTTCGCCTGATGCAATGAACTGATCGATCATGATCTGCGCGCCATTGGCAAAGTCGCCGAACTGTGCTTCCCACAGCACCAGCGTCTTGGGATCGGCCATTGCAAAGCCGTATTCGAAACCGAGCACGCCATATTCCGACAAAGTGGAATCGTGCACTTCGAAATTGCCATGCGGCAGCGTGTCGAGCGGGACGTATTTGCGCTCGTCACGCTGATCGACCCACACCGCGTGGCGCTGCGAAAAGGTACCGCGGCCTGAATCCTGCCCTGACAATCGGACGTTGTAGCCTTCCATCAGCAGCGTGCCGAACGCGAGCGCTTCGGCTGTCGCCCAGTCGAAATGGACCTCATCATCGTCGAACATCTCGCGCTTGGCTTTCAGCACGCGCGTAAGCGTTTTGTGGATTTCAAGATCGCCTGGAACGTCAGTCAGCGTGCGGCCCAGCGCATCGAACACTTTGGGCTCCACGGCGGTTTCGACATTGCGCCGCGCGGTTTCCGGGTCAGCCGGTTTGTTGAGCCCGGTCCAACGCCCGCCAAACCAGTCCGCATCGTTGGGCTTGTAGCTTTTGGCCGCTTCAAATTCGTCTTCGAGATACGTGATGAATTCAGCCGCGACGCTATCGCGGTGGCCGTCATCGATCATCCCTTCCGCGATCAGGCGCTGTTCGTAGATGCGCGAGACCTTTGGGTGCTGGCGGATCACGTCATACATCAGCGGCTGCGTGAATTTCGGCTCATCGCCTTCATTGTGACCAAAGCGGCGATAGCACCACATGTCGATCACGACATCGCGCCCGAATTTCTGGCGGTATTCGACCGCGAGCTTGCACGCGAACGTGACCGCTTCAGGATCATCGCCATTGACGTGGAGGATCGGCGCCATGACGCCTTTTGCGACATCAGAGGGGTAAGGCGACGAGCGCGCGAACTTAGGGCTCGTGGTAAAGCCGATCTGATTGTTAATGATAAAGTGCAGGCACCCGCCGGTATCATAACCCGGCACGCCGGACAGCGAGAGGCTTTCCCATACGACGCCTTGGCCAGCAAACGCCGCATCGCCGTGGATCAGGACCGGCAGCACTTGTTGAAGATCGGCATCGTCGCGGATCGCCTGCTGCGCACGGGTCTTGCCCAGCACGACAGGATTGACCGCTTCCAAGTGCGACGGGTTCGGCACCAAGCTCATATGCACTTCGATATCATCGAAGCTGCGATCGGTGCTGGTGCCCAGGTGATATTTGACATCGCCTGATCCGCCGACATCTTCCGGGTTCGCTGACCCGCCTGAAAATTCGTGGAAGATCACTTTGTAAGGCTTAGCCATCACATTCGCGAGCACGTTGAGGCGCCCTCGGTGGGCCATCCCGTAAATGATCTCGCGTACGCCTGCGCTGCCGCCATGCTTGATGACGGCTTCTAGGGCCGGGATCATCGATTCCCCGCCATCCAAGCCAAACCTTTTCGTCCCGACATATTTCTTGCCGAGGAATTCCTCGTAAAGCTCGCCGCGCATCACAGCTGCCAGGATCGCTTTCTTGCCTTCAGGGGTAAACTGGATCGTCTCGCCCGGGCTTTCGAACTTGTCCTGCAGAAAGCGCCGCTCTTCGGTGTCGGCGATATGCATGTATTCAAGGCCGACTTTGCCGCAATAGACCTCGACAAGGCGCTGATGGAGCTCGCCCACGGTGGTCCATTCCATCCCGAGCACACCGCCGACATAGACCTGCTCGCGCTCCTTTCCGGCAAGGCCATGAAAGTCGAGCGTCAGGTCAGCCGGGATTTCCCGCTTAGTCGATAGCCCAAGCGGATCGAGATCAGCAGCCAAGTGCCCACGCACACGGTAAAGGCGGACCAACGTCATCGCTTTGATCGACAGGTCCGCCGCAGTCTGGATCGTCGCCGGGTCCGCCGCTTTGCCAGCGCGCTTAGCCGCCTTTTCGACCACCAGCCGCATCTGCGTCGGGTCCATTGCCGAAGCGAGATCGGCATCGGCACCGGAGACCTGATCGATCCACTTCGGGTTACCCCAGGAAGGCCCCGGCTGCGGGCCTTCCTGATCAGTCATTTCCGGGACGAAGCGTGCGGTCTCTTTGTTCATGGCAGGTCTCTTAGGGAAAGGGAGCGTGAGGAGCCGAAGTCAGGCCATTTCCTTCAGCATGGCATCGAGAGTGGTGCCCAATTCGGATGGCGAAGGGGAGACACGGATGCCGGCAGCTTCCATCGCTGCGATCTTGTCTTCCGCGCCGCCTTTGCCGCCGGACACAATCGCGCCCGCGTGGCCCATGCGGCGGCCCGGAGGCGCAGTGCGGCCTGCGATAAAGCCGACAGTCGGCTTGGAGCGACCCTTTGCAGCTTCAGCTTTCAGGAATGCAGCGGCTTCTTCTTCGGCGCTGCCGCCAATCTCGCCGATCATGATCATCGAGGTGGTTTCAGGATCATCGAGGAACAGGTCGAGCACGTCGATAAAATTGGTCCCGTTCACCGGGTCCCCGCCAATGCCGACAGCGGTTGATTGGCCAAGGCCCACCATCGTCGTTTGATGCACCGCTTCGTAAGTCAGAGTGCCTGAACGACTGACAACCCCGACGCTGCCCTTTTTAAAGATCGAGCCTGGCATAATGCCAATCTTGCATTCATCCGGCGTCAGCACACCGGGGCAGTTCGGCCCGATCAGGCGCGATTTGGAGCCCGTCAGCGCGGCTTTGGCGCGCACCATGTCGAGCACCGGAATGCCTTCTGTAATGCAGATGATGAGTTCCATCTCGGCATCGATCGCTTCGCAGATCGCGTCAGCGGCAAAGGGCGGGGGTACATAGATGCAAGAAGCGGTCGCGCCGGTCGCTTCCTTAGCTTCGCGCACCGTATTGAAGTTCGGCAGACCGATATGGGTGGTGCCGCCTTTGCCGGGCGTAACACCTGCGACCATCTGTGTGCCGTAAGCCAGCGCCTGCTCGGTATGGAACGTGCCGGTATCGCCCGTCATGCCTTGAGTGATGACACGCGTGTCTTTGTTTACGAGGATCGACATTATTGAGAAACTCCTACGGTATCGGATTTGAGCGCGACGCCATCGAACTTGAAGGCCTGTTTGAGCGGGCTGTCGGCAGGTACAAAAAAGAGTTGAAAGCTGTCATGCCCGGGCAGCGTGCCAGGCTCCCAGTCAGCGATGATGAGACCGTCTTGATCGATCGTCTTGACCGGCTCGCGCCCGAGCCAGTCGGTCGCGGTCTCGATCGGGATTGGGCGGGTTTCGCCAAGGTCGAACAGGCGGCAGCCTGAGACGCGGACGCCATTGGAGCGCACTTCAGACAGGACTATGAACACCCGCTCGCCTGCTATCGTTTTTTCGAAGACTTCCATCTCGCTCATCGTGCCGCCTTGCGCGCGCATGACTTCGCCGCCTGCTTCTTGCGCAAAGGTGAGGAATTCGGTGAGCGGGGCAGGGCGCGAAGCGGGATCTGACAGGTCCCACCCTGCGGCGCTGAGTGACTTTGACGCTGCGGCCTGATCCTCGATTGCGCCGCAGCCGGTCTTGAACGCCTCAAGCACCTCGCGCGCGGGGTAAGGCATATCCTGCGCGCTTGCAGGAGCGGTCAATGCCAGAGCCAGACAGAGGAACGGCGCGCGGTGCATCAGGCGGCGACCTTGGGGCCTTTGTTGATGAGCATCGACATTTCTAGTCGTTCCTTATCGTCTTAATCGTCACCCCGGCGAAGGCTGGGTTCCAGTGAAACAAAGTGCCGTCCTAGCCTCTCTGGATCCCGGCCTGCGCCGGGATGACGGAACCAATTTAACTACAAACCAACTCGAACAAATCGTCCCAATTGGGGTTCTTCTCTTCAATGACGCGCAGTTTCCAAGCGCGCTTCCATTCCTTCATCTGGCGTTCGCGAGTGATGGCTGCCTCGATAGTGGCATGGGGTTCAAACCAGACGAGCGTTTTGCAGCCATACTTCTTCGTAAAGCCTTCGATCAGTTCTTCGCGGTGTTCCCAGACGCGTTTTGGTAAGTCCGAGGTCACACCGATATAAATCGTCCCATTCCGGCGGCTCGCCATGATGTAGACAAAGCCGCCTTTCTCCATCTCAGCCGTCATTCCGGCGAAGGCCGGAATCCAGTCCTACGCACGCAACTGGACCCCGGCCTACGCCGGGGTGACGGGTGTCTTTGTTGATGAGGATGGACATTTAGATGCCTTTCGAACTGGTGTGGGCGCGCCACATCGTGATTGAGAATGCGATAGTAGGTAGAAGTGCAAGCAGCGATCCGATCGCGAGCAGCGACACAAATGCGGCGCCATCCCTCATCGCGAAGTGCGGTCGCGCCGACAGAGCGAACAAGTACACTGTTAGCGCAAGCCAACAAATCGAAGCGAATGCTCCCGTGTATGTGGCACTAAGGGTTCTCCCCGACCAAAACAGAAGAGTGGGCACCAATAACCATGCGCCCATGATGAGCATGACTAGGGGCCATACTTCGGCAAGGAGTGGAAGATAAACCAAGGCTACGCCAGCGAGCTATCCAGCGCCTTGCACGCCTCAAGCAGTTCTTCAACCGCATCGGTGCTGACTTTAAGGTTGGCCTTCTCTTCGTCAGACAGCTCGATTTCGACGACGTCTTCCGTGCCGCCTGCGCCGAGCACGGTGGGGACGCCCACGTACAGCCCGTCGAGGCCGTATTTGCCTTCAACAAAGCTGGCGCAAGGCAGGATGCGCTTCTGATCGCCAAGATACGCTTCGGCCATGGCGATCGCGCTGGTGGCAGGCGCATAATAGGCCGAGCCATTCCCCAGAAGCTTGACGATCTCGCCGCCGCCGGCGCGCGTACGCTTGACGATTTCGTCCAAGCGATCTTCGGAAACGCCCTTGATCTTGGCCATGTCCTTCACCGGGATGCCGTTGATCGTTGAATAGCTGAGGACCGGGACCATCGTGTCGCCGTGGCCGCCAAGTACAAAGGCGTTCACGTCCTTGACGCTGCACTCAAACTCCCAGGCGAGGAAGGTGGCAAAACGCGCGCTGTCGAGCACGCCTGCCATGCCGACCACTTTGTTGTGCGGCAGGCCCGAGAATTCGCGCAGCGCCCAGACCATCGCGTCCAAGGGGTTGGTGATGCAGATCACGAAGGCGTCAGGGCAGTTGTTCTTGATCCCTTCGCCGACCGCTTTCATGACCTTCAAATTAATGCCGAGCAGATCATCGCGGCTCATGCCCGGCTTGCGCGGCACGCCCGCGGTGACGATCACAACGTCGGCGCCCGCAATATCGGCGTAGTCGTTGGAGCCAGTGATTTTGGCGTCAAACCCTTCAATCGGACCGCATTGCGACAGATCAAGCGCTTTGCCTTGCGGCATCCCCTCGGCAATGTCGAACAGGACGATATCGCCCATTTCCTTTTTCGCAGCCAAGTGAGCGAGCGTTCCACCGATCATGCCAGAGCCGATCAGCGCAATCTTTTTGCGGGCCATATTTGGTTAATTCCTTCCCAGATCCCTCGGGACGGTAGTGCAAAATCGCGCGCCACCGGATGGGCTGCGCGCTGGTGAGGCAGCGACGCCTGGCTCCCGTCCCGTGTGCCTGGCATCGCGAAGACGCGCATCGGGTTAGGCCTGTGCCAATGCGTTTGCAACCGGCAATAACGCCTAGACAACTGAAATATTTGCAAACAGTTTGCAATTGCAATAAGGCGCGCGATATGCGCTTCGTCGCTGTGTCAAAAACGCTTAGCGGCCACCTGCGGCTTGACGCATTTCGCCTTCGCGTTCCTGTGCAAGCAGCATCGCAGCCAGGTAATCAGGGACCGCGCGGCTGAAATAATAGCCTTGCCCCAGCGAACATCCGGCCTCGCGCACCGCTTTGACTTGCTCGATCGTCTCAAGCCCTTCGGCGACGATATCCATGCCCAGCGTGTTGCCCATTTCCGCGACCGCGCGAATGATCGCGTCGCTTTTGCGTCCGACATGCTGGCCGGAGACAAAGCTGCGGTCGACTTTGATCTTCGACAGCGGGAACGTGTTGATGTGAGCGAGCGAGGAATAGCCGGTGCCAAAATCGTCGAGCGCGAAATTCACGCCGATGGCGGACAATTCCTGAATGAAATTGGCGGTCGCATGATTGTCTTCGATGAACAGGCTTTCGGTCACTTCGAGTTCGAGCCGTGAAGGATCGAGCCCTGCTTCGCGCAGCGCATTGCGGATGCCGAGCGCGGCGCCTGGGGCGCGGATTTGCAGCGGCGAGAGATTAACTGCGATCTTGATATCTTCCGGCCATGTCGCAGCGGTCCGGGCGGCTTGCGCGGTGATCCAGTTGCCGAGCGTGACGATGACCCCGGTCTCTTCAGCCACGGGGATAAACTCATCAGGCCGCAATTCGCCCTTTTCCGGGTGGAACCAGCGCACCAGCGCTTCGAAGGCTCGGATCTGGCCGGTTTTAAGATCAACGATTGGCTGGAAGAAGATCGACAGCTCATCGCGCTGCAGCGCGGCGCGCAGTTCGTCTTCGATTTCGCGGCGGCGGACCAGATCGCGGGTCATCGCGCGGTCGAAGAAACAGGTCTGAGCGCGCCCGCCAACTTTCGCGTGATACAGCGCCAGATCAGCGCTTTGCATAAGCGTATCGGCATCGCACCCGTCTTCAGGCAGCAGCGCCACGCCGAGCGAAGCGCGCACTTCCAGCCGATCGCCATCGATCCGCATCGAACGCATGATTTCAGCATGGATTTCGCTTGCGAGCCGTTCCGCATCGCGCCGATCGTTGATCGCGGCAAACACCACGAATTCATCTCCGCCAAACCGTGCGACCGTCGAATCCGGCGGAGAGACCTCTTTTAGCCGCCGCGCGACTTCTGTGAGGACCCGGTCGCCGACCGGGTGGCCGAGGAGATCGTTGACTTCCTTGAACCGGTCAAGGTCGATCCAGATCAGCGCGAGCCGGGAATCGCCATCGATGCTCATCATCGTCTCGACCATCGCATGGTTAAGCCCTGCTCGGTTAGCGAGGCCTGTCACTACATCGGTTCGCGCCAGAACCTGCATCTTGTCCGCCAGCTGCGCGCTGGTTTCGGCAGCGGCAATCGAATCGCGCAAGACTTTAAAGACGTTAAGCGTGATCGACATCATCGCAGGGATCAGAATGAGGATAGTCGCAAACAACGCGATATAGGCAACGGTCCCGGCAAACAGGCACGCGATCATGATCGGAGCGCAGACCAGCGAGAGCTGCCCGGCGGCGATGTTGGGGCGTCCGGCATTGCGCGCGCAGATGCCGATGCCATAGCCCATCGCATTGGTGATCATCAGCACTTTGACATCAGGCCCGGTATCGAACCACACCGTCATCGCTGCGATTGTCCCAAGCACTAACGCATAGCTGAACGCGCCGATCTCATAGACCAGTTCGAGCATATTGGTGCTGGTGGTCGCGGAATCGGGAGACAGGCGCAGCGCAGCGCTGACCCGCGCGACAGCGATGACCGTCAGGATCACGCTCATCGTGTAAAGGATCGGCAGGTGAGCGATCCACGCCGCAACCGCAGTCGATGCGATCCCGGCCGCTGCGCCCAGCGCTAGACTGCCTGGCTGCGTGTACAGCGTACGCACAAGCATACGCCGGACCCGGGCGGAAACCTTGTCTGGTGTAGTCCGCCCCCAGGCCAGCGCGTTCAGTCGTTTGAGTGGCCCGATCGCTCCCATAGCAGGTTTGGCCTAATGCAAAGTGGTCAAGCCGAAGTTAACACAATGCTTACCGATCACCCGCTGCGGTTTTTGAAAGACGCGCGGGGACGGCAGACCAGCAATCCAGCGCGTCAGGCAGGCTGCAACGGGCGCTGTGTGCGCACAGGGCCTCGCTCATCGCGGCCCAGCGTGCGTCGATGCGCTTCAGCAGCCAAGCGCCGATCCAGCGTGCGAGTGACCGCGATCCACCAGTCATAGCCGGGCCTATCGCCTGCAAAAAAGGCGGTTTCCGCATGATTGCGAGCATGGCGCGCGGCGTTCATCCCATGCTTCGCAAAATGCCTCAGCGCTGCCTTAAGCACGTCGTTACTTGGCCCGGTCATGCTTCCCGCGACCGGCTCAGCGGTGTCATTGTCGTTAGCGAAGCGCTGCGCGGCGGTCGCTTCAAGCCCTCGGCTCAGCGAATTACAGCGTGCCAAGCGCCCTGAAAGGTGCGCTGGCGCGAAATGAATGGTCATGCGGACACGGCTCGTCTGGTTGGCCTGCGCAATTCGCGTGACCCGATCACGTCGCGCGGGCAGGCACAGGCAATTACTTAGCGGTCCTACCTAGTCGCCGAGCTGCTAAGGCTTGGTGTGAAGTCACGGTTTAAACCGGATTAACCATGAGATGCTGCGAGAGCTGTCGGCATTATAAAGCGGATCATTCAATCGCAGGCTGAGGCTCAGCGGTCGGCAAGCTTTTCCATTGCCCTGCGCCGATAAAATCGGGCTTGATCTGCCCTGCTTGCGGCAAGCGGGCAGCAGGTGCATTAAGCGTTTCACTAGCAGCCGGGCCCGCCGCAACGGAACCTGGGCTAACGCCTGATGTCTGCGCGATGGCTAGCGCATTTGGCTCCCCATGAGCTGTGTTCCGCGATGTCGCCGCGCGTGTGCTGAGACCGCTTTTCGGCACTACAGGCTCGCGTCCCGCGTAGCGCGCCTCAAACGCGCCGCGCGTTCCATTCGCGCCGGGCTGGCGATAGAACCGATGCGCGCCGATCGTTCCGACATGATCCAGCCTGCTCGCCCAATAAGGGTTAACCCACAGCGTGTGGTAGTGCGTGGCATGGCCAATCGGCGCATAGACCGAGCCAGACAAGGCTTTAGCCGCGATCCGCCGTGCGCGCTGCCAGCTTGGCCCGGCAGCCCTTCGCGCAAGGCTGCCATCGCAGGTAAAGCTGAACTGGCACCCCGTGCGGCGCTCAGAACCCTCGAACACAACACCGCACACACTGCCCGGCCAGCTGGCATGCCTCGTCCGGTTCAGCACCACTTGAGCAACCGCGCGCTGCCCGGCATCGGTCTCGCTTGCCGCTTCGTACCAGATCGCCTGCGCCAGACAGTCGAGCGCGCGGCTATGCGCTGGTCCGATCCCGGCTGAAAAGAACGGCCGCGCGGGCGGCCCGGCATCAATCCGGGCGCCGAGCGTTTGACCCGCACCCGTGCCAGCGACAGACGTCAAGGGATCAACGCTCGGCAAGGTCAGCAAGACCGCTGATGGCGGGTCTGCCAGATAATAAAAGGCTGAGCCGGGAAAACTCATGCCGGGCTGTTCGAATGGCAAGATGTCACTGGTGGCCATGTCGGTGCTGATCACAGCGCCAGGGTCCGCCGCAGAGGCTGGCAGCGCGCCGAAGTCGCCGGGGGCCGCCATCGCGCAAAGCGCTACCGGAGCCGCCAGGATCGCGGCGCGCCGTGGCCAGGAGGCCGGCCAAACCCGGCCTGCCATCCGATGTCGCAGAAACGCGCTGAGCTGGTCAGCATGGTTCAAGATCGAAGTGCGGTTCATTCCATTCGCATCGGCAATTCTCGCCCGGATCCGGCTGGCAGGCCACATGCGCCTAGCGTGCACGTACTGCTCAAACGAGGTCAGTCATGGGAACCGTCCCGGATAAGCACACTTGGCTGACCCGGCTTAAGCCCCGCCGCGCCGCGCGGTCTGGGTCTAGCGATGCGCTTGTGAACCTGTGACCGATCGAGCTTGAGCGGCTCGCTGCTGTAGAAAGTGTCGCTTTCGGCTGGCTTGAAAACCGGGGCAGTGCAGCGCTGGTGTTAGAAGCGGACCGTTAGATCGCTATTCGGCTATCCCCCCTGCGCCGTTCATGGGCCGGCCAAGTGCTAGTAACTGGCCTTCCTGCAGGGGTGGCAGGATGTGGTGTCGGAACCCATGAACGACCTCTTGTACAAATCAATCCAAACTCTGGTGCGACCCGAAGAGCACAGCAAAGACTCGCAAAGAGGCTTATCCAACTAGTGGTTTTTTCGGAGGCTACGACTTCAGTTTTTCTGTAGGCTACTAAAGTTTTAGAATAATATTCAATGATATCAGCATGTTGCGGATTTGCCGTCTTTCATTCATATTTGCTCGATTAAACATGAACACGCGTTTCTTAAGCGCCTTCGAGACCACATCATTGTCCGACTTATGACCGCGCGCCGTATCGAGGCATGGTAACGTGGTGGCATGGTAACGCGGTGGCGCGGGGCAAGCTGGCGCTGACCTAACCACTAATGAGCGCCAGTACGGCTCACCGCTCGAAAACCGTTAAGCACGATCTAGGGGCTATCTCTGGCACCAAGTGAGGCCTTGCTCATTGTAAAGAGACGGTGTGGGTTCCATTTCGTGGATCGGCGAGAAGGAGATCGTCCGCGCCTCTTTACATCTGCGAACATTTCCGGAACATACTGCCCGCATGAGCCTCACCAAGATTTCCGTCCGCGGTGCCCGCGAGCACAATCTCAAAGGCGTCGATATCGACTTGCCACGCGATAGCTTGATCGTGGTGACGGGGCTTTCGGGCTCAGGTAAATCCAGCCTCGCATTCGACACGATCTATGCTGAAGGACAGCGGCGCTATGTCGAGAGTCTGTCAGCCTATGCGCGCCAGTTTCTCGAGATGATGCAGAAGCCCGATGTCGAGCATATTGACGGGCTGTCTCCAGCGATCAGCATCGAACAAAAGACCACCAGCCGCAATCCGCGCTCAACCGTCGCGACAGTGACAGAGATCTACGATTACATGCGGCTGTTATGGGCGAGGGTGGGTGTGCCGTACTCGCCTGCGACAGGCGAACCGATCAGCGCGCAGACCGTCAGCCAGATGGTCGACCGGGTGATGGCTCTGCCGCAAGGCACACGCGCTTACCTCCTCGCGCCGGTCGTGCGCGGGCGCAAAGGCGAATACCGCAAGGAGCTAGCCGAATGGCAGAAGGCGGGCTTTACCCGCGTGCGGATCGATGGCGAGCTTTACGGGATCGAAGAGGCGCCTGCGCTCGATAAGAAGTACAAGCATGACATCGAAGTCGTGGTCGACCGGCTGGCGGTGAAAGACGGTATAGAGACCCGGCTGGCAGACTCGTTTGAGACGGCGTTGAAGCTCGCTGATGGGCTCGCTTATGTCGATCTTGCCGATGGTGTGGTGCCGGGGCGCGAAGATGAAGAAGCCTCAGGCGGAGCGATGAAAGGCGCTGGCATTCCCGCTAATCGCATCGTCTTCTCCGAGAAATTCGCTTGCCCGGTGAGCGGCTTTACCATCGAAGAGATCGAACCACGCCTGTTCTCGTTCAACTCGCCTCAAGGCGCGTGCCCGACCTGCGACGGGATCGGCGAGAAACAGCTGTTCGATGAGCAATTGGTGATCCCCAATGAAGCGCTGACGCTTAAGCAAGGCGCGGTTGCGCCCTGGGCCAAATCGAACCCGCCATCGCCCTATTACATGCAAGTGCTCACCAGCCTTGCCAAAGCGTATGATTTCACGATCACAACGCCGTGGAAGGACTTGGAGCCTGACCAGAAGCTTATCATCCTGCACGGGACAGGCGGGATGCCGGTCCCGCTGACATTCAAGGACGGGCGCAAGGAATACACCGTCAACAAGCCGTTTGAAGGGGTGATCGGCAATCTTAACCGCCGGATGATGCAGACCGAAAGCGCCTGGATGCAGGAGGAACTCGGCAAGTTCCAGACCGCGCAACCATGCGAGACCTGCGGCGGCAAGCGGCTTAACGAAAAGGCGCTGGCGGTGAAGATCCCGAGCGCCAATGGCCCCACTGACATCGCTGAGCCGGTCAAGATGAGCGTCGCCGATGCCAAAGCGTGGTTTCTCGACCTCGACAATCACCTGACTGATCAGCAGCGCCAGATTGCCCGCCCGATCTTGAAAGAGATCAATGAGCGGCTGGGTTTCCTCGACAATGTCGGGCTCGATTACCTCAACCTCGATCGCACCAGCGGCACGCTTTCGGGCGGGGAGAGCCAGCGGATCCGCTTAGCCAGCCAGATCGGCAGCGGGCTTTCGGGCGTGCTCTACGTGCTCGATGAACCTTCGATCGGCCTCCATCAACGCGACAATGACCGGCTGCTTGCAACGCTCCAGCGGCTGCGCGATCTCGGCAATACGGTAATCGTGGTTGAGCACGACGAGGACGCGATCCGCACCGCTGACCATATCGTCGATCTTGGCCCGGGCGCAGGGGTGCGCGGCGGCGAAGTGGTGGCGCAAGGCACGCTGAAACAGATCATGCGGAGCAAAAAGTCGCTCACCGCCGATTACTTGACCGGACGGCGCGAAATCGCGGTCCCTGAGACCCGGCGCAAAGGCAACGGGCACAAGCTGACGGTCAAAGGCGCCGCTGCCAACAACCTCAGGAATGTCAGCGCGTCGATCCCGCTTGGCACGTTCACCTGCATCACCGGGGTCAGCGGCTCAGGCAAATCCTCCTTCACCATCGACACGCTCTATGCAGCCGCTGCCCGCTTGCTGAACGGCGCGCGCGTCATCGCCGGCAAGCACGAGGCCATCAACGGCCTCGAATATTGCGACAAGGTGATCGAAATCGACCAATCCCCCATCGGCCGCACCCCGCGCTCCAACCCCGCCACCTACACCGGCGCCTTCACCCAGATCCGCGACTGGTTCGCTGGCCTGCCTGAAGCGCAAGCGCGCGGCTACAAGCCCGGGCGCTTCTCGTTCAACGTCAAAGGCGGGCGCTGCGAAGCGTGCCAGGGCGATGGCGTCATCAAGATCGAGATGCACTTCCTCCCCGACGTCTATGTCACCTGCGAGGAATGCGGCGGCAAGCGCTACAACCGCGAAACGCTAGAAGTGAAGTTCAAGGGCCATAGCATCGCTGACGTGCTCGACATGACGATCGAGGATGCCGAAGAGTTCTTCAAGGCCGTCCCCCCGATCCGCGACAAGATGCGGATGCTCAACGAAGTGGGGCTGGGCTATGTCAAGGTCGGCCAACAGGCAACGACGCTGTCAGGCGGCGAAGCGCAGCGGGTGAAGCTGGCGAAGGAACTCTCCAAGCGCTCGACCGGGCAGACGCTCTACATCCTTGATGAGCCGACCACGGGCCTGCATTTTGAAGATGTAAGGAAGCTCTTGGAAGTGCTGCACCGGCTGGTCGAGCAAGGCAATTCGGTGGTGGTGATCGAGCACAATCTCGACGTGATCAAAACCGCTGACTGGATTGTGGACCTTGGCCCTGAAGGCGGCGTGCGCGGCGGCGAGATTGTCGCGGCTGGCACGCCGGAAGAGGTCGCGCAAGAGCCGAGGAGCTTCACCGGCGCGTATTTGAAGCCGATGCTTTCAAAAGGGCAGGGGGCTGAGCGGGAAGCGGCTGAGTAGGTCTAGTCACTCTCTGGTAGGCTTGACACCAAGTCTCGATAGAGTGATGCCGCACCACTAGATCCGGGCACATATCGATCAGTATTGAAGTCGTGGTCCTTCAAGTCTGAACGGTCGATTAGATCTCGGAACCTTTCCTTACTTGGGACTTGGGGCTGAGTAGTGATCGAAAGATAAGCATCTCGCATATATCGAACTAGAGCGTTGTAACCATTGGTTTTTGATAGCATCGCACCTCTGCCGGTATCAAACCACGCAGTCTCCCACTTTTCGCTCACGGCGCTAAAGAAGTTCATCAGAATGGCCAGAATTTTGTGATCTTCTTCTTCCCTAAAGAGGGGATAGAATATCCGGCGCTCAAAGTCTTCCTGTCCACGGTCCGGCCACAGTCCTGTACGTCGACCAATGTCGCGATCACTCATAGGGTCCTTTGATATGTATGGTAGGATTCCCCGCACCACCGTGGCTTGAGATAGGGTTTCTCCGAAAACACCATCTGTAGCTGACCCAAGTCTCTTGATCTTTTGGTGAAACGGGCTGTCTTGCCGGGAGTTCAAACTTACGACGATTTCATGGCATGTTTTCTCTGGACTTCTTCCCCTATCCAAAGAAAAAAGGTCATAAACAAGACTCTTATTAACTTTAGTTTGGGCAAGATTTACTTTAGAAAAAATCATTGCCTGAGTACCCTCTTCGATACCGATGAAAATATTCACAGAAAGGTCCCAATTAAATTCTGTACCTTCGAAGGCCTTTAAGCGGTGTTGGCCATCTATGATTGTTGCGATTCCTCTGAAGGGTATGATAATCTGGTGGTCTTCAGGGTCTTGATAGGGTTGCAATACAAGGTGTGTCGCGCCCGCTACTTGTTCGAACGAGGCACATCTTTCATCGACAGAGATCACAATTGACGTTGGAAAGCTAGCATCGACTGTGCCAATGTAACGCCTGATCTCGTTCACTCTGTCGTCGCGAAGCTTGCGCTGGATCCCCATGAAGTCCTTTACGCCATTGTTTTCCTTTATCTGACGGAAATCGAATTGGCAGATCTCCAATAACCGTTGGGCTGGAACAACGGTTGAATAGAACTTCCCGACCGGTTGGACGACCTCCTGAAATCGCAATGAGAGCTTGGTTCTATTGGTCATGTTTGAACCTATCGTAGTCGCGATCTAGGTCTTTGGTTCCACGGTCGAAGATTTCCTGCGGATCGGGTGGCCGTATCTCACTATAGAAGAGCAGCAGGTAGTGAATGACGAGAAAAGCGCCATAGAACCAGTAGCCCCACCGAACGACCTCTGGATTAACAACCGAAGAGAATGTCGGATCGACCCCTAAAAAGCCTATAATTGGAATAACTAAGAAGAATGACACAACCCCGAGTAATATGCGAGCATCATGTCTAGGGCGATCCCATCTAACGATCGCTAGCCAAAAAAGAGTACCGAATAGAGCATAAGCAAGTAGGTAGATTTGCCCCTTTGCAAAGAGGTCATCTAGATCGACTGCTGCGCTCTGATCATTGGTGGCGGACCGGACAAATGCGGTAACATAGTAGGGCGCGAGAGAGCAGAGGAAGATTATTAAAACCTCTGCGATTGAGCGAAGGTGAACACGAGGCTGGCTGAAGTATGTCTTGAGCCAGTACATTCAAGCGACCAGTATAAACTCAGTTGTGAGACTGCGTCCTGAATTTCGTCCACTGATAACAGATGCTCGCGAAACTGATGAATGATCGCCGAAGCCTTCGTACAAGGTCCTAACGCTCTTATGATCTGCGTTAGTCAAAAGGATCGAGGCGCCTCGATCTCTAGCAGACTGTATGGAGGTCGAAAGACGCTCTTGATCCTCCCAGGAGAAAATTGCCTCGTTGTATTTGACGAATCCGTTCATGTTGTGTTTCACAGTGTACGGAGGATCAACAAATAAAAGATCGCCACTCCTTGCTTGATTTATCGTTTCCTCAAAATCGGTGTTTGATAGAACGGCATTCTTCAAAGCATGAGCGTAATCCTGAAACGATTCCTCTCTATCAAATATCGCTGTTTTCGTACCTATTGGAACGTTGAATTGACCCTTGAGATTCAGTCTAAAGAGGCCATTCCAACAAGTTCGATTGAGATAAAGCGTACGAATGGCTCCGCTGGGTCCGGGGGAATAGCCACGCGCGCGAATTCGATAGTATAGGTCCTTGCTGTGGACCCTTTGGAGGTATCGAAGACCTCGTTCGACCGTGTTGGGTGCTGAAGCGACTGTTTTATAAAGATTGATGAGCTCTGGGTTGATATCACTTAGGATTGCGCGCTCTGGTCGGATTGCGAAGAAACCGGCCCCGCCACCCAAAAATGGCTCAATGTATCGTTCAAAAGGCGGCAGTGCGGCAACAAATTTAGGCGTGAAGAGCCACCGCTTGCCGCCCGCCCACTTCAGAAATGGCTTCATGGTTGTTCCCCATTTAACTAGCGGATAATGTTTCAGGCGCTAATTACAAGTTGCGAGGGCTACTGATCCACGACCTGCTCCATTTTCCTACCTCCCCAAAACCCCCTCCTAGGCCCGTGTTAACCTCTTGCCGCTACGCTTGGCGATATGGGCACAGCTCGCATCTTCACTATCGCCATATCAGCGACGCTGCTCGCCGCGTGTTCCAACGCGCCCAATCCTGAGGATTACGGCGGCGGGGAAATGGGCGAGATCATCGCCAAATGCGTCGCCCGGGCAGAGCGCAAGACCTCCGAGATCAACCGCGAGCAGGCAGGCGAATTGTGCACTTGCATGAGCAAGAAGATCGCGCGGGTCGCTAAGGCCTCGATGTCGGGTCAGAACATGGTGATGTCGGCTGATGCAGCGGTGCGCTGCGCGAAGCAGGCAGGGATCACGGTCGACTGACTGTCACGGCCTAGGCGTGGCGCCCCTGCTAGTGGCCTAGCTTGGCGGCCCGGCTTTGCGACCCAGCGTTACGACCCAGCCCGGCGGTCTTGCTGGTCTTACACCTTACGCGAAGCTGTCCTACACGCGTTTGATCCTATAACTGGTCCGGCTCCCCCGGCGCATCGCCCGTTCCTGATGCGCTTGAGACAGGAGCCTTGGATGTCCACTCTCCCCGTTAAGACCGCCCCTCAGCCGGTGTTCTCGCCCGCTGCCCGCGAAGACTTTCTCGAAAGCCTGGCGCTTTATGGCAATGTCCGGCTGGCCTGCCGGGCGGCGTCTGTGAGCCCGCAAACTGTCTATCGCACGCGCCAGTGCGATGCTGCGCTGGCTGAGGCGTGGGACCGAGCGCTCATCAAAGCGCGCACGCACGTCGAAGCGGTGCTGGCTGAGCGCGCTGTCAATGGCGTGGAGGAAGCGGTCTATTATCACGGCGAGGAAATCGCCCGGCGCACGCGGTTCGACAGCCGCTTGCTGCTGGCGCATCTGGCGCGGCTTGACCGACTGGCTGAGCGGGTCGGCGAGAGCGGGGCGCCGGGGAGCGAGCCGGTGGAGGCTGAGGCTGAGGCTGGGTTTGAGCGCTCGCCGAGCGAGCCGCTCGCGCTCGAAGTGCGGCTGGCGGCGATGGAAGCGGCTCGGCCTGAGTGCGCGGGCTCGCTTTCCAGCTGTAATGATCCCGGGACCGCCGAAGCGGTGCAATTGCTGGCGTTCGAACACGGGGTGAAGCGCTGGTGGGAGCTTGAAAATGTGGCTGATCTGCCTGAGGCGGTGATCGAGAAAATCGATCAAATGGGCGCGGATTGATCGATTGGATTTTTAGCCCAGGACTGTGTTCCATGTGTTCCAAGCGTGGCTCAGCTGCGGTGAGCCGAGTGCGCGTGTCGGCTCTTGGTGGATGCCTAAGGCGCCATCAGCTCAAGCGTCACGCGGGCATGGCCGCGCGAGATCATGCCGATCTCTTTAGCGGCCCGGCGTGACAGGTCGATGGTTCGCCCGCGGACAAACGGCCCGCGATCGTTGATCCGCACGATGACGGAGCGGCCATTGGCGCGATTGGTGACCCGCACGCGGCTGCCGAAGGGGAGCGTTTTGTGGGCCGCTGTGAGCGCGTTCATGTTGAAGCGCTCGCCGCTGGCTGTGCGGCGACCGTGGAACCGCCGCCCGTAATAGGACGCGACCCCGCTGCCGAGCTCGCGCAGGATTGTCTCGCGTTCAAGCGGGGGCTCAAAGGCGCGGAGGTCGATTGCGTCGCTGGGCACGCTGAGCTCAGGCAGAGGCGCATCGAGATAGATGTCGAAGCTGTCGGCAAAGCTTGGCTCGGCGGGTTCGGCGGAGACCGTAGCAAGTGGGCTCGCCAGCAGTATCGCGACCGGTGCGGCCCATACCGCCCAGCGCGATAGGTGCGCGCGAGGTGCCTTTCCTACTCCCATGACCTGCGCGATATAGCGAGGCAGGCAGTATGAGGGCAAATTGTCTTAGGAAAGCGCGCAGGTGATGGCGAAACACACATTTCGTGAGGGGGCGGACCGACACGCGCATCATAGCAAATGGGGCCGGCATTGCTGCCGACCCCACTCTCACCAGCGCGTGGACGCTCGGTTATACGATCCTTGCGGCAAGCCGCCTTTCTCGCATGTCACAAGCGCACTTGGCGCCCGGTGTCTCACCGCCCGTTTTCACAAGCGGGTTTCGTCACCGGCGCTCGCGCCGGCATCCGGCTCTTTCTCCGAGCTTTCCAAACCGCTTCAAGCCGAAGCTTTCCACGGCCTGGCCTGCTCTTCGCAGGGGACCGAGACTGTTGTTCTGTAATGCCTTCGTTTTCAAACGGCTGCTTCCGGTTTGACCCTTCCGCTTCCTCAAACGCTGACCAGATCATCAGCCTTTACCGATGACGCAGCTTCGCACATTCTTCAAACAAGCATCCTTGTCTTCAACCGAAGCCTTCGACATGGTCGCTCTCGGAGCGCGCGTGGACAGCTGCCATCGCATTCTAGTTTGGAAAATCGCAGATCAATCAATGCCTTGCGGCCTCTTTCGATTTGCTGTTCCAATCAAGAACAACTCAAAGTTGCCGCTCGGGCGGCGCTTTCGCAAGGGATGCAACCCCGAGTTTTCCACTTTTGCCCAGATCATCTGTGGAGGGTGGTGGACAAGTCAACCGTTCATCGCATTTGACATGAGTGGATGTTTTCAGCGGCGTGTTCTGCCTGGTCGCGGCCGATCGATCCGGAAATTCGCACTTTGTGAAAATTGCGTGACAGGGGTGCGACCTTCAAACGACTCGCAGCCAATCTGCGCACCGAGTCGCCGACGATTGCTACGGCAGCAGCGGGATCGCTTGTCAGGACTTGGCCCGGTCGCGCTGCGCCAACAGCTTCAACCGCAGCGCGTTCAGTTTGATGAAGCCTTCAGCATCGTGCTGATCATAGGCTCCGGCGTCATCTTCGAAGGTGACATGCGCTTCGGAATAGAGCGAGTGCGGCGATTTGCGTCCAACGACGCTGGCGAGCCCTTTATAGAGCTTCAATCGGACCGTGCCCGAAACCTTCGCTTGGCTGAGATCAATCGCCGCCTGCAGCATTTCGCGCTCAGGTGCGAACCAGAAGCCGTTATAAATAAGCTCTGCATATTTCGGCATCAGCTCGTCTTTAAGATGCGCTGCGCCGCGATCGAGCGTGATCTGTTCGATCCCGCGATGCGCGCGGGCATAGATTTCCCCGCCAGGCGTTTCATACATGCCGCGCGATTTCATCCCGACAAAACGGTTCTCGACGAGGTCAAGCCGTCCGATGCCGTGCCTGCGCCCGAGCTCGTTAAGCGCGCTGAGCAACTGCGCCGGCGACATCGTCTCACCATTCAGCGCAACGCCATCGCCGCGCTCAAAATCGAGCGTGATGTATTCCGGTTCCTCTGGAGCCTCTTCCGGATCGTTTGTGCGCGAATAGACATAGGCTGGTGTCTCTTCCCACGGGTCTTCGAGCACTTTGCCTTCAGACGAGGTGTGCAGCAGGTTTGCATCAGTCGAAAACGGCGCTTCACCGCGCTTGTCCTGAGGTACGGCAATCTGATGGGCTTCTGCCCAAGCGATAAGCGCGGTCCGGCTGGTCAGATCCCATTCGCGCCATGGCGCAATCACTGTGATTGCTGGATCAAGCGCATAGGCGGACAGTTCAAACCGCACCTGATCATTGCCTTTGCCGGTTGCGCCGTGTGCGATCGCGTCAGCCCCGGTCTCATGCGCAATCTCGACAAGGCGCTTGGAGATCAGCGGGCGCGCAATCGATGTGCCGAGCAGATAGTCGCCTTCATAGCGGGCATTGGCGCGCATCATCGGGAACACGAAATCGCGCACGAATTCCTCGCGCAGGTCTTCGATAAAGATGTGCGCATCCGGAATGCCCATCGCGCGGGCTTTGTCGCGCGCAGGCTCAATCTCTTCGCCCTGGCCGAGATCAGCGGTGAAGGTGACGACTTCGAGGCCGCGCTCCACGCTGAGCCACTTGGCGATGACGGATGTATCGAGCCCGCCCGAATAGGCAAGGACGACCTTCTTGATATCAGACATGCTGGAACCCTTCTCAGTTGCGGCGCGGCTAGCAGTGCTGCTGAGCCGAGGCAATCAGAGTTGATCTTCTCGCAGTTTGGCCAGTCGAGCCGCGGGCTCAAACCAGCTAACCTCTGGAGAAGGGAGATGGCAATGGATCTTGGGCTGAGCGGCAAGAAGGTTGTGATCAGCGCGGCGACCCGCGGTGTGGGGCTCGTGACAGCACGCACTTTCCTCGAAGAAGGCGCCGAGGTTGCGATTTGCGGGCGGCGACCGGGCGGAGGCGAGGGCTTTACTCCGGGCTATCAGGGCGAAGGACATCCGCTCGCACAAAAAGGTGTCAGCGAGGCGGTCCACTATCTCAGCGAATTCGGCACCGTGCACGGATCAGTCGTCGACTGTGCAGACGCAGATGCGGTGCAGGCCTGGGTCAAGGCCAGTGCCGAGACCATGGGTGGGATCGATGTCGCGGTGTCTAACGCCAGTGCGCTTGGCGGACGCCCGAACACCCGCGAAAGCTGGGATCTAAGCTACAATGTCGATCTGCTCTCCAGCGTTGCGATCTTCGAAGCGGCGCTGCCCTCGTTTCGCAAAGCAGGAGGCGGCGCGTTCGTGCAGACCGGCAGCGTCGCTGCCACGGAAAACCATCCATTCGGCGAGAACCTCAGCTATGCCGCGATGAAGGCGGCGCTCATCAACACCGTCCACCAATTGGCGCACCGGCATATGGCCGAAGGCATTCGCTGCAACACAGTGTGCCCTGGTCCCACTTTTATCGAGGATGGCAGCTGGGGTTTCCTCGAGGATTACATGCCTGACTACTATGCAGAAAATCGGGCGCGGCATCCGGCTGGGCGATTTGGCAAGCCGGAAGAGATTGCGAACGCCATCGTGTTTCTTGCAAGCGAAAAAGCCAGCTGGATCATAGGCGAGAATGTAACTGTCGATGGCGGCTACACAACGCATGTAAAGTACTGACAATGAATGTGATTTCCAGATTGTGCCTCATGCGACAAGGCTGGAGACAAATGAACGATTTCAACATCAATTGGTCTTAGAGGCTATCAGCGCTAGAGGGGACGCCGCCGATATTGCGGCGTCTGCGGCTCAGGGGAAAGGACGATGCTAGCGATGTGGAGCAAAGCGCGCGAACTGGCTGAGCTCGCGCCGCCCGAGCGCAATCGATGGGTGGACTTTCTGAGGGCTCTGTCAATCATGGCGGTGGTGATCGGCCACTGGCTGATGGCCGGGATGTATGTCGATGAAGCCGGCGAATTGCGGCGCGGCGATCTGCTGAGCATTGCGGATTGGACTCACTGGCTGACCTGGGGTTTTCAGGTGATGCCGGTCTTTTTCCTTGTTGGAGGCTATTCCAACGGGGTCAGTTGGGATGACACTGTACGTAAAGCGCAGGAGCAAGGGCGACCGAGCAAGACAGGCGTCTATCGCGACTGGCTATCGGCCCGTGTCCAGCGCTTGATTGCGCCGACTTTCCCGGTGTTGCTGTTATGGGCCGCGCTGGCGATCATCATGACGCAGGTTGGCTTGCCTCGCGACCAGATCCGCATGGCGACCCAGGCGGCTCTCATCCCGGTTTGGTTTCTTGCAGTCTACTTGTTGGTGACAGCCTTTACACCGGTGACGCACCGCGCGTGGAAGCGCTTCGGCTGGCTCAGCTTTGTTATCTATATCCCGATTGCCGTGCTGGTCGACTGGCTGACCTTTTCGCACGCAGTGCCTTATGTGAACTTCACCAATTTCCTGTGGGTGTTCCTTGCGATCCATCAGCTCGGCTTTGCCTGGCGCGAAGGGCGGTTCGACCAGCGCTGGTTTGCATGGGCATGGTTTGCGCTCGGCCTGGCGGTCCTTATTTCGATCACGGTCTATGGGTTCTATCCGGTCTCGATGCTGTCTGCGCCAGGGATTGCTTTTTCGAACTCGCTACCACCGACCCTTGCGCTGTTTGCGCTCGGCACTGCGCAAGTCGGGCTGGTGCTTGCTCTTGAGCCTGCGGGTCGCAAGATGCTTGATAATCTCTCGATCTGGACGGCGACTGTGCTGATGAACGGTATGATCATGACTGTGTATTTGTGGCATCTCACCGCCTTTGTGCTGGTGATGACGGTGGCCTGGATGGGGCTGGGCGGGATCGGAATGAGCGATGTGCCGGGCACGGGCGAGTGGTGGCTCACTCGCCCGGTCTGGATTGCGATCTATCTGGTCGCGCTGCTCCCTTTCATCGCGATTTTCGCGCGGCACGAACGGAGCTTTGGTCCGATCCGAGGGGGCCGGACAGTACCCAAGGTAAGAGCCGTCTTTGGGGTGTTGGCGATCTGCATCGGGCTTGGTGCAACCGCGGGCCTCACCATTGCCAGCCCTGACAGTCTGTCAGGCATCCGCTGGTGGGTGGTCGCATTGCCGTTGGTCGGCGCAGCGCTTTTAGGGTTTGGCCCGGTCTACCGCCCACGCAATAAAGACGCGGCATGATCTGGCTTGCTCGCCGCAAAAAGCCCGGTGCTCTTAGCAGGCATTCCAGCGACAATCGCGGGCCGCGCTTTGCCGGTCCTAATCGGGATTTAACCGCTTGCAGCTAACCAATCCGCGATCAGGGGACACTCGGGAACAGGCCATGTCGTTCGGACGCAAAGGTAGCAAAGCACACAATGCTGGTTCTGCACGCGTTGCTAGGCCACAGCCAAAGCAACAGCGCAAGACGAAACGATCTCGCGATGGCAGAGCGGTCAACGCAGGGCAGGTGATGGGCACACTTGCTGCCAAACCAAAGTCAAATCGCTTGTTTGGCAGTGGCCTTTTCTTCATGGCAGCGGTGATCATCGGCGGGGGCGGCTGGTGGGCTGATCGCTCGCTCAACTTCTATTATGACCATGGCATCCCTGTCATAGCGGAAGTCACCGGCAGCCGGACGATCACGCCGAGCGGCAATACACGTCGCTTTCGAAAGCTCACGCTGAAAGCGCTGCATCCCACTTTTGGCCCGGTTGAACTGGAGCTTGCAAAACCGAAAAACCTAGCGCCGCTGCCGAATGGTTCAGTCGCAAGCGATACACAGGTAACGCTTTTGTTGCATCCCAAGGACCCGAAAGCCGGGCGGATTGCAAGCGCTGGCGGACCGACAAGCCCGCTTGTGATCACGACCATTATGGCTGCCGTGTTCGCTGCGATTGCTGCGCTAAACCTCATCAGCGAGCGCCGCATCATAGGCTCCAAAAGCACCCGCCTGCAGCGCGATTGAGCGCGTGGCTGGCTTGAGCGCTAGTGTCCTAGCAGCCGCGCCTCTTCTGCTGCGATGTAATCGCGGGTCAGCGGGAGAGCGTGGCGCGAACGGGCATATTGGATCTGGTAGTTGCACATGCTGCCATATTCGAACACCGTTGCAGCCCCGGCGAGGTAGAACGTCCACATGCGAAAGAACCGCTCGTCATACATCGCGACCATCGCGTCTTTGTGAGTAAGGCAGTTCGCGTACCATGCGCGCAGAGTCTTGCCGTAATGAACCCGCAGAGTCTCGACATCGGTTGCGATCAAGCGGTATTTCTCAGAGGCTTCGACGGTCTCGGACAAAGCGGGGATATAGCCGCCTGGAAAGATGTATTTGCGGGTGAAGGCATCGGTCGAGCCGGGCGAACCCATCCGTCCGATCGTATGCAGCAGCATTGTGCCATCGTCTGTGAGCAGTTTGGCGCAGGCTTCGAAGAAAGCCTCGAATTGAGGCTGTCCGACATGCTCGAACATGCCAACCGACACGATCCGGTCAAACTTGCGGCCAGCAGCTGCGAAGTCGCGGTAGTCGACCAGCTCGATCTGAACCCGGTCGGCGACGCCCGCTTCACGAACTTTCTGACGGGCAAGGTCGATCTGCTCTTCAGAAAGAGTGATACCCGTGACGGTCACGTCATAGTTTTTGGCAAGAAAGATCGCCATGCCGCCCCACCCGCAGCCGATATCGAGCACTCTATCGCCTGGCCTCAAAGCGAGCTTGGCTGCGATATGCGCGAGTTTGGCGGTCTGCGCTTGGCTCAAGGTCATATTGTCAGACGGCCAATAACCGCAACTATACTGCCAATGCTCCGGATCAAGCATCAGCGCATAGAAATCGTTTCCGATGTCATAATGGTGCGCGACATTGCTTTTGGAAGAGATCCGGTTGTTGACCCGCTCGGCTGCGAAACTGGCGGAATTGACCACTCGGCGCAGCAGGCTGGGCGGGCCGATATCGCCGCCTTTATCCCATTGGCTGTTGGCACGCAGAAGCGTGACGAGCCCCATGACATCGCCTTCCTCGATCACCAGGCGGCCGTCCATGAAGGCTTCAGCAGCACCAAGGCGCGGGTCCATGATGATATCGCGCGGAACCCGGTCATCGGTAAAGCGCAGCACAATCTCCGGGAAGCAGTCCGCAGGCTCACCATAGGTGTTGGCGCTACCATCGGCGAATACAACACCAAGCCGGCCTTGCGTGACCCCTTTGGAAAGAAACCGATTGAGAAGTGTCTTGCTCATGAAATTCCTATGGCTTGCAAAGCCCCCGCGCGCACAAAGACGCAGCTTTGCCCGCTGTCAATGATAGGTTAGGCTTGCACATATGGCAGAGGCAAAAACCCAGCAGACAAACGCATCGTTTGAGGATTTTCTCACACGCGTTGAACCGCCGTCTAAGCGCGATGATGCGCGAGTGCTTGATGCGCTGTTCCGCAAGGTGACGGGCGAAGAACCACGGATGTGGGGGCCTTCGATCATCGGTTACGGCGATTATCGCACGGTCTATGCAAGCGGCAAGAAAGTGCATTGGATGCGCAGCGGTTTTTCGCCGCGAAAGACGCAGCACTCGCTCTACTTGATGGGCTGTTATTGCGATGAGCTTGCAGCCGGTGAGCGCAAACAGGTTTTGGAGCGGCTGGGCAAGCATTCCGTGGGCAAGAGCTGTCTATATATCAAGAAGTTGGTGGACATTGACCTGGATGTACTCGAAGAAATGATTGCCAAGGATTGGGAAGCGATGAACCGGATCTATCCGCCTGCCTAAGAGCGCTCAAATGCCGGCATACCATTGGTAATTGCCGAAATCCTCCCAGAACCCGCCTTTGCCGCGTCCAATGCCTTCAAGTCTCGCAACCGCTTCGATCGCAGTCAGATATTTGGCATGCTTGTAGCCCAATTGCCGTTCGATCCGCATGCGCAAGGGAGCGCCGTTCTTCTCAGGTATCGGCGCGCCATTAAGCTCGTGCGCGATGATCGTTTGCGGATGATAGGCGTCGACCAGATCGACGCTTTCATAATAGTCAGCACCATAGAGCTGGTCAGCGCAGCGGAAGACGATGAAGTTTGCCTGCGGCATGATCCGCGCCCGGTCGAGCAACAGGCCGAGCTGCGGTCCGGTCCATTCGCCGATCGCGCTCCATCCCTCGACACAATCATGCCGGGTGATCTGAGTGCGTTGTGGCAGCGCGCGAAGCTCAGCGAGCGAGAGCGACAGCGGATTTTCAAACAGCCCCTTTAGTTCTAGCTGCCAATTGGCAAAGCCATTGCTCAGTTCCGTGCGATAGAAGTCGCTGTCTACAGTCAACGAGCCATTGCCTCTAAAGTCAGGCGAGCGGTCTTCGAGGGTGTATTCGCGCGCGAGGCGTTCGCGCCCGGCGAGCAGACGATGCGCTTCGCGATGCCAGTCTTCAGCGGCATCGAACAGGTTTTGCGCCGCTTTTTGGTCTCCAAGGCGCGCACATGCACCAGCGCCCAGCGTGGCGATCCCAGCAAGCAAAGCCCTGCGTTTCAAGCTAGCCATCGCTTTGCTCCCAAGTACCGCCGGTGATCATGGCTGTAAGCTGTTTGATCGGGCCAGACACCAGCACCATCGCCACATGGATCAGAGCGAATGCAAACAGGAGCCAGGCCGTGATGAAGTGGAGCGAGCGTGCGCTTTGCCTTCCACCGAGAGCATCGACCAGCCACGGTGCGGCTGGCTCGAACCCCGGGCTGATCGCAAGCCCGGTTGCGATCATCAGCGGAAGGAGGAGGGCGAATACCAAAGCGTATGTCAGCCGTTGCAAAGGGTTGTACTTGGCTGCTTGCTGTTGAGCGAAGTCGCCGCGCAGATGGGCTTTCATCGCCTCGCCGAGCGTCGTTAGCGACCATTTGCGCGGGCTAGCGGCAATGTCGCGCATGAAGTGACGATTGGCGAGCATGGCTAGCCACATTGCGAGCAAACCCACCGCAAAGACCCAAGCGCCAAGACTGTGCCAGTCGCGCGATGCTGCGAGATCATATTTGGCCGGCAGCGTCGCCCAAGACGGAAACCGGATCACCGCCAGCCAGGCGTCCTTGGGATCGAACCCATAATCGCCCCAATAGAGATAACGGTGCGCATTGGAGATGCCGAGCCCGGACATGAACAGGATAACTAGAGCAAGAGCATTGAGCCAATGCCAGATCCGCGTCGAAAGCGCGTGGCGTTTCATGGCTGCTCAGCCTCAGCCTCAGCCTCAGCCTCAGCCGCAAGCGCGCGCGCGAGATAGATTACATCGCGCGGCTGGGAGAGCAGATGTTGACCGCTGTCAATGAACAAGGTCTGCCCGCTTTTGAGGACACCAGAGGCCAGAAATAGCGCGGCCTCGACGATCTCCTCCGCACCTGTCTTGCGCGCCAGGAGATTGAGCTTATGCGAGACATCGGTCTCATCCTCGCTCTGGTCGTGACTGGCAAGGATAGCCCCCGGCGCGATCCCATAGACACGGTCGTTTGGCCCAGCTGCCCCCATGGTCAACATCGGTATCGTGGAGGCAAGGGCATGTTTGGACATGGTATAGCTAAAGAAATCGGGATTGGGGTTAGCAAGCTTCATGTCAGTGATCTGGATTACGCAGCGCAGGCCCGCACTTGTCGCCTTGGAAAAATAGGTCTGCGCCGTTCGCGCAGGAGCAAAGGCGTTGATCTGCATTGCCTGCTGATACGTTGCCGCATCCAAATGGGTTGCATCGTCATATTCGAAAACTGATGCTGAATTGATGAGACAGCGCCAGTCTGGCAAACGATCTGCAAGCGCTGCGATCATGGTCGCCGCAGAATCGTCATCGCTTAGATTGCTTTGGATTGTCTCGGCTGAGGGCAGGGCGCTTGCGAGTTCTTCGGCAGGTTGCGCTGAGCTGTTATAATGGATGACAACATGCCAGCCTTGTTCGGCAAACCCGCGCGCAATCGCTGCACCGATGCGGGTCGCTCCTCCGGTAATGAGAACGGCTGGCAACGACATTACCGTGAGGCTTATCAGCGCCGCGAGTTCGGTTCAATCGCACAAAAAAGCGCTGCCGACCATGACAGCCGGCAGCGCTTCGTTGGAGATGGTAGAGTGCCGCGTTGGCGTTAGCGGCAGCGCAGTTCACCGCGATCAATCTCGCGGCCCAGGACCGCGCCGAGCGCGCCGCCCAGTAAAGTGCCAACCGTGCGATCACCGCGTGTGTCGATTGTCCGGCCAAGCAAGGCGCCGACACCGGCTCCGATGATCAGCCCCGTGGTGCCGTTGTCGCGCTCGCAGTAATAGCGGCCGTCGCGTCCACGCCAGATCCGATCACGCCGCGAAATCCGACGCGGCTCGCGATAGCGGCCATAGCGGTCATACTCACGATAGCGCCGATCGCGGCGATAGCGCCGGTCATCATCGTCCCAATCATCCCAGTCATCATCAGCAAACGCTGCGCTGGTGCTCATTCCCGGGAAGCCAAAAGACGCATTTGTTCCCAAAGTGGTGGCAAATTTGGGCGCGGCAAAATCGCCGAATTCAGCCGCTTGTGCAGGCACAGCAACAGTGCTCAGCGAACCGATCGCGACAAGACATGCAAGCTTTTTCATGACGTTCCCTTTCTGACCCTTGGAGATAACGACACGAATGTTTTCGTTCATCTCAGACAAACCGCAGATGAACGGCTTGTTGGGAAACAGGTCTCTACGCTCAACCGACCCAGGCCAGCGACCAAGCGAAGTAGAGCCGCTTAGCTAGCGCAATTTGGCCGCAGCGCGGGCCTGTAGGTTTGCTGCAAGCCCAGTCAGTTTCGCGAGTTCGGCAAGTTCATCGCGAGATGCTTTGCCAGCAATCAGCGCGGTGAACACCCGCGCGACACTCCACTTGGGATCGCCTATTTCGAGCCGTGTGAAATGGTCGCCCGCTGCGACCTCGCCCGGCTCCAGGACGCGAAAATACCAGCCACTGCGACCGGTCTGGACAATCTTTGCAGTCATCCCCTTTGTGCCAAAGCGATGATCGACTTTCCAGCAAGGCTGGCGTGGTTGGCTGATCTCGACAATCGCTGTGCCAAGGGCAAAGCGATCGCCGATATGGACATCGGCTTCGGTAACGTTGCGGATCGCCAGGTTCGAACCGAACGCTCCGGGCTGATCGAGCAGAGCCGGATCGGTGACCATCGCGCGCCAGAAGTCGTGATGATCAAGCGGATAGAGATGGAGCGCCTTCTCCGGCCCACCATGCACGCGCCGGTCAGCCTGTTCATCGGGCGCAAGACCGGTTTCGAGCACCTGTACTGCCCCGTCACGCGGGCGTTTGACGATGGCGCTCAGCTCCGCCCCGTTAAATGGTCGGGCAGTCCCGGTGCAGACCGCTTCGATTGGGAACTGCATATCTCTATTACTGCGAGCGCTGCACTGTCAGCGCAAGCCAATCTCGTTGTGTCCCGTCGGCCGCTTCCCCGGCATAGACTTCCCGCTCGATGATGTTGAAATTGGCGTCATTATAGGCGTCGCAAAGCCATTCGGGCGAGGGAAAGTTATGCAGGCGTCCCAGCATATCGCGGCCTTCGCCCGTGCCAAGCTTGTAATTGGCAAAGTGCCAGCCCGCTGGGCGCAGCGCTTGATAGATACGCGCTAGAACATCCGGCAATTCGCTACGAGGACAGTGTAGCAAGCAAGCATGCGCCCATATCGCATCGTAGGAGGATACCGCGGTAAGCTCATCAAATCGCATAAGCCGTGCGTTCAAATCGAACCTTTCATTGGCCTTTGAAACCATGGCGGGGATGCCGTCGGTCGCATCAAGCGCAAACCCGCGTGAAGCTATGCGATTTGCATCCTGTCCTCCGCCACAGCCAAGCTCAAGCACCGCTGCACCAGGGCTCAGTCGATCTAGGAAGCTATCGAGTCGCGCCGAATGGCTTTGCGCAAAGCTCATCGTGTAATGCGGAGCGCGGCTCTGATAGAATTCATAAGTTGCCGGATCGATGGCTAGCTCCTGTTTCCTCAGTTTGACTGTCTCGGTTCTCTACCTTTTGCGTATCCGCGAGACCTATTGTGTGGTTCCAGCCTCGAGTTGAAGCGCGGTTGAAATATTCATGGTCCATCCAGTGATATGCTGACGGGGAGAAACGCCATGCTGCCGCTGAAAATAATGACGTGGAATATCGAACACTTCAATGGGACAGGAGGCAAGGACAAGAATACGCGTGAGGCCCGGCTTGATCGGCTCGATCGGGTGATTGAATTCATAAAAGGCGAAGCGCCCGATATATTCGGCATCTCCGAGGTTTCGAGCGGCTTTGTCTATGAAAAAATGGTCGCAGCGTTTCCGGATCATAATTTCAACATCACGACCGGGAGCCAGTCGCAGGAGATCCTGATCGGAGTGCGTCCGGGGCTGGCTTCGTTCTTCACTCAGAAGGATGAATTTAAGCGCAATAACATCTATCTACGACCGGGCGCGCTGCTCACAATCCACGAGGAGGGAAGGCATCTTCCAATCCTGTTTGTTCACCTTAAAAGCTTGCCGAGCGCGGAAGGCTTTGGCCTTCGCGATGCCATGATCGAGCGTATCTATTCGCTTAAGAAAGCGCTCGACCAGGCGGCAAAAGCACTCACGGGTAATGAAGACGAAAAGGCCAATTTTATCGTGCTCGGTGATTACAACACGATGGGTCTCGATTATTATCGCACGCCTAATGACATAGCAAAAGAACGCGAAGTCGAAGTGCTGGTCGAACGGATGAAGCGGCGCGATATGCGCAAACCTCAGCCGAGCCATCCGCATACGTTTTTTAATGGCTCGGGATCGACGTATCCCCCTTCAGAGCTCGATCATGTGTTTGTCGCAGAGCACATGCAATTGAGCCAGGATGCCGAGGGCAATGAAGTTCAGATCGGGGGCTGGGCGCTCAAAGAAACGGATGCGGAGAAAGACGAGTGGATCGAGCAATTCTCTGATCACGCGCCGTTGATCTTTACTATTACCGAGCTTTAACCGGTCGCCGGTTCGCGGGTCCGTGCTTCGCGATCCCGTTCAGCGCGGCTCTTCTTTTGCGCAGCCGTCTTTAGCTGTCCGCAAGCTGCATCGATGTCGCGTCCGCGCGGGCGGCGTACAGGCGCGCTGATACCGCCTGCAAAGACGATATCGGAAAAGGCCTTGATCCGGTCCGGCGACGAGCACTCGTAATCGGCTCCTGGCCAGGGATTGAACGGAATGAGGTTGATCTTTGCCGGCAAGTCGAATTCCTGCATCAGCCGCACCAATTCGCGCGCGTCATCGTCGCTGTCATTCTTGTCCTTGAGCATCACATACTCGAATGTGATGCGCCGCGCGTTAGAGGCTCCTGGATAATCGGCGCAGGCCTGAAGAAGGTCTTCTATTCCATACTTGCGATTGAGCGGCACGATTTCATCGCGCACCGGTTTGGTTACCGCGTGCAGTGAAACCGCCAGATTCACTCCGATCTCTTCCCCACAGCGGGCCATCATCGGCACGACTCCGCTCGTTGAAAGGGTGATCCGGCGCTTCGACAGCGCGAGCCCGTCGCCATCCATCACCAGCTTAAGTGCATCGCGGACGTGCTCGAAATTGTAGAGCGGCTCGCCCATGCCCATCATCACGATGTTCGTGAGCAAACGGCCATCGGCCGAATAGTGGCCAGCATCTTCAGCAGCATCAAGGCCGTCCATCGCGCCTTTCGGCCATTCACCTAACGCGTCGCGCGCCAGCATGACTTGGCCGACAATCTCGCCGGGCGTCAAATTGCGGACCAGGCGCATCGTCCCAGTTGCACAGAACGTGCAGTTGAGGGTGCAACCGACCTGGCTCGAAACGCACAGCGTGCCTCGATCAGCATCGGGTATGAACACCATTTCGAAATCGTGCCCGTCATCGGTTTGCAGCAGCCATTTGCGCGTCCCGTCATTCGAATGCTGGGCTTCCACGACAATCGGTCGCCCGATCACAAAGCGCTCGCCAAGCCAAGGGCGCATCGTCTTAGCGATATCGGTCATCGCTTCGAAATCCGTCACCCCGCGATGATACAGCCAGTGGAACACCTGCTTCGCGCGTAGCTTGGCCTGTCGCGGATCAAGGCCTGCGGCGGCGAACAGCTCCTGGATGCGTGTCTTCGGCAAGCCGATCAGATCGATGCGGCCATCGCTGCGCGGCGTGATATCACGCGCAACGGGCACCGGATCGACTTGTCCGGGAATTGGCATCAGCGAAGTGTCCGACATGCGCCGGCATATAAGATGCAGCGTTCAACAAAGCTAGCGGTGGCGCGACACTTCCAGAAAGGACAGTGTGCCCGATGGGTATCTGCGCAGCGCAGTGCGCGTTCGCGAACATGTGATGCTGTTCGACATAGCCCGCGCGCCGATGCGCATTCTCACTCATCTCAGAGAAGATATCCTCTTGCGAGACAGATCGGGCGCCATTCATCGCTCGTGAAGCGAAAGGGAGGTTGTATGACTAGGTTGCCTTTGGTCGCTTTTGTGGTTCCTGCTGCGTTGGCGGCTTCACCTGCTGCAGCGCAAGACGATGACGCTCAGTTCACAGGATTTCGTGGGGAAGTGCTGGTAGGCTATGACAGCACAGAAGCGGGCAGCAGCGTGGATAGCGATGAACTCCCGACTGGCGAAGAATCGGTTGACGGCCTCGTCTTCGGGCTGGCGGTCGGATACGATTATGACTTCGGGACAGTGGTTTTAGGAGCTGAAGCGGAATTCACTTCGACCAGCGCTGACAGCGAGTTTCCTGAAGGCTCTTTTGACGAATTGGGCGCAGGCGAACTGTCTAGCAAAGGCGAACTGTATCTCGGTGCTCGTGCGGGGATCAAAGTCGTCGACAGCGCGCTCGTCTATGTCAAAGGTGGGATCGTGAATTCGCGGATCGACATCGAATCCAGCGTGGATGGAACCCCGATCGACGATGACGTCGACCTCAACGGCTTTCGCCTTGGACTTGGCGGCGAAGTGATAGTGTCGGATCACTGGTTAGTGAAACTGGAATACCGCTACTCAAATTACGAAGAGGGTGAAGTCGATTTCGGCGGCAATGTCCCCGATAGTCCTCGCTTCGACATCGATACAGATCGGCACCAGCTGGTCTTGGGAGTGGGTTATCGCTTCTGATATCCCCCAAACTGCTCAGAAGCGATAATGTGGGGCTCAGGTCGGCGTGCTTGAGCCCCCTTTTTTTGCTGAGCCTGGCACAGCCTACCACCGCTGCATCCATCGCGGTCGCGAGGCCTTCCAGGTCGTAGCGGTCTGTAAACCGCCGTCCTGATGGCGCACGCGCAGAGACGCTCATCCGCGTGGAGGACCGTAACGCATCTGCGATCGCGGTATCCATCCGGGCGTTTTGCGCCCATGCATTGCGACCATTGCTGGTGAGTTGGAACGTGTTGCTTCCGATCCTTAGCGAAGCTTTCGTCCCTTTGCGTACGCTTCGCGAAAGGCGAACATGCAATTGGTTGCGCAGCTTGCGCGCCGGCCACGTTCCAAGGCTCGCATAAGCACCACGCTTGTCGTCATCGCGTGGCAGACCGATGGCATAGCAGCGCGGTACGTCGCTGTCGCGAAATGCAGCCCAACCGGCATAGACCCCGAGGCTGTCTTTAGCAGAGGCCGGGATCGCTATCGCTAGCGCAGCACACAAAGCTAGAGCGCATCTAAGCATAGTCGATCGAGATCACTTCCCATTCCTTTGCGCCCCCAGGCAAGCGCACCGTCCGGACATCGCCTAAGCTTGCCCCGCGCAGCGCCTTTGCCATTGGAGAGCTCCAACCGATCCGCCCTTGGCTAGCATCTTGCTCATCGTCACCGACCAGCACAACCACTTGCCGTGCATCATCTTCATCGGCAAGCTCGACCCTTGCGCCGAAGAATACCCGGGTTTGATCGGTCTGATGCGCCGGGTCGACGACACGCAGCGCTTTCATTCGCCGTGCAAGAAAGCCCAGCTCGCGGTCAATCTCGCGCATGCGCTTGCGCCCGTATAGGTAATCTCCGTTTTCGCTGCGATCGCCATTGCCCGCTGCCCAGCTTACGATCTCGACGATTTCCGGACGTTCGGTGCCGAGCAGATGATCATAGCGCGCTCTCAGCGCAGCCATTCCCTGCGGGGTTATCGGAGGGCCCTGGCGAGCTGGCACAGGCAGCGCTGTTACGGAAGAAAGGTGTTAACCGGGCGCGGCAGCCCTGCTTGCTCGGGATACATGTGACTGTAGCTGACCGCGTTTCCGATCACGCGCATAATGTAATAGCGGGTCTCGAAATTGGCCGGGATCTTCTCGACCCAGGTCACCCAATCGATCTCGCCTTTGCGCGGATCTCCATTCAGCCTGAGCCATTGGTTCACTCGTCCGGGCCCAGCATTGTAGGCCCCGATCGCAAGCGGATAAGCGCCGCCATAATAGTTCATCATCCGCGCAAAATAGGCATCGCCCAGCTGAATGTTATAGCTCGGAGAATCGATCAGGCTGGCCGACATATAGCGCACGCCGAGCTTGCCTGCCTGTTCGCGCGCAGTGCCGGGCATCAATTGCATCACGCCGCGGGCACCGGCATGGCTGATGCGGAACTGGTCAAACTCGCTTTCCTGGCGGCTAATCGCATGGACCATTGTCCAGTCGTTGACGCGCGGCACCTCAAGGACCGGAAAACCCACGCGCTCAAATCCGGCAAAGCTCTCTTCATCCGCTTTCATACCGACCACGACGGCCATCTCTTCGAGCCCTGTCTCGCGCGCAAGCTCATTGACCAGAAGCAATTCTTCAGGGGTTTTCGCGCTTTCCCCGATCGCCTGGAAGAACCGCCGTTCAGTGCGCCAGTCGCGGCGATTGGCTGCGAGTGCGCGGATGGCCTGGGTCAAAGGCTGCGCATCGAACTGGGCTTTGACCGATTGATCCACTTGCAGCTCAGGCAAGGGCGCGAAATCCGGCATCGAGCGGCCGAGCGCTGCCAAAGCCAGTTGGCCGTAATAATAATGCGGGAATTGCGCGGCCATCTCAAAATAGCGCGATGCGTCTTCGCTGCGACCAGCTTCGCGTGCAGCGCGTCCTGCCCAGTAAAATCCTTTGGACCGGGTGAGCGGCGTGCGCGCACCTTTGCCATAGCGCTCAAACAGAGGTGCTGCCGTCGCTCCATCGCGAAGCCGCCAGAGTGCGTTCGTGCCGCCTTTCCACATCAGGTCGGTGTAGCGGTCGCGCAGAACGAACGAACCGGCAGAGACATCGGTACCCGGCTCAAACAGATCATCGACCCTGCGCGCGATTTGCACCGTATCGGCCGCGCTAGCCGCCTTAGCCAGCGCCAACATATCGCCGAGCATCCGTTCCGGATCGTAAGCAGGCCGCTCGAATGCGCCGCGTGTGCTTAGTACCCGGATCGCTTGAGCGGTCTGATTGGTCGCGCGTAAATACCTGACGCGATTGAACACGTAGCCAGGATCGCCCATCGCGTCTGAAGGAATGCTCGAACCAGCCGATTGCGGGTTCGAGCGACCGATTAATGCAAGCCGTGCGAGCGCCAGGGGTCGATCAGCCGGAGCAAGCTTCGTGAGCTGGCGCGTCGCTGCTTCGCTATCGCCTTGCCATAACAGCGCATCGATCCTTGCCGCATGATCCTCAGCGGTGAATTGAGCGCCATAAAGCGTTTCAAGATAGGCTTCACCGGGGCCGCTCATTGTCCCGCCACGCCAAGCTGCGCGGGCAACTTCAAAGGCCTCGGGTCGGCCAACGCCTGCCAGCGCGAGTGCGTATCGCGCGCGGGCCGGATTGGTGAGCGGCGGGTTGGCATCGAAAAACCTGATCAACTCCAAAGCGCTCGGGGCTTGTTCATCCAAGGCGGCTTCGGCTTTGCGGCGCAATACCGGGGTTCTCGGGAAGCTTGGAAATTCGAGCGCGAAATTTGCGTAATCGGAAAACCCGAAAGTCTGTTTTGAGTGAAGCGCTTCCCAGCGTGACAGCGCGGCGGCGATTTCGCCAGGCTGTTTTGCCACCAGCTCGTTCCCTGAGCCTTGTGACACCAATTGTGCGGTGCATGGAGCGGCGAAAATCGCGGCTCCGGCAGCGACTATCGCCGCCATAGCCTTTGGGTGAGAACGCAATTTGCTAACCATGCTGGACATAGTGCCGATCGGCTCCTTATCAGGCGCTTAACAGAATGCTCGGCGTATTCTTACACGCCTTGAGCGAAAGATAATTGATGCAGGCGGAAATAAAGCAATGTTCAGTGGTTCGATCCCAGCTCTTGTGACTCCTTTTCGCGACGGATCGTTCGACGAACCGGCCTTTCGCAAACTGGTCGATTGGCAAATCGAACAGGGCAGCGCGGCTTTAGTGCCCTGCGGCACTACGGGAGAGGCGTCAACGCTGTCTAATGCCGAACATCACAGAGTTATCGAGGTTTGCGTTGAGCAGGCCGCCGGACGGGTGCCTGTGATCGCCGGATGCGGCAGCAACGATACGATGAATGCAGCGCTGCACATGACTTTCGCAAAAAAAGCGGGCGCTGCTGCCGGGCTGTGCGTGGCACCGTACTACAATCGCCCGAGCCAGGACGGGCTGATCGCGCATTTCAGTTATCTCGCGCAGAATTGCGAGCTGCCAATCGTGCTCTACAACGTGCCGGGCAGAACCGTCACGGACATCGCTCCTGATACGACGATTGAGCTTGCTAATCGCTTCCCTGAGCAGATCGTTGCGATCAAGGATGCGAGCGAGGATTTGTCCCGCGTGGCTGATCACAGGCGAGGGATCGGGCATGCCTTTTGCCAATTATCAGGCAACGATGAACTGGCCCTGCCGTTCAATGCCGCAGGCGGGACTGGCTGCATTTCAGTAACCGCTAATGTCGCCCCGGCCCTATGCGCAGAGTTCCAGGCGGCATGCGCTGCGAACGATCTGGTCGAAGCGCGGCGCCTCAATGATCTCCTCTACCCGCTGCATTATGCGATGTTCTCGGACGCTTCGCCAGCGCCGGTCAAATATGCGCTTACCCGCGTATTCGAAGGCGTTACCGATGAGGTCCGCTTGCCGTTATGCACGGCAAGCGCGGCATCCAGGACAGCGGTTGATGATGCGCTCGCAGCAGCGGGTTTGGTCTAGTCAGGCGGGTTGTGCTCCATCACAAACCCGATCGACTGTTCGAGCATCATTTGGCGTGTCTTTGATAACGAAAGCCAGTGATCCTCACCTTCGAGCGTGATCAATTGATGGGGCTTGTCAGCGTCCTTTAGCTTGTCAGCCATTTTGCGCGAATGGCTGTAGGGAACGACGACATCATCTTTGCCATGGATCAGCATGATAGGTGCGCTCGCTCTAGCCGCAGCGCGTAACGGTGAGACTGCATCCCAGCTTTCGCGCGGTCCCAGCTGTTCCAGCAAAGCCACTTTCGTTGTGCGATCACGGCCCGTTGCGCGGTAGTCTTCACTATACATATTGCGGATGTCGCTAACCGGCGCGACCGCAACGGCGCAGCGATAAATCCCGCTTTGTAGCGTCACACCGGCGAGCGCGGCATAACCGCCATAGGATCCACCAACAATACAGACACGGGCGGGATCGATGATTCCGGCGTCAGCCAAGGCGTTAAGGCCGTCCGATTTGTCGGTCTGCATCTTACGGCCCCACTCGCCATAACCAGCGCGCTTAAACTCGCCATCGCGATTGGTAGAGCCGCGAAAATTGGGCTGGAACACAGCATAGCCACGCGAGGCGAAGGCTTGCGCCCACCAGTTGAAAGAAACGCTATCGCTGCGGTGCGGACCGCCATGCGGTAGCATCACCAAAGGTAGCTGGTTTGGCTCGCGGCCCGGCGGCAGGGTAAGGATGCCATCCATTTCGAGCCCATCGCTGGCCTTGTATTCGAAAGTGGAAATCGGCCCGACTCGCTCTGGCCCAATTGCCATGCGTTCATACGCAATCGCATTCGCGCGCGAGGTGGCGAGATCAACAGCATAGATCGTGCCGCTGTCCTGATTGCCGCTGGTGTGGACTAACGCTGCGCTTAGGTCACTTGTCCAATCGATAATCCGCGATTCGTATGCGCTAAAAGCGCGCAAGACACGGCCAGCCTTCTTTTCCAGTGCTTTGTCATAGAAGACCGGTTTCTCAGCGTCTGCTTCGCCGACAATGTAGCCCATGAGATGGCCGGTTTGGTCGTCAAAAAAGAGGCGATTCCAATCCTGATCTTCAAGGAACGGTTTAGGCTCCCCGCCTGCAAGAGGAACTTCGAACCAGTTGGAAAAGCCTTCCACGCTTTCCGAGATAATGGCGGTGGTGCCATCGGATCCCAGCCCAACCAATCCAATCCGTGCTCCTGGGTTGGTTCCTTTTGCGATGACCCGTCCATCAGGATCCTTCACGTCCCACTTGCCGGTTGTGTCGTTGACTGTGAGGGTTGCTGCGACTTCGCCGGCACGATCTATCAGCCAGTCTTTGCTGCGCCCTTCTCCTGCCGCATTCGCGATCTTCTTGGTTTTGAAAGTCTGCAGATCGACGCGATAGAGATACGGTCGTCCGTGCTTGAATTGATAAGGCGATGCTGAAGACCCTCGTCTTTCAAGCTCGATCGCACCGAAATATCCATAATATCTGCCACCGATTTCACGGATGCCGTAGCTGCCTCTGATCGAATCGATCAATCGCGGAACATTGCCAAAGATCAATCCGGCTTTGTCTTTATTGGACATCGGGATGACGCGACCAACGTAAAACTCCGCTTTGTCAGTGGTGAACCGGTAGCTCAAATCTTCCGTCTGGCTTGTGACCAAAAGCAGGCGATCTTCGCCAATCCAGCGAATGTAGCGAACCTTCATCTCGCCGACCGCAACTGATGTGAGACCTTTAGTCTGATCTTCAATCGCGACGAGCACGCGTCGGCCTTTGACCGTCGTGATGAATGCGGCCCGTTTGCCTGATGGCGAGATCGCTGAATGTTCTACGTCAGGCAGTTTTCCATATTCCGCAATCGGCAGCGGAGTTGGCAGCGCCGCATCTGCGCTTTGCGCCTTTACAGCCGTACTCGGTACGAACAGCGAAACGAGAAGTGCGCACACAAGCGCACTGCGTAAAGAACTCATGAAAATATCGCCCCCAATTTACTTCGACATGCGCCACCCCTGCGCGATCATACGATACAAACATTATGATTTTTCGGCAGAAAGCAACCATAGATCGGCCTCTATTGGCCAATTGCGCGATAGTCCCTATGTGGGCCGCGTTATGGCCCGCCCGAAACCTAAGACATTTGACAAGCAAAAGACCGTGGCAGAAAATCGTCGCGCGCGGTTTGACTACGCGATCGAGGATAAATTTGAAGCGGGCCTTGCGCTGCAAGGCACTGAGGTAAAGGCGCTGCGCGCAGGGGAGGCGACGATTGCTGAAAGCTATGCCGAAGTTCGCGACGGCGAGGTGTGGCTGATCAACGCCAACATTCCTGAGTACAGCCATGGCAACCGGCTCAATCACGAACCGCGTCGGCCACGCAAGCTGCTGCTGCAAGCCCGCGAGATCGGAAAATTGTTTGGCGCGGTTGAGCGCAAAGGCATGACGCTCGTGCCGCTATCGGTCTATTTCAATGGACAAGGCCGCGCAAAAGTCGAGCTCGCGCTCGCTAAGGGTAAGCAAGCTCACGACAAGCGCGCCAGCATCAAGGAACGCGACTGGAAGCGCGATAAAGCACGGTTGATGCGCGAGCGCAGCTGAAGTGCGTCAGGCCGCCGATAAGCGTGGCTTTGCTTAAGGGTTCACATACTGGTCATACAATATTTCCTACCCATATCGGGGATGAAAGGGGAAAGAGTGCAAGCGTCCTGTCTCATACTGTCAGCCCGGCTCATCAGGCGCCGCGGTCAAGGTCAGCTATGACAGAGCAGCGCAAACCCTCGTTCTGGTCAAAGACCTGGGCGGCTGACACAATCCGTTATTATATGCCTTCGCGCGAAGCGCTTGCGAAGAACCGCTATCTAGCTCCAATCGCGCATCGTTTTCTTTCGCCTGAATTGTGGCGCTTTACCCGCACGTCAGTGCCACGCGGGGTGGCTCTGGGCTTGTTTTCTGCGTTCATTATTCCGCTCGGCCAGATCTTTCTTGCCGCGTTCCTCGCTTTGCCGTTGCGCGCTAACGTTCCGGTCGCCGCTCTCGTGACCTTTGTAACGAACCCGTTCACTCTTCCGGTTTGGTTAGTGGTCGCAAACTGGGTCGGCGGGCTGTTCATTCAGATTGATCCAGCTGCTGCAGCACAACTCGACACCGGCGTGTGGGCATGGCTGACCAGCTTTTTCGAGATGGCTGGGACTACGGTGCTTGGATTTTTTGTGCTTGCAGTTGCGGCCTCTGGCATAGGCTATGTCTCAGCGAGCGCTTTGTGGCGCGTATTTGTCGCACGCAAGCGAGCCAAGCGCTTAGCGGCGATGACGGACGGCTCGACCGTCCGCTAGGACACTTCGGCTTGGTAAGCCCGCGCGGTCAATCCTAGGAGAAAAGGTGGTCGACCAAGGGGCCGCGGTGTCTTTCGCTCGTTCGCCAAGCGGTTTAAGGTTTTGCGGTGCAAACTCTTCAAAACTCATCAGCCCTTTCAGACAACAGCCTTCGCGAGCCGTCCCAAAAGGCTGGCGCCTTGCCTCTGATCGTTCTCGTCGCTGCATTCATTGTAAGCGCGGGAATACTCTATTGGGCGACTGGCGCGTTGGTCCTGGTTCTCACCTTTGTGCTGGGTCTGAGCGTTATTGTGACGGGCGTAATCCTGTTTGAACGCATGCAGAGCCCGTCGCTGGAGTTCGAGCTTGCTGCGCCTGACTGGTCGGTTACGCTCGCCGCATTGGACGGCCCCGGAGGACACCGCGGCGAAGCTGTCGCTATCACCGATCGCGCCAATCGCCTGGTGTGCGCATCAAGCGCCTATTGCGATGCCTTCGGAGTGGGCAGCGCGCCACCTTCGCTGCCGTTAGAGCGGGACGGGGTTGAGGCATTGACCCGGCTTGCGCGCGAAGCATGGCGGGATGGCGCAGGCGGACTGGACGAGATCGAGCACACCTCTGATCTATCCGTATGGAGTGTCATCGCCACACGAGCAGGGCGCGGTGAAGACTATCTGATCTGGCGCTTTCAGCGCTTGTCGACACCGCACGAGGCGAGTTTGACGGAGCTTGATCTGGCTGGTCCGCTTGGCGCGATGCTAAGCAGGGCCGGGATCGAGACCGCGATCACTTCATCTGACGGGGTCATCCGTTCAGTAAGCAGCGGGTTTGCTGAGCGCGCTTCAGGCGATCGCAGCGCCACGCTGGCCGGACAGGACTTTGTCTCATTCCTTCGCTCGGACGAGCGCGACCGCCTCTTCTTCGCGCGCGAAGGGAGGGGCGGTACGCCGCAAACCCTGATTGATGTCCCGCTGGTAGATCTGGAAACTCGCCCAGCCTTCGGCAATGGCGGGACGGGCCCTGACGAGACCACTTCCCTAATGCTCCTGATCGATAGCGGCGTGGGTATCGGCGGCGGCTGGGACGGCTCGGCGCAGGCCGGGGTTGCGCAGCTCGATGCGCTGCTTGCTCAATTGCCGCTCGGGCTTGCGATGACGGATCGTGATGGCCGATTCTTGTTCGGCAACCAGGCGTTCTTGCGGGTGGTTGACCGCGAAGGGCGCGGGCTCCCTTCTTTTCCAACCGATCTTGTGGTGCGCGAAGATAAGGCCGCGTTGTCCGATGCGGTGCGGCGGCATGGCCGTGGCCCAGCTACAAGCGGTGATATGGCGGTTCGGCTTGGGGTTCGGCCTGATGAGCCGGTATCGCTCGGTCTTGCAGGCGTGCGCGGACTAGGCGAAGCGGCCGTGCTGATCAGCGTTGCCGATTCAAGCGAAGAAAACCAGCTTAAACGCCAAGTCGCACAAGCGACGAAGATGCAGGCCGTGGGACAGCTCGCCGGAGGTGTGGCGCATGATTTCAACAATGTGCTGACTGCAATCATCGGAACCTGCGATCTCATGTTGCTGCGTCATACGCCAGGCGACAGCGATTATGACGACATCCAGCAGATCAGAGCAAACTCTAACCGCGCGGCAGCGTTGACCCGGCAATTGCTAGCGTTCTCACGCCAGCAGACTTTGCGCCCTGAAATCCTTCAATTGCCTGATGTCGTGAGCGAAGTCAGTCCGCTGATAAAACGGCTCTTGGGCGAGAAAATCTCCTATTACGTCCAGCACGATCGAGACCTGGGCGCTGTAAGAGCGGATCCACAGCAGCTTGAACAGGTAATTATGAATCTCGCCGTTAACGCACGCGATGCGATCCAGTCGAGCGGACGCGGCAGCGGGCGGATCTCGTTGCTGACCCGCCGCCTACAAGCCAAAGAAGTCATAACGCTTGGCTCTGAAGTGCTTCCGGCTGCCGATTACACTGTGCTGATTGTGCAGGATACAGGCGGCGGCATTCCCTCCCATGTTCTGCCAAAACTGTTTGAGCCATTCTTCACCACTAAAGAGCAAGGCAAAGGAACCGGGCTCGGGCTTTCGACGGCTTACGGCATCGTAAAGCAATCAGGCGGTTTCATTTTTGCAGATAATGTGAGCGATAAGTCCGGGCAGCCGGTTGGTGCGCGCTTCACGATCTACTTCCCCGTTCATCACGGCGAAGTCCCTCGTCGCAAAACCCCAAGCGTGCCTGACGCATCGTCTGACTGGTCGGGCGGCGGCGCGATCCTGTTGGTTGAAGATGAAGACATGGTTCGTGCCGTGGCCGAACGCGCTTTGGCGCGCGCAGGGTATGACGTAACAGCGTGCGCGGGCGGCGAAGAAGGCCTTAGCGCGATCGAAGAAGGCGGCTCGTTCGATCTGGTGGTAAGCGATGTGGTGATGCCGGGGATGGACGGACCTGCCATGGTGCGCGAGATTCGCAAGCTGCGTCCGCAGATGCCTGTGCTGTTTATGTCAGGCTATGCCGAAGAGCAGCTGCGTAAAGACATCGACATCCCCGACATGCATTTCATCCCCAAGCCGTTCAGCGTATCGGCTATCAGCGATAAGGTCAGCGGCGTGCTACGGGCTGCCCAACATCAAGAAAACCAGCCAGCGCAGTAAATAGCGCGCGGAATTGGGCGATTGATTAAAGCTCCAATCGCTCCTCTAAAATAAATTCTGTTCTGCACTTGTTCTCATAGAACAAATACGGTACGTGGCTCTTTCAGAAGGGGTCGTCGATAATTCTTGATCGGCTCTGGCGATAAACAGGAGGCCATGCGATGTCTGCGAAACTTAAGGTGGTAGAAAAGGAACAGGACGTGGACCGTCAAAAGGCGCTTGACGCTGCTCTGGCGCAGATCGATCGGGCTTTTGGTAAGGGTTCGGCGATGAAGCTCGGCTCGAAAGAGACGATGCAAGTCGAATCGATTTCAACCGGGTCGCTTGGTTTGGATATTGCACTTGGGATCGGCGGCTTGCCTAAAGGCCGGGTGATTGAAGTGTATGGCCCGGAAAGCTCAGGTAAGACGACGCTTGCCTTGCATGTCATCGCGGAAGCTCAAAAAGCGGGAGGTACAGCCGCATTCGTCGATGCTGAGCATGCCTTAGATCCGGTATACGCTCGCAAGCTTGGCGTTGATATCGATGAATTGGTAGTCTCGCAGCCTGATACGGGCGAGCAGGCGTTGGAAATTACTGACACGTTGGTGCGCTCAAACGCGATCGATGTGTTGGTGGTCGACTCGGTGGCGGCGCTTGTCCCCCGCGCCGAAATCGAAGGCGAAATGGGCGATGCTCATGTCGGCCTTCAAGCGCGGCTGATGTCGCAATCGCTGCGCAAACTAACCGGGTCGATCAACCGTTCGAAATGCATGGTGATCTTCATCAACCAGCTGCGCATGAAAATCGGCGTGATGTACGGCAATCCGGAAACGACGACAGGCGGCAATGCCCTGAAGTTTTATGCCTCTGTTCGGCTTGATATTCGCCGGACCGGCCAGATCAAGGACCGCGATGAAGTGATCGGCAATTCGACACGCGTGAAAGTGGTCAAAAACAAAGTCGCACCGCCGTTCAAGCAAGTCGAATTCGATATCATGTATGGCGAAGGAATTTCGAAGATCGGAGAAATCCTCGACCTGGGCGTCAAGGCTGGCATTGTCGAGAAATCGGGCAGCTGGTTTTCGTATGACAGCGTTCGGATCGGCCAGGGACGCGAGAATGCCAAGAAATACCTTAAGGAGAACACCGAGGTTTGCGACCGGTTGGAAGCTGCTATTCGCGGCCGCACCGACGAGGTTGCCGAGGAGATGATGACAGGCCCGGACGCGGAGCCTGACAGCTGATCCTCAAGCGGGCTGCTGTGCCTAGCGGCTACAGCTCGGACAACTGGAATACCGGCGTACGCTCTCCCCAGGCGTGCGCCGGTTTTTCGGGTTTGAGCCTGAGCGAAGTAAGCGCGGCGCAGAGTAAATCTCTGCTTTGCCAGTAACGGGCCGTAGCGCAGCCGCGCCAAAGTGCTTGTGTGATTGAAACGCCCTTCAGCGTTGGCTGTGCTTCAGCGCCCTGCATCCCTTGGTGACTTGTGTTGCTGCGCGATGCGAGGTCGCATCGGCTTTTACCGCGTTCCCTGCTATATCTTGTCGCATTGCTTGGCATTGCCTAACGCTTGAGCCATGAGCGATACCGTCATGACGTCAACCAACGATATCCGCCGTTCTTTTCTCGATTTTTTCGGTGAGGCCGCGCATGCGCAAGTGCCAAGTGTGCCGCTAGTGCCTCACAACGATCCGAGCTTGATGTTCGTCAATGCAGGGATGGTGCCGTTCAAGAATGTCTTTACCGGACTTGAGGCCCCGCCTGCGCCGCGTGCTACGTCGTCCCAGAAATGTGTCCGGGCTGGCGGTAAGCACAACGATCTCGACAATGTGGGCTACACCGCGCGACATCACACCTTCTTTGAGATGCTCGGGAATTTCTCTTTTGGCGATTATTTCAAGGCGGAAGCGATCGAACACGCCTGGACTTTGCTGACGCGTGAATGGGGATTGTCGGCAGATCGGCTCACCGCGACCGTGTACCACAGCGATGACGAAGCGTTCGAGTTGTGGCGCAAGATATCAGGCTTGCCTGAAGAGCGGATTATTCGGATCGCGACATCGGACAATTTCTGGTCGATGGGCGACACCGGCCCGTGCGGACCATGCTCGGAGATCTTTTACGATCATGGCGAGCATATCGCAGGCGGACCGCCCGGCAGTCCCGACGAAGACGGCGATCGGTTTGTCGAGATCTGGAACTTGGTCTTCATGCAATTCGACCAAAGCGCGGACGGCACTCGCCGAGATTTGCCGCACCCTTCGATCGACACCGGGATGGGCCTCGAACGGATCGCCGCCGTCATGCAAGGCGTCCACGACAATTACGAAACCGACACGTTCAAGGCGCTCATCGCTGCATCTCAGCACCTGACCGGTCCTGCCAATACGCCCGATGCGATTTCCAGTCACCGGGTGATCGCTGACCATCTGCGATCAAGCAGCTTTCTACTGGCGGACGGGGTTTTGCCATCGAATGAAGGTCGCGGCTATGTCTTGCGGCGGATCATGCGCCGGGCGATGCGACACGCCCATCTGCTTGGAGCGGCTGAGCCATTGATGCATCGGCTGGTCAGCCATTTGGTTATGGAGATGGGCCAGGCTTTCCCAGAGCTCGCCCGCGGACAGTCGCTGATCGAAGATGTGCTGCAGCGCGAAGAGGCGCAGTTTCGAAAGACCCTCGAAAAGGGCTTGAAGCTGCTCGATGAAGCCACCGTAACCATTGCGACCGGCGGCGAGATGAGCGGAGAGACCGCGTTCAAATTGTACGATACGTATGGGTTTCCCTACGATCTTACAGAAGATGCTTTGCGCGCACGCGGAATAGCGGTCGATCGCGCGGGGTTCGATGCGGCCATGGCTCGCCAGAAAGAGGCAGCGCGCGCGGCCTGGAAGGGCTCAGGTGAAGCGGCCTCGGGCGAAGTTTGGTTTGATCTCGCTGAGCGTGTCGGCGCGACTGAGTTTACCGGCTACACTGCGGTGTCAGGGAGCGGCACAGTCGTGGCTATCGTCAAGGACGGTGCGGAGGTAAAGCAGGCGACAGCGGGCGAGAAGGTCGTGCTGTTGACTAGTCAAACACCGTTTTACGGCGAAAGCGGCGGGCAGATCGGCGATTCAGGGGCGATTTCGACACCGGACGGCCTCGCCGCAACGGTTAGCGACACCTCAAAACCCCTTGGTCGTCTTCACGCGCATCATCTGGAGATTACAAGCGGAAGCGTTGCAGTTGGCGATGCAGTCCAGCTCAAGATTGATCCTGAACGGCGGCGTCAGATCTGCGCCAATCACTCGGCAACGCATCTGGTGCACGCTGCGCTCCGAAACCGGCTGGGTGAACATGTGACCCAAAAGGGTTCGCTGGTCGCGGATGATCGCCTGCGGTTTGATTTTTCGCATCAAGAAGCGCTTTCCAGCGAGGACATTGCTGTGATCGAAGCGGAAGTGAATGCAGAGATCCGCTTAAATGGATCAGTCGCGACCCGCCTGATGAGCCCGGATGACGCGATCGCCGAAGGGGCGATGGCGCTCTTTGGTGAGAAGTACGGCGATGAAGTGCGCGTTGTCGGGATGGGCAGCTATGGCGAGACCGCACAGCAATATTCAGTTGAATTATGCGGCGGCACTCATGTGAGCGCGACTGGCGACATCGCTGTGTTTCGGATCGTTTCGGAAAGTGCGGTCTCCTCCGGGGTGCGCCGGATCGAGGCATTGACCGGCGATGCTGCACGCACATGGTTGGTCAATCGTGAAGACGCGCTCAAGGCTGCTGCCAGCGCGATTAGGGCAACACCGGACGAAGTTCCTCATCGCATTGCCGCCTTGCTCGATGAACGCAAGCGGCTGGAAAAAGAGCTGGCTGAAGCGAAGAAAGCGCTTGCCTTAGGCGGTAACTCCGGCGCGGGTGACGCTGGATCGCGCGATGAAGAGATCGCTGGCGTTAAATTCAGCGGCCAAGTGCTAGACGGCCTCAATCCCAAGGAGCTGCGCCCGCTGCTCGATGATGCAAAGCAACGCTTGGGTTCAGGTGTGGCGGCGATTGTCGCTGTGAACGAAGGCAAAGCCAGCATCGCAGCGGCAGTTACACAGGACCTCACTGATCAGTTCAGCGCCGTCGACCTTGTCCGCGCAGGGGTTGCGGTGCTCGGCGGGAAAGGCGGGGGCGGCAGGCCGGACATGGCGCAAGGCGGCGGTCCTGAAGGAGACAAGGCCGAAGGTGCAATCGCAGCGATCAAAGAGGCTCTCGCATCTGTCACCGCGGTTTAGGGCGCCTCGTGCTGTTAGCGCCGGGCAAGCTCAAGCAGACATATAATGCTGAAGCGAATGACAGCCTTGCGTTAGCCGAGCGTTCATTACTTTTCGACAAACTCGACGCTGTCGGCCAACGGCAAAAAGGGACGGATGATGCGTAACGCAGGCAAAAGCACTGTAGGCAAGGTTTTCTTGGGCGTACCTTTAGCGGTGATTGCGATAAGCCCGCTTACAGCGCAGGATATAGTGCAACCCCCGCCGCCAATACGGACAGTCGAGACGATCCCGCCACCCGCGCCACCTGCGATCAACACGGCACGCACCGATCGGCGCAGCGAAGCTGAGCGACGCGAGACAGTGTTTGTGCGCGTTACAGGCGATGGCAAAGAACTGTGGGCGGGCGACCTCGTGCTCCAAGGTTACCGCGGTGCGAGTGTTAAGTACGAAGTCAATCAGGTTGATGTGGTTTGCGGCGAAAGCCTTGGTCAGCGACGCTCAAATCAGCGCACCGGGCTCGATTTCAGCTTGCGCAACAACAACAGGCAAGAGGGCGATCTCTTCTCGCTAAACGTGCGTTGGAACCGCCAATCGGCCGATTGCAGCGCTCCGGGAACAAAATCGGTAGGGCTCGACGTGCAGGTTAGTCTTACGCCAGGCGAACGCGCGAGGGTGTCAGGCGATGGCGGATTGCAAGTCGAGCTTATGCGTCGACGCTGAGCGGATCAGCTCTCTGCTATAGTGCTGGTCTTGAGTTTCGGCTTTTGCGCAAGGCCACCGTCGCGTTCCAGTGTTTCGCGATAATCATCGCGCTTGGCATGGATCGAAGCGATCACGGGTCCGATCGAGACGCCGATATCGACCAGCACCGCTTCTGATAATTGCAGCGAACTCTCAAGTGTTTCAGGCACGGCGTGACTGGCTCCGGCTCGATAGAGCGAGGCGGCATGTTCGCCATCGCGCGCGCGTGCAACGATCAGAAGGTTGGGATAAGCGCTGCGCAGCTTGCCTACGAGGCGCTGAGCGAGAATGGGTTCGTCCATGGTCAGGACGACAGCGGGCGCTTGCTCTATCCCCAGGCGCGACAGCGCGTCTCCACGGCCGGCATCACCAAAGGCGGCGCGGTATCCCTCGCGTTTGACCCGGGCGATCAGATCAGGATCGGAATCGAGTACAACATAAGGTTGGTCATGGGCCGTCATCATCTCGGCCACCATGCGCCCGACTCGCCCGCCGCCGATGATGATCGTGCGAGCGCCGTGCTCTTCTTCTTCCGGCAATTCCGGAACGCTTTCGACTTGGCGCGCTATCACTCGGCCAAGCTTCGCTAGCAACGGGGTGATCGTAAGACCGATCGCGGTCACGATCTGCCAGAACTGGGCCGTTTCTGTGTCGACCACAAGAGCGCTGGTCGCAGCGGCGAGGACGATCAGGGTGGTCTCACTTGGGCTTGCCATCAGGACGCCCGTCTCTGCTGCCGTGCTGCGCCGCGCACCCATCAATCGCAGCAGGACCCCTGTAACGATCGCCTTGAACACAAGCACGCCGACTACGGCGGCAGCGATCCGGCCGAGGTCAGCCCAGATTGTCATGAGATCGATGCTCATCCCGATTGTGATCAGGAACACTCCGAGTGCGAGCCCTTTGAACGGGTCCATGATACTTTCGACTTCGCCGTGATACTCTGTCTCTGCGATCAGCAGTCCGGCGATAAGCGAGCCGACAATCGGGGAAAGGCCCGTTGATGCTGTCGCAAGGCTCGCTCCGATCACAACCAGCAAGGTCGCTGCCAGAAACAGTTCAGGGCTCTTCGTGCGCGCCGCTTGTGAGAACAGCGGAGGCAAGCAATACCGACCGAACACCAGGAGCGCGAGGATCACTAAGCCGCCTTGCCACAATGTCGTGGTGAGCCCGCTCATCCCATCGCCTGCAGCATTGGGCGCAAGTGCGCCAAGGATAAACACGATCGGCACAATCATGATATCCTCGAACAGCAGCATGGATAAAGCAGCGCGGCCGACTGCGCTCCGCGTACCAGAGATAGGCAGGACTATCGCAGTGGACGAGAACGCGAGGGCAAAGCCCAAAGCGAGCGCGCCAGTGAGATCCATTCCGTTTACGTAAAAAAGGAAAGTCGCGCCGGCTGATCCAATGATGAGCAGCTCCAGCGAGCCCAACCCGAAGACGAACCGGCGCAATTGCCACAACCGGTTGAACGAGAGTTCCAGGCCAATCGCGAAGAGCAAGAGGATAATGCCGAAATCAGCAAAAGGCGTCAGCGTTTCTGGGTCTGTTATCGTTATATGTCGAAGCCAAGGTACTTCTTCGACGAGTGAGCCAAGACCATAAGGACCCACTGCGATCCCGATCAGGATGAAGCCGATGATAGGTGTAATCCGGAAGCGGGCGAATACTGGGATGACGATGCCCGCTGCGCCGAGAATAACCAGCGCATCGGCCATAATGGGTGACATCGACATCTCGCCTGCCACGTCAGCGGCTCCGGCTCAGATGGCAGGTCCCGAGTAACCTCAAGGCTCGGTTCGGCCGGGCAATGCCGCGTGCGCTCCGGAGTAGGCCGGGATGGTTGCGCGCGACGGACATGGGGCAGAACACTCCTAATCAAACTCACATGGGTGGCCTGTTACAAAGCCGGTCCCATTTGTTTTACGCTATGTGGCTCTCCCCGTTCCGCTAGCGTCCCGCTCGATCAGGCCCAATTGGCCATTTCCTGCTCGAGATTGGTGACAATGGCTTCGAAGAATTGCTCGGTCGTAAGCCAGTTCTGGCCCGGACCGATCAGAAGCGCGAGGTCTTTCGTCATTTGACCTTTCTCGACTGTCTCGATGCAGACCCGCTCAAGCGTTTCAGCAAACCGCACAACATCGGGAGTGTCGTCGAACTTGCCGCGATACATCAATCCTCTGGTCCACGCGAAGATTGACGCAATCGGGTTAGTCGAGGTCGCTTTGCCTTGCTGGTGTTGGCGATAGTGCCGCGTGACGGTTCCGTGAGCCGCTTCAGCTTCAACGGTTTTGCCATCGGGCGTCATCAGCACGCTCGTCATGAGACCCAGCGAACCAAATCCTTGTGCCACCGTGTCTGACTGCACATCGCCATCATAGTTCTTACAAGCCCAGACGAACTTGCCGCTCCATTTAAGCGCAGAGGCAACCATGTCATCGATCAGGCGATGCTCATAGGTGATACCCGCTTTGTCGAATTTCTCTTTGAATTCGTTTTGGAAAACCTCTTCGAATAGATCCTTGAACCGGCCATCATAGGCTTTCATGATCGTGTTCTTAGTGGAGAGGTAAACCGGCCACTTGCGATCAAGGCCATAGTTCATCGAGGCTCTGGCGAAAGCGCGGATCGAATCATCGAGATTGTACATCGCCATTGCGACGCCTGAGCTTTCAAAGCGATAGACGTCGAGATCAAGGATAGCGCCATCGTCGCCTTCATAAACAAGGCGAAGCTTGCCCGGACCAGGGATAAGCGTGTCAGTTGCGCGGTACTGATCCCCAAACGCGTGGCGGCCGACAACAATCGGATCGGTCCAGCCCGGCACCAGACGCGGCACATTGTCGATCACGATCGGTTCTCGGAACACCACGCCGCCAAGGATGTTGCGGATCGTGCCATTAGGCGAGCGCCACATCTTCTTAAGGTCGAATTCTTCAACCCTGGCTTCATCGGGGGTGATAGTCGCGCATTTTACCCCGACCCCGTGCTCTTTTATGGCATTTGCCGCATCGACTGTAATCTGATCGTCGGTTTCATCACGCTTTTCGATCGACAGGTCATAATATTTCAGGTCCACATCGAGATAAGGCAGGATCAATCGCTCACGGATCCACTGCCAGATGATCTTTGTCATCTCGTCGCCATCGAGTTCGACGACCGGGTTCTTGACCTGAATTTTCTGCATAAAAGCGTCCCGCCTTCGTTAGACCGTCATCAGCGCGACGCGGCGGATGCCGCATCTGATCGCTGGCTTTACGGTGATGTCCCGCGCGGAGCTTTAGCAGAGGTCGCCCGGCTTGCAAGCGGCTCGCAGCTAAGCAAAAAATGTCAAAAAACGAGAGGTCAGATCTGGGTCTTCGGCAATGTGTGATCTGACGAACAACCCGGGTTTTCAATGGTGGGCGTAGGAAGAGTTGAACTTCCGACCCCTGCGATGTCAACACAGTGCTCTACCACTGAGCTATACGCCCACATCATCGAAAAAGCGCATGCATCGCTGCAATGCGAAGCGGCGCGTTAGCGAAGCCGGACGGTTCCCGCAAGTGCTTCTGGCGATGTTCGAGCATCAATTACGTCAGGCACTGGCTTCGCACTGTTCCTCAAACACGCGCTGCACTTCAAGCACAAGATCGCGCAAGTGAAACGGCTTTGAAAGCACTTTAGCGTGCGGTTGCTCCTGGCTTGCCCGCAAGGAAACCGCCGCGAAGCCGGTTATAAACATCACTTTGGTGCGCGGGCTGAGTTCAGCGCAACGCTGGGCCAGCTCAATCCCGTCCATTTCAGGCATGACAATATCGGACAGGAGCAAATCGTAATGTTCTGCTTCCAATAACGGGATGGCTTCTGTGCCGCGATCGACCGCGTTCACGTCATATCCCGCATTGGTCAAGGCGCGGACCAGGTAGGTGCGCATAGCATCATCGTCCTCAGCCAAGAGGATGCGAGCGGGTGAAGTTTCTGTCATGTTTTTGCGTTAGCATATTTGACTTAAGAAATCTTTCCCGATGGCCACCGGTGAGTGGATCAAAGATAAAAAACCTGAGTTGCAAACTCGACAAGCCTGGTGGCTCATTCTGACTTTGACTTGCTCAGGGAAACAGGGCAGCAAATCGAGGATGAGAATCGGTCGCAAAGCTGCTCGTTTCGTTGACACCATGGCCAAAGGTCGAGATGACCTGGTGGTCCGGACGGGGGGAACAATTGGAGGACCCGGGAAGGGCGAAGGCTTTGGCCCTGCGTTCACTCATGTCGCGCCTCCTTCAGCGCCTATGCCAGTGCTGATCGCGGTTCCGCATGCTGGACGGATCTATCCACCAGCAGTGTTGGAGCAGATGCGCGATCCTCAATTAAGCCAGCTCAGGCTTGAAGATCGGTATGTCGACTACCTCGCGGTCGAGCTTGCGAAAGCGACCGGCGTTGGCTTGTTGGTCGCACATGCCCCGCGTGCCATGCTTGATCTCAATCGCGCGCATGATGATGTCGACTGGGATATGATTGTTGGGGCCAAGCGCGGCATTCGCTCTGGCTCTTCGGGCTCAATCGCCGCCAATCGGCGTGCTCGCAGCGGTTTGGGGCTGGTTCCGCGCAGGCTGCCCGGTTTTGGCGAGATATGGCAAAGCCAGCTTAGCCGGGCCGAGCTTGATCGCCGGATTGAACAAATCCATCGGCCTTACCATGACTATCTCGCCGCGCAGCTCGGACAGATCCGCGACGAATGGGGGGCGGCCTTGCTGGTGGACTTGCACTCGATGCCGCCGCTCCGCCCGCAGAACGGCGAAGGGCGCAGTCCGCAGATCGTCTTAGGCGATCGCTTCGGTGCGTCCTGTCATGCAGGCTTCATCGCGCGCGCCTTTCAATATCTTGACGAACGCGCGATCGAGACCGCGCATAATCGACCGTATTCGGGCGGCTATGTGCTCGATCGACATGCATCGCCTTTGCGCGGGCTGCACGCTATTCAGATCGAAGTATGCCGCACCGCCTATCTTGATAAGCGCTTGGCTCAGCCCACTGCTGGGGCGAAGCAGCTGACGGCCTTGTTAGCTGGTCTGGTTCGCGAGTTGGGAGCTGAAGCGGCCCAGCGCGGAGCGGATGGGGAACTGGCTCAAGCGGCGGAATAGGTGCGACCGGTCCTGCCTGCCTGTCTCTCTATAGCCTTTAAAGAACCACCTCGCGCAAATAATGCACGAGGTGGCCAAGGTTCAGGGGGAACTGCACTTCGTACGTGCGGTTCGGCGGCGGTGCATGAGGGGGATAGCCCGCTCGCCTCTTTAAATTATGGGTTTGCGCTTACCCGCTTTCAAGTCTGTTGGGGTGGAACCAATTAAGCAGCGAGGCCAATCTGACGTCGCTCCTTCATTATAACCTGCACAGTGCACTTTTAGGCTTTAGGCATTACCAGTGGCTGCACCATTGGCGCCGTTTGAAGGCTTTGGTTGAGGCACTTTACCCATAGCGGACTGCCGTTCGAAAATTGTCTTCATCAGATTGAGCGAGAAAAGATGCGCATGGATCAACATGATCATGCCATTCTTGTTCAGCGCATCAACTGTTTCACTCGGCAATTCGCGCAGCTTCTTTTCATCAATCATCTGAAATCCGCGATAAACAAACGGCGTGTCCGGCGCATCGTTGCGGGTGATCGCAATTTCACCGTCCATCAGGATATCGACTTTTTTTAGCTCTTCGAGAAACGCCTTGGTGCGTTGGCCCGATTCTTCAAACTTGCGACAAAATTCGAGGACCCCTTGAGTGTACTCGGTCGGCTGACCGTCAGCGAACAATTGCTGCCCTTCATCGCTTTTACCGACGACGCCTGCGCTCGGATCGAAGCAAAGCGACATCTCTTCGGTTTCTGGCTGCAATTTGGCAAGGATGAACGGATAGCGCCGGACATAGGCTGGAACGTAGACTTGAGCAACCAACTTGCCATCATCGCCAATAAACGTGTTCACCCCTTCGTTAAGGCCCATCAGCGCGATCGGCAGAGGATTGTCGCCAGCGGTAAACACGATCGGATAATGTCGCTGAGCATCGACAAACTCATCTACGGTAAGCGGCACAGCGTGGGTTTCTGCAAGAAACCCTGCGTTTTCGAACGAGCTGACTTTCCAGTCGCCATGGTCGCGGCTGTTGAGGGGAAGCAAATCTTTGTAGAACAGCGGAAGTTGTGGCTGCGGCGCGCTGGCCATGAGCGTGTCTCCGAAAAGAGGTTGTGAATGTCGGCGGCAATCGCTCGATAATCCCTTGCGGAGTGCAATTGATTGCCGTGATTGGCGCGCTCTAGGAGGAAGCGGGCTGCGGTGCAAGCATGGCTCTGCTCGCGGCCTTGCGTCCAGTACCGAATATCGGCGGATTACTTTTGCAGCGGCACCAGTTTGCCCGGGTTAAGCAGGTTGTCGGGATCAAGCGCAAGTTTGACCTGGCGCATGACGTTGAGCGCGACGGGATCAGCCAAGCGCGCAAGCTCGTCGATCTTCATCTGTCCGATCCCATGCTCTGCGCTGATCGAGCCGCCCCATTTGGTCACCAGGTCATAGACCATTTGACTGACCCGCTTGCCCTCTGCCTCTTCCCAAATTCCTGGTGTTGCGCCGTCGGGGGCTAAGACGTGGAAATGGACATTGCCATCTCCCAAATGCCCAAAAGCAAGCCCTTTTGTGCCGGGAAAACGAGCTTCAAGCGCAGGGATCGCGGCCAGAATGAACTCAGGCATGCGCTCGACCGGAACCGAGATATCATGCTGCATTGCGGGGCCAAGCGCGCGTTCGGCAGGCGATATCGAATCGCGCAGCAGCCAAAAACTCTCAGCTTGAGCGGAATTGGTCGCAATCGCTGCATCCTCAAGCAAGCCCTGTTCAAAAGCCGCGCTCAGCGCAGCTTCAAACCGCTGGCGCAGTTGGGCTTCATCACCGCTTGTTGCAACGCATTCGATGAGCGCATTCCAGCTGTGGTCTTGCGAAAGGGGAGAGCGCGCATCGGGCAGATGGGCAAGAACGCTGGCAAGGCAGTGATCCGGCACCACTTCAAACCCTTCGAGCACGTCGCCAAGCTCGCGCTGCATATGCTGCAGCAATGTGCGTCCGGTTGTAATATCTTTGAGGCCCACCCAAGCGGTTACGCTTGCGCTTGGCGCTGGAAGCAAGCGAACAGTGGCGGCTGTGACGATCCCTAAGGTGCCTTCTGAACCGATTAGCAATTGTTTGAGATCAAACCCGCGATTGTCTTTTTTTAGGGGGGTGAGCGTATCGAGCACCTCACCATTGGCCAGCACCGCTTCCAAGCCCAGAACTTGCGCGCGCATCGTGCCATGTCGCAAAACCTGCGTTCCTCCGGCATTGGTTGAGATCAGCCCGCCAATGGTGGCTGACCCGCGCCCTCCTAGCGTCAAGGGAAAGCGCGCTCCCTCGGCTTCGGCTTGTTCCTGCAAGGTTTGCAGGATCACGCCCGCTTCGCAGACCGCTTGCCCGCTTGCAGCATCAAGCGAGCGAATGGTGTTCATGCGGCGCAGGGAAAGAACAATCGCAGTTCCGCTTTCATCCGGGGTTGATCCGCCCACCATGCCGCTGTTTCCGCCTTGCGGCACAATCGGGATTTGAAACTCTGCGCAAAGCCTGACGAGCGCTGCCACTTCACTGGTCGATCCCGGTGCCGCCAGCGCCAGCGCGTTACCGGTGTAACGCCCACGCCAATCAGTCAGCCAAGGCTGCATCGATTCGGCATCGCATGTCAGGCCTTTAGGCCCTAGCGCTTCAGCTGCGCGCGCCATGAACTCCGCCTGTGTAGAAGAGATCGCGGGATCGTTTGCAATTTGCTTTGATGACGTCGCCATAGTTGCTTGTATGCCACAGTAAGACTGAAGAAGGCCAGTACTTTGCCTGTACTTAGGGGGGCAGTTAAGCCATCGTTCAATTATCGAACTGCAACTCCTGCGCTTCGCTTCGGGTAGATCGTCGGGTTGTAAGGAGGGCCCCCGTCGCTATGCCAAACCTGCTCACGCTTGCTGCGTCTATTGGGTTGCTCTTGTCACTGGCTGGGCACAGCGGGAGCAGTGCGGCCGAACCGACGATGACGAAGGTGAATGCACAGGCGACCTCATTGCAGGTATCCGGGCAGATCAGTCCCCTTCGCGCGTTGCGCCAAGAACAAGTGCTGCGACAGGTTCGGATAGAGAAGCGGGTGATCGTTCGGATCTCGCCGCAGCGCGAGCCATCGCCGCAAGGCCTGCTTGCACAGCTTCCCCGTCAAGCGCTCACCGCTCGGTATGAAGAGCGCAAGATGGATAAATGCCTGCCGGTAGAAGGGATTGCTGGGGTGCAGACCGGCAGCGGCAATCGCCTGCTGTTATTCTTGCGCGATCAGCGGATCATCACGCTCAATCTGGAAAAAGCTTGCCGTGCCCGCGATTTCTATTCCGGGTTTTATGTCGAGCGCAGCGATGATGGCAATCTGTGTGTGCGGCGCGATCAATTGCACTCGCGCTCTGGCGCCAAATGCGAAGTCGAGCGGATGCGACAATTGGTCGCGGTGAACGACTGACCCCCGACAAAAACTGTCGCGAGCGTTAACGCAGCGCCTCGTTTTCTTGACTTTTGGGACGTTTTAGCGATAGGCGCGAGCAACAGCAGGGGGCACGCGATCTTCTGCGCATGACTCGACAGTCCTGAACTGTCGCTACCCGGACATATCGCAAAGCATGACCTTCGCCGATCTCGGCCTCTCTCCCGAATTGCTCAAAGCCGTTGCTGATGCCGGTTACACACAGCCGACGCCGATCCAAGCTAAGGCCATCCCTACCGTGCTGATGATGCGGGATCTCATCGGGATTGCACAGACCGGCACTGGCAAAACTGCAAGTTTTGTGCTGCCGATGATTGATGTCATGGCGGCGGGACGGCGACGCGCGCTGATGCCGCGCTCCTTGATCCTGGAGCCAACCCGCGAACTCGCTGCGCAAGTGGCGGAGAACTTCGAGAAGTACGGCCAGAACCACGATCTTAAAATGGCGCTGCTGATTGGCGGCGTGCAGATGGGCGATCAGCTCAAGACGCTCGATGAAGGGGTCGATGTCTTGATCGCAACGCCAGGGCGGTTGATGGATCTTTTCGAGCGCGGCAAGATCCTTTTGAACGGCTGCGAGCTGCTCGTGATCGATGAAGCGGACCGGATGCTCGATATGGGCTTTATCCCGGACATCGAGTTTATCTGCTCAAAACTGCCTGACACCCGGCAAACCATGCTGTTTTCGGCCACTATGCCGCCGCCGATCGAGAAACTGGCAAAGCAGTTTCTGAGCAACCCGCAGCGGATCGAAGTGAGCCGTGCTGCGTCCACTAACGAGAACATTACCGCGTTCAAGGTGCCGGTTAAATCCAAGCAGAAGCGCGAAACGCTGCGCTGGCTCCTGGCGCATGACCAAGTGGATACCGCGATTGTGTTCGCCAATCGCAAGACCACTGTGCGCGAACTTAACAAGAGCCTTCAGCGACACGGCTTTGCCAGCGGCGAGATCCATGGTGATATGGATCAAACCTCTCGGCTTAAGGAACTCGACCGGTTCAAGGCGGGTGATGTGAACATTCTTGTCGCGAGCGATGTCGCCGCGCGCGGGCTCGACATAAAGGGCGTCAGCCACGTCTTCAATTTCGACACGCCTTGGCACCCGGACGATTATGTCCACCGGATTGGACGCACGGGCCGGGCAGGGGCAAAGGGACGCGCGTTCACGTTTGTCGCCTCAGAAGATGCCGAAGCGATCGCCAATGTCGAAAAGTTGACGGGCAGCGCAATCAAGGTTTTCGGCAAGGATGACGTGCGGGTCGAATTGGCGGAGGCTGTCAGCGAGCCTGCTCATGAGGATGAGCCACGCGAAGACCCGCCGAAGAAGCCGCGCCGCGAAAAGCGCGCCCGCTCCAATGAGCACAGCGATAAGCCGCGTCGTGGTCGAAGCCGCCATGACATATATAAAGACGATGAGCCGATCCCGGCGGGCGAATGGAATGGGCCAAAGCCTGGATTCCTTGACGTGGGCGTTGGCTAAGCGCTGACGGCTCAAGTCGCTGCGAGCGCGATGCGGCTGTGTTTGGCTGAAGTTAGAACGCGCTAACCGGGCCTTAACCGCCATCTGGCAAGCCCGGTGACATGGACGTTTTGCTCAGAAACCTTGCTGGTCTGCTGCTGGACATATGGCCTTACGCGGTCTGCTTTACCGCTATTGCTCTGGCGACCAAGCGTGCAAGGATTGTCGAAGCGATCCGCCGTTCGAGCGGGGAAGCCACAACAAACGCGCTGCTGCTCATTTTCAACGCGTTGATCTTGGTTCCGCTGTTCGTTGCGCCTGTCACCGCGCTTGAGCATTGGCTCGGCCAGTATCGATTAGTCAGCGAAGAGAGCTGGGCGGCGCTTCCCGGATTACTTACGGTCATTCTCGCAATCCTAGCGATCGATTTCGTCGCGTATTGGCGTCACCGGTTCGAGCATGCTGGCCCGATCTGGCGCTTCCATGCGACGCACCATGCCGATACCACGATCCACTGGCTGTCAGTGCAGCGCAAGCATCCGATTGCGCGGCTGATGAGCCTGTTTGCAGATCTGACTCTCGTTTGGCTCATAGGCGTACCGGTATGGGCGATCTTCGCCGCAGCGCTGATCCGCGGCTGGTGGGGATACTTCATTCACGCCGATGTGCCTTGGACCCTGGGGCCTTTGGGAAAGGTATTGATCTCTCCTGCAGCGCACCGCCTTCACCATATCCGCGACGAACAGCTGATGGGGCACAATTTCGGGAACACTTTTACGCTGTGGGATCGTCTGTTCGGGACCTATCTCGACCCTGCGCCTTATGTCGATTGTGAGACGGGTATCGCCGAAGGCACGCGAGGGTTCTTTGGAGAGCTCGCTAGACCGTTTGAGGCGCGATACCAATGGCGGCGTAAGACCACACCGGCTCCCGCCGAAGCGGAGCCCGAAGAAGCGCCAGCATAAGCGCAATCACAACGGTTTCACAAAGCTGTCGATGACCCGCTTTGTGCCGTGCTCCTCGAACTCGATCTCGAGCTTGTTGCCTTCCTGATCGACAACGCAGCCTATGCCGAATTTAGCGTGTTCGACCATCGCGCCAATCGCGATATCGGCGCGCGGTTGAGCCGCGAAACTGGCCGCTGATCGACCAGGCTCGCGCACGCGCTGCTGCTTGGTTTCGTATCCGCTCTGGACTGCCCGCTGCCATCCGGGACCGCGGGCTTCAGCGCGGGTGGGTGCTGTGGTTGCAACATGCGCAAACGGATCTTCGTTCTCTGACCAGTTGGCGCGCCACAAGCTGGCGCCGCCGGTCATCGTGGTCTCCTGCTCGATATGCTCTTCAGGCAGCTCTTCGATAAACCGAGAGGGGATTGAACTTGTCCATTGCCCGTAGATCCGCCGGTTCGCGGCGTGCAGGATGAGGCAGCGGCGGCGCGCTCGGGTGATTGCGACATAGGCCAAGCGGCGCTCCTCTTCGAGGCTGGCAAGGCCTCCTTCGTCGATCGCGCGCTGCGAGGGGAAGACGCCTTCTTCCCAGCCGACGCAGAACACATTGTCGAACTCGAGTCCCTTGGCCGCGTGGATCGTCATGATCGTGACGGTTTCCTCGTCATCGCCGCGATCATTGTCCATCACCAGACTGACATGCTCAAGAAAATCGCCGAGCGTCTCGTATTCCTCCATCGCACGCGCGAGTTCGGAGAGGTTTTCGGCCCGCCCTGCGCTTTCGGCAGAGCGATCCTTTGCCAGCATGTCGTTGTAGCCGCATTCATCGAGCACAAGCCGCAGCAGGTCCGCCGGGGTTAACGCTTCGGCCGCTTCTCGCCACGACAGGAATTGCCGCATCAGCCCACCGATCGTGTTCGCAGCGCGCTTAGGCAATTCATCGCTATCGGCCAATTCCAGCGAAGCGGCGGCAAGCGGCATGTTAGTGCGCCGGGCGTGCTGGTGCATTTTCTCAAGGGTCTTCGAACCAAGCCCGCGTTTTGGCTGATTATAGATCCGCTCAAATGCGAGATCGTCTTGCGGCTGCGCGATTACTCGAAGATAGGCCAGGGCATCGCGGATTTCGGCGCGTTCGTAAAAGCGAAAGCCTCCGATTATGCGATAATTGATGCCGATCTGGATAAAGCGATCTTCAAATTCGCGGGTCTGATATTGCGCGCGAACAAGGATCGCGACCTGATCCAGCGGTGCACCTTCGCCTTCCAGTCGCTCAATCTCTTCACCGACCCGGCGCGCTTCTTCTGGCGCGTCCCATACTCCGATGACCCCGACCTTGTCGCCGCCATTGGCTTCGGTCCAAAGGGTCTTTTCGTGGCGCTGCGAATTTGAGCGGATAAGCCCCGATGCAGCTCCCAGGATGTGCGGGGTCGAACGGTAATTCTGCTCAAGGCGAACAACATGTGCGCCAGGAAAATCCTTTTCAAACCGCAGGATGTTCGCGACTTCCGCCCCGCGCCAGGAATAGATCGACTGGTCATCATCACCAACCACGCAGATGTTCTTGCGGGTTTGCGCAAGCAGCCTCAGCCACAGATACTGAACGGCATTGGTGTCCTGATACTCATCAACAAGGATATATTTGAAGCGCTCCTGATACTCCATCAGCACGTCGGCGTGTTTGCGGAAGATGTTCAGCACATGCAGCATCAGATCGCCGAAATCGCAGGCGTTGAGCGATTTCAAACGCTCCTGATAGAGCCGATACATCGCTTCGCCCCGTCCGTTGGCAAAGCTCTCATTCTCGACTGCGTCGAGATCGTCCGGGTTAAGCCCGCGATTCTTCCAGCGATCAATCAGCCCGGCGAGCTGTCTTGCGGGCCAGCGCTTTTCATCGAGATCATTTTCGCTGATCAGAGTTTTCAAAAGGCGCAGTTGATCGTCAGTATCGATGATCGTGTAATTGGTTTGAAGGCCGACGAGCTCGGCATGACGGCGCAGCATCTTGGCGCAGATCGAGTGGAATGTGCCGAGCCAAGGCAAACTCTCGCCTGGCGCGCCGAGATGAGCTGCAACCCGCTCGCGCATTTCGCGCGCTGCTTTGTTCGTGAAGGTCACGCACAGGATTTGGCTGGGCCAAGCGCGCCGGGTTGCGACGAGATGCGCCAATCGCGCTGTGAGAGCTGCTGTCTTGCCGGTTCCAGCCCCTGCCAGCATCAGCACTGGGCCTTCTGTGGTTAAGACTGCCTCGCGCTGCGGCGGGTTTAGCCGCGCTGCATAGGGCGGGATATCGCTCTTGGAAGAGCCTGTCGGCAGAGCGGGGTCTGATGGCAGAGGCAGCGAACTGGTCATGATCTTAATAGTGAACAGGTAGAGAACGCAGGCGCCCGCGGCAAGTGCCCAATACCGCGCTATTCCCCGCCAATTCGCTAGTCAGATCAGCCCTCGCGTGCGGTAATGATTTCGATTTATCTTGCTTTTCCAACACCTCGCGCCGGGCCGTGCGGAGTGCAAGATACGGAGGATGGGAGGGGTCTAGGCGAGCATTAGAAGAGCTCTCATATCGACCTTGCAAGGCCGTGATGGGGATCAGCAGGCCGAGCAAACCAGCGTTCGTTTGCGCTTGGGATTAGTCACACGGAGCATCCCCGGAGAACCCAATGCGTACCCAATCTATGTATCTCGTCAGCGGCAGTTTTGCTGCATTAACAATGGCCAATCCGACTTTGGCGCAGCCGCTAGCGGCGCAAGACGAGATGGCTCAAGAATCCGCCACTGCTGAGCTTGAAAGCGGCGCTGCACTGCCGCCAGAGCAGCAGGCTATCTTTGACGGCTGGGCCCCTGATCAGCAAGCCGCCTACAATGCATGGCCGACTGAAACCCAGTCCTATTTCTGGACGCTGACACCCGAACGTCAGGACCTGTTTTGGCGGCTTACCGACGATAACAAGATCTCACTGACTGCCATGTCGGAAGGTGAGCGCGAGAGCGCTTGGCAAATGATCGAACAACGCGCTTCTGCTGTTGCCGGAGACGCGCCAGCTGAGCCACCTGAAGGCTAAGCGGCGCCTCGAATTGGCGAACAGCCTGTCCCGCATTGGGTGGTCATGCCGGTCAGGTGGCCGGGTCGGTCGAAGTTGGCTCAAGTCGCAGCAGCGTCAGCAGACCTTTACCGATCCGGCGTTCGGTTTCGATGTGAAGCCCATTGACAGCCACCGTCTCATCAGCGCCCGTTTCGACCGCAACCCACGTTTGCGATCCGATCCAGCCGAGCCGCAGCAGCCTATCAAGCGCCACATTGCCAGCTCCCGTTCGATAGGGAGGATCAAGCAACAGCAGATCATAGGGCTCTTGTGCGGCTCTTAAATGCATCACTGAAATCGCTTCAATCCGCGCTCGCTGATGCGCATCGAACGTTGCCAGGTTCGCTTTGATCGCATTGAGCGCAGCGCGATCCTGCTCAACGAACAGACACTTGGCTGCCCCACGCGAAAGCGCTTCCAGCCCGAGCGCGCCTGAGCCTGCAAACAGATCCGCTACGCGTAACTCAGAAAACTCGCCTAAGCGGCTTGTCAGCATTGAAAACAGCGTTTCGCGTGTGCGATCGGCCGTTGGGCGGGTGGCTTCGCCTTTAGGAGCCACCAGCTTGCGGCCGCGCCATTCGCCAGCGATGATCCGCATCAACGTGGCTGCTTTTTCAGCTGGCTCACAAACCGATCGAGATCGCCTTTGCGGATACGTGCCACCGCGCCGCGCCCCAGCTCACCAAGAGCGAACGGGCCATAGGCGGTGCGGATCAGGCGGTTCACTTGCAGTCCGAGATATTCGAGCACCTTTCGGACTTCGCGATTTTTGCCTTCTGTGATGGTCATTTCGATCCAATGGTTCTTGCCTGAGCCGCCACCGCGTTCGAGATTGGCGTCAATCGGTCCGTAGTGTATGCCTTCGATCGTGACGCCTTCGCTGAGATCTTCGAGCTGTGCTTGCGTGATGTGCCCGAAGGCTCGCGCGCGGTAGGTTCTGGGGACGCCTGATGAAGGCAATTCAAGCTGCCGTTTGAGCCCTCCGTCATTGGTCAAAAGCAGCAGCCCTTCCGTATTGAGATCGAGGCGGCCAATCGGCATCAACCGCGGTGCATCCTTTGGAAGAGCATTGCGCAGCGCGTTGTAGATCGTTGCTCGCCCGGCGGGGTCGCGCTCAGCCGTGATCAGCCCAGTCGGCTTATGAAAGGCATAGAGCTGAGCGGGTTCAGGCGCGGCGACCGGTTTTCCATCGACTTTCACCCCTTTCAAGCTTGTGAGAAAGGTCGCAGGGCTTGCCACCGGCTTGCCATCGAGGGTGATCCGCTGGTCTGCGATCATGCGTTCGATTTCGCGGCGGCTGGCAATACCCGCGCGCGCAAGCAGTTTGGCAATCCGCTCGCCCGCTGGCCGTGGCTCGCTAGGCTTGGGTGGAGGTGGTGACTTTCCCGACATTGCCCGTGTCCTAGCCCAACGATGGTGGTGGACAAGCCCATGTGATGGTTTGTCGCGGTTGTGGACGTGTTCATCGCCCCGTTCCTATTCGGGAAAAGGGCGAGTAGGGTCGTGTTAACTCAAATCTGCGCAGCGTATCGCGCGTCACGGGAGCATAAATGGCTGAGATTGCCTTTAAGGACCAATCGCGCGTCTCGCGCTGGGTGACATTGGCGCGCTCATTAGGACAACCCAAAACCGGCTATATGCTGATTTTCGGGTTTGCGAGCGGACTTCCTTACGCTTTGCTGCTCGGCACGCTTTACGCATGGCTGACCGATGCTGAAGTCGACGTTGAGACGATGGGCGTCTTTTCCCTGATCGGTCTTGCCTATGCCTTTAAGTTTTTGTGGTCGCCTGCGCTCGACCGAGTGGATGTTCCGCTGTTGCGACGCCTTGGTAAGCGCAAGCAATGGATTGTCACCGCGCAATTGCTGCTGGGGGCGATCCTGCTGATATTGTCGTTCCTTAACCCGCTTACGTCGCTCGGCTGGTTTTCGCTGCTCGCAGGGATCGGCGCATTTGCCAGCGCCACGCAGGACGTGGTGATCGATGCCTGGCGGGTCGATGTAGCGGACGAAAAGGCGACGATCGATATTCTCTCCACCGTCTATCAGATGGGTTATCGGATCGCGGCGCTCGTTGGCGGAGCTCTGGCGCTGTTTATGGCCGAGCGGACCGGTTGGCCGGCTGTTTACGCAGCAATGGGAGCGATCTTGCTGGTTGCAGGCTTTCTCGGGTTGTTCGCGCCGGATGCTGAGCGCAGCGCTGAAGCGCTTGCCGATGAGAAAGCCAATCTGATGAGCCTGCGAGAGCCCGGGCAGCTTGAGCCGCGCTTGCGCGCCTGGGCGCTCGGCGCGGTCGGATTGCTGTGGGCGTGGGCGCTGGTGACGGTGCTTATCTTTATGGTTCGCTCGTTAAACTCGGACCCTGACGCGCGGCCCGATTCGACGGCCTTTGTCAGCCAGATGGGCCCGCTGATCGTGATCGCGACAGTGGTGGTGCCGGGTCTGATCGCAGGCTGGCTGGAATCGATGCGCAAGGCGGGACGCCGCGTACTCGTGACAGCGGTGCCGCCGCGTAATGGCTGGGACGCTGCGCTTGATCATGGCTATCGCGCGCTGATCCTGCCACTTGCGGAGATTATCGGGCGGCTGCGCTGGGCTGCGGTGCTGGTGATCGCGCTGGTGCTGACTTACCGGATCACCGATGCCATCTGGGGCAGCTTTGCCTATCCCTTCTATCTCGGCGAACTTGAATACACCAAAGACGAAGTCGCGGTCGCTTCGAAGTTCTTCGGAGTTGGCGCGCTGCTGGTTGGGCTTGCGCTCGGCGGGGCGCTGCTCACTGTGATCGGGCGGATGACGACCCTGACGCTCGGCGCGTTGATCGCAGCGCTCACCAATCTGCTTTATGCAGACCTTGCTATCGGCGGCGCGCGCATGCAGGCGGCAAGCGATCTCGTGGGCTTTACCTGGCTCGCCGGGCTATTCGGCGCGGATGAGCGCTTATCCAAGCTTATGCTTACAATCGCGATGGAGAACATCGCAGTTGGGGTCGCGGGCGCAGCCTTTGTCGCGTATTTGTCGAGCATCGTCGCTAAGGGTTACAGTGCAGTGCAATACGCGCTGCTTTCCTCGCTCACGCTGCTTGTGGGCACGCTAGGCCGTCCGGCACTTGGCCAGATGATCGAGGAGCGCGGCTATTACGATGTCTTCATTCTGACGACGCTGATCGGCCTGTTTGCCGTGGTGCTTTGCCTGATTGAGTGGGTTCGTATCACCCGCTCGGGGCGCGCCGAGAATGCGCCGCCGCCGGAGCCGGCCGGTCAGCCAGCGGAATAACTAGTCAGGGATTTCGTTATTCAGCCGCAGCGCTTTGCCGGCAAGGTAAAGCGAGCCTGTGATCAGCACCGTAAGCCCGTCCTGCGGCAAGCTCGCAAGCGCACTCGGCAAATCCGCAGCATTCTTTGCGTCATCGCCAAACGCATCCGCACTGTGGCTTGCATGCCCGGGCACTGGGACAACGGTGATGCTCTCGGTCCAAGGACGCAGCGGGTCTATGATTGCGCGCGGGTTTTTGTTGGCGAGCATTCCTATGATGAGATGCAGCCGATCATAAGCCCAGGTTTGCTCCAGCGCTTTGCCTGCACTGGTGTTGTGGCCGCCATCGACCCAGACAGACCGTGAACCGGTCAATGGACCCGGGCTGAGCTGCTGATTGCGCGCTGGCCAGCGTGCCGTTTCGATCCCTTGCCGGATGCTCTCGCTTGCCACTTTCAACACGCTTTGATGCCGGATCATGGCCGCAGCAAGACCCGCATTTTCAAGCTGGTGCGGTCCGATCATACGCGGCTCAGGCAAGATAAGTTCGCCGCGGCCATCGCGATAGATGTGGCGCGCTCGTCCATCGAGCTTTGTTTGGCTGTTGGCCCAGGCATCGCCTCGCAGAAACAGGCCTGCACCTGCTCGCTTTGCGCTGGCGATCACTTCGCGCGTGGCTTCAGGCACCTGTCCGAGCGTCACCAGCGGCACGCCCCGCTTCGCGATCCCGGCTTTTTCGAACGCGATCCGAGCGATCGGTTGCTCCGGTGTGCCATCTTCAGGTGCCAGCAGGAATTTCTCATGGTCAAGTCCCAGTGCAGCGATCCCGCATGCGGCAAGGACGCCTGGTTCCAGCACGTTTGTCGCATCGAACCGTCCGCCGAGCCCGACTTCGACCACGCAGGCATCCGCTGGTTCTCGGCTGAAGGCGAGAAAGGCAGCGGCAATCGTGACTTCGAAAAAGCTCGGTCCCAAATCCTCGCTTGCATCAAGCACTTCGGCAAGCAGCAAAGCCAGAGCATCGTCTTCGATCAGTTTTCCAGCAATCCGGATGCGTTCGTTGTAGCGAACCAGATGCGGGCTCGTAGTCACATGGACACGCTTGCCATCGGCTTCCAGCATCGCGCGCAAAAACGCACAGACCGACCCCTTTCCATTAGTGCCCGCGACATGGAACACGGGCGGGAGTTGGCGGTGGGGATTGCCGAGCCGTTCCATCAGCGCGCGGATCGTCTCAAGGCCAAACCGGCCTTGGGGTACGCTTAGCTGCGAAAGACGGTCGAGCTGGGCTTGGACGCGAGGATCGTTTGAGCTCCCGAAATCTAGCATCGCGGCGTCATCTCAGCATGGATCCTAGCCGAAACCCACTCCGACCGGGCCTAGGCGGCCGACTTCTTGGGTGTTCGAGGCTGAAGATAATCAAGCACTTGCGCCAGCGTCGCTTTAAGATCGCGGCGATGCACCACCATGTCGACCATGCCGTGCTTATGGAGATATTCGGCACGCTGGAACCCTTCAGGAAGCTGCTCCCGGATGGTGTCCTGAATGACGCGTTGCCCGGCAAACCCGATGAGCGCGCCTGGTTCTGCGATATGAACATCGCCGAGCATGGCATAGCTCGCTGTCACGCCGCCGGTGGTGGGATCGGTCAGGACGACGATGTAAGGCAGGCCCGCTGCTTTCAGCCGCCGGGTCATGACCGTTGCGCGCGGCATTTGCATCAGCGAGAGGATACCCTCCTGCATCCTTGCGCCACCGGCTGCTGTAACCACGACATAAGCGGCTTTGCGAGTGAGTGCGCGCTCAGCCCCAGCACAAAACGCCATGCCGACCGCCATGCCCATTGAGCCTCCCATGAAGCCGAAATCCTGCACTCCAACCACCGCCGGTTTGCCTTCGATCGTGCCCGAGCCCACACTGAACGCATCGCGTTTCGCATCGTCAGCTGAATTCCTGGTGCGCGCGGTTTTAAGGCGGTCGAGATATCGTTTTGAGTCCTTGAACTTGAGCGGGTCTTCGGTGACTTCGGGCTGAGGCAGCAGCTCAAATCCGGGATCAAGCAACAGTTCAAGCCGCCGCATCGCACCGATACGCCCATGATGCTCGCAGCGCGGGCAGACCGTAAGGTTTTCCTCATACTCGGCAACAAACAGCATTTCCTGGCAATTCGAGCATTTGACCCACAGGTCTTTTTCAGTGCTTTTCTTTTCCTCGCCAAAGCCCAGCGAATTGCGCACTCGGTTGAACCAGCTCATTGTCTTACGCTTCCTCGCGCGCTTGCTCGATCGCGCTAACCATTGCTTGAGTGAGCGCCTTTAGCCGTTCCGGCGCTTCGCTGCCAAATTCGCCGACAAGATCGACCAGCGCTGAGCCTACCACAACACCATCCGCAACACGCGCGATGGCGGCGGCCTGGTCGGGTTCGCGCACGCCAAAACCGACAGCGACCGGCAAATCCGTCGCCGCCTTTAGCGTGCTGACAGCCTCCTCGATGCTGGACTGGGCGGCCTGTTGCAGCCCGGTGATCCCTGCGACCGAGACGTAATAGAGAAATCCGCTTGCATTCTTGAGCACAGCGGGCAGGCGCGCGGCGTGCGTGGTGGGCGCGGCGAGCGGGATCCAGCTCACATCATGCATGTCGAGCTCTTCGGCGAGTTCGGCGTTTTCTTCGGGCGGCATGTCGACGCAGATAACCCCATCAACGCCTGCGCGATAGCAGCGCTGGGCAAACCAGCCGACGCCGCGCCGGATCATCGGATTGGCATAGCCCATCAGTATAAGCGGTACATCCGGGTGGCGCTGCGCGAAGTCGCCTGCGATCTGGAACACGTCTTCGGTGGTGGTGCCTTTGGCGAGGGAGCGCAGGTTCGCTGCTTGAATAGCCGGGCCATCGGCCATTGGATCGGTGAACGGCATGCCCAGCTCGATCACATCCGCGCCGCCTTCGACAAGCGCGTCTAGGTTCGCAGCTGTGTCGCCATCGCCGGCGGTGATGAAGGCGACAAAGGCGGGGTGGGGCTTGGAGAAGGCGGATTGGAGGCGGTTCATTACAAAGCCCCCTCACCGCTAGGGGAGGGGGTTGGGGGAGGGGGGCACGCTAGCATTTCAGCGATGAGCTCAGAAAGCCGGGCCAAAACCCCGTCCATATTGTCCATCACATTCGAGTTCGGAAATCTGATCACTTTGTATCCCTGATCTTCAAAATACTGTGTTCGTTCGTCGTCATAATGTTCTTGGCCTGAATGACTGTCACCATCGATTTCGACGATAAGCTTAGGCGAATTTGAAGCAAAATCAGCGATATATCGTCCGATCACCTTTTGCCGGCGAAACTTGATGCCTTGGAAACGCTCTGCTCGCAATTGGTGCCACATTCTGCGTTCGGGCTCGGGCATGCGTTTCCGCATCTCTTTGGCGCGGCTCGTGAGGCGAGGGTCGCGCATTACCCCTCTCCCAACCCTCTCCCCTGAAGGTGAGAGGGCTTTCCGGCACCGGGAAGGGCGGATTGGAGGCGATTCATTCGGGGTCGTCCTGACCTCTTGCGCGCAGCAACTCAACGATACCAACCGCTGGGATCACTGACAATGGCAGGACAATCTGTACGCCAAGCAGCTCAAGGCTCTTGATGCCTGGAACAAGCCCAAACACATTCCAGAAAACAAGCACCAATATAATCGTCGCGGCGATCCGATACGCAAAGTCTTCGAGCCAGGTCACGTCTTAAAGCCAATCATGCTTTCGTCATTGCGAGCGGAACGAAGCGATCCATTGACCGGTGCCATGGATTGCCGCGTCGCCTTCGGCTCCTCGCAATGACTAAGAATTGTGATCACATCTCCACCCCAAGCTTCTCCGCCACGGTGAAAATGTCCTTATCGCCCCGGCCGCATAGGTTCATCAGCACAATCTGGTGCCGGTCCATCTCTCTCGCCCGTTCGACCACGGCGTGAAGCGCGTGGCTGGGTTCCAAGGCTGGGATGATCCCTTCGGTGCGGCATAGCAGTTGGAAACCGTCGAGCGCCTGATCGTCGGTCACCGCGGTGTATTCCACGCGGCCCGTTTCTTTGAGCCAAGCGTGCTCGGGGCCGATGCCGGGGTAATCGAGTCCGGCGCTGATCGAGTGGCCTTCGGTGATCTGGCCGTCTTCGTCTTGCAGCAGATAGGTCTTATTGCCGTGCAGGACGCCCGGCGCGCCGCCTAAGAGGCTCGCCGCGTGTTCGTCGCCATCCAAGCCGTGGCCCCCCGCTTCAACGCCCAGCATCTTCACGTCGGTGTCATCAAGGAAGGGGTGGAAGAGCCCTAGCGCGTTCGAGCCGCCACCGATGCAGGCGACCAGCAGGTCAGGCAGTTTGCCCGTGCGGGCCAGCATCTGCGCGCGCGCTTCCATGCCGATCACGCTCTGGAAATTACGCACCATCTCAGGATAGGGGTGCGGGCCAGCCGCAGTGCCGATGATGTAGAACGTGTTATGCACATTCGCGACCCAGTCGCGCAGCCCTTCGTTCATCGCGTCCTTGAGCGTCGCGCCGCCGCTGGTGACGGGGACGACTTCCGCGCCTAAGAGCTTCATTCGGAAGACGTTGGGCGATTGGCGCGCGACGTCTTCTGCGCCCATATAGATGACACACGGCAAGCCAAAGCGCGCGCACACCGTCGCGGTCGCGACGCCATGCTGACCCGCACCGGTCTCAGCGATGATGCGGGTTTTGCCCATGCGTTTGGCGAGCAGGATTTGCCCGATGCAGTTGTTAATTTTGTGCGCGCCAGTGTGATTTAATTCGTCACGCTTGAACCATACTTGCGCGCCAAATCCCGGATCGGTCCCCTCGCGTATGTACTTAGTCAGTCTTTCGGCAAAATAGAGCGGGGAGGGGCGCCCGACATAATGCTCGAGCAGGTCATCAAACTCGGCCTGAAACGCCGGGTCTGCCTGCGCAGCGCGGTATTCACGCTCCAGCTCAAGGATCAGCGGCATCAGCGTTTCGGCGACATAGCGCCCGCCATAATCGCCGAAATGGCCCCTATCGTCGGGCTGGGTACGCAAGGAATTGGGCTGTGTGTTCATGGGCTTGAATCCGCAAAAAGCGTGAGAATTGGCTTAAGCGTCGAGCGCGGCCTGACAGAACGCTCTAATCTTGTCCACGTCCTTGATGCCCGGCGCGCTCTCAACACCGGACGAGGTATCGACCAGTTCGGCCCCCGTCGCGGCAATTGCCCTCGCGACATTGGCAGGCGAAAGTCCGCCTGCAAGCCCCCATGCAAGTTTGTGGCTGTGCTGTTGGAGGAGTTCCCACTGGAAGGTTTTCCCAGTGCCGCCTGGAAGCGCATTGTTGGCTTCAGAAGCGGGTGCATCGAACAACAGGCGATCAACCTTGCCTTCAAACCGGGCGGATTTGGCAAGTGTTGCCGCATCTTTGACGCCTAGCGCTTTCCACACTTCGAGCTTGGTCCGCGCGCGGATGAGTTCAATCCATTCGGGCGCTTCTTTGCCATGAAACTGGATGACATCAGGCCGTATCTGCTGGATCGCCTGTCCCGTTGTTTCGGGATCCGCGTTGACCAGCAAAAGCACAGTCTTCACTGGCCTTGGCACCAGCGCCCGCAGTTCAGCGGCGCGCTCAAGCGAGACATGACGCGGGCTCTTTTCAAAATGAACCAGCCCGATATGGGTTGCGCCCGCGCTTGCTGCAGCGGCGATAGTCTCAGGCGTCGAAAGCCCGCAAATCTTGATCTGGACAGGCATGGCTAGAGAACTTCGTCGCTCTTAATCAGCCGGATCAACGATCCGTCCGGGTCCGATAGATACCCGATCGTGAGCCCGCCAGGCTCAGGTTTGGGGGGACGGTAGAATGGACCGCCTTTGGCGATCTGCGGGATCCCCGCAGCTTCGATGGCTGAGCAGAAGGCAGTAAGATCAGTGAACCGCATGCAGGCGCTGAACCAGCTTTCAGCGGGGTCAAGTTCTGGATGCGGAAAAAACTCCAGAACATGTCTGCCGTGTTCTGACTTGCGTTCAAGTATCATCCAAGTGTCATCGCGGTAGAGCCGGGTAAAGCCGAGCTGGACGTAAAACGCCTCGGTGTTGTCGTAGTCACGCGATGGCAGATTTGGGCTTGCGAAGTCAGGCACAGCGCGCGTCCTAAAGCTAGAGCGTCGCCTCGATTGCGCGGGCCGCGGCTTCCGGGTCGTCGGCGCGGCTGATCGGGCGGCCAATCACAAGAACGCTCGCGCCGTTGTCGCGTGCTGAGCGCGGCGTGACAGTGCGTTTCTGATCTCCTGTGCCAATACCGTTGGGACGCAGCCCTGGGACGACGAAGAATCCGTCTTTCCAGGCTTTGCGCACTTGGCCAACTTCCTGCCCTGAACACACAATCCCGTCGAGACCGGCCTTATGCGCAAGCTCGGCAAGCCGCATCACATGGGTTTCTGCGCTTCCATAAATCCCGGTAGCTGTGAGATCGCTCGAATCAAGGCTGGTGAGCGTGGTGACGCCGACGACTTTACAACCCTCAGCAGCGGCCGCTTTGGCATCCTCCATCATTGCGCGCCCGCCGCTTGCATGGACCGTGACAATTGCCGGTTCGTAGACATGGACCGCCTGCATTGCCGCCGCCACAGTGTTCGGAATATCGTGAAACTTAAGATCGAGAAATAGCGGCAGGCCCAGATGAGCGATCTCATGGACACCGTGTCCGCCATGCGCGCAGAAGAACTCAAGCCCGAGCTTAACGCCGCCGACATGCGCTTTGACCTTGCTTAGCAGCGCTTTGGCCGGATCGATCTGCGGGACATCGAGTGCTAGGAAAACCGGATTGCTCATTTCCACTCCGCGCTAGCCGAAGGTGCCAGCGGATCATTTGAGGGTGATGCTGCCGCGGTCTTTTCTACCGGCCTATCCACCTGCTTATCCACCGGTGTATCCGCGTGTTTGTCGACAGGCTTGTGCTCACTTGAAGTCTCCGGTCGGCGAGCCAAAGCGGTCGACTTGATCGAATTTTCAAGGCTGCGGATGCGCCGCGAAAGGCTCCACTTGATACCGCGATGGTAAAGCCACATCGGAACCAGCCCTAAGAGAAAGGCGATGATAATCACCGCCGGCAATCGGGTGCTCCAGATGATTTCGCCCCAAAGGGTGACTTCGACCGGCTTCCAATTGAAATAGGAAAAGGTCATCAACACGAATAACAGAAAAACCCAAATCATTGTGCGGACGATTTGCACTGGCGGCGACCCCCTCAAGTCTCGGTAACACGCATGACCCTAAGCGATTTGGCCATCAAGTCTAGCGCTGGCGTGGCATGTCGGCGTAAGCGGCGAGCGTTTGGCGTGCACTCTAGATCACTCAAAAACCCGGGCAAACACCGTTTCGACATGCTTGAAATGGTAGTCGAGATTGAATTGTTCATCGAGTTGCGCGGCGCTTAGCGCTGCCGTTACCTCGCCATCTTGTTTAAGCAGATCCAGCAAAGACAAAGCGCCTGAGCTCTCCCACACCTTCATCGCATTGCGTTGGACTAATGCATAAGCGTCTTCGCGGCTGACGCCTGCTTGCGTAAGCGCCAACAAGACGCGCTGCGAATGCACAAGACCGCCCATCGCATCGAGATTGGCTTGCATGCGCTCTGGATAGATCAGCAGCTTTTCGATAACGCCAGTGAGGCGAGCGAGCGCGAAATCGAGTGTGATCGTTGCATCTGGACCGATGAACCGCTCGACAGAGGAATGCGAGATATCGCGTTCGTGCCACAACGCGACGTTTTCAAGTGCAGGCAAGGCATAGGCCCTGATCATCCGCGCTTGGCCAGTAAGGTTCTCCGTCAGCACCGGATTGCGTTTATGCGGCATGGCGGAGGAGCCTTTTTGACCCGGGCTGAAATACTCCTCAGCCTCCAGCACTTCGGTGCGTTGCAAATGCCGGATCTCGACAGCGAGGCGTTCGATCGAACCGGCTATGACAGCCAGCGTCGCAAAATACATCGCATGCCGGTCGCGCGGGATAACCTGTGTGCTGACCGATTCAGGCATCAGACCCAATTGCTGCGCAACATAGTCTTCGACCTCAGGGGCAATGTTGGCAAACGTCCCGACCGCACCTGAAATCGCACAGGTCGCGATCTCTTCGCGGGCTGCGATGAGGCGCGTGCGGCAGCGCGCAAACTCGGCATAGGCCTGCGCGAGTTTCACTCCAAACGTAGTGGGTTCTGCATGAATGCCGTGACTGCGGCCGATGGTCGGTGTGTATTTGTGCTCTTCGGCGCGCGTTTTGAGCGCTGCCAACAACGCATCAAGATCGCTCAGCAACAGATCGCTTGCGCGCATGAGCTGCACCGCCAGCGTGGTGTCGAGCACGTCAGAGCTGGTCATGCCTTGATGCATGAAGCGTGCTTCTTCGCCGACTTGCTCAGCAACCCAGGTCAGAAACGCGATCACATCGTGCTTTGTTACCGCTTCGATGGCGTCGATCGCGGCGACATCGATTGCAGGCGCGGTAGCCCACCAGTCCCACAAGGCTCTCGCAGCGCTTTGTGGCACAGCCCCCATATCCGCTAGCTTTTGCGTGGCGTGCGCTTCGATTTCGAACCAGATGCGAAACTTCGCTTCCGGCTCCCACAGCGCGGACATTTCAGGGCGGGCATAACGCGGAACCATGATAGCAACTCTTTTCGCAAAACAGTGATGTGATGATGGCGGTGCGGCTATGACGTGCGCGGCAGCAAAGCAAGTGGACTTCAGATCGCGGTCCTTGCATTTCTCCATCCTTCGGCTGAGACCGGTGTAACTTATATTCGTTCTGGGCGAACAAGGGGCAGGAGGAAGCTGATCATGTCGAGCGCCGTTAAGGACGCAGCCATCGATGGTGCGCAGCCGCTGCAAGAAGAGCGCTTCTCGCCCTTTGTGCGGGTAACGCTGCGCAGCTGGACTAAGTGGTATCTGAGCGGAACCGAGCTGTTCTGGCCCTTTACCGACGTCGCCATCCGGTTTTTCGTGGCGATGTGGTTCTTGCGTTCAGGGTTAGTCAAAGCGACCGATTGGGACACCGCGTTGCTGCTCGCGACGAACGAGTATCCGGTAAGCTGGATGGCGCCGCAAACCGCAGCTCTAACAGGGGTTGCGATTGAACTTATCGGGCCTGTGCTTTTGCTAGCAGGCTTGTTCACTCGCCCAGCGGCGCTGGCGATGGCGGTCCTGACGATCATTTCGCAAGCGGTCTACATCCCGACCACGACTAACCTGTTGGTGAGCGCCATTCTGATCTGGTATCTCGTTTGCGGCCCAGCGGCGTTCTCGCTCGACCGGGTCCTTGCCTCAGGGCTCAAGACCAGCGCATTGCCGCTTGCGCGTCCTGTGATCAGCGCAGGCGACTGGCTGCGCGAGCATGTTGGGCCCGTCGTCATGTTGGCTTTGCGAGTTTGGTTAGGGGTTACGCTCCTTGCCTATTGCGAAGTGATCGAACCTTCGATCCCGGTTGCGACTTGGCTGCCGACAACGATCTTTTCAGGTTTCCCCGATTGGGTCGCGCTCGTCTTTGCAGGTCTGTTCTTTGCCGGGCTGGGTGCTGGCTTCGTCTCTTATGCGCTGTTTTTCCTGATTGGTCTGTTCATGATCGCCGGGGTGCACCCCAACGTCACGTTGTTCCCGTTCCTGTTCTTTGCGATCTACGAAGCGCGTGGAGCGGGCGCTCTATCGCTTGACCGGGCGATTGTGCGATGGCTCGAACGCAACATCCTGTTCGACCGCGACTATGCCGACATTCCCGAAAGCTGGCCGCATATCGTCGTGGTGGGCGCCGGGTTTGGCGGGCTGGCAGCGGTCGCTAGGCTTAAGCGGTTGCCGGTGCGGATTACACTGATCGACAAGCGGAATTATCACCTGTTTCAACCGCTGCTATATCAAATCGCGACCGCAACCCTTAACCCTGCAGACATCGCAACCCCGATCCGCAGTCTGTTTCGAGCTGATGGTAATGTCCGAGTGCTCAAAGGAGAGGTGTCGGCAATCGATCCCGAGGCAAAAACGCTGACCTATGGTGACGGCCAGTCACTCACTTTCGATCGGCTGGTGCTCGCCACCGGTGCCACCCACAGCTATTTCGGACGAGATGAATGGGATGCGTTTGCCCCTGGCCTTAAGTCCATCGAAGACGGAGTTGCGGTACGCGCATCTATTCTGAACGCTTTCGAGCAAGCCGAAGCGAGCGATGATCCGGAGCGCATCCGGCGGCTTCTCACTTTTGTGATCGTTGGGGCTGGCCCGACCGGGGTCGAACTTGCCGGGGCGATTGCCGAGCTTGCCAAGCTCAACGTTGCGCGCGAATTTCGGACAGTCGATCCGGCCAGCGCCCGCGTCATTCTGGTTCAGTCGGGCGAGCGTGTTCTTCCCGCTTTTCCTGAAGACCTCTCGGCTAAAGCGCATGCTGCGCTTGATCGCTTGGGAGTGGACATCCGGCTCGCCAGCCGTGTCACGCAAATCGCTGAGCGACATGTCCGGATCGGCGAAGACACGATGATCGAGACCGAGACAGTTCTGTGGGCGGCTGGCGTTACCGCTTCGCCTGCTGCGCGTTGGCTGGGAGCGGAAAGCGACCGCTCCGGACGGGTGGCGGTCGATCCTCAGCTAAAGGTCAAGCACGCGCAAGGTGTGCACCAGCACATCTTTGCAATTGGCGATACCGCAGGTAGCGCGGCTTGGGATGGCAAGCCGGTTCCCGGTCTTGCGCCTGCGGCCAAACAGGCCGGTGTGCACGTAGCCAAAGTCGTTGAAGCTGAGCTTTTAGGCAAACCCGAGCCAGCCCCTTTTGCTTATAAGCACCAAGGCAGCCTTGCCACAATCGGCCGTAAAGCAGCGGTTGCTGACTTCGGAAAAGTGCGGATGTCTGGTGCAAGCGCGTGGTGGCTGTGGGGGCTTGTCCATATCGGGTTTTTGACCGGTGCACGAAATCGCGTCACCGTAGTGGTCAACTGGCTGTGGAGTTTCTTCGCGCAGCATTCAGGTGTGCGCTTGATCACTGACAAAGCGTAACGCTGCGATTACAGGAGGCCTTTAGCCCGCAAGGAGACATGCCCTTCGCGCCCGATGATAACGTGATCGTGTAGCGCTACGCCTAGCAGTCTTCCGGCTTCTGCAAGCCGCTGGGTGATCTGAATGTCGGCTCGGCTCGGCTCGGGATTGCCGCTCGGGTGATTATGCACGAGGATCAAGGCACTGGCACCCAAATCCATCGCCCGGCGGATCACTTCGCGCGGATGGATCGACGCTTCATCGATGGAGCCTTCGGCCGCGTGATGATCGTCAATCAAGCGGTTCTTGGTATCGAGATACAGCACCCGGACGCGCTCGACTGTGAGGTGAGCCATATCGATCGCGAGATAATCCAGCAGCGCTTGCCAGCTTCCCAAGACCGGCTTGTCGGCGAGTTCGCTACGCGCCATGCGTCGCGCGGCAACACTGACGCTTTTGAGCGCCGCAGCGCTGGTTTCGCCAACCCCTTTGACCCGCTGTAAAGCCGCCGGATCGGCATTCAGCACACCGGCGAGCGATCCGAACCGCTCGATCAAAGCCTTAGCGATTGGCTTGGTATCGCCTTGGCGCATCCCTGCAAACAGCAGATATTCGAGCACTTCATAGTCTGCCAGCGCTTCGGCTCCGCCTTTCAGCAGACGCTCGCGCAGTCTTGCACGATGCCCAAGTCCGGCGCGCTTGCCGACCTCCGAATGGAGCGCAGTATCTGCCCCTTCGTCTACGCTCGGTCCGTCGCCGAAATCGAACTTGTCATCAGCTGGCGGCACCTGAAGGGTCCTCTATGCGCATGAAATTTCGGTTTCCTTCATTGCCTTTAGCTTGTGATCTGCGCAAGTATCGTGAGGATGGCGTTCGCGGACAGACAATTCCTCTCAGACCCACCAGAGGTGCGCGATCAGGGGCGTTTCTGGTGGGTTGGACGGATCATTTTTGCACTGTTGGCCTTTCTGGTGATCGGAGGGACGGTTGCCTGGTTCAGCCGGGAACGCATCGCTGGCAATTTGATCGACGATGCGCTCGCTGACAGCGGGCTCGAAGCCAATTACGAGATCATTTCTATCGGCCCTCAACGCCAGATCATCGAGAATTTCATGATTGGCGATCCTGAACGCCCCGATCTCACCATCGAACGGGTCGTCGCCGACATCGAATATGGCTTTAGCGGACCAACGATTGGCAAGGTCGAACTTTTCAGGCCGCGCCTCTATGGCACTTACCGCGCGGGCGAATTGAGTTTTGGCGCGCTTGATCCGGCGATTTTTGGGGAAGCCGATGGCGCCGGAGAGCTCCCTGTGTTCGATCTCGCTGTAGTCGACGCGCGCGGGCTCATCGAAAGTGATTATGGCGCGGCCGCGTTCAAACTGGATGGCATAGGTGCGCTTGCGGATGGCTTTGCGGGCAAGCTCGCTGCAACGGCTCCAGGGTTTGGAACGCCCGATTGCAATGCTGCGCAAATCACTCTTTATGGCGATATTGCGAGCCTCTCTGGCGAGCCGCATTTCTCTGGTCCGCTGCGGTTACGCCAAGCGAGTTGCTCAGGACTTGACCTTGCAGCTGCCGATATCGCTACCGAGATGACCGCGAGCGGCGATTTCGCAAAGCTCGACGGCGGCTTAGCTCTTACCGCGAGCGATCTGAAATTCGGTGAGAATATGAGCCCGACCGCTAACGGGACGGCAAACCTAGTGCTCGATCAGAACACGCTCAGGCTTACGCACGAAGTGGTGCTTGAAGAGATCGCTTCGCCTTATGCACGGCTTCAGAAACTGACCGCGGAGGGCACCCTGCGCAGCGTTCTGGCGAACGGCGAAACGCAATGGAGCTCCAGCCTTCGAGGGGGCGAGCTTGATCTGGGCGAGGCAAGCCGGTCCGAGCTAGCCGACGCGCGGCGCGCGGTTGCAGGCACGATGTTTGCCGCGCTGATCGACAAAGCGACAAAGGCTGCCACCACCACCGTGCCGGGGTCACGGCTTGCTGCTGAAGTGACCGTACGCCAGGGCAGCAACGGGCTTGCTGTGGTTATCCCGGAAGGGCGAGTGACCAGTCCCACCGGTGACGATATCGTGGCAGTTTCGCGCCTCAGTTGGGCTGGAGGCGGGCCAGACAGCCCTGCAAGGCTAAGCGGAAACTTCGTCACCGGCGGTGCCGGGCTGCCGCAGATCAATGCACGCATGGAGCAGCGCGGCGCTGGCCCGTTAGCCCTCCGGCTAGCGATGGCAGATTACTCGGCCGGAGCGAGCCGGCTAGCGATCCCTCAGCTGCAAATGCGTCAAGACGCCTCGGGAACGCTTCAGTTTAGCGGACTTATGGCGGCCAGCGGCGAGATTCCTGGCGGAGGGGTAACCGGTCTGGAGCTGCCTGTCTCTGGCCAGTTCACAAGCGCTGGCAGGTTGGCGATGGGGCAAACATGCACCACAGCCCGGTTTACGTCGCTTAGCTATTACGAAGTGGCGCTTGATGGACGCGCGATCGAGCTGTGCCCGGCGGATGGCGCGCGTGCTATTGTGACGTATGGCGATCGTCTCAATGTCGCGCTTGCCGCGAACGAACTGAACCTTGCAGGCCAACTGGCCGGCGGGTCGCTGGCTTTAGCGAGCAAATCGGCAGAGCTGCGCTATCCCGGTACTTTCGCACTTGGCGATCTGACCGCGCAGATCGGTGATGGCGACAGCGCAGTGCAGCTGGCGGCGGCGAGCGTATCGGGGGGTTTTGATGAGACGCTTGCAGGCGAGTTTGCCGGCGCGAGCGCCCAATTGGCCGCGGTCGCGCTTGACTTGGATGAGATGCGCGGTGCCTGGCGCTATGAAGACGATACGCTGTTCATCGATGACGGGCGGTTGCGGGTGACCGAACGCACCAGCGAAGAAATTCCTGAAGCTCGGTTCGAGCCGTTGATCGCGCGTGATGCGGTGTTCACGCTGGCCGGAAATGCCATCACCGCGCAGGCTCTGCTGCGTCATCCGGGCACGGATCGGCCCATTACCATGGTCACTTTGGGGCATAATCTGGAGAGCGGGGCGGGGCGAGCTGAATTGGACGTTCCAGGCGTCTCGTTCGACAGCGGCTTTGGGCCGGCTGATCTGACATATCTTGCTGACGGGGTCGTCGCTTATGCGAATGGCACTGTTACTGGCCAAGGCAGGATCGACTGGACCAGCGAAACGCTGACCAGCAGCGGAAAGTTTGGCACTGAGCAGCTTGATCTCGCGGCTGCGTTCGGCCCTGTGCAAGGACTGTCAGGAGAGATCGAGTTCACTGATCTGCTGGCTTTGACCACGGCGCCGAACCAGACCTTGCAGATCGCTTCGGTCAATCCCGGCATTGAAGTGCTCGCAGGCAACGTCGTGTACTCGCTTACCAACGGCGAGTTGATTACGGTGGAGGATGGCCGCTGGCCTTTCATGGGCGGCGAGCTGATCTTGCGGCCGGTCACGCTCAATTATGGCGGTACAGGCGTGCAACGTTATGTGTTTGAGATCATCGGTCTCGACGCTGAGATTTTTGTGGCGCAGATGCAGCTTACCAATCTCTCGGCAAGTGGGCGGTTTGACGGCACAATCCCCGTCGTATTCGACGAGGAGGGCAATGGAACGATCGAAGGAGGCCTGCTCATTTCGCGTGAGCCCGGCGGTAATGTCGCTTATGTTGGCGAGCTGCTTTACGAAGATCTTGGGCAGATGGGCAATTACGCGTTTCAATCGCTGCGCTCACTTGATTATTCGCAAATGAGCATTGCCCTTAACGGCGATCTGGCTGGAGAAATCGTCACCAGCATGTCGTTCGATGGCGTTCGCCAAGGGGAGGGCGCGAGCCAGAACTTCGTAACGCGAAGGCTTGCCAAACTGCCGATCCGCTTCAATGTGAACGTCCGTTCTCAGAACTTCTATCAGCTCGCCACCATGGTGCGCTCGTTCTGGGATCCTTCGCTGCTGGGCAATCCGCTCGAACGCGGCAGCGTACCAGGCACGCCTGGTCGATTTGAACCCGCCAATCCTGATAATCCGCCTGAGGCAGCAAATGAGGCACGTCGGCCCGATGAACTCCCTGTTCAAGCTGGTGAAAGCGAGGATACGCCATGAAGCCTCAGAAATTGACCCGGCTTTCTGGCGCTGCCACAGGCGGAAGACCTACTCACAAGGCCAGAACGGCAGGGGCGATGACAATGCGAACCGGATTATGGATGGCGGCTGCGCTTGGCCTTGGTGGATGCATAAATATCAATGCTCCTGATGAGGCCATCGTAATCGAGCTCAACATCGATATCCGGCAGGAGGTGATCTATCGGCTGGCTGAAGATGCCGCTGATACGATTGAGGAAAATGCGGATATTTTCTGATCCGCAAAGAAATTTGGGGAAAGGTCCGAGTTATGAAGACGGGATTTCGCAACTATTCACTCGCGCTTTGCGCGGGGTTAGTGGCGGTGGCTGGGCTTACCGCTACAGCTAACGCTCAGCGCGATCCGGCCTATGCGTCAGCGCGCGCTGAAGGCAAAGTCGGTGAACAGGTAGACGGCTATCTTGGCATTGTCGGCGCGGCAACGCCTGCGCTTCAGCGGCTGGTCGATGACATCAACATCAAACGACGGGCTGTTTACACGCGCAAGGCGCAAGCCAACAATGCAACGCTTGAGGAATATGCTCTTTCGGCGGGATGCCAGGCCATCATGCGCACTGTCCCAGGGGAAAAGTACCAAGCGCCTGACCGCAGTTGGAAGACCCGCAGCGCCGCGCCGCCAGAGCGCGATCCGCGCTGTCCGTAAGGTCGCGCTCTTTTCAACGGGAGCTGCAGCCCTCAAAGCACTTGCGCGCAGGTCAACAGCCTGCGCGTTTATTGCTGCCTGCTTCCAGCCGGTGCGGTTGACTTGAGTTTGCCCCGCTTCTAAGGGGTGCGCGCCCTCGGCGGGCACATCGCTTGCGCGTGCCTAGCATCCTGTTTGGGAAAGCCAGCATGAGCGACGAGAAACCTGCCCGAGAACCCATCGCTGAGGATGCGCGGATCGACGCGCTCGAAGCGCGGCTGAAAGCCGCACGCGAGCGTGAAGATCAACGCACCAACTCTGCACACGACGGCACTGATGCGAATTATCGTAGCGGTAACCGAGTGCTGGCAGACCTTATCGGTGGACTTCTTGGCGGAGCGGTGATCGGATGGGGCATCGGCCAGCTGACGAACACCAATCCCGCGGGCCTGTTAGTGGGTCTATTTCTTGGAATAGTGGTCGCTTTCAGAAACATTATTCGAGCGGCAAACAAACGCCCGGACGGGCCTGCCGAGGAAACCGATCACGACGCCGGCGCTTAGGCGCAGACAAGTCGTTTCATTTCCCCGGAAGGTCCGCTCACATCGGGCGCGAAAATTAAGGCATTAGGGACCGACGCGACGTGGCAGCCGAAGATGGCAAAGTCGATCCGATGAAACAGTTCCAGATCGAGCCGCTGTTTGGCTCACAAAGCTGGGTTCTGGGTGACGGGGTCAATATCGCATTCACCAATTCAGCGCTGTGGATGGCGATCACCACAGTCCTGCTATGGGTGTTCATCGCTGGCGGGATGAAGCGCCAATTGGTTCCAGGGCGCTGGCAGATGGCGGTCGAGTTCTTCACCGGCTTCATCGACGATATGCTTGAAGCCAATATCGGCAAAGCCGGGCGTAAATATCTGCCTTACGTGTTCAGCCTGTTCATGTTTATCCTGTTTGGAAATCTGTTGGGCTTGCTTCCGGTCGGGCTTCTATGGATTCACCCCTTTACCTTCACGAGCCATTTCACGGTCACCGGCGTGCTCGCCGTGATCAGCTTCAGCATCGTATTAGCGGTCGGCTTTTGGAAACACGGCTTTCATTTCTTTTCGCTGTTTGTGCCGAAAGATACCCCCTTTGTGATGGCGCTGATTATCGCTCCGATCGAATTTGTGTCGTTCATGGTGCGCCCGTTCAGCCTCGCGCTTCGACTGTTTGTGGCGATGATGGCAGGCCACGTTCTGCTTAAGGTTCTTGCCAGCTTCGTGATCGCAGGCGGCAGCGGCGGTGCAGGGTTAGGCCTCGCCGTCGGCATCCCGAGCTTTGTGCTGATGGTTGCGATCAGCGCGCTCGAAATCCTGGTGGCAGGCATCCAAGCTTACGTGTTTGCGCTGCTCACCTCGCTTTACATCAACGATGCTGAGAATCTTCACTGATCAGCGCCGTCCCGTTTCATTTCAACAATCAACGATATCCATTTTCTAAGGAGTACTAATCATGGAAGCAGAAGCTGCAAAACTGCTGGGTGCCGGCATCGCGGCGATTGGCGCTGGTCTGGCTGCGCTGGGTGTGGGCAATGTGTTTGCCTCATTCCTTGAAGGCGCGCTGCGCAATCCGGGCGCTGCTGATGCACAACAGGGCCGCCTGTTCATCGGTTTTGCGGCGGCCGAACTGCTCGGCCTGCTGGCGTTTGTTATCGCCGTTCTGCTGATCTTCGGCTAATCTGATGAGGTAAGCGCGCGCGGGCACGGTCCGTGCGCTGCTTGCCTCAATGGACAACGAGCCAAACAGCATGCCTCAAATTGCGCAAATCACCGAAACGCTCTCAAGCCAGGTTTTCTGGCTGCTGGTATTTTTCGGCATAACCTTTTTCGTAGTCGGTCTCGGTATGATCCCTAAGATCATGAGCACGGTCGATGATCGGGATAAGCAGATTGCCGATGATCTTGCCGCAGCGCAGTCCGCGCGCGATGCGGCAGATGAGCAGGAGGAGGCGTGGCGCGTGCGCGAGAATGAAAATCGTGCTGCGGCTCAGGCGCTTATCTCGGATGCTAAAGTCAAAGCGTCGGCTCAAAGCGAAGCGGTGCTGACCGAAGCGCAGACCCGGCTCGATGCCCAACTCGCCGAAGCCGAGGCTCGCATTGCCGCTGCGCAAGCCAGTGCAATGGCGGAAGTCGAGCAGGTCGCAGCGGAAGCGACGCAGGATATCGTGGCACGGCTTGCCGGAACCGAAGTCGACGCCAACACCGCGACATCGGCGGTAAAGGAGGTCATGGCCAATGGATAGCGCTTTGATACTGCTTGCCAGCGCCGCTGCAGAAGGCGGTAAAGCGGCTCCGACTGTTCTGTTTCTCGAAGACTATCAATGGGTCTCGCTTGCGATGGCGGTGCTTTTGATAGTGTTTTTGTGGCTTAAGGTTCCAGGCATGATTGCGCGCGGGCTTGACGGCAAGATTGCCGAGATCAAGCAGCAGCTCGACGAAGCCAAGGCGCTGCGGACTGAAGCCGAAGCGTTGCGCGATGAATATGTGGCCAAGATTGCCGGAGCTGAGCAAGACGCCGAGGCGATGATGGAAGGCGCCAAGCGCGAGGCGGACGCGATCGTTGCCAAAGCCGAGGCTGACAGCGCGGCTATGGTTGCCCGGCGCGAGCGGATGGCGAGTGACAAGATCGCCGCCGCCGAACGCGAAGCCGTGGACCAGGTTCGTGCAAGCGCTGTAAGCGCAGCGGCGAGCGCATCACGCAAGTTGATTGCAGAACGTCACAAGCAGGATGCTGACGGCAAGCTTGCCGACGATATTATCGCTTCACTCTAACGGTTTTTCGGTTTTCCCAGTTGGAGAGGGGGAAGGCGGTCCGGCCATCTAAAAAGCCTAGGACCGCCTTTCTTTCCTCGCGTGGCCGCGCGCGCTAGGTCTACGAGCCTGGCTCGAACACCACTTTGCCAACCAGTTCGCGGTTTGCCATCGCTTCAAAGCCTTCGCGCCAATGCGATAGCGGGAGCACCCAGTCGATTGCTGGCTGGATTCTGGATGCTTCAGCCAATCTTGCGATTTCGGCCTGAATTGCGCGCCCGCGGTCAGGAAACCGCCGGGCATATTGGCCTGCTCGCAGCCCTACGACTGAAAACCCTTTGATCAGCGGGATATTGGTCGAGATTTGGGCAATCCTGCCGCTGGTGAAGCCCACCACCACTAGCTTGCCGCTGAAAGCAACGCAGCGGGTGGCTTCGTCGAACACATTGCCGCCCACTGGATCAAACACGATGTCGCACAAAGCGCCGCCCGTCAGGTCAGCAACCTGTTCACGGAACCGTCCTTGAGCGAGGATCACGGCGTCAGGCTCAGCGAGTGCTGCGATGCGATCACTTTTGTGAGCTACGCCCGTTGCTGCGATAACCCGCGCGCCAAACGCTTTGGCACAATCAATCGCAGCCAGCCCGACCCCGCCGCTTGCTCCTGTCACCAGCACCCATTGGCCAGCGCGAAGGCCGCACAGCTCGATGAGGCCAGTATAGGCGGTCGAATAGGTCGCACCCATAGCCGCTGCCTGAGCGAAGCTGAAACCCGTCGGGATCGGCGATAGAGCGCGCGAAGGAAGGCTGACTTGCTCGGCAAAGGCGCCGGTTTTATTGCCGCCCATCACACGATCGCCTGGTCGAAAGCCGCTATCGGGGTCCGCTTCTACGACTTCGCCAGCCATTTCGAGCCCGCTTGTGAAAGGGAGCTCAGGTTTGAATTGGTAGGCTCCACGGGTCATCAAAAGATCAGGATAGTTAAGCGATGCGGCTTTGACATCGACCAAAACCTCTCCCGCGGTGTGAGGTGGCCCAGGGATCTCAGCCAGCGCAACCCCGGAGAGATCGTCGGACAGGCGCTCGACGCGTAACGCCTGCATCGCGCTAGAAGCTGTCTTTCGCAAGTCGCAGCGCGGCAAAGGCGTCTTCGGGTGACGTGTTGCCCCACTTAGCCATTATCTCTGGCGCATCGGCGCGCAGGAACGGGTTGGTGGCAAGTTCGCGCGCGAGCGTGGTCGGCACTGTCGGCTCGCTGCGAGC
>JBCCJD010000002.1:0-108576 GCA_039027955.1 Pseudomonadota bacterium
AGCGTCGGATGCTGCCAGCGCGCCAGCGCTTCAGCTCCGGTGACCATGCCATCGCGGCAGGAGAATTGCGGTTGAAACAGCACTTCGATTTCGCAGCGGTCAAGCGCGCGCAGCAAATCGCTTTCAAGCACGCCTTGCCTGACGCCTGGGACAACCCCGAGCGATGCTTCTCTTAGGGATAACGATGTGTAATTGCGGCCCGAATCCATGCAGCGGGCCTTAGTCGGTGAAAACGCTCAGGATGCACCGGATTTGCATTCCGACCGAATTTGGAACATCAGGACAAGTGCTTAATAGAGGCTCTTGATCAGGGCGGGGAACACGACGCAGATGGCCGAAACAATGGCTCAAAACCGCGCGCAATCGGCAGGCTCAGCGAGTCAAAACGCGACTTCGGCGACCCGTATTGCGCTGCTGGCCTCCGATACGGACCTAGCGCAGGCCGCGCGCGCTGCTTTGCTGGGGCAGCATGACTGGTGCCGGCTTGAGGATGCTGAATTGGCGGTCGTGCTCGGCGGCGATGGCTTCATGCTGCAAACCCTGCACGCAATGCTTGATGCAGGCCGCGTGATCCCTGCGTACGGGATGAACCTTGGCACAGTCGGATTTCTGATGAACCCCTATGACGGCCATTCCTCAGTGCTTGAGCGGCTCAAGCATACCAAAAGCAAAGCCATCGCGCCGCTCAGGATCGAAGCGGTCACGCAGGATGGCAAGACGCATGCGCTATGCGCGATCAACGAAGTCTCGCTGCTGAGAGAAACCCGTCAGACTGCAAAGATCGAGATCACAGTCGGCTCGCGGGTGCGGATCAAGGAATTGGTGGGCGACGGCGTGCTGGTCGCAACCCCTGCTGGCTCGACCGCTTATAATCTCTCTGCAAACGGCCCGATCCTTCCGCTCGATAGCGAGATGCTGGCACTCACTCCGATCAGCCCGTTCCGCCCCCGGCGCTGGCGCGGCGCGATCCTGCCTGATCGGATGCGGATCCGGCTGCGTGTGCTTGAGCCCGTTAAGCGGCCGGTCGCAGCTGTGGCCGATCAGAAGGAATTGCGCGATATTTCCGAAGTCACGCTCGAAATCGCGCATGATACCGAGCTTGAGCTGCTGTTCGATCCGGGCCAATCGCTGGAGGAACGCATCGTCTCAGAGCAATTTGTGACGGATTAGCGCAGATAGCGCGCCTCCTTTAAGGCCGCGCCGTTAAACTCGCTCTTGCCAAGCGCGCTCGGCAACCATATACGCGCCGCTCTGTCCGAAGCGCTCAGGCGTTTCTCGCAGGTGTTCCCCGATAGCTCAGCGGTAGAGCATTCGACTGTTAATCGAACGGCCGTTGGTTCGAATCCAACTCGGGGAGCCACTCCTTTTTCCCAGTAGTTCCCAAGGGTTGCCGAAAACCCTTGAAGTCCAAGCCTCCGCAGGTCAAGGAATTCCCACGAGACCCCATAGATTCCCAAGAAAGCCCCGACCAGCTGGGGGCTCATGCGGGGCCTCAGTTTGAACTTGTGGGGGCCTCGTTTGCTGACCGATCGCCAGTGCCGAACTGCCAAGCCGGGCGAGAAAGAGATCAAGCTCTTCGACCAACATGGTTTATATCTGGCCATCCGACCCACTGGCCACAAGAGTTGGAAGATGAAGCTGCGCGTCGGCGGCAAGGAAAAGAAGCTGACATTCGGCCCATATCCCGAGGTCACACTTGCCAAAGCGCGGGAGCGAATGTTCGAGACGCGCGAACAGCTCCGCCGCGGCGAGGATCCTACCAAACCACCCAACCCAGTCTTACTTATTACCTTCGAACAAGCCGCACGCCGCTGGCTTTCACTCCAGGCAGAGGGTTGGAAGCCCAAATACTTGGCCGAGGTAACGGGCAGGATCGAGTCGGACCTTTTGCCTCAGCTTGGCGAACTGCAACTGGATTCCGTGACGCCTCGCGACCTCGTGAACGTGCTCGAAGAGGTTCAGATGCGAGGAGCAATCGAAGTTGCACATCGCCTCCGCGGCTACGCATCAAACATTTACGACATGGCGATTGTCCTGGATTGGGTGCAAACAAACCCGGCCGCGTCGATCGCCAAAGCGCTCAAGCCCGTGCGCAAGCGCAAGTACCCTGCCCTGCTTCGTATCCAAGACTGTCGCCAGCTGATCAGGTTGGTGGATGTTCGCCCTGGTCAGCCAGTGGTAAAGCTAGCCTCGAGACTGCTTGCGCTTACAGCAGTTCGGCCAGGAAACATACGCTGGGCCCAACGCGACGAATTCGAAGGGATCGGGACAAGCGAGCCGCTTTGGCGCATCCCCGCTTCCAAGATGAAGTTAGAGTTATCCGAAGCAGAGGACGCATCCTTCGAGTTTGTAGTGCCTTTGTCCAAACAGGCCGTCGAGGTGTTAGAGGTAGCGATCGAGCTTTCAGGCCAGCGCAAGTACCTCTTTGCTTCGACACGCCAGTCTCACCAGCCCATCAGCGACAGCGCATTGAGCTCCTGCTACAGCAACATCCCGGAGTATTCAGGCAGACATGTGCCGCATGGCTGGCGGTCAAGCTTCTCAACGATCATGAACCAATTGGCTGCAGACGAATCTCGCCAGGGCGAGCGCGAAATCATCGACTTGATGTTGGCCCATCGACCCGTTGGCGTAGAGCCAACTTACAATCGCGCTGCGTACATGCCCCAGCGAAGACGCATCGCCCAGGCATGGGGCGACTTACTCTGCGTAGACTTAGCGCCACCCAGGCAGCTTTTGCACGGCTTGAGAAAGCGCCAACCAACCCGCTAACCACCAGAGACGCCGCATGAGCGCGCGTGGTGGAAGCGCGCGCCCCATAGGCCTAATCAGCGCACACATCGCCGGCACCAAGCTGTCTCGTAAGACGCGTATGAAACTTGAGCGTGGAGACAGCCCTCGCTCAGGCCAACCAGTTTGGCGCAACAGCTACCACGAAGGCCAATGCGAAGGTCGAATCTGGCGCCGCTATGGCGACGGCACTGTCCGCACCGGCAAAAGGCTGCATGGCCTTATTCTCAAAAGTGCGCGGCGCCTCGAACGTGAAACCAGGCGCCAACGACAAACCAACACGATGCAAGCACGCAGAGGGCTTCTTGGCGATGTCGGCCTTGAGGTTCTCGACTTCCTGTGGGGCAGAGTAGACTTCCTGACTGGACGCCTAGAACCTGCGATCGGCACAATCGCGAACGAAATAGGTCGCTCCTACTCCGCAGTACACCGCGCCCTTAAAGATCTCCGGACACGCGGTTTCCTACAGTGGGAACGCCGCAGCAGGCCCATCGAACAACCAGAGCCAGGGGGACCACTGGTCGAACAAATCCCCAACGCTTACGCTCTACTGATACCTTCAGCATTGCATCGCTACTTCGCAATCGAAATCGGAGGACACGTACCATTGCCAGACTGCGTTGCGTGGGATCACCAACAGGCACGGGAAGAATTTGACCGCATGCTGCGCTCGCTCAGCGCCCAAGAGTTCATAAAAGCCACCTGGGATGGCGACAGCCGCCTCGGAGAGACCCTAGCTAACATCGCGCGCATGGTAGACGAGCGCGAATCGTCGATAGCCCGAGAGACCGGGGGAGATCATAGATCTCCGTAGAATGAGTGCTCACGCCTATAGCGTGAGCACGCGCATCCTAACGCGGCCCTCCGGCCACCTCGGAACACTCCAAGAACGTAGAGTCTGCGGTGATCACCGCACAGGGGCGGCTGCGCCGCCCCCAGGCTTTGCGTGGGCCGGATCGCAAGACTTGTGCCAGCCACTGGCATTCGGCCGGCTCAAACGTCGATCAAGAAATTTGTGATGATCAGTTCGGCTGCGTTGCCAGCTGCTGCTTTTGCTCCGGCAATTGAATAGGTCGTTTTGGTGCTTGTCAGGTTAAACGCAGCGAAAACCGCTCGAGCTTTAGGTGTGTCGTTAATGGATAGGATGAATCTGCCGGCGGCCGTGGCCAGGCAATCCGCGAGCTTTTCGTGGTCGGACGGCGAAAAAAGGCCAGCGCCGTAATCATCTTCGGATCCAAGGTATGGCGGGTCACAGTAAAACAGCATTCCGGGCCGATCGTAGCGTTTTAGAAACACATCAAACGGCAGTTCTTCGATCACAACACCAGCAAGCCGCTCATGCAAATCTGCAAGCACGGGTTCAAGCTTAGTGATGTTGAACCGACCGCCGCTTCCCGCATCGACTCCAAAATTGCGGCCGCTTACTTTCCCACCGAAGGCTAGACGTTGCAGGTAGAGGAACCGCGCTGCGCGCTGCAGATCGGTCAGACGCCTTGGAGACAGGTCAGCTAAACGATCGAACTCATTTCGGCTCGATAAGCGCCAGCGAAGCATGTCGATAAAGTACGGATAGTGTTCCTGGAGGACGCGAAAGAAGTTTGCGACATCGCCCGAAATGTCATTGATCACCTCGGTCTTCGGCCGTGTGGAACGCCGAAGAAAAATGCCGCCCATTCCCACGAATGGTTCGGCATAACCTTGGTGAGGAGTCGCTTCGATGATCGAGCAGATTTGGCGGGCCAGATTTCGTTTCCCACCAATATAACCGGCGGCCGGTCGTACAGGTCGTACCGGTTCGAGATTTGCAATTGTCACGATTTCAGTCCTTTATGACCCGGCCCGTTGCGCGGGTGCGGGGCGGCCAGTTGGCCAGCTGTGTCGTGACGAGTGTGTGCTCGTCGGTTCGCCGGGTTGCCGCCCGGTGACCCCCGCTCGCAGGCGGAAATTCGAAGTGTTCTGGTGACCTCGATTTTGCGCCCGCTAGCGGCTAGGCTCTTTGCTGATGTGCAATCTGTACCAACAGACCAAGTCCGCCGCTGAAGTGGCTGCCTGGTTTCGTGCGGTTAATGGTGCAAGCGGCGCCAACCTGAGCGACGAGATTTACCCTGGCTATCCGGGCCTCGTGCGGACCGAGGAATCCCTGCGCGCTATGACGTGGGGGTTTCCCTTAGCGCGAACCTCAACTCGCACGGGCAAGCCGCTGAAGCCCAAGCCCGTCAACAACGCGCGAGAAGAAAAGCTCGACAGCTTTATGTGGAAGAGATCGTTCGTCGAGCGTCGTTGCCTTATTCCGCTTACTGCATGGGCCGAGGCTGAAGGACCTAAAGGCTCAATGACTCGAACTTGGCTAAAGCCATTCGACGTGGATCTGTTTGCAGTCGCGGGGATCTGGCGAGACACGGAAGAATGGGGAGAATGCTATTCGATGATCATGATCGACGCCGCGGGGAAGGCCGCAAGCGTGCATTCTCGTATGCCGGTACTCTTAGAAGAACCGCAATTCGAGCATTGGTTAAGAGCATCACCGGTTGAAGCGCGCGCCCTTTGCCGACCTTTTGATAAGCAGCTGTCGATCAATCGAACGTGGGATCCCTGGTATTCTCGCTAGCGACTTAGCAGCTCGCTCCACCGACCCATTACTGCGCGTCGGCGGTCAAGCAGCTGCGCACGATTATAGGCCGCTTCAACCTTGCCTTTGCCTGCATGTCCAAGCGCAGCATCGATATCGAAACGCCATTCGGGCCCGAGCTGCTCGTTGAGAATGGTTGAAAAGCTCGCTCGCCAACCGTGAGGCACATGACGGCCAGCGAAGGAGGTCCTGGCATATAGATCCCTTAGCGCGCCCTGCCCCAACTCGATGTCGCCGCGTCCGCGAAAGACGAGACAATGCGGATCCTCGCAGACCCCTGCAGATTTCTGCCGAAGTGAACGGAGAACCGCTAGCGCTGGCGCGCTAAGCGGGACGATATGGTCGTAACGCCTGTCTTCCTTTTTCGCGCAGCTTAGCTTCATCCTGGCTGATGGAACTGTCCAGATCGCATTCTCGAGGTCGAACTCTCTCCATCGCGCACCACGCAACGACCCCCAGCGCACCGCAGTTAGGGCAAGGAAGTTGCTAGCCGCGATCGCAGCGCGGCTCGCCTTGACTTGCTCGATCTCGAGCATGAAAGCCCGGCATTCTTCCAGTGTTTCCAACGCTGGATGAGGCTTTGCCGGCGGCGCGCTGAGCATGGCTGCGCCAAGGTCGCTTGCCGGGTTCGTTGTGACCAGCCCTTTGGCCTTAGCGAAAGAGAAGATCTCCCCAAGCCGCTGACGGACACGGTGCGCTGTGGTTCGGCGGCCGCGATCGGCTATGCGTTGGCAAGCATCAAGCAGCTCCGGAGGTGTAATTGAGGCAGCCGGCTCGCGGCCGAGCTCGGGAAACACATCGCGCTCTAAACTGGCGATGACATCGGCAGCATGCGCCCGTGACCAGGCCGGCAGACTGGCTCGGTACCAGGCCCGCGCCAATTCCTCGAGCGTCTCGATTTCCTGCACCGCACTCGACGGATCTATCCCTTGATCAAGCCGCTCTTTCGCTTGGCTCTGCAGGATTCTAGCTCGTGCGATCGAAACCTCGGGAAACTGACCGATGGTCAGCAGTTTCTCTCGTCCCCGCCACCTATACTTCTGTTGCCAGGATTTGGTGCCTGTCGGCCTAACCAAGAGATGGAGACCGCCCTGGTCATGCAGCTTATAGGCACGTTTCTTTGCGGCGGCAGCTTTCGCCACAGATTTGGTTAGCATATAACCTCCGCGTTATGTCGGAAGAATGGTTGATGTCGGAAGAATGGTTGGAATTAGGTCCTGAAGGTTCTGACGCGCCCTTCGACCAGGGCGAGGTGATCTTGGCCGTAAGGAACAGCACCCCTAGTTCGCGAACGGCGCACACGCCGCTTGATCCGAGCCAGCAGTTCCTTTTCTACATTGCCGAATGGGACCGGACGATCGGTAAATGGAGGACGACGGAGAGCGCCGTTGGGGAACCATTTTATCTGGGCTTAACGGAGCCTAGCCACTGGAAGCCGATTGTACCGCCAAGGGGTAGCTAATGGCGCAAGGCATACCATTTCCTCAATCCAATCTAGTTCTGGGTGCGCCAACTCCGGAAGATGCTGCTGCGGGGACTGTGTATGGTCTCCCTGTGCATCGCTACCGAGATCTCGACGGTATGTCGCAGGTTCTTAGCAAATGGATGCTGAGCGAAGAGGAACTCGCAGAAGTCGCAAAGACACGCGTTGTTTGGTTCAATTGCTGGGGGCTAACCCACCCACCGGTTTGGATCAGTGGGCACGATCCTTTCGCAAGCAGATAAGCAGACTGTTCTCCGCGCCGATCGGCGCGGATAATCCCTCTGCGACGGTACCACGCGTAATCGGCGCTTTCCCGGTGGTTTCCTACACGCATGGAAATCCCGATACCCCCACTGGTACCCCCAGATTTCGCTGAGGATAGTGTGGTGGATGTGTTCGAACCCTTACGTGATAATTTCGATCGAGTGGAAGCTCTTGCGAGCTTTGATTCCGATCAAGAGATATGGTGGATCTACCTGCGTGCTGTCGTCAGCGAGGCGCTGGAACAGTTAGAAAACCTGCCTCTCGATTCCAACCCGCCCGAAATCATCGAGTTACGCGCAGCGCTCGAGCCATTAAAGGACGCGCCTCATACCAAACCCAATGAAGAAGAGCTTTGGTTTGCGCTCCGCGATGCCGTCGACACCGTCCTGCGATGGTACGAACGATAAACTGAACTCCGCATAGTTGAGCGCTCGAACTACTTGCATTAGCTCTGTAGCGGTGAATGAGCCTGACGAGAGCGCTAATCAGGAACCATTGGGGCATCTGAAAGGGGAAGCTGAAGAGCTCCTAGCGTCGCTCGGCGAGCGCAAGACCGCCGTACTCGAACTCGCTGCACAGGATCTCAAAAACGAAGTCATCGCAGCCGAACTTGGCATCAGCGAGCGGATGGTAGCCAAGCACCTGCAGGGCGCTCGCGAAAAGCTAGGGCAAGTCGATAACGATGCCGCAGTGCGCTACTTTGTTATGCTGCGCAAGATTACCGGAACCCGAACGTTCGGGTTCCGCGAGCTCGATTTCAGCGATGAAACTGTCGAACGCTGGTTAGCGGACCTGCCGTATCAGCGCCGTGAGCAACTCAGGAACTCACCCGAGTTCAAAGCACTCAAAGAGGCTCTGCAAGCGCCAGGCCCGGGGGCTTGGCGTAAACGATACGGGCGTTGGGGAACATTCTATGAAATACTACTCATTGCGCTCTTGTTTGCCGTGCTGTTCGCCGTGGGAATCGCCGCGGCGAACGGGTTTGATACCTATTTCGGAGCCAAGCCTTCGTAACCCTTGTGGAGACGAAGACAATGGAACGACGCGAACTTGATAACCTGGTGCAACAGATCAGCGACGACTTTAACGCGCAGATCAGAGCGATTGATGGCCTCATCGCAAATCAGACTGCGCAGATTGAACGGCTAAAGCAATTCATGACGGTCACTAACTGCGATGACGAGCAATCAACCCAAGCACTAGCAGTGATGCAAACATCGCTCAGCCAAACACAGGCAGCGCGCCAGGCGCTCATGCGGTCTTGGGCAAGTGCCCGCCAAACCGGAACAAAGATGGGCGTTCCATGGGTTTGCCCAGAGGACGATAACCAGCGGCTAGCTCAGCGCTCAATGACTAAGCGAGCGGCGTAAAGGGCATGTCGTTGCCAGACATCAGCGACCCGAGAATTGCAGCTGCGCTAGCGATCTATTTCGGAGCGCTGATTCTGGCAGCACTGTTAGGCCATACGCCGGAACGATTGGGGTCCTTGTCATTCGGAGCGATGTTTCCGATTCAGTATGTGCTTTACAATTTGGCGCTTGACCCGGTGTTCAGCTCAGTTGATTGGGTGCTCGTCACTGCCGATGTGATCGCGCTTGCCGGGCTCATGGCGATCGCCCTCAACGCTGATAGAAACTGGTCAAAATACGCATCAGCGTTGATGCTGCTCGCGGTCTTGGCACACTTTATCCGAGCGGCCACACCGACTGCCGCATTCACCTATGCGCAGTTTAATTTTGTACCGACTTTGCTTGCAATTCTGGTGTTATTGGTCGGCGCTACCGTTCACAGAGTGCGCCGCTTGCGAGGCCATCGAGACCGTAATTGGTATCCATACCGGGATGAGCGCGAGATGCGCGAAATCCTAGCGGAGGATCTTGACCTTTAGCCTTTCTATAGGTTCATGAACCTATTCGACCGGCCCTAAACCCTTCATATCTGCTGAAGTTTGTTAGCCCCATTCAGTGCGTATTCTAACGCAATCAATTGGGGGTTCGCAAATGCCTGACAAACCATACCTAGTTCTTCGTCGCGACCAAAACGGCGACCTATTCATGGTAGCTCCTAGCGCCGGCCTTCTGACCTTGGCCGAAGCAAATCGCATCATCTTACGCTACATACAAAGGCACACGGTTGCCGGCGCAGAGAATGTCGAACTCATTCTCGCAAGCATCGGCCAAATGGTGGTTGTAAACCAATCTAATCTTCACACACTGCGAGAGGAGTCTTTCCATGAGTAAGCCTGCTCGGGGTTACCTAATGAGTGAGGATGATGAGCTGCTGCAACGCCGACAAATCGGTGCGATGCGGGGCATCGCTGCCTTGATCGAGGGTCGCGAACCTGGAAACGCTCTTGAGCACCTTGCTCCTGATGAAATCGCCGCGATTTTCTATTCGCTCGCCGAGAGCGGCGCGGCGATCAATCGCCGTGTGATCTTTATAGACCTGCCGGACTAGTGGCTTTGGAATACTAACCGTCTCGCTACGGCGCGACCACCCTATGGCCTTACATGATCGGATCAGACGAGAGCCGTCGACCAAATTGATCGAAGAAGTCTGCGCAACCTAGATCTCGCAGCTTGAAACGGCTTTGATCATGCCGGCCGTGAATCCCGAAGTTTTTTTGCAGATCTCCAAGTACGAGGTCTGTGTCATCCGGTGAAAGCCCCATAGTAGTACCCACGAGCTCACAATGAGGTTGGATCGGAGCGGAAAGCAACTCTAGATTTTGCCGGTGAAAGCCAAAACCAAGGAATACAATTCGATCGGCATTCGCGATCGATTGCTTGATCGCTGCAAGCTCTTCACCCTCTTCAACACGCTCAGTAAATGTGCGAACTTGTTTGTACGCTGCCGCAATCTGATCAGGCCGGCCTTCACCGAACTTAATGCTGTTGACGCCACCACCTAGCCAACGAAGCTCTCCGACTTTGCCATATGGCCGGTGCATAGGAAGCGTAGCGACTATCGGCTGCACCTCGACTGGAGCGAGCCCGTAAAAGCCAGAAATCGAATGCAATAGGAATACCTCTAACGTGCGATCATAGTTAAAGTTGATCACTTCAAGATTCTCGAAGACGTCTCCTACGTCGCTGGCTTTACGACCTTCTATGAGCAATGTTGCGAAACGTGCATGCCAAGCATTAGCAAATTTCCCAATCTTCAGGGAACCAGGAGAATTAGAGACTCCTGCAAAGTGTGCGCTTGCTGACTCGGCTTCTAAAATGGCTGTAACGATGGCGAGCTTACCCATCGTTTCGACCATCTTATCTTCGAGCGCGTCAATAACTGCATCAATCGACTTGGCTTGCTTTGCGGCGGCAACGAGTTGTCTACCAGCATTTATATGAGCGTTTCTCTGTGTGGCGTCGTCGTCCACCACGTGCCTCATCGCATCGAACAAGCACGGATCGCCTTGCGTCGGTCGTCGGCCCATCTCAAATCGGAAGTCTAACAGCTTTGCGATGCGATCGAGCAGCTGCGTTCCTAATGGGAGGCCAATCTCAAAGCTGGCTCCTGCCCCGAGTACCAGAACTGTTCTTGCCCTAAACACTGCAGGCCGATGTAGCGGTCAAGCACCCACCTGAAAAGGTAGATTGGCCTCGGTCCAGGCGATGTCGAAACAAAGGCGTTGGAACCCAGCACCAGTGCATTACTTTATGTAGAGTTCTCGTCGCAAACTCTATTTGGGCAAACTGTCCCTTGAGCTCAGCCTCTGGAGTTTCATCCCCCACTGGCGCCATTCGCGTGCCTTGACGGTGTTTATTGTGCAGAGTTCGACATCCGCTGCGAAGACCCGAACGATTGGCGGGTCGAACAGTCCATCCAGCTTGGGCAGCTCACTGGATCGCGCATCGATTCTGGTATCGTGATCTCCGGTGGCGGCAAGGGCTGGCTCGGCACGTATTTGGTTGTTTGGCAAGCCGCCAGCGGCGACAAAACTGCGCACACGAGCAAGTTCGTTACGCAAAGACGTCTCGATTGCATTGTCAGTCTCCTTTGTTGCCTGACGATAGGATCGCTCCGCCCTCGCCTTCTGTAGCGAGGCCAGAAAGCGCGCGTAGTCGCGGGCAGAGTTTGCGTTGTTCGCCTCGGATTTTAGCCGCATGTTCTCAGCTAGCAGTCCTTCAGGTCCGATCGCGCCAACAAGTGGCAGGTCCAACTGAGCGCCGTGGATCCGCACCGTCTGAAATAGCGACACGCCGACCAGGAAAAACAGAGCGAACAACCCTCCAATTTGTCGGAGCGACAAGGTCATCACAGATTGGCCCTTTCGCCGCAGCGACCGCGGTCGACGTTTCCGATCCTATGATTCAGCCAACCTCGCCGAAAGACTCGAAGCCTGGGATTTCGTCTGATCAGGCGTTCGTATTCGAGGGTCTGCTGATGATCGAGATGCCGTAGTACCTGGACGCAAGCGCGCGGACCCAAGGCAGCCCGGCATTCCTTCCAAGCTCCAACCGTTATTCGGCCGACCTTCCCATCTACCACGAGCTGCGTGCCGCATGTCGCGTTCACAGCTCGTTGAAAAAATCGGCTAGGTCGCCTCGGGCCCATGTTGACCGCGGTATCGATAACCTCTTCAGCGACGACAGGGTCGATCGCAATGAGTGGCAAGAAACCAGGCTTTTCAATGTAGTCTTTAGCAAGGATGCTTTCAGCGCAGACTTCGCCTTCGATCGTGCACTCACGTTTTAGATCACGCATGTCTCCGGAAAAGCCATGTTCACGAGCGACATGCTCAGTAATTCCGTGATTGGTTGCGCCACCTGGATCACTGGGATGATCGACGAAGCCCCCTTCCAAAGAAAAGACTGCCGCCAATATAATCCCCACAGCTCCGATGACGCCGCGTTTCCCGCCTTTGACCTTAGGCTGAGTCACTGGTCTCGACATCAATCGGCTCCCCCTGTTTAAAGAGGCGACCGATCAACCCGATCACGAACAGCACCACCGCAATGGCCGCTCCGCCAAGGGAGTGCAGTTCCTCAGGGAGAAAAGCCAGTACTGCGGCGAGCTCCATTGAGTTAGTGGCCAAGAATCCGGTTAGCGCTGAGATAAGCGCGAGGATGTGGGTGGAGAACCAACGCCACCAGTTGCTGGCATCGTCGACCAAATGGTCGCCGAGCCAGGCTTTTAGCCTGTCGAGCATTCTCGTTCCTTTGTTTGGAGGTCGGATCTGGAATCCTGGGCGTCCGACCGGTCCGCCCGTTCAGTCAGTCTTTGTCAGCTTTCGACCCGAGCTTTTCCTCAATCCGCTCGAGCGAACGCTTGAGTTCGCGAAAATTCTCGTTGTATTCTTCTCTTGGAACGTAGTTTCCGGCGACTGTGAGTTCGATCTGGCTAACCCTTTCGGCAAGCTTGCTGTGATCTTCCTTGGCGGCTTTCCTCTCTCCGCGCAGCATTGTCCACATAGCACTGACTACGGCTATGACTGCGCCGAGCAGCCAGTCAAAGACGTCGACACCTTCAAAAGTCATTGCAAAACTCCGAGCGTTTATGGATTGGGTGCGCTTCCTCATGCCGCGTAGATCCCGAAGTTATCGAGCCGAAAGCCTGACAAATTTGGCAAAGAGGCTCGCAACCATAGGAATGTCCCGGCAAAAGTATGAGTGAAATCAACTACGCCAGCCTCAGTGACGTTGCGAGACTGCGTTGGGATTGCGTTGAAGTTCTCACTAATATCAACGCTAATTGCGTCCGTGATATTTGGCACTGTTCCATCATACAAAGCTACGGTGAAATAGACGCGGTATGCTCCGTCCATCGATATTCGAAGACCTCCGGCAGCTGAGCCGCTAGTTCGAGCCGCGCGGCACGCCGAAGCGCTCAGAATCTCGCGATGATCCGCAGGCCCTGATAGTTCTAAGTCAAATGCATCGAAAAGCGGTGGCGCGGCCGGAGCGCCGCTCCTGCCGCGTGGCGCAAAAATCGCAGTGCTCATCACGCTGCAGCCCGGCGCAAGCATCAGATCAACCCGACGATGTTGGTCGCGGTGGTTCCAGTCTCGCGTACTGCTTTGACGCGGACAGGCACAATGCTTCCGGCCGGGACATTCGCCAGGGTAACGTCAGCAGAACCGCCAACTGCGCGCAGCAAGATATCGCCGGCACCGCCAACATAAAGCGCCTTGGTGACGTTTGAGAGGTCGTTGGTGTCGTCAGGGCTGATCTCGAACAGGTCAGAGGCCGGCGCATTCAGGCCTCCTGAAGAGAACTCAAACGGATCTTGCGCCATGATTGGCTCCCTGTTGTTAGGTTTTCAAAAAAGTCAGATCAGGCCGCAATCGCGCCGGCCGGATCGGTTGCCCCGCGTTCGGCGCCCGTCAGATCGTATTCGAACACTGGCGTTTTGAGATTGGCGAGCAGATCGCCTTGCGGCGTGAAGACACCGCCCGCAGCGTCCGCCAGCAAGGTCGCGGGCGTTCCGCCGCTGGTGCCGCCGCTTTCGCCCGGCAGCGTGTTAGAGCCGGTCGTGTAGTGATTATCCTTGCGCGCTCCGCCAAAGGTAACGTCGGCTTCCGAGCCTGAATCATCGAACAGATTGGCAGCGATCAGCGTGTATTGATCATCGTCATAGCCATCGCGAAACAGCACTTGCTGCCCTGCGAACGTGTTGTGCGCAAACAGGAAATGCTCCTGGTTGCTGTCGAGCTGCGAGAGATAGCCCGAGCTGTCTTTTTGATGGAACGCATTGTTGACGATCGCAATATCGCGGTAGGTGCCATTGGTCAGGAACACCAGCTGCGCGTTGCTTTGCGAGGTCGCATTCCCGTAGAAAATCTGGTTCTCAAGAACCGAGCTGGTGAAGATGACGCCCTGAAGCCAGTCGGGATGCAGGTCGAATTGCGAAACCAGGGTCAGCCCGCTTGAAACATCGGTGTCGCCAAACGCTGCGCCATTGGTGCCCGCCAATCCCAAAGACGTCGCGCGGCGTGTGTCATCAAGCAGAGTGGCAGACCACCCGCTGAGAGAATTGAGCCAGTCAACCACGTTCGAAATGTTGAACTGGTTGCCGCCAACATAGGCCGAGGTTTTGCCGACTGTGAATGTCCCGACTTCAGCGCCGCCTTCCTTAGCGGTGACGACGCGCGTGTTGGCATCATTGCCGCCAGAAATCGCAATCGTCGCTCCGCTTGGCCCCGTCACTGTGAGCGCATCAATCTCGGTTCGGAACGATGTCGTATCATATTCATCGACCACGCACGCCAGCACGGCCTTTGCGCCGGTGAACAGATCATTGGCGACATTGGTGAAAGTGCAGCCACGCACCAATTCGGCGCGCTGTTCGGTCGGATTAAGCAGATAATCGAACGCACATTCCGTCAGCCATGGCCCGTCATCGCCTTCATCTTCAAACCGGAACGCGACAGGCGGCGGCCCTTTCATTGGAAGCTCTGGCGTAAAGCCTGCCGAGTTGGTGAACCGCACGCGTTCAAACAGTGGCTGCGAATATCCTGTGCGCGACCCGAAATTGGTGATGTAGCGCATATCGAACGTGAAGTTGGGCCCAAGCCAATGGAGCTTGCCTACCGAAATCAGCCATTCGCCAAACCCGCCTAATGTCGCGCCGATCGTAACCGGCTCGCTCCATTCCATTTGAATGCGCCCGACCGGTTCGTGGTGGGCAAAGTTCACAAATCCGCTGACATCGACGCTTGATCCGCTGCCGGTGATCCGCGCATTTTCAGCATTGACGCTGTCGAGGTAATTCCATGCCGCGAGCAAGGTCTGATAATTTTCGCCAGCGACCTCGGGCTGGCTCGGATCCATCGTGATGTCGTATTGAAACTGCGTGTCGCGCAGCAAGTAATTGTGCGGCCCGATCACGCGGCTTTGCATGCCAGCTGCGCTTGGCGCGATCTCGGCATAGAGCGAGGCTTCGCCCAGCAGCGCGCCCTTTTCCAGCGTCACCCAATAGCCAAGCATGCGGTATGTCGAGCCATCATGCCGCACGAAAGTCTGAAAACTCAGATTGCCGACATCGATGAAGCTACCTTCAAAGTGAAACCGAACCCGCTCAATCCCGCCGATCAAAGTGCCGTTATTGTTGGCAAACGCCATCACGCCGACCACCAGATCATCCGTGATCGTCAAGTGCGGCGGCGTCAGGAAACGCGCCGCCGGCTTGGCCGTGGCGCGAACCGGATCAGCTGGAACCGCGCCCGAGCCTGAACCCGCTGTGCCGTTAAATCCCGGCCCGGTTGTCAGCGTTGGCGGCGGCGCGTTAAGCAGTGTCGGGACAAGCTCGACAAATCCCATCGCTTCAGCCGGGCCAAGCGATGCTTTGATTGTCCCGCCAAGCGGATCGATCAGCCCAAACTCAGGCATTGCCGACGCGCCCGACGATCGGCACAAAGCCCAGCGCCATGGTGTAGGGATCGCGGCCCACCGGCGTGCGAACGATTTCAAACACCGCCCACAGCACGTTGCTGCCGTCCGTCGATGCCGGATAAATCGCTGTCGTCGCCGCAGCGAGCAGCAGCGTCAGGGTAGTCTGACCATTGGAAAACGGACCAGGCGTTACCGACATGGTCGAAATCAGACTGTCGCCATCGTTCGGATCGCGCGCAATCGCCCCTGTAAAAGCATCGCCTGAGAAATCGCCTTCAAGCTTCATGTGCGCTGACCAGCGCCGCCCGCGATAAATTGACGGTGCGCGCGCAGAAAGCCCGCCTTGTCCAGCAGCAGATGCCGCCGCCAGCCAGGCACGGTGATTGTTATCCATTGTGTGCGATCTCCGCTTAGCCCTTAAGGCGGATCTTCATCCGGCCCGTACTCTTCCCATTCGTTCGGATCCCACCCAGGCGGCGACTGACCGCTGCCGCTGTTAGCGGGCTGGCCGGTTGCCGCGGTGCGAATGGTCGCCACTCTGTGACGCGCAGGCGTGCTGGCGCTGAGCGCTGCGACAGTGCTGTTTTGCGTGGCCTTGTAAGAAACCGTGCCGCCGGATCGCGTCGCATCATCGTAAAAGATGTGATAGACGGTATCGGCAGCGATCGCGGTTGTGCCATCATTCTCCACTGTCAGCGTTGCGCCATCAATCGAAACATTGCCGCGATCAAGATACGTCCGCGTGTGCGCTTCGATCGTGATTGAATTCTCACTTGCTTGCACCAAGCCATCGAGCGGGTCGGCATCCGTAACCCAGCTGTTGGTGATCTGGTTGCGAATATAGCCGGTCGGCAGGCTTGTAAGCGCGGCGCCTTGATCACGCTCTTGCGCCGTCTGCCCGATTGTTGGCGTTGGCGGGGCCGTGCCAGTCAGGCCAAGCGCATAGGAATGCTTGCCTGGCGTTTCGGTCATCAGCGTCATCGTCATCGTGCCGGTCGCAGGATCAAACTGGCGGCGCAGGATGACTGCGTCGTGATCGAGCCCCAATTGCGGCAAGTCGAGATGCAAGCACTCTCCTGGCCGATACGCCCGCAGGCGCGGCATCAACGTCAAGGTGATCGGCGTCAGCTCGCGCGATCCCCACAGCCAATACGCCGCGAGCTGCGCTGCCTGCGACGCGTCTTTTACAAAGTTGAACGGAACATCCTCAATCCGCTCTTCGCCATCTTCAGTCAGAAACTCAGAGACCTGAACCCGATTGGCAGCGATCAGCGACCAATTGCTGGTCGGCTCAAGATAGCGCGGCTGCAGCGTGTTAAGCCGGTCGCGCCAGCTTTGCATTGCTGTGACTTCTTGAGAGCCGTCAGCCAGATCCGCTTCAGTGATTGTGTCGAGCGCGACCCTCGGGCGCTGCCAGTGAAACCCGAGCACTGCACCGGCAAAGAGCGGCTCAGCTCCGCCGGCAATGCAAATATCACGCAGGTTCTGCCAGCGATCGCCGGGCTCGAACACCAGACCAAACATGCGCCAGTTATTGGCTTCGCAATCATTGGCCCACGCAGAAACGCCCTCCCAATCAATCCCTTCAGCCGGAAGGCCCATTCCGATGATCCGTTTGCTGCCTTGGCCTAACGGTGAATACCGACCAAAAGCGTAAGTTCCGGCATGCAGCGCGGGGTTTTCAGACCATTCGTACGTCGTCTCATCGCCAAGCCGGTGCGAGCCGCTGCCGCCTGGCTGCGTGCTGTCTTTGCGCGGATCGTAGACTTTGACCCACTGCGCCACGACGCCGCGCGCAGGCAGCCCGCTGGCATAGCGTTCGCCTTCCTTGTCAAACCGGTAATTCCACGCAATCGCTGCCGTGCCGCTCATCGCGCTGGAGCTCGACCAACCTGGCGCTGCGCCGTAAGGCGGGACTAGCGCGGTATCAGGCGTCGCCCCTAACCGGGTGTCGGTTTCAAGAAACCCGCTAAACCAGGAATCGACCGCGCCGAAATCGGTTTGCGGCGTGATCGGCCCTGCGATTGGCCCGGCGACGCACAGTGCGAGCGCTTCGAGCAAGTACGGATTGGGCACATCGTCGATCGTCGGGCCATAGCCAACCTTGTGTCGCATGACGCCGGCGAAGTATCCTTCGCCCATCAGATAGGGCGAGGACGGTTCGACATCCAAGACTGTGTCGGTTACCGACCCTCGCGCAGGCGGAGGCTTTGTGAGAAGTCTTGCACCGATATTGGCGACACCGGCAACCAAGGTCGCAACGCCTGCTATGCCCGCTGTGCTTGCGCCGAACACAGCACCTACGCCAACCGCGCCGAGGCCGGTGGCAACGAGCGCGACCGCGCCGGCGACGATGCCGACCACTTTAAGCGCTTTCGCCATTGATCGACCTTCGATACTTATCAGCTATGAGATTCGCGGCGAGCTTATTGGTTTTGATGTGCCTTGCGGCATGCGCGAGCACTCCTGCTGGATTGCTGGAAACCGATGTAAAGCGACAGATTGAGAGCGTTCGCTCACCAAGCGACTTTGCCACTTGCGTGGCCGAGAACCTAAGTGGCGACGTTCAGCTGCGCTCAAACGAAGAGCGCTACTGGGTATTGCGATCTGCCTTGGGCACAGTTCGCCATCGCTGGGACTTTATCGAAACCGGATCCGGCTCGGTCGCAGAATTGCGCTCAACCGGACTGAGCGGATCAGGCGTCGATACAGTCGAAAAGTGCGCTACAAACGCCACGCGGCGGTGATCTGATCCAGCGAAATATCAAGCACCACCATCAAGTGCTGATCCTCGCGCCATCCTGCAAACTTACGCGGAGCGACATTGATCAAGATTGCGTCTAACCACTCTTCGCTGCCGGGCGCTGCCGCCAGATCCCCAAGCCGCATTTGCGCCGGTGCAATTCTCGGCAACATCGTATCGAGCAGGCCGATAACATTGGCGTGCCCGCGCGCTTCCAGTTCTTTCCTTGCCCGCACAGCGCTGCGCAGCGGCGGCATTTTCGGCGGGCGATGGCCCATGCCACGCATTTGCATCCGCGCCATGTGCAGGCAGGTTGTCGACTTTCGCCAATCAAACGGTTGCTCGGCATAACGCGCAAAGGTTTTGGCGGTCGCAATCCTGCGACGCTCAAGCTCAGCTGTTTCTGCCATGATCAATCAAAATTTATATACGTGCCGCCCCGGCCGCCGGGGCCAGACCCACCGCCACCGCCGCGCGGCGTAAAGCTTTGCTGTGGGCCCTGCGCGCCCCACGCAATCGGCACTTTCAAACCTGTCGCATTGTCGTGGCCTGTCTCGCCTGGCCAGATTGACTTGTGAAATCCCGGCGAAAGCGTGTTGCCAAGGTTGCGTTCAAACAGCCGCTCCGCCGTCGAGACGACGCTAGTCGAAAGCGTGCGCTCACTTCGAATTAGCCTCAAAGTGGTCTGATCAATCTGGCCTTCGAACATCAGATCGGGCGATCCGATGATAAGGCCAGTAACAGGCGAGTACTCGGCAACCCAGAAACGCGCACGCGATTGCTGATAGCCCGGCTGTGACAGCTCTGCGACCGCTGCGGTGCCGGGCGGGTGCAATTCCAATTCAAGCGCCGGTATTTCATCGCCAATGCCTTCGGCGAGCGATTCGATACTGGCAATCACGCCGAACAAATCATTGCGCGAGCGGTAGGTGTCGCCGTTCCAAATGAAGAACCCGCCATCACACAACGCAATCGTGCGCGCCGGAAGCTCAATTTTAAGGAGCCCGGTCAAGCCAAGCGACTGCACTACGCCGCCTCTTTGATCGTGAATGACAGCTGCGTGAGATGATCGACCCGCAGCGTCCAGTCAGCGCTCTCGCCTTCGATCACGCCTTCGATCATCGGTTTGGCTACATGAACGCTAGCACCATCTGCGAACGGCGCGCGCAGCATTGGCGCGATTGGCAAAGCCATCCGCCCATCACTCGCCGCAGTCGTTAGCGCGGCGACATTGTGTAGGTAATGCTGGCCGCTTGCATCCTCGATGCTGAGCCAACCACCTTCGCGAAACTGAAAGCCCGGATTGAAGCCGCGCAGATTGATTGTCGATCCCGATTGGTCGGCACCGTCCACCACCGGCGCCCCGGATCCGTTCTGGCTTAAGCGCAGCAGCGGGTAGGGAATGCGCAAGCCTTCCGATTTGGCGCGGATCAGCCTTGCGACAAACACGCGGGCCACTTCGGGCTGCATCAACGGATAACTGACGCTCGCCATAAACCGGCTACCTGGTCGATCAATTCGAACGCTCGCGCCGCCTAACGCGCCTTCCAGCGTAAAGCCGTAATCCATTAAGCTTGGCTCGATTCCGTTAGGGCCGGGCCTGTCGGGCAATTCAATCATGCGACGCGCCGGCGTTGACGTCTGGAAATGCGCCGTTCGGCCACAGCCCCGCCCGCAGAGGCAATCGCTGGTGCGGCCTGGTTGACGACGCGAGCCGAGACACCTGAAACGCGCGCGTCGAACTCGCCGCTTGGGTGAACGAACAGCTCGATCCGGCCATTCTGATTGGCCGCGCGCAAGTCATGGTTAGAGATGACCCTACCGCCCCGCGGAAGGTAAGCAAGCTCAGGCCCACGTTCGCCGACCAAAGTTAGTCCACCTTGCGCAAAGCTCGTCCCGTTGGCAGCGCCGGGTATCCGAGGCGCGTTAATCGTATCTGCCAGGCCCGATCCCAGCACTCCAGTCGAACCAAGCTGCAGAAAGAGATCAATGGCCCCGCCTAGGATGTCGAGAAAACTGCCGCCCTGGATTGCATCGACCATACTCTGAAGCGCTGACACTGACTTTCGCGCCATATCGCGAAAGCTCTCAGCGATCTGGACCGTTTGGATCTTGGTCTTGCGGCTTTGCTCTTCGAGCTCCTTCAACACTTGCTTGCCGGCCTCTTTGACCTTTTCCGCTTCCTCAAGTGGCCCATTGTCATTGTCGAACGAAGTATTGAGTCGATCGCGACCGCCAACAAGGCGGATTATCGCTTCGCGTTTGTCATCAGCCGATAGGTCAGAACGTTGGATCAAGGCCTTGTCAGCCAACATCTGGCGCGCGCGTTCAATCTCCGGAAAAAGTCTGGCTAGCAGCGCTTGTGTCTCAGCTGCCATTTCCCGCATTGCCGCCTTTACTGCTTCTGCTGACTTCTGCGCAGGGCGAACCATAACCTGATCAAGCCGGGACAATTCGCGTGCGATCCCATTGACCATGTCCGGGACGTAAGAGTTGCCAACGACAGCAACGTAGAGATCACGGAACGCATTACCAACTAGGCCGACCTTCCTAATGACCCACTCGAACACCGCGCGCAGCCGGTCTTGCAACCAGGTCTTCGCACCCTCAGCAATTCCGCGCAGTGAGCTGATCACACCCGGGAGAAGAGCATCAAAAACACCGATAAATGTCTTCGCAACACCTAAGACCAGTGACTGTGCCGCGCTCCAAGCACCAGAGAAGTCGCCCTGCAGCAGACGTGAGATTACAAGCAGAACATCAGTGATCACGCTGAACGTGCCGCTGAATGCGGTAACTGCGGCATCGAGGATCCGCAGAAGCCCGGTTCCAAGAACCTTAGCGTAGGCAATCTGAAACTTTAGAAGCCAGTCGGCTGCGGTGCGAACCATATCGCCTAGCGGACCTTGCCACAATTCGGAGAACGCAGCGGTAGCGTCTGAGACGAATTGCCTAACTTGAGGTCCTACTGCCTCTTCTATCGCCGCGCCGGCACGCTCCAATATAGGGGCGACCTTTTCCCAATTCGTATAGATCAAGTAGCCAGCTGCAACCACAGCAGCGATCCCGGCCGTAAGCGGTAGAGCGGCGGCAGCTACGCCAGCAATCGACCCACCGAGCACGGTGAAGAGGCCGGATACCGGCGCGAGGACCTGTATAAGCCCGCCAAGGCCTGCAAGGACCGGACCAGTCGCAGCAGCAATCGCCGCGATCGAAACCGCCACCTTGGTACCGGTAGGGCTGATCTCTGAAAACTGCTGGGCAAGTTCGGCCGCTCCTTTCACAAATTCGGTGAAGTACGTGACCAATCCACTTTTGACGACCGTTATCGTGAGCTTTCGCATGGAGGTAGCGAGCTCGGTTTGTGCCGCTGTGTATTCTCTGAGTTCCGCTTTGGCGTCACGGTCAATGATCGCCGCATTCTTACCCAGTCGATTCAGTTCCTTGCCATTATCCTGCAAGATCGGAAGAAGACGCGATCCTTCGTCCGCGATACTTTCGAGATAGAACACCATCTCTTCATTGCTGACGTTCGCTTTCTCCAGAGCTGCGACATAAAGCTTAAGCTGCTCGACCGAACTTTTGCCGATAAAGTCGTTCACCGAGAGATCTTGCGGCGCAGCAATGTTTTCAAAGAAATCTTTCATTTCTCCGCCGCCCGTTGCAGCGAAATCGCCGATCTTATCGGCCGTGTCCTTCAAGATGTCCCCAAGCTTCTCGCTCTCGACCCCTGCACCCACCATTGCCGCATGCGCTGTGCGCTGAAACTCCTCAAACCCGGCACCGGCGACGTCGGCCGAGAGTTGGATTTCTTTCGCGTCAGCTGCGATGCTCCGAACAGCAATTCCGGTTGCCGCGGCGATCGCGAGTATTGGCGCAGTTACGCTTTTTGAGAGGTTCTTACCAAATCTAGTGATGTCCTTGCCGCGCTTTTCAATGGCCTTGGTAGCCTTCTCGACTTCCTTCTCGGCTGCTGTGAGTCCAGACTTTAGAAGGCCGTGCTCAACCGCAAGTTCAATCAAAAGGGAGCCGATCTTTATCGCCATCGCTCAACTCTCCATCTTTGTAATCGTGATCGGCGCGCCACGAGCTGCTGCATCCTGCAGCGCGAGGATCATATCTTGAACGGTACGAGGCTTTTGCGGTCGAACGTATCTTAGCCAGTCATCAAGAGGGCCAAGCTTTCCTGCGCCGGCCATGACGGTCATTTGGGCCGCAAGGTAACTAAGAAATACTTTGTTCTCGATATCCACCTGATTGCGTTTTGCGTCGCCCCGCATGGCCACGCTGAAGCTGGCAAGGGTCTGCTGCCAGAAGTCGCGTTCAGTGCGACCGCTAGACAGCCAAGACCCTAGGAGATCTAACCAGGCTTCGCGGCGGGCTTCCGGCGTTTCGCCCTCGATGGAGGGTTTTTGGAGCTCGTGGCCCCTCCCTCTTCCGCTTCGTTGTTGCTCTTGGTGGGCATAGCGCGCTGAAAGGCCCATCCCACAATTTGCATGGCCTTTGCCATCCCGATATCCTCAATGATGTCGCCAACGTCTTCCGGGGAAACGTCGTGGTGGCCAGACAACGCATGATAAATCACCAGCCTTAGGTCCGACATCTTTAGTGCCGAAACCGCTTTCAGGACTGCGCTTGGGTCGGCCGCATCTTTCTCATTGAGTTGAATCACCATGGGTGCAAGGAATTCATAGATTCCTTTGCGGGTTTCCTCCTCGAGAGCGCACATCGCGTTAAAATCGAACCGAGCATTCCAGTCTTGCTTAAGCGCTTTGAAGCGCTTTTCATCGATCCTGCTCATTTTAGACCGATGGTGCCGCGATCGCTGCTGCATTGACCGGCTTCAGGGTGATCTCAAAGCGCCGCTTCGAATCGCTCGGGTTGGTGCGCTTGAAATTGTAGAAAAGGGCATTGCCGGTCGCTTCGAAGGTCGAACTGCCCTCTTTCAGGATGATCTTATACGCAAGCGCCCCTTCTGCGTTGTCGGCTGCCTGAAGGAGCGTGTCAGACGCCGAATTGATCACATAGTTCCCCATGATTGTGATCGGAACACCGTCCTTTAAGGGAAGCTTCTTCCACTCTTTGAACTCTTCGGTGTCGAAATGGCTAGTCTCGTAAAGCTCGCGCTCGTTAGATGTCGGTAACTCGGGGAGGTCATCGACTTGGGCAACCTTCACTAAACCATTGCCATCGCCGATATCGATTTGGAGTTCGGTCCCATGGCCATGGGTTGCGTCAGAAAGAGCCATAAATAATGTCCTTTAGTTGTGCCAGATAATCAAGTCGGCGCGCTCACGAATGATCCTCTCGGTTCGCACGCGCACCGCGTCCGATCCGCCGCCGTCGACAAAGCTTCGTAAGAACTCAGTGTCGTCGTGAACGGCTGCAGGGGCCAATGCGGCAATTGCGGCATTGCGGAGTTGCACCGCTTCAGCCTTGGTTTTTGCAAGTGAGTTGACTTGGACCCGCGTGCCCCGAAAAGCATCAAAACCGTCATAGTTTTGCGGCCGTGGGTCGGATATAATGTTGAGCACAATCGCGGGTAGAACTGTATCGGGAGCGAACTCATCCCATTCGACGTTTTGTCCCGCGAGCGAGTTGACTGCGCTGTCTAAAAGAAGGCGAGAAACAACCGCAGCTTCCCAGCTCACTTTGACCGAACCTTCCTTCGGGCAATCTTTGCAGCTTCCTTCTCGATCGCTGGGCCCGCTAATCTGCCGAACAACCTGATCGACTGCTCTCCAAGCGCATCAAATGCCCGCCGCATAAAAGGTACTGGCGGCTCTTGCGGTGTCCCAAATTCGATCATTGGACCGACGCCCGCGACCCCCGGGTCGCGATAATAGCCGCCCTTGCCTGATCCTTTTTTTCGCCCTCCTGAGTCCGTCTTGCGGACACGGTAAGTTGCCGGCTGTTCGTTTACGTCAATCCCGAGAACGACACCGAACTTGTCGCGATCTCCCCGCTGGCGTTTAGCGGTCGCGATCTTGAGTGAGCGCTTTAGGTCGCCCTTGTCTACCGGAACGCCAGCTTTCGCCATTGCCAACATTGGCTTTGCTGCACCGCGCAAAGCGCCGCGCATGGCTCGGCGCATAGCCTTTTGATCACCCAACTCTCGCATCGCCGAGACAATTTCACCTGCCCCCTTAACCTTAATGCTCACGAGGCAGACCAACCTTCCGACGTACCTTCAACCAAAAGCTCAATGCCGCTCTGCCGCCCCAATTCCAGCGGCGGCTGCAAAAGTTCAAAGCGTTCATTATCCATGGCAATCGCATCAGCCGCGGTGAGCGTTCGCGTTAAACTGTCGAAGCGTAGCCAGAGCGAATATCGAGAAAAACTGCTGCGCCCTTCTCCTTCGAAACCCTCGCCGCCTGATAATGCCTTTCGGGAGACCCAACGCTTGCCGATTGGCAACCATGTCTCCACCTGTTGAAGACCATCATGAACTTTGGATCGTTTTAACAAAGTGATGCGGCGGTCAAACTTCCCTGCTCGAAGCATTTCACCCGCCGAACGCTCGGAAAGCGGTGATTGTTTGCGTCACTGCCCAAGGGAGTTCAGCTACGCTAACACCAACGCTGACTGCCTCCCTATTCGCATACCAGTGCGCGATCAGCTGCAGGCCTGCGAGGCGCACACTCTCCGGTACGTCACTTGGAGCGTCGCCAAATCCCGCAACCCATTCGACCGTCACAGCATCAGGACGGGTCGCGGTGGACGGCCAGCTGGCGCCATCTTCCAGAGCAATCACCGGACCGATTGGCTCGTCCACCAAGTGAAAAGACGCGAAGCTTGCGGATCCGCCAGTTTGGTCTTTGTAGGATAGTGAAGCTACCGATTGAGCAGGCCCAAAGGCCAACGCCAGACGATTACCTACCGGAAAATCATCGAAGTGTTGGCGCCATGTTTGAGTGATGAGCGCGCGACCTACTAAGCCCTGGTACCCGTCCAGTTTTGCGGTTGCTGCGCCGATGAGCGACGCAAGCAGCGCGTCATCATCATCGCCATCAATACGCAGGAACTCTTTCGTTTCGGACAGTGATAGCAGTGCCGTCGCCGGAGCTGTGACCAGCTCCGGCTTTTGCCCACGCATCAGTTAGTCGCTGACGCGAGTGACAGCGGAGACCGTGGTATGATTAACCACGGGCGTACGGCGCGGCTTCAACAATGCGATCATCGTTCCAAAGGCGATGTCTGCAGTCGCTGATCCGCGCACAGCCTGAAGGAACCGCTCTGCCGGCTTGCGCACTTCGACTATAAGAACTTGGCCATTGATATCGTCATCAGCCGCGCTTTCGGTCTGTGCTAAAGCGCCCGCAATAGGGGTCATGTTGGCGTCGCTGTCCTCGACATCGCTCTCAATCGTGAGCGAGGCAGTGCCGTCCGCCGCGCTGTCTGTAATGGAAGCAATGAACACGACACTCTCGTAGTTCTGCATATCGATACGATCTGAGTTGTCGTCGGTCGCGCTGCCAGCAGCGACTGGCGCACCGACCTCGCGGATCTCAATGTTCTCGCTGATTGTGTGCATGATTGGTCTCCGAAATTGGGAGGCATGAAGGCAACCAAAACGGGCCGCCCACCAAGCTTATTGGTTTAGGCCGTGAACTTCATTGCCTTGAGGGCTTCAAAGTTCACGACGTCGCCGCCAGTCCGGCGGGTCGAATAGAATTTAACGAAGGGCTTGTCGGTGAAGGGGTCGCGCAACACACGAGTGCCTTGCCGATCAACTATCTGATAACCCTCTTGGAAGTTGCCGAAGTAGAGCGAAAGTGAACCTGCGGCAGGATCTTCCAGATCTTCAGCGCGAACGATCGGATACCCAGCGAGTTGCTCGGGTGTGCCAAGGACAAGGCTCGGCTGCCACAGATAGTGGCCATCGTCCGTCTTGAATTTCCGGATCATGGTAATGATACGACGTTTTGTGACGAAGTTGGCGCCCTGCAGGTAATCAGCCTTGAGCAGACCAACGAGGTCATGAATTCGATCCGCCGGCTTGGAGCTTGGAAACGCTCCATTGGCACCCGAAACCACATGACCGATCTTGCCCCAATCCACCCCGCTGCCGTCGTCAGCCTCGGTCGAGTAGCTGGCAAAGCCCCGAGGCTTTCGAATGCCATTCCCGTTAACAAAGGCTCTGTTCTCAATCCGGCCGAAACGCTGGCCGACTTTATCACCCAACCAGTTCTCGACATTGACCGAGGCATCGTCGAGCAAGTTTTGCGTGGCCTTAGGCTGCGCATACATTTCGAAGACTTGGATCGACCAGTTGCCGAGGTCTGGAGTGTCGGTATCGCTCCGACTTTCGGTCTCACCTACCCAGCCAGCATCAGCTTCGTCGAGATCCTCTGAGCCCTCAAGCTTGTCAGTCGAAATTGTCTGAGCACCAGCAATCCGGCGAATGTCTGATGTTTCGAAGATCTTTTTGACCATGCGGCCCGACGTGTCCGGTGTGACTAGGTAGCCGCCATCTGCGTCGGCTCCGACAGACATTGCCTTGGCTTCGTCAGCCGTCAGCTCCTTATCACCGTAGCGCAGCTGTTTTTGAGCTGCTGCTCGATACTCCTGGAGCCCCTTCTGATCGAGTGGAGTGAAATCGCGCCGGCGATCTGCCGCGAGCGCAGCCATTGCGAGATTGATTTCCTTTAGCTCGAGCTCAGCTTTGGCAGCATCGCCGTCACCTTTGATGTTCAAGCGCTGGAGACGAAGCTCTAAGTCCTCGCGCTCCTTTTTCTCGGCTTCGATGCTCGCCTCAATCGCCGACTTCGCTTCTACAGCCTTATCAACGTCTGCCTGAAGCTTTCCCAGTTTCTCAAGCAGAATTGGGTCGTTTGAGCCCCTCTTCTTGAGCTCTTCGATCTGCTCATCGTGGGATTTGCGGAACGCTTCGAGCCTGGTAGCGATCTGCGTAATCGCCTCCGTGGTGTCGTGCGGCACGTCATTGCCGTCCTTTTGCTCCATTCGGGCGTCGTAGGCACCTAACTCGGTGGCCGTCGGGGCGAGCGCGCTCGCCGCTGCAAGCAAGAGCTTCATCGGTTTCATGTCAAATTGTCCTTCAGGAAGGGTTTCAGTCGACCTCAAGCGCCTTTAGCGCGCGGGCCAAAGCGTCATTGCGACGCGCGATGTGATCATCACCCTCCCGGCGATCGATCGCTGTAAAGCCCTTGGCAACGATCGCCTTGGCTTCGTTCGAGGAAAAGCCTGCGTCCCGCAAGGCTCCTTCCGCATCTCTAATAGTTAGACCATTGCCCGACTTCACCGAACCGATCCGGGCCTTTGGATTTGCAGGAAAGGTCACAAGCGAGATCTCAACGAGCTCGACCTCATGCAGGGTGCGCCGAGGTTCCTCGGGCTTTGTGCCGAGAGTGAACTTTTTGGCGCGGTAGCCGATCGACAAGCCGCTTAATGCCGGCCGCGGCTCCATTTTTAGTAGAGCAAGCGCCTCCTGCGCGCGCTGTGTCTCCGCTAGAATGCCCTCAACCAGGAGGCCGTCATCGTCTTCCTCCATTTTCGTGTAGATCCCAACCGGAGTGAGATCGTCAGCAGATATCGCCCAACCGCCATGCTGCATAAGCATGGCTGGCCAATTCCCGGTCTTCTTTGCTTCACGGATCGTCTTCTTGAACGCTCCCTTCTCGATCACGTCCCCGTACGAATCGAGATTGCCGAAGACTGCACCGTAGCCTGTAAATGTCCGACCTTTTTCCCCCTCTTCCCCGGCGAACTTCACCTCGCGAAGAGCAAATTCGCTACGCTGTAGGCCGGCGGACTTTTCTTCGACCAGATCGAAACCAGTTGTTGCCATATCTTAGTCTTCCTCGGCTTCGATCTCAGAGTCTTTGGTCATCGCGCCTCGACCAAGTTCGGCCGCTGCGCCGCCCATCGGTTCAAGCTCTTCCTCGGCGCGAACCTCATCCTGCGTCATCCAGGGCGGCGTTCCGCCGGCACCAAGCGCCTTAGAGTTGAAGTCGCCACGATCCTTCGAAGCACCCCGCAAAAGCGCTTTCGGGTTGAACCTCGTATACAGGCGGGCGGCTCGCTCTTTAGGCGTGAGAAGGTTCACGTCTGCAGATTGCTCCAGGCGTTCGTACCATGGCATCAGCGTATGCATGACATGCGCGAGGAACATCTGCTCGGCGCTAGCGTAAGTTGCAGATTTGTCGGCTTGCCCCACCATGATTGGCATAACCCGCATGGTCCGACAGACCTCTTCGACTTGGTAGCGGCGCGTTTCTATGTGTTGAGCATCGACCGCGGACATTTGGGTCTTTTCGAACTTTGCGCCGTTATCGAGTAAGAGCGTTTCGCCTTCACGCTTTCCGCCAGCTCGGTACTGATCCATCCAGGCCGCGAGCTGGTCAAACTTCTCGCGGCTGAGCGAGTTTTGAACCGTATAAATCCCTGATACGCGAGCGCCGCCTTTATGCAGATCCGCGTGGGCGCTCTCGGTTGCCAACGCAAGCCCAAGCGCCTCGCGGGCAAGCCGAGTAATATCGAGGCCGAGCCAGCTATTCCAACTAGGTCCGCGAATGTGCCACACTTCATCAGCTGGGACTTCGCGCTCCGAGCCTCCCTCAGGCCGATGGTGATAACGTATTCGTCCGCTATCTTCCCGCTCGACCCGCATGTAGCCAGGCTCAAACGGCTCGAGTGAGGCTAGCCGCCTCGCCGATCCAACTCTCAACTTACGCTGGAAGGCGTTGCCGCCGAGGACGGTGTGAAACATGAGGGTCTCACGCCATTCAAAGCTGGTCTGCCACGGATTGGGTCGACGATGCAGCAAATCGTAGACCGGATGGTCAGGCGCTTCAATCCGGCCTGGCCCACCTTTGTGGAGCTTCCAAGGAACCTGCGCTACCCCTTCGGCAAGCACCCGGGCACATGCTAACATGGTGCTGACTTGGAGCGCCCGATCCCACGTGATCTGTTCGCCAGATCTCGACATCGCTCCGCTCGCCATCAGTCTAGCGAGGTCGGCACTGCTGAGCTTATGGTTTTGTCGATTGCCACCGACAAGCGTCCCGATGATCCCCTTCATTCAGTTCGCGCTGCCCAACGGATCGATATTGAAATCAACGCAACACCAGCGATCAAATAGCCCAACGGCTCATAGATTGTCGCTGCGCCATAAACGAAGAGACACATACCTACGATCGCAAGTAGGTCGCGGGTGACGGCGGCCGCCGCCATTGAGCGGCCAGAGCTTTTGGGCGGTTGGGTCATGCTGTCGCCAAGTCCTCCCAGAAGGATCGTTCCTCTTCGCTGCCGCCCATTGCGACGCCGAGTGCCATTATCTTGGCAACAGGGTTGTCGATCTTCGCCTCTTCTCGCGGTTTGTTTGGGTACACATTGTCTTTTTTGTCCAGCTTGCCGGTGACGTTATTAATCTGCCATTCCGCGACGGGGCAGCCGCCATGGGCGAGGCGCTTTGAGCGGATCAGCGCATCGAGCTCCTTCATAGGCTCACTCATGTTGAGTACAATTTGGCGGTACTCAAGCATGGGAAAGCCATCCTTCGCCGCCGTGGTGGCCAAATAGGTTGCTTGGTGAGGGTCGTACGGAACCTGTTCTAGCTGAAAGATCCCGCGTAGCTCTTCGAGCTTTTCCAGAATTTCGTCATAATCGATTATATTACCTGGCGTTACAGATAGCAGGTCTAGCTTGTCCCAGCCCTCATAGGCGGGAACCTCTGACACTCGGTCTTCCGGCACGAAATACCAGCCTACACTGACGAAGGGGTCTTCTTGAGTAGCCTTCTCCCCTTCGGGCAGAATTAGCAGCTCCAATGCGGCGATATCGATCTTCGACGCCAGATCGAGCCCAGCGATCGCACGCCTACCGCGCAATCGCTCAAGCGCAACAACCTCATCCGCTCGCTTAGGTAGCCAGTCACGTGTGCACTCACGCCAAGCTTCGACGTCGAAGTAAGCCTGCTTCGCAGCGACCCAGAGATTAAGATGCTTCGTCTTGAAGGCGCCAGCCTTGCGCGGGGTGCGAATTGCGTCGCGCTGGCGGGCAAGCAGATAGTCTTCGAGGACGGAGACACCCATGTTGGGGTTGGCCTTGCGGATCGCCTCTACGCTTTTCCAATCATCGTCCTCATCGATCGTATACTCAATGAAGAGCGTTTCGTGATCGATCGGAAATACGCCGCCTTCGCAACCAATCCCCTCGAGTTTCTCGCGTTCCTCGAGGATCGACGCATAACAGGGGCCAGCCAGGTTATCTCCAGCAGTCGTAATGATGACCTGCATGGGCTGCTCGCGAGCGCCCATGCCAGTAATCATGGTTTCGACTTGCCCGTCGTCGGAATGCTCATGGTATTCGTCGTGTATTGAGCAACTTGGACTTTGCCCGTCACCGGGGTCGCCGATGATTGTTTCAAAGCGGGATTGATCGCTGTGCCGGACCAAACTCTTCGCGTTGACCTCAATTCCCATGGCCGACACAAGTTGCGGCGAGCGAAGCGTCATTAAGCGCGCTGGGCGGAACACCTCCCAGGCCTGGGTTTCATTGGTGGCGCCGGAATAGACTTCGGCACCATGTTCCCCGTCCATGCAAAACATGAACAGACCGACGCCGGCCGCAATGACCGACTTTCCGTTCTTTCTAGGGACCACAATCTCAAGGACGCGGTAGCGGCGGAGCTTGTCGGCCTTCCGGATCCATCCGAAGGCCATAGAAAAAACCCAGATCTGCCACGGTTCTAAAAGCAGCAGCTCTTTTGAGCGTGCCCACTTTCCTTTTGTGTGAGGCAGACACTCGATGAAGGCGCAAATCTTCGCCGCCTTCTTGGGATTAAACCTGTACGGAAACTCTTGGCATCGCTGAGCCTTCAGTTCATCGAGAAATCGCTGAGACTGCAGGCGGATCCATTTACACGCTGGCTGCCTTCCGCTGACAACATCGCGGGCGTATTGCTTGGCGATCGCCGCGTAGTCCCGGGTCTCCACATAAATTCCTCAGAGATCGGCAATCTTGGCGAACGGATTGTCCTCTGGCTTCTGCCCTTCGCCTAATCTCAGCGCGGTGGCGGGCGTCAGCATTAGGTCTGATAGGATCCCTCGCGCATCACGCATCGCATCGCTGAGCATTGCGACTTCTGGTCTCTTGCGGATCATGAACCCGTGTTGTTTCCGGCCTTCGTATGTGTCGCCTTCCATCACCAGCACAGCTTGGAAGCGCTCGATCTGCTCAAGGCGTTGTGCAAGCAGGGCTACGATCTCGACATAGTGCGGAGAGGCCCTGCCCTGCTCTTCTAGGACTTTCACGATCGAGCCAAAGTAAAGCTGGGCGAGATCTGACAAATGCATGGGGGCGGCCATTGCGCCTTGGACAACTGGCGGAGGCGCTTGACCATCGCGGTCGTGTCTATCCGTACCTCTGAGCTTTTTGACTGCTGGCTCAAGCCGCTTGCGACCGGCTCCAGGCCTAGATCCACCTGATGGCATCAAGACCCCTTGGCGCAGGCCGGCTTTTTAGGTTTTGAATTCGACCGCGCAAAAATTTGACTGGGGCGGCGGTGTCCGCCTGAGCCGACCTCAGAGATCGACCCACCCCCTACCATGTTGCGCTGCTTCTCGCTCTGCTTTGGATTTCAAATCATGGCAGGGCTGACAGAGCGCCTGCTTGTTGGAGCGAGACTCGCTCCCTCCAAATGCCAGCGGTTTGATATGGTCGACCACGGTTGCCTGAACTCGCTTGCCCTCGTTGAGACAAACCCTGCACAACGGTTCCTCGGCTAGCACTTGGGCCCGCATGCGTTGCCCAGCTCGTCCACGCAATCTCGGATCCCTGTAGGTTTCGCGACGCTGCCACGGTTTCCTTGGCTTCCAGCCTGGTGGCCGAAACACAGGCGGCTGATCAGCCATCAGCTTACCTTCGGCTGCGTTCCGCCCTGGAGCGTGCGCTTGACGAAGAACGTTACCTCACCAGCGACCCGGCTCAAGCCGAGCGCTTCGAGTGCCGCCTTATCCTCGCCCTCGAGCGCTTTCATCACAGCTGGTTTGTCGAGGCTCACAGTGGTGCGGACCAAGTCATTCGCCCAGTCAAGCTCGGCAAGCCGCTGCGCCAGGTTTGCCGCTTTTCCAATAACCTGGAGGGACGCTTTGCCTTCACGCGTGCCAATTATGCAACCGCCCAGTTCTATCGTCTTGCGCTTGCCTTTCGTCAGCCCGGCGGCCGCTTCGGCCCACCACGGCTCAAGCTTGACCACAATGGCTGTGCGCTCCTTTAGCAGGGGCGCTAGATCTCGATCGACTTGAGCGTTAGCCGCAGAGATCGCGACGTCGCGGGCTTCTTCGATTGCTGCGATCTCGGCATCGCACTTAGCAAAGCGCTCCAACAGACGCTGCGCTTCAGGAACTGATCGCGGCTTGCGGATCTGCATCAAACTTCCTCGAGCAGCAAAAGGACGACAGTGACGGCCATACGCACATCAGCTCCAAAGTGATGCTCGACTGACGTTACAGTCGCCTCAGCGACTAACTGTCCTGGAATTCTAAACTCGTGGTCTGGCAGCGCTTCAACCAGGCGTTAGCCAGCTTCGACATCCGTCAGACCGACGAACGAGATCACAAGTTCATGGCGGGTGCCGGAGAAGGTGATGCTAGCCCACGCCTTTTGTTCGTGAGTCAGCAGCGCACCTGCTTCGCTAGCGAGCAGCATAACTGCGTCGCGCACTCGATCAGTGGTGGTTCGGCGCGGACGATGACGTGAAGGGACCGTTGCACTTGAGGATTGCCGACCTTGAGGCAATTGTTCTGGCCAGTCCATCAAACCGCTCGCCGACCATACACCCGGTTGAGGGCGTCCTCGGCTTTGCGGGCGGCCGACAGCTCCTCATGAACCCGCTTCAGCCAACGACGCGAGACAACCGTGCTTGTCCCATCGTCACTATCCGCCTCACGCTTTAGCGCGACTAGGTCGATCGGTTTCATCGCAGGATAAGACCTCCAAGACGAAGAAAGCCCGCAGCTCCTTGAGGGAAAAGCTGCGAGCTTTGTGCGGGGACACCGTTCAGGGACGGATCTGTTGCGGGGTCGTTTCTGGTCGATTTGGTGACCAATCGGGAGGGTAGAATGTGTAATCGCGCAAAAAACTCCCGACGAAATCTCAGGCTAAGACGGCCTCCATTTCGGTAAGATCGTCCTGCGTGATCCGGTCGCGCGCATCGGTACAATGATCAGGCCAAGCATCGAGGGCCTCTCTCAGTAAGCCTCTCGCGCTTTCATCGCGCATTCGGTAGGTCCTGCCCACTGCGCGCACGCTAACATCATCGACAATCAGAGCGAGGACCGGCCTCGGCTGTTCAAGCTGCGCACGCCAATGTGTGTAAGCGACTTCGGCGCGAACCCGGCCGAGGCTTTCGACCAGTCGCGCGCGTCCGCTGTTCCCACAATCAACCCGCGTCTCAAGACTGACCGTGCCGATCCCAACGTCTCGCCCGATGCGCTCAGCGATAGCACGGATCTCTGCTGACCACGCCAGCTGATCGACGCTGATATGACCGCCCATAAAAAGGCGCGCTAGCGATCCCTGTTGGACACGGCTAGCTTTCTCAAGTGTTTCCGGCGTCCCACCGCGGCGATGGCCATAGCGGTCATGCAGACCAGCCTGGGTCTTCCTTAACGCTCGCTCGTCGGCTGCGACCGCTGGGTGTCTATGGGCAAATCTCTTGTTCGCTTGATGACGCTGTTGCTCGCGCGAGCGCCGCACCTGGTCAAGATTCATCCACCGCCTCCGCTTTGTCTGGATAGTCCGGAGTGTAATCGAGCGCTGGCGGTGGTAGCAGGGTATGATCTGGGCCGGCCCGATTGGTCGCAACGCGTTCGGCCTCATGCGCTAATCCGTGCTCGCGCAGGACTCTTCGCGCGGCTTCAAGTTCTCCGGGCATACGTAGTCCACGCGGGCCTGGAACCCTGACAAGCAGTCCATCCTGTGCGAGGCTTCGTACAGCCTGTTTAACGCGGTTCTTATTGCTATTGAGGCCGGCTGCAATCTCGCCGTAGCTAGGCGATAGGGCCCATTGCGCCAGATAATCGCGCACGAACGCAAGAACGAGGGCGCGAAAGCACGCCATATCCGGGCTAAGGTGCGAGCGGTGCGACCCTCGCTCATTCATGGCGTCGACCCTACCCGAGGCGCCGCTCTCGCCCGGAAGCTGGCCTGTTTGCGTAAATCCCATGTAGCGCAAAACGCCTGGCGCAATGCGGCGATCCCCCGATAATCGGTGTCGGCAACCAGCGGCCGATCCATGTGGCCCTCCGCTTGCCTCCCGTCCAGACCTCAACCTAGCGTCATCAATTCACCGATCAAGAGGCTCGTCTGATCGTCAACGGTCTCGTCTTTCGGTTGGCTGGGGGCCTTACCTCGTGGCCGGCACGGCAACAGGTTGCACGATCGTGCCTCCTGAGATTTCTTCACTGTCAGCTTGCTGCACACCGGGAACCGAGCCGGCTCCCGTTGACATCAATCTGCGTCCGCAGCGGCAAGTCCCCGAGCAATGCTGAGCAGATGGTTGCGATTGGCTGGGGTATTCGATCGGAGCAAATGCACCCACTCGATCTCCTCGTCCGAGAATGTGCCCATCGCAAAGTCGGCAGACGGGTCGTCCGTCAACCCTTCAAGATACTCTGGTGTCGTGTTCAGCTCCCTCGCGATCGCGCGCAAATGCCTCGAAGTCCGCGCTACACCAGTGAACAGGCTGTTGATGGCAGGCTGCGAGACCTTAGCCCGCCTCGCCAATTCAGCTTGGCTCATTTTTCGCGCTTTCGCCCGGTCGAGGAGACGTTCCCGAATAATCACGCCAGCAGTCATCTATCAGCAACCCGATAGATAAAATATATGATTACGAATTGACTCGCTATCGGAATGCTTATACCTGAGTCGCCATGGCACTTCAGGATGACCTCGATACACCACTGGCTGCAGCCGTCCGCAAGGCGGGTTCACAATCGGCATACGCCCGCATCGTCGGTCGTTCCCAGCCAGCGATCTACGAAGCTTTGCGGAAGCGAAAGCAAATTGAGCTCGAGGACGTTCCTGAAATCGAAGAGAAGCTTGGTATTCCGCGCCACGAGCAGCGACCAGATTATTTTCCACCTCCTTCCTTTGATCCCAATGGAACCTCATCTGCTCGGTACCCGGCCGAGCAGCCGTCGGCTCATGCCTCGCGTCCCCGTGGTGAAGATGCCGGCGGCCCTCTTCCGTCCCCTGCCCTGGACTACTCGACCGATACCGGCGTTCGCCGGGACGATCCGCTTGAAGGCTTGGCCGCATGAGCATTGCATCTAGCCATATCTGCCACGGCTCTCGCGCTCGACTGCAATCGATGCGCCATTTTGAAGGGGCACCAACATGACGCATCGCCGGGCTCCATTTTCGACAGAGCAAGCATTGCAACGCATTGCCGGACAAATCTCGGGCGGTGTTGATGCGATGGCGGAAGTTGCTGAGCGCCAGTCCGGCACGATCCGTGCTTGGATGAATCCAGAGCGCGAAGAACAGGTGACCTTCGAATGTGCGATTGCTCTTGATCTTGCCTATCAAGCGGCAGGCGGCACAGGCGCACCGCTGTTTGAATCCTATGCTGCCAAGCTTCATCTTGCTGAGGGCCGTCGCTTCGCTGATCGCCACCGTCTGCTCGACTACGCTCAAGGTGTGATCAAGGAAGGCGGCGAAGCGCATGCAGCGATCGTCGCCGCGGCAAGGCCAGGCGCGACCGATGAGGACCATCGCATTGCGCATCGTGAAGCGGCGGAAGCCTATGAGAAGCTGCGCGATATCCTGCCCTTACTAGAGGCAATGGTCAGCCCAGGCATAACCGTTTCATACAAAACTGAGGGGGAAACTGCTTTGGCGCAGGCCCCCTGATCTGGTTTTAGCGGCCGCTGTTACCCCCTGTTGCAGCGAGCCGACCTGGAGCTGAGCTTGGCGCGTCTCGTACTTGCGCAATGGGCACCAGGCACACCGGCTCAGCCCCTTTTCTTGAAATCATAATCCGCTGCCGAACTCGCTTTCGGCAAGCGGCGAAGCTTTGCGCAAAGGAATTTGACGTGCGATCACCAGTGCTTCCGGGCGACTATCTGCAGAAGCGCCGCACCATGGCCGGCTATACCCTCGATAGTTTGGCGCGTGATCTGCTGATCGTCTCGGGCTTTGGCTATCGGCCAGGCTTAGACGACTTCCAGCGGCTGAAACTGCGTCTGGCTGCGGCGGAGCAAAGCAATTTGCATCTCGATGACGAGAAGCTCGCTTTGATTGGCAACTTCGTGTCGCTCGATGCTGACGTGTATCGTCGCCTCGTATTGCTCGAGGAGCGTGGGATTACGGTGCCGGTGGTGAACCTCTGCCGGGTTTGCGGTTGTAGCTTTCATGATCCTTGCGTCCACCCACCCAGGCAGAGTGCGGCACCCTTAGGCAGGTCCACTTGCCAAATGGTCGAGCCGACTTTGTGTTCGAACTGCGCACCACATGTCGAGACGCGAGGCACACCGAGAGATCCGGAAGTGCCTGCAGCTGTTCCAGAGCCCGTCGGCGAAGCAGGAAACATGCATCCTGTTCTGCGGATTATTGCCGAGGAGGTCCAGCGCGATGGGTGATGCCACCGATGATCGCCTCCGCCTCCTGATCGAACGGATCGCGCGGCTCGAGGAGGAAAAGAGGGGTATCGCGGACGATATCCGTGACGTCTACGCCGAAGCCAAAGCAGTGGGTTACGACTCTAAGATCATGCGCGAGATCGTCAAACTTCGACGCATGAAGCCGGACGATCGCAGCGAACGCGACACGATCCTTGATACCTACAAATCCGCGCTGGGAATGGGTTGATGGGCGTCACAAGCCGCCAAGAACTCATGATCGAACTGAGCAGCCACGGGCTTTCTCAGGCTGAAATAGCGCGGGTGCTCGGAGTGTCGCGCAATTCGGTCAATGCCGCGTTCTCCCACCTGTTTCCAAATATGGGCGAGGACAGAGTACGCGAAGCCAAGATCGCTCAAGCGAGCGAGGAATTGCGTGACGCGGTGCTGAAGCAGGGAGGGCATCGCTGATGGTTCAGCGCAAGTTCCTATGGCTGCCTACGCGGCTACGCAGCAATCGCCGTCGCCGCCTGGTCTGGCGCTGGCTCCGACGCGTCACTTTCACAGACTATGGACTGGAGGAAGAGCAACCATGATTTCGTTTCGCATTGGTAAAGCGCGCAGCGGGCGCGGTTACGAAAACTGGAAACCTGGCGACATAGCGGAGTGCATATACTCGGGCCCTTGGTACGGCGTGTCGGCGGACCAAAACCCGGACTATCCAGGACCAAAGCTGGGCGAACGATTTCGCGTTTTGAGGGTTCACCATGCGTCAGCTCCGCTATTCCCAGGCTGCTACCTTTTCTTGGTTTTTCCTCAGTTTGACGCGAGATTTCACGCTGGCGCATTTCGCAAAGTCGTGCCCCAGTCTGACGCGCTCAAAGCCTCTGAAGCTGAGTTTGCTCAGCTGATTAGGCGAGTGCCTCGGCACGCTTCGTGTCCATCACGTGAACTGGAGGACGCATGATGGCCGGCAGAAAATTCAATGAGCCGATCGGCACCCTTCCCGTCCTACAGTACCTTACGCCGGGCCAGCTGCAGATTGACACCAACTACCAGCGCAGCCTTGAAGGAAGCTCTAGCGAAAGGCTGATCAATGCAATCGCTTATGACTGGAACTGGAAGCTCTGCCTGCCTCTTGTGGTAGCGCGCCGGCCAAACGGCGAACTATTCGTAATCGATGGGCAGCATCGGTTGGCCGCCGCAAATCTTCGCGGCGACATCCAGGTGCTCCCGTGTGTGGTAATCGACGGCGGTGATGTTGAGAGCGAAGCTCAAACCTTCGTTCATCTGAACAAGCAACGCCGCCCGCTTTCCAAGCTCGATGTGTTTAAGGCCGCGGTTGCGTCGGGCGATACCCAGGCATGCGCAATCGATGAGGCAATTCGTCGAGCAGGTCTCGCGATCGCAGCGACGTCAAGCTACCACAGTTGGAAGCCCGGGCAGATCATCAACATTGGTGGCATCGAAGCCGCTTGGCGGGAACACGGACCGTTCGCGGCAAGCTTGGCTCTGGAAGTGATGGGCAAAGCGTTCAATGGCCAAGTCCTTAAGTTCGCCGGCTCCATCTACCCAGGCATCGCTTCCATCACAGCGGAAGGCGAAAGTTTCGACTTCATCGAAGAGCTAGTCACGATGGTGGCCTGCAAGAGTCAAGAGGATTGGCGCAAGGCCATTCTCCTGCATCACGCGGAGCATCCTGGCGTCTCGATCAAGTCGGCCGCGGTCGTAGTGCTTGGCGATGCATGGGATGAAACCCTTGGCGCCCTCTTGAGCGAGCTTGAGGAGGCCGCGTGATGCCAAAGCGTAGGCAACGCTCATCCGGGCCAAAGCGAGAGCTACTGATGATCGCCTTTGTTTATTTGTCGGCGGTCGCCAGCGCCGCATTCGCCTGGGGCTATTTTCGGGGGTGGTTTTCGTGATCCACCTTCTCTCCCTTTTTCGTAGACGCCGCGCCCGCTCGATCGAGCCGCTTTGTCCCCGCGAAGCGGCAAACCTTGAGCATCTTCGACGGGAACGGATGCGACGTGCCCAGCGGGAGGACAGCGATGGATGACCGCCTCTCTTCGCAATCGCCACTCCTCGCCCTCCAACGCGAAAGCCAACGCCGGGCCCGTCAAATTGTCGATGAGATGTCCGATCGTGCTGCGGCGGAAGCCGAGCTCGTAACCGCCCCTCCACCGCCTCTCAAGGATCCGGATCATGCCAGCAAACCCTGACATCTATGACGCGACAATCACAGACCTTGCAGTGTCCCCGCTCAACGTTCGGTTTAATGAGCGTGACGCTTGTGCTGTCGATGCCTTGGCCGCATCGATTGTAGCCGAGGGGTTACTGCAGCCGCTTCTAGTTCATCCTGCACCTACAGAGGCTGACTGGGCGTCGGGCGACGGAGAGCGCGCTACCTTTGGGGTCCTGGCGGGCGGTCGCCGGTATCGAGCCATCTGTAAAGCCATCGCAAACGATGAGCTGCCAGCTGACTTTTTGATCCGCTGCCATGTACGCGATCTTTCTGACGCTGAGATCGTGCTGCTTTCGCTCAGTGAAAACCTGCTTCGACGCGACCTAAACGGCTATGAGGTGCATGCCGCAATTGCGCGATTGAGTTTGCTCGGGATGACCGAGCAGCAAATTGCGCATCAGCTTGGCCAGGAAGTAAAATGGGTCCAGCGCCAGGCACGCCTCGGGACGCTGCATCCTCCGATCTTCGAGGCCTATTGTGCAGGCTCGATCGACGTCGAGCAAGCGCGAGCCTTCGGCGCCACGGAGGATCTCGAGTTGCAAGCCATCGCTTGGGATCACTTCGAACGCAAACCAAACTATGTCCGTTTGCCAACCAGGATCCGGCAGTTCTACAAAGTCGGTGATTTTGAGACGGCCAAGCTAATCCGCTTTGTTGGCGCGGAGACTTACCGATCGGCCGGCGGGCGCTACGAGCTGGATCTGTTCAATGATGTCGAAGAGCAGCGTGGTCGAGTGCTCGATGAAGATCTGCTCGCGAAGCTCTCGGAAGCGAAGTTGAAGCTTGTTAGGGCCGGCATTAAGGAAAAGGCTGGTTGGCGGGACCTTACATTTGCCGCAGAACCGCCAAAACGTGCTGGCCATACTGATACAGCGCTTGAGATCCATGTCGACAGCCCGGCAGACTTGCCTAGCGCTGTTCCCGCCGACACACCCGATCAGGCTCTCGTCGCGACGATCGCGATGACACAGTCGGGCTCTCCTATCGTGCGGTTTTGGTGGTCAAGCCGCAAAGCCAAGGCCGAAAGCACAGCCAAACCTGCCGGCAGCGGTGGCCGGAGCGAACGTCTCGACGTTGCCGACGACCGGGCGGTCGATAACCCAGGAATCTATTCGCAAGATGCACGCGCGATCGCTCGCGACGCGCAAGGCCTGAGCGCGACGAGTTTGGAAGTCATGCGCACAATCCGCCGTGACGTCCTGCGATGGGGCCTGCTGCAAAACTGGGCTGCGGGCGGCCGACTTGCAAACGACCTAATTATCTTCTCGCTACTCCGACAGGAACTAGGCCCCGATCGAGTAGCGCAAGCCGGCATGCGTCCTCTTGGGGCGTCATCGGCCGGGTTAGATCAAGACGATCGACAGCTAGCACAGGACTTTTGCCAGAGCCCGGCGCGAGAGCAATTTGAGTATGAAGTCGAACAACTGATAGGTGCCCAGTGGATTACTGAGCCCAATACTTCGGCGGCGCTTGAGATCTTTGTTCACCTCGATCGCGACAACAAGGCTCGAGCCGCCGCGGTCCTCGCCGGACTGATGCTGCTCCGCTCGGTCAACTCGCCGGGCTTCAAAATCCCGATCCACGATACCCTCGCGCAGCTGATAGGTCTTGATGCAAGCCAGTTCCGGCGCAGCTGGACACCCGATTCAGGTTTTGCGGGCCTCTTTCCAAAGATGAAGCGTATGGAACTGGTCCAGCCCTTTGTCGAGGCGCGTGCCCTAAAGTCATGGACCAATTACGACGATCGTACGCTCGCAAGAGAAACCGCCCACGTCATGTGCGAACAGGCGAACTGGGTACATCCCCTTGTGAGCTTCGACTTTGAAGGCTTTGCAATCGATGACGCTGAGAGCGAATAGTTGGAGGCCGCCGAATGAAGCAGCTACCCTTCTCACTCAAGGAAAACGCGCTGCGCCAGTTTATAGACGGGCGTTGCACCCGCTTCCGATATCCAGCAGATGGTCACTTAGCGCGCGCGGAGTGCGGATGGGGCCTGTGGATTAGAGAGCCCTTTCACCTCGATGCGGATTTCGATGGGATCGCGCCAACCAAAGCAGCGGAGCGAGGCGTTAGGCCAGTTTTCGCGATAGACCTTCAGCCTGGAGAATACCGCGGATTAGGTCTCGGCCGCTCTCGCGCAGCATACACATTGCCGCGGGCCTGGCATCGTCAGCACGCGTTAATTGCGAGCATCGAGCACCAGAGTTTGGACGAGATCACCGACGAAGAGGCGCGCCTTGAAGGCTTCGGGTCCCGGGGTGATTGGATTGAAGCGTGGGATCGATCGATCCGCGCGATTAGCGGCGCTTACAGTCCACGGCTGTTCAAGAACCGACCCACTGTTCTTGTCCTGACGCTTAACCGGACCGAACGTCCGCTGAGATTGCCGGAACCCATAGGTGAAGCAGCCTGATGCCCCGTCAATCCTCAACGCTTGCAAAGCCCCGGTTCTCAGCTGCTAAGCAGGCTCGACTTGAGCGCTTTGTCCATACCCTAAGTGCCGACGAGAGCGATTATCTTCGCTCGATTGTCACAACCGCCGAAGCCCAGCCAACACAACCGATCCTAGGGGCTCAACGCGATAAGGCAGCGAGCGAACGGCTGAAGCAAGCCTTCATCCGAGAGGCAAGCGCTTATGGGGGACAGAAGCGAAATTCGCTGATCTTGCAGCCATCAGAAGGGGGAGTGGTTCGCCTTTCAGCTCCGCCGACTGCTGTCGGGGCCTGCCCCCGATGCGGTGTCCGATTTGGCGTCGGCTGTCCGCACTATCCCAAGAATGAGGAGGTCGTTCAATGACACAATTTGCAAAGGACACCAATGTCTCTGTGAGTTCGAGCAAACAGGAGATTGAGCGCATTATTGAGCGATATGGTGCCCAGCAGTTCATGTCAGGATGGAACACCGACCAGGCCATGATTGCCTTCACAATGCAAGGAAGACAGATCCGATTTGTGCTCCCGATGCCAGCTAAAGACGAAAGGCGCTTTACACATCACTCGCGCGGGATGCGAACGCCGGAATCAGCGATCCAGAAGTGGGAACAAGCCTGCAGACAACGCTGGCGGGCTTTGGCGTTGGTGATCAAAGCCAAACTGGAAGCCGTCGAGAGCGGCATCAGTGTGTTTGAGGACGAGTTCATGGCCAACATCGTCCTACCTAACGGAAAAACCGTAAGTGACGAGGTTAGACCCCGTATCGCTATCGCCTACGAAACGAGGGAAATGCCTCGCTTGCTTCCAGACTACGCCGGAGGCGCGAATGAGTGATCACTTTCTGCGACGACCTGAAGTCGAGCGAGAGACCGGTCTGTCATGCAGCGCGATCTATCGCGACATTGAGGCAGGCACCTTCCCACGGCAAATCAAAATCGGGAAGCGTGCCGTAGCATGGCGAGCTTCCGACATAGAACGGTGGAAAGCCGAGCGTCTCGACGCCTCGACTTGACTACTTAAGCGAGGCCCCCGGGGAGCCATCCCGGGGGCCTCCGACTCCTCCCAAGCCTTCAGAATCACGCAAATCAGGGACTAGACTGACAATGCGATACTCCAACTCGGGGAGCCAGCCTGTCCGCGCTTCAGCGCAGATCACTGGTTCGCGCTCAGCCTGCTGCCAGCAACCGCACTCCCACCACCACAACCAGCACCGCAGTCACCCAGCGCACCCAGCGTTTTGGCAAGACCTTGACTGCCATCAGACTGCCGATCTGGCCGCCGATCACGACCGCGATCAGCAATGGCAGGCTGTAACCGATCGCCCCTGCAAAGGCGCCCGGCCCTTGCTTAGCCAATTGTCCCGCCAGCCCGAACAGCGAATTGATGAGAATGAAAAGGCTCGCCGTCGCGGCGATTGCGCGCGCGTCTTTCCAGCGGGTGAGATGGAGCAGCGGCGCAAGGAAAATGCCGCCGCCAATGCCGACCAAGCCTGCAATAAAGCCCATCGGAGCCGCTGCAATGGGCATAAATCGCGCGAACCGAGTGGGCTTGTCAGCGCACGCTTCGCTGACGGGCACCAGTAAAGTGGCGCCGGTAAGCAGCAGGCTCACGCCCAGCAGCGCCATAAATGCCTGTCGCTCAAGCGGGATCAGTCCGCCGATAAACGCCGCTGGCGCAGCAAGCGCGGTAAGCCACAGCGCACCTTTCCACGGGGTCAAGCCCGCGCGGGCAAACCGCACGCTTGATCCGGCCACCACGACGATGTTGCAGGCCAGCGCGACGAGCGGCAGCAGCCGATAATCCAGCCCTGATATCGCCAGCAAAGCAGCATAGGTCGAGCCCCCGCCGAACCCGACGCTCGCATAGAGCAGCGCAGTCAGCGCAAACGCAAGCGCCAGCAGCGCGGGAACCGCGCCGATCATCCTAGCAGCACGCTAATCGGACTCTTAAACAGGCGCTGCCACAGGCGGAATTCCGAACGCGCCGTGGCAATGCTTATACTTCTTGCCCGAACCGCACGGGCACGGCGCATTGCGGCTCACATTGAGATTGGCATAGGGATTGTGAGTAATCGCCCCGCCCGATGAAGCTTCTGCAGCCGGTGAATTCGCGAGCGATCCAAACAGGTCAGGCCGCTTTTCCGACCCATCGCCATCGTTTGAATTATCAAGCCCGGTCAGCGGATCGATATGCCCGGTCAGAAAATCAGGCAGGTCCGGCAACGCATCGATTGGCGGCGGCGCAGTCACGAGTTCGGCCCGGAACAGGATCTTAGTGACTTCCTCACGCAACGTATCGAGCATGGTTTCAAACAGGCCGAACGCTTCCTGCTTGTATTCATTGATCGGCTGTTTCTGCGCAATCCCGCGCATCCAGATCACCTGACGCAGCGCATCGAGCGTCGCCAAGTGCTCTTTCCAGTGGAAATCGAGCTGACGCAGCAGCACTTCCTTTTCGACACTGCGCCAATCAGCCGCATCATAGCGCTCGATCTTCGCCTCCATCATCTCATCGGTCTGCGCACGCAGGCGCTCTTCGATGAGTTCGGGCTCGACCTGGTCTTCTTCCATCCATTCATCGAATGGCGGGGTCAGGCCGAAGACCTCTTCGACTTTCTCCTTGAGCCCTTCGATGTCCCATTGTTCAGGGTAAGAGCCCGGCGGGCAAGCGGTGCCGACGATCGCATTCAATGTATCCGCCCGCATATCGACGACGACTTCATCAACCGCTTCGGCATCCATGATTTCAGCGCGCTGCTCATAGATAACCTTGCGCTGATCGTTCATCACATCATCGTATTGCACGACTTGCTTGCGCGCTTCGTAATTGCGCGCCTCAACCTTTTTCTGAGCGGTCTCAATCGCTTTCGACAGCCATTTGGAACCGATTGCTTCCCCGTCTTCGAGGTTAGACTTCATCATCTTGGCAAAGAGCGTGTCAGGGCCAAAGATGCGCAGCAGATCATCTTCAAGACATAGATAGAAACGCGAGAGCCCCGGGTCGCCCTGACGGCCTGAGCGCCCGCGCAGCTGGTTGTCGATCCGGCGCGATTCGTGCCGTTCAGTGCCGAGCACGAACAGCCCGCCTGCTTCGAGGACCTGCGCTTTTTCGGCGGCGACTTCCTGTTTCAGCTTATCGACCGCGGCATCCTTGGCTGGGCCCTCTTCCATCGCGCCAAGTTCATCTTCGATCCGGAAATCGAGATTGCCGCCGAGCTGAATATCGGTGCCGCGGCCCGCCATATTGGTCGCGATCGTGACTGCGCCAAGCCGTCCGGCCTGCGCCACGATATGCGCTTCGCGTTCGTGCTGGCGCGCGTTGAGGATTTCGTGTTTGACCCCTTCCTTGTCGAGGAACTGGCTCAGCAATTCGGATTTCTCGATCGAGACCGTGCCGACCAGGATCGGCTGCCCGATTTCGTTCTTCTCTTTGATCGCTTTGGCGATTGCGCCGAATTTATCGACGGTGTTCTTGTAGAACTCGTCGTCTTCATCGATCCGGGCGACCGGCAGATTGGTCGGAATTTCGACGACATTCACTTTGTAAATGTCCCAGAATTCCGACGCTTCGGTGGCGGCCGTACCGGTCATGCCGGACAGTTTGGGATACATCCGGAAATAGTTCTGGAACGTGATCGAAGCCATCGTCTGGTTTTCAGGCTCGATCTTGACGGCTTCCTTGGCTTCGATCGCCTGGTGCAGACCGTTTGACAGCCGCCGCCCATCCATCATGCGCCCGGTGAACTCGTCAATCAGGATTACCTTGTCATCCTTGACGATGTAGTGATCATCGCGCTTGAACATGTGCACCGCGCGCAGCGCTTGGTCCAAGTGATGCACAACCTGCGTGTTTTCGACGTCGTAGAGGTTGTCTGTCTCAAGCAATTCCTTCTCGATCAGGATTTTTTCGATTTCTTCGAGCCCATCTTCGGTCAGCTGGACGTTGCGGGTCTTCTCATCCTTGTCGAGCCAGTCATCGGGGATCTCTTTTGCGACTTCATCGAGCGAGACATACAGCTCCGACTTGTCTTCGGTCGGCCCGGAAATGATCAGCGGCGTGCGCGCTTCGTCGATCAGGATCGAATCCACTTCATCAACGATCGCGAAATTGAACGGGCGCTGCATCATTTCCCCGCGCGAATGCTTCATATTGTCGCGCAGATAATCGAACCCGAACTCGTTATTCGTCCCATAGGTGATGTCGGCATTATAGGCATCGCGCTTAGAGAACTCGTCCATCTGCGGCACGATCACGCCAACCGTCAGGCCAAGCCAGCTGTAGAGCTGCCCCATCCATTCCGCATCGCGCCGGGCGAGATAATCATTGACGGTAACGACATGCACGCCTTTGCCTTCAAGCGCATTGAGATAGACCGCCAGCGTCGCCATCAGCGTCTTACCTTCACCGGTGCGCATCTCGGCAATTTCGCCGCGATGAAGCACGATCCCGCCGATCAACTGCACATCGAAATGGCGCATACCAAACACCCGCATCGAGGCTTCGCGGACTGTGGCAAAGGCTTCAGGCAGAATGTCTTCAAGGCTCGCGCCATTATCGAGCCGCTCGCGAAAAACGCTGGTCTGAGCTTGCAGACCTTCATCGCTCATGGCTTGAATATTGGTCTCTAGAGCGTTGATTTCATTGACGATCTTGCCAAGCGATTTGACATAACGATCGTTCGATGAGCCGAACACGGATTTGACGAGTGTCTCGAACATGGAAAGGTGCTTTCAAGCTGGGTGCGGTCTTTCAAAGAACCGAAATTATATGGATTGGCGCTGCGCAAAGGCAGCTAAAAAAACCGGAAGGAATGTAATGTTGCCGAAGCGCTATTCGTAAGCGCGCTCGACACCCATCAGCACCGGCAAACGCAAGGCGTCCGGCAGAGGCGCTGTGTTTTCCGGTGGCTCGCGCAAATGGCGCTTGGAGGTCGTTTCGGACACTTCGAGCCCCGGCGCATGATCCGCATCGGCCATCGCTTGCGTGCTCGCTTCCATGCTGGTGTCGCACCGAGCCCCTTCAGTCAGATGCGCGTGCACAGGGTGGCTGAGTACAGCCAGCCCGGAAAGCAGCGCAAGAAAGGCAAACAGATGTCGCGTCACAGTCATATGCAGATAGGCCTTTTGTTCGCCTGCGTCCACTCGCAAAGGCGCATTTACTGTGAAGCTCTCGATCCCTAAGCGCATGGCGATGCAATTAGCGATGTCTCCTTTAGCGCGGCCCTTCCCTCAACTGCCTTCGATTAGCGGCGTCACATTGAAGACGGCACGCGCGCGCTACAAGGACTGGGACCGGGCTGACCTGACCTTTGTCGAAGTCGCACAAGGCACTGCACTTGCCGGTGTGTTCACGCAAAGCGCCTGCGCATCGAGCGAAGTCGAATTGGGCCGAGAACAGGTCAAATCCGGCACAGCGCGCGCCCTGATCGTCAATGCTGGCAACGCCAACGCCTTTACCGGCTATCGCGGGCGCGACGCGGTCGAAGCGATCATGGCGCAGGTCAGCGAAGCACTGGACTGCAAACGGAGCGAAGTGCTGGTCTCCTCCACCGGCGTTATCGGCGTGCCCTTGCCCCAAGACAAAGCGCGCCAAGGGGTCGCCGCCGTGCTTAACGCCGACCCATGCGAGTGGGAAGAGGCAGCGCTCGCGATCACCACCACCGACACCTTTGCCAAAGGCGCGCGCACATCGGCGATGATCGGCGATGCGCGGGTTGAGCTTGCAGGGATCATCAAAGGCTCTGGCATGATCGCGCCGGATATGGCGACGATGCTGGGCTACATCTTCACCGATGCTGCGGTCGCTCCGCAATTCCTCCAAGAGATGCTGGAGACGGCCAATGCGCAAAGCTTCAGCTGCATCACGGTTGATGGCGACACCTCGACCAGTGACACAGTGCTGGCATTCGCAACCGGCCAGGCGAATGCTTCCCGCATCGAAGGGTGGCACAGTCCGGGTGCCGACGCGTTCGCCGCTGCGCTGAGCGATCTTACGCGCCAGCTTGCCCAATTGGTGGTGCGCGATGGCGAAGGCGCCTCCAAGTTCATCACCATCCGCGTATCGGGAGCCGCTGACGATGAAAGCGCACGCAAAGTCGGCCTCGCCATCGCTAACTCGCCGCTCGTCAAAACCGCCATTGCCGGAGAAGACGCGAATTGGGGCCGTGTGGTGATGGCGGTTGGCAAAGCAGGCGAACCTGCCGACCGGGACACACTCTCGATAGCGTTTGGCGGCGTCTGGGCGGCCCGAAATGGCCTGCCGGTCGATGATTATGACGAAGCGCCTGTAGCCGAGCATCTGCGCGGGCAAGAGATCGACCTGGCGGTGGATTTAGGCATAGGACCAGGCCGTGCGAGCGTATGGACCTGCGATCTCACCCATGGCTATATCTCGATCAATGCGGACTATCGTTCGTAACGGGGCGATTATGAGCGAACTATCTGCACTTGATGGAGAAATCCGCGACCTGATGCGCTTTGCCGCACAGCGCTCGATGCTGCCGCGGTTTCGCGCGCTCGTTGAAGGCGATGTGGAAATGAAAGGCGAAGACGATCCGGTCACTATCGTTGACCGCGAAGTCGAAGCGTTTCTAACCGAAGCACTGACGAAGCTGTCTCCTGGGGTCGCAGTGGTTGGCGAAGAAGCGGTGCACGCTGATGCGAGCGTGCTTGAACGCTTGTCTGAGCAGTGCTGGATCATCGATCCGCTCGACGGGACTGCCAATTTTACCGAAGGCAAGGAGCCGTTCGGGATCATTGTCGCGCTGGCCGATGCTGGCGAAACCGTCGCCGGATGGATCTATGATCCGAACAAGGATCGGCTGTGCCACACCCGCAAGGGCGAAGGGGCGTTCATCAATGGCGAGCGGATCACCGCTGCAACCACTGGTCAGGAGCCGCCGGTCACCGCAGTCAGCCGCACCTTCCTGACCGACGAGCAAAACGCGATGGTCGATGCGAAACTCGCCCCGCATTATGCTCTGGTGGACATCCCGCGCTGCGCTGCTGAGCAATATCCGCGCCTTGCGCTGGGTGAGAACGATGTCTCCAGCTTCAAGCGCACGCTCGCCTGGGATCACGCCGCTGGTGTCCTGTGGCTCAATGAAGCTGGCGGCAAAGCCGCGCGATTGGATGGCAGCCCTTACCGCGTCGATGAAAACGATCGGCCGGGCCTTGTCGGTGCGTCGAGCCCGGCGATCTGGGATGCATTTGTCGAGCGGGTTCTCGCTTGAGACGCTTTCCTACTCGAGCGGGCCAGCCTAGATCGGACGTGCTCTTTCCAATCGTTGGCTGACCTGCTGCTTGCTTTGTGCAAACCGCCTGCATTGATCGATTTTATCGATCAAAACTCGCTTTAGTAATCGATTTGATTTTTACCCCAAGACTGTGTTCCATGCGTTCCAACCGTGCACTACGTGCGACGAACTGAGCGCGTGGCTTAATCCTGGAAGAATCGACTTAGAGCTCGCTTTCAATCCATTGCTTAAGCTGGCTCTTAGGCGCTGCGCCCACTTTGCGAGCGACCGCTTCACCATTCTTGAACAACACCATGAGCGGGATCGACTGGACGCCCATGTCACCGGGCACCCCGGTGTTTTCCATGATGTCCATCTTGGCAATAGTCACCGCATCGCCAAGTTCTTCGCTGATTTCTTCAAGCGCCGGGGCGATCATCTTGCACGGGCCGCACCAATCGGCCCAGAAATCGACCAGCACTGGCTTGTCGCTTTCAAGCACATCGGTTTTGAAATTGTCATCGGTTACGTTGACGGTGGCCATGCGGACTTCTCCTGTTCTTGCTTGCATTCTACCTAGGCTGCACGAGCGGATCACTCAATAACCGGCAGTGCATAGCTTTCCTGCTGATCCCCCAAACGATCCTTGTGCGGCGCCAGCATCTCTTGATCGAGCTCGAATAGTTGCGGCGCGTGCGTGTAGAGCAGCGCGGCGCGTACCTCGCGCCCCGGATAGATCGCTTCGAGCGCGGCGGCGTAAGCGGCCATCTGCCGCAAGGCTGATGAGGGAATATCATCGATGCTAAGCGGAGGCCTGCGCGTGGTCTTGTAGTCGACAACGATCACTTCGTGTTCGCGCACCAGCAACCGGTCGACTGTGCCGGTCACCACAATACCGCCAATCGTCGCGGCAAGCGGGACTTCGGCGAGCGCAGCGCCGGTGAACAATTCGGCAAAAGCCGGATCGTCAAGCACGCCGAGCGCGCTGGCCGCCATCTCCTCGCGCATCGCTGGTGGCAAGTCGTCCGCCTGCCTCGCCAGCCAGCGTGTCGCGGCCTTGAAGCGTTCGTCTGGAGCGACATCCGGCAACCGCTCAAGCAGACGGTGGATCAGAATGCCGCGCCGGGCAGCGGAGTGAGGCGCACCGGGCGGGAGCGGCGGATCAGCGCCTTGCTCTTCGCCAGCAGCGCTAGGCGCTAACGGGCGCGGCGGGCGCGGCTCTGGGCCAATCGGTGTCGTGGCCCATGCCGGTAACGCGGGCAATGGTGCGATCACGCTCTGCTGCTGCGTCGAGGCAAGCGGCGCTGCTCGCCGGCCCCATTCGCGCCGCTCGCCCCAAAGCGGATCAAACAGCGGCGGCTGCTCGAAAATGGGCTCAAGCCGGGCATGCCAGCTGTCGTCATGCGGCTTGCCCTGCTTGGCATCTCGCGGGCCAAGCGAACCGCCGATAAAGAGCGCTTCTTCGGCCCGCGTCATCGCGACATAGAGCAGCCGCCAATGCTCTTGCATCTCGGCAGTAGCCGCTTGTGCTTGCGCTGCACTGACGGGTCCGACCCGCTCACTCTTGGCAAGCGGCGGCAGCGGCACTGCGCGACCTGTCTGATCGCCGGGCTTAAGCTCAGTAAGCGATAGCTCGCGCGCTTCGCTCGGCGCTCCTGCGGCATCGGCAAGAATGACAATCGGTGCCTGCAAGCCTTTCGAACCGTGAACCGTAAGGACGCGAACTTGTCCTGTCGTGCTATCAGCGTCGCGTTTGACTTCGGCGGTGCCGGCTTCAAACCAGTGAATAAAACCCGCAAGGCTCGGCGTGTGCACAGCTTCATAAGCAAACGCGGAATTGAGCAATTCATCGAGCGGATCATTGGCTTCGCGCCCGAGCCGCTCGATCAGGCGCGCCCGCCCTTGCCAAGGTCCATTAAGCAGCCATGCGAGCAAAGCTTGCGGCGTTTCGAAATCGGCAAGGCGCAGCAGCTCGCGCAGCTTTTCAGCGATGGGCATGATCGAGGGATGGTCCGACTGGCGCAGATGGTCCCACAGGCGCGTCCCTTTGGGGCGCGGGACATAAGCCAGCAGATCATCCTGCGACCAACCGATCAGCGGGGATGCGAGGAGATTGGCGAGGCTGAGATCGTCCAGCGGCTGCGCAGCGAATTTGAGCGCTGCAAGAAGGTCCTTCACCGCCAGAGGCGCGCCAAGCCGCAAGCGGTCAACCCCTGCTACAGCGACGCCTTTGTCGTGCAGCTTAGCAACGATCTGGCTGGCTAGCTCGCGCCGCTTGCGCACAAGCACCATGATATCACCTGCTTCGGCATGACGCGGCGAGCCCCCTTTTGCGAGGACAAACGGCTCGTCGCCGCTGACCCACCGCCGCACTTGCTCCGCGATCTTCTCTGCCATCACGATTTCATGCGTCGGGAGCCACCCGCGCTCTTCGTCTTCGCCTTCAACGTCGTCTGCCGCGCTTAGCACCGGGTTCCAGAGCGTAACCAAACCAGGGCCGTCTTCGCCGAGATGCGAGCCTGGCGGACGATCGAGCCCGAACGCGCCATGGCCTAGCGCTTCGATCGCTTGGTTGACGAAGTCGAGCACTGGCCGCGAGGTTCTGAAGGATTGCCCGAGGTCTAGCGGTTGCCATGTCGGCAAACGCCTGTTCTCGCGCAATTCTTCGGCATGCTCGCGCGCTGCGGCAATCCGCTTGAAGACCTTTTCCCTCGCCTTTGCGAAGTTTTCCGGGCTGGTTCCTTGAAACCCGAAGATCGCCTGCTTGTAGTCACCGACCGTGAAAATCGTGCGCAAAGTATCCCCTGCGGCCCCTTCGCCGGTAAAGAAATCATCGATCAGCGCTTCGACAATGTCCCATTGCGCTTGATTGGTGTCTTGCGCTTCATCGATCAGAATATGGTTGAACTGTCGGTCAAGCTTGTAGCGGATCCAGTCCGAGGCGTCGTTATCGCTCAGCAAGCGTGCAGCGGTGCGGATGAGGTCGTCAAAATCGATCAGCCCAGCGCGCCGTTTGGCGGCTTCCCAACTGAGCGCGAATGCCTGCCCCAATTCCAGCGCTGAAGTGAGGAAATCTGCCAGCGCCAGAAGCCCGCGGCGTTCCTGAACCATGGCAACGGCTTGCGCGACAGCCGCTTGCCAGCACTTCAGGCGCGGTTCTTCCTTCGACGGCTTCTTCATCGCACGTGCCTTGCCATCCTTTGTCAGCACGGTGTCCAAAAACCCGTCCAGAGCCCCGGACCGCTCTTCCACTTCGAGCGCGAGCCAGCGCTCGATAAACTGAGCGGTTTCAGCTCCTGTCTTAGCGTTCCAACTCCGCATCAGTGAGAGCATCTTTTGCAACTGGTCGTCGGGAAAAATGTCGGGATGGAGACCTTCGCAAGCCCACGTCTCATCTGCACTCGCTGGCATATCGAGCAATTGGCGCACGCGTGCATCCATCGGTCGCTGCCAGCCTTGCGCGCCATGCCAAAGATCCGTTGCTCCCGCACAGCGCGCTAGCCAGGCCTGAAGTGCAGCTGGGTCCTTGCTGGTGGTAAAGCGAGTGATCGCATCAAGTAGCCGCGCATCGCCGGTGGTTTGCGCTTGGGTAATCAGCTCCGTCAGCACGTCGCTCAGCAGCAATTCACGCTCGCGATCTTCCATCGGTCGAGCGCCCGGCGGCAGCCCCGCTTCTTCAGGAAAGTTGCTGAGTAACCATTGCGCAAAAGCATGGATCGTATCGATCCTGAGACCGCCTCCGGGGCAATCGAGAACGCTTGCAAACAAAGTTCGGGCGCGCTCGCGCACGGCAGTGCTTGGCGTAGCGCCGAGATATTCGAGCTCTTTGTAAAGCTTGGTGTCTTCAAGCCGCACCCACCGGGTAAGCACCGCATTGATGCGATTGGCCATCTCAGCCGCGCCCGCTTTGGTAAAGGTAAGGCACAGCAATTGCGATGGATCAACTTCAGGGCGAAGGAGGAGACGCAGCACGCGGGCTGACAATACCTGCGTCTTGCCAGTGCCAGCAGAGGCCGACAGCCAAACGTTGTCAGCTGGCTCCGCTGCACTGCGCTGATTGCCTTGAAGCTGGAAGACCTTGCCGCCGCTCAAGGACCCGGCTCCTGATCGCTTGTCGCAGCCAGTCGGATCGCCCACTCCTCAAGGCGCATCAGCTGATCATAGTCGGAATAGCCGGGGTAATTAGGGTTTTCCTTAGCCATGAAAGGAGCGGTCCCTGCGATGTATCGCTCAATCGCAAGAGTGAGCTTTGCAGCGTGATGTGGCAGGAATTTCTCAGGCAGAAGCCCGGTTTTCTTTCTCCCGGTTTTCAAAGGCTCATCGCGATAGCCGAATTCGCCCTCCTGTTTCGCAAGCGACCAATATTCAAACTGTGTAGCCTCCCCGCCAATACTTCTGCCTTCCTGTTCAAAGCCGCTCTGGCCTGCGATCAGGCCAAGCAGGCCCAGTTGCAGCGCATAGCCAGCTTTAACCTGCGCAGCACAAGGAGGCTTCCCGGTTTTATAATCAACAACCGCCAGCGTCCCGTCCGCAAGGCGATCGATCCGGTCGGCCCGCCCGTAAACCTTGATCCCGGCAAAGCGCATAGCTCCAGATATCTCGGTTGCCAGGACCTTTCGGCCTTGTGCCGCGTCTTCCTTCACCCATTGCTCGAACCGCGCGAGCCCAGCCATCAGCCGCGGCTGCCACAAGCCCCGGAAAAGCGGATGCACTTGCCGATCGCGCAGGATTGTTTCGGCAAAAGGGACGAGCTTTATGTCCGGCTCGTTTGCAGTCACGCGGTGCCATGCATCGAGGATCTCGTGCATCAGCACGCCGCGCAGCGCCGGATCACTGAACGGGTCAGCCGCGAGGGGATCGAGCCGGTTCAGACCCAATATCTCCTGAGCGTAGAATTGGTAGGGATCGCCTAACAACCGATCCAGCGCGGTTACTTTGATTGGCACTTGGCGTTGCTCAGCCGAAGGACGTGGCGTTGGGCGAGGATAGTCGGGCGGCGGCGCATGCGGGGTCCGGTCGATCCGTGCTGCCAGCGCTGCGATCTCTTTTTCGCGATGACGATCGGCCAGTTCTTCGCCCAACAGCGCTTCCACCCGAAGCCAGAAGCGTGATGGCAAAGCTGGGCCTTCGGTATCTCGCAAAGCACGACTCAAGACGACTTGCGGTGCACCCATCGCGCCTGCCAGATCATGCGCTGCAAGTCCGATGCGAAACTCGCCAGCGGGAACGCCAAGCGCGCGAAGGATTGCTGGCGCGAGCACCGGATCAGGCGCGGGCGCTTGAGGCCAGCTGCCTTCGTTTAAGCCGGCGCAAAGCACCAGATCAGCGCGTGCCATGCGCGCTTCAAGCAAGCCATAGATCGCCACTCGAGGATGCCCGCCATAAGGCGGCCGGACAGCGATCTCATCCATTGTCTCGCGGAGCACTCGGGAAAGTTCTGAAGGCGCGAGCAAAGTTTCGGTTTCACGCGCATGGAGCCGCAGATCTTCGACCATGGCGGCAAGCGCGCGGCCATCTTCGCGCGCCCAAATCGTGTCCGAGGCCAACGCTTGTCCTACAGTGCTCACATGATCAAGCATGTCAGCGAATGCCTGCTCCGCGTTGTCGAGCAAGATCGGGGCAAGCAGCGTTTCGACCTCTTCCCACCAGTCACCGACGCCCGCCTTTAAAGCCACTTCGCGCAGCGCCGCCATGCCAGGCGCAGGGGCCGGGCCACGCAATGCTCGCTCAAATCTGCGCAGATGGGAAAGCCACGAGCGCCTCATTTCTGGGGTCTGCGAACGCACAACTGGATGCGCCAGCGCAGCAATCAGATTGATCGGCTCTGGCCCACTGGAGGCAAGCTCTGCGACAAGCCCAAATAACCGCCCTGCAGGCGTTAAGGATAAAGGCCGGCCAGCGCTGTCGTCGGCTGCAATGTTCCAGCGCGCGAGCTGCTGAACGATCCTGCGAGCGAGACTTCGATCAGCCGTGACCACCGCAATCCGTTTGCCAGGCTCATCAAGTGCACGCCGCACCAGCAGGCTGAGCGCTTGGGCTTCTTCTTCGATGGTCGCACTGGTCAGCAATTGCACGCCATTCAGGCTGCGCTGATCTGTCGGAAGGTCGACCCAGCACTTGCTCGCTTCAGGCGGCAGGAACAGCGCACTGATCGCGCGACTGCGTGCAGGTGGTGCAGCGCTTAACCCCTTACGGTGCCACGGGCGAAGTTCACCACGCGCAACCCCCATGCGCTGCAAGAGCAACTTGAGGTGGTATTGCGGATGCGTGAGTGCCTCGCGCGTGCCGAATGTCATGTCACCCGGTTCAGCGACTGTGCCCGCTTGCCCGAGTTCGTCCCAGGCGTCAGGGCTCATCGACAGATCGACGTCAGGCAAGATAACAGCGCCTTGTGGCAGCTCGCTAATGACCCGCAGCAGACGCGCTAGAGCCGGGGCTGCGCTGGTTACGCCTGCGGCAATGATTGGGACCTCAGGCGGCGCCTTGCGCCATCGCTCTGCCGCGCGATCAAACAGCAAGTTTCGGCGCGTCGCCGCATCGACTTTATGAACCTCGGCAAGACGATCTAACCAGCGCGCCTGCACGCGTGCAAACAGCCGGATCGAGCGCTGATAGTGCCCTGAGATCGCGCCCAGTTGATCAAGCACTGCATCGCCTGTGAGATCGCGCGGTGTCTTTTCCTCCACCAAGAGCCGATCGATGGTCCGGGCAAAGCCACGCGCAAGCCTGAGCAATTGCGCTCCCGGCAATGGATCTGCTCCTTCCTCGGCGAGTTCCTTGGCGATCAGGCCAGCGAGTTCGAACCAGCGTTGGCTCGGCTCGATCGCAGGGAGGATTTGTTCGCTCCCAAGCGGATCAAGCAGACTGCCCAGCGCTTCATCGAGATCGAGATCGCCAATTGTAATCATCCGCGGCATAAGGAGGCCAGTCTGCGCCCCACTACCCGCTTCGCCTGCATGACGGACAAACGCTTCGGAAATCGTGCGCGCTGCCCTCATGCTGGGAACGAGCAGCGTAAGCCTAGCTAGGCCCAGCTCAGCCTCAGCGTAACGCGGCACTAGCCCGGCCACTAAAGCGTCAGCAAATCCGCGATGAGCGGCTATCGAATAAATCTGAGGTGTGCGGCGCGGCGTGCTCATTCACCTTGTGTTTTATCGCAAAGCATATCGAACGCGAGAGTGAGGCGCGACGGTTTATCCCCGCTTCAACGCGTCCTCAGTAGGTCCGATGGCTTGAGGCGTGCCAACTTCGAACCATTGCCCGGTGAACGCCAGCCCATAGAGCCGACCCTCTTCAATCGCCCGATTCCACAGAATATTGGTCGAAAACTTGCCTTCGGGCGCATCGCGCAGCAAGCGGTGCGCAATCAGTTGGATACCAGTGTAGATAAACGGCGCGATCCGTCCCGGTCTGCGCCGCGATAAAGCCCCATGGGCATTCATGTAAAAGTCGCCCTGCCCTGCAAAATTGCGTGCTCGGATATGCGGCACAACCAAGAGCAGCGCATCCATCTCCTCCGCATTCCACCGTTCAGACAACTCTGAAAAGGCGTTGCGAGGCCCGTCGAGCCAGATATTGTCTGCGTTCAGACAGAAAAACGGATCGGGCAGGTGTTCGCGCGCCTTGATCAGCCCACCGCCTGTTTCAAGCAGCAGATCGCGCTCATCCGAGATCACAACTTGCGGGTCAGAACGCTCGCACACATGCGCTTCAAGCGCATCAGCGAGGTAATGGACATTGACCACCGCTCGCGAGACACCAGCTTCCGCGAGCCGGTCGAGCGCGTGATCGATCAGAGGCTTACCCGCGACACGCACCAGCGGCTTTGGCTGTGTTGCGGTAAGCGGTCGCATCCGTTTCCCAAGGCCGGCAGCCATGACCATTGCGGTGTCGCTCGCAAGCTCAACGTGGGAGGGATGGCCTACCATCAGGAAATGGTCCCGCCATGTGCCGCACGCAGCTCAGCTGGAATGTTGGCGTCGAACCACCGCGCTACCGGCTCAAGCGCGGGATGCGCGAGATCGCGCTCCATCGCCGCCCATACCCGAGGGATCATCGCGAGATAGCGCGGCTTTCCGTCACGTTTGTAAAGCCGAGTGAAGATGCCGACAATCTTGGCATTTCGCTGCGCGCCGAGCCGAGCGTAATCGGCCTGAAAGTCGGCATCGGTTCCTGCCCTCTCGGCGTACCGGGCGAGCATTGCCGCTTCGAGTGCCGGAGCAACATCACGCCGGGCGTCCTGCAGGAGCGAGACAAGATCGTAGGCCCTGTGCCCGACCAGCGCGTCCTGAAAGTCTATAATGCCCTGACCGGTCTCGGCTGACGTGCGATGTTGCGGATTGCCAAGCAGCATAATGTTCTCTGCATGGTAATCGCGCAGCACCGTAACAGCTTCGCGCTGACGGTCGAGCAGCGGGCTGAGCGCCGCTTCCCATGCACTCGCATAGCCTTCCTTATCGACGTCGAGCCTTTGTGCCGGGGCATACCATTCAGGCAAAAGCCACGCCTCGCGCTGATAGGTAGGCAAGTCGTAATCAGCGAACGGTCCTGGAGGACGCTGATGGAGCTCTACCAGCGCGTCAATCGCCGCTTCATAGGCTGATTGCTCGGCTTCAGGGTGCAGATCGAGCCAGTCGCGCATACGGTCATCACCAAAATCCTCCAGCAAGACCCAACCGTTAGCGCAATCCTCCGCATATATTGCGGGTGCGCGCATTCCATGTTCGCTGAGCCAGTTGGCAACTTTCAGGAATGGCGTCGGGTCTTCATGTGGCGGCGGTGCATGCATCAGCATTGCGCGCTTGCCATCTGGCTGACGCAGGCGAAAATACCGCCGGAACGAGGCATCCCCTGCAAGCGGCTCAATCGCTGCCTCGCTCCATCCAGCATGAGCAACAAAGGCTTGGAGGCCATCAGGTAGCGAAGGATCAGACGAGTTCATGGAATGCGCCCTAGCCAATCCGCGCCTGCCCGGGCAATCGCAATTCTTCCCTCGCCTTGACCTTGCGCCAAGGTCTTAAGCTCGATCGCAAGACATCCCGGCTCTTGCGCAAATCCACCAGCCCGTTGAGGCCATTCAGCAATCAGTGCCGCATCGTCGCGATAGTCTTCGAGCCCGATCTCTTGCAGTTCACTGGGATCTTCCAACCGGTAGAAGTCGGCATGGACCACGGGTATGCGGAGCGGCGGGCACGAATATATTTCAATGATGGTGAATGTCGGTGACGGCACTTCACCTTCATGACCTAGCGCTGCAATAATTGAGCGTGCCAATGTGGTCTTGCCTGCTCCAAGTGGGCCTGACAACGCGACCACATCGCCGGGCTTTAAGCGCGCGGCAATCCCGCCGCCATAAGTGGCCATAGCGTCTAGGTCGGGCAGGGTGATTTCGCTTATGCTCACGGCAAGCGGATCAGGGCAGTCGTACCCGCACCCTCTTCGCTCGTAAGATGCAGCTGTCCGCCATGCGCCTCGACCAATTGCCGCGCCAGCGGAATGCCAAGCCCAGTGCGTTTCTCCAACTCACCTCCGCCATCGCCCTGCGTGCCTTCGAGCGCGCGCGTTAGCTCTGCTTCGCTCATGCCTTTGCCGTTGTCCGAAATGACGATCTGGGCAGCCCATCCGCTGTCTTTTGGCGGACCTTGGATTTCGATCAGGATTTTGCCGTCCTCAGCAGTTCCCGTGATCGCGTTATCGAGCAAGTTACCAACCGCCCGGCCCAGCTGGCGCGGATCCGCCTCGACCACCCGCCCCCGGCGACCTTTAAGATCAAGCGCCAGTCCGGCAGCGATGATTGCCTCTTCGCGCTCGCGCACGATCCGGGTCAGGAACGGCAACAGATCGCAATCCTCTTTGGTGATCGGCAAAAGCCCGGCTTCGCTCTGCGACAGGTCGAGCACGTTTTCCACTTGCTCGGTTAGCCGCTCAACCGCAGCGAGGATCGCTGCAACGTATTCGCGAGTCTGTTTGCTGGTCTTGCCTGCGGCACCGCTTTTGATGAGTTCAGCAAACCCGCCGATGGTTGTGAGTGGCGTGCGAAACTCATAGCTCATGTTAGCCAGAAAGCGCGCTTTGACAGCGTCTGCTTCTTCGAGCGCGACCGCGCGGTCCCGCAAGGCTTGCTCGGCCTTTTGCGAATCGGTGATGTCCAGCACTGTCAGCAAACCGTTGCCATCGGGCAGCGGTACTCCTGCAAAGCGCAACGTACGGCCATCTGCGAGCTTGATGCGTCCGCCCTTCTCGCGCCGATCGAGCGTGGCCGCTCTCACGACCGCGCTGATCTTCTGCGCATCGCTCGCACGCTGAAGGTTTTTGCCAATCGCGCTTAGCAAGCCCTCTGCGCTTGGATGGGTGTCAAGAAACTCGCTGGTGAGCCCCCACATCCCGGCAAAGCTGCGATTCCACAGCTGGACAGAGCCGTCCGGGGCAAAAATCGCCAGCGCTTCGAAGAGGCTATCAAGCGTCGCGGTGCGGGTCCGCAGCAAAGTGTCGCGAGTGGCCGATAACGCCAGACTTTCGGTACGGTCCTCTGCAATCAAGACAAGGCCGCCATCCGGCATCGGTTGTGCAACGATCCGCAAATGCGTGCCGCCGGGGAGCGGCCACGCTTCTTCGCGCATCTCCGCACCGCCAAACCACGCGCCATGTTCGCGTCGCCACTCGGGAAAGTCTCGCACTTCAGGGGTCTGCCCCCGTTCGCGTGCATCGGACAGAAATCTCTCAAACGGCAATTTTTGTTCAAGCGCTTCAGGTGTCACTCCGAAGAGCCTGCGAAACGGGCGGTTAGCAAACGTCAATTGTTCGCTCGCATTGAACTGCGCGACGCCGACTGACAGCTGATCGAGCATCGCGCGCTGCGCATCACGAAAGGCACGAAAGTCGCGCCGGACCTGTTGCTGCTCTTCAATGTCTATCGCGTAGCCAGCCACGCCTTCACGCCCGAGCGGGAGGTCGCTTACCCGAAGTGTGCGGCGCTCACCGTTAATGGTCGCGGCGATGGCGCGCTCTGCTCGATCCTGCGCAATCATGCATTCGCGTGCGATTTGCGAAGGTGTCTGGCCATCAACCTCTTCGACCAATTCAATCTGGTTTTGGATCACCATTTCAGCATTGAGCGCTCCAACTGCGTCGACAAATGCCTGATTGACAAGTTGCAGACGCATATCGCGCCCGCGGAACCACATGGGAACGGGCGCCGCTTCAATCAGGCCGACCAGCGCTGCAAAGTCCTTTTCCGCTCGGGCTGCAGAAGCACGCAGAAGCGACAACTCATCTTCGCTTTCGGTAAAGTCGAACACCCAGATCAGCGCCGCCCCGCCCGGCGATACTTGTGGGTCCGCAAGCGCTCCATGAAACGCCAGACTGCGATTGGATTGGGGCGGCGTGAGCGCCAAGTGAAAGGGCGCAGCGGTCTTCTGTGTGCGGCTTATGGCATCGCTTAAGGTTTCAACTTGCTCAGGTGCAAGGCCTGAACCCTCGGGGCGAGCAGCCGGATCGCCGAGTTCGCTTAGATATTCGGGCAACGCTTCAAGCCCAAGCCAGCGGGCCAGACGCACCGGTCCTTCAATTCTTCCATCGACACGCACCAGCAGCGGCACTGCTGGAGCCACCTCAAGCATGTGCTGCATGCGCCTTACCGAAGTCTCAAGCGCGGTGCTGCGCCGGGCTTTGCCATTGGCGCGCACAATCGCGATGGCCGCGAAGGTCGTCCATGCGGCCAGCAGTAGCCCGATCAAAGAGACAGCAAGAGGCGTCAATTGCATGAAACGTCAGCTATGCTGCACACGCTTGCTATGCAACGGCCCAAGCTGCGAAAGCTGCACGAGTTTCAGCGATCTTGAAGCCTGTAGCTCGGCTGCTGGGTGCGTCCCCGCACAAAGTCGGATCAATAGCGATAATGATCCGGCTTGAACGGGCCTTCAGCTGGAACGCCAATATAATCGGCCTGCTTCTGCGAGAGCCTCGTGAGCTCCACACCCAGCTTCTCAAGGTGCAACGCGGCAACCTTTTCATCGAGATGCTTCGGCAGAACGTAGACATCGTTCTCGTATTCATCGGCCTTAGTGAATAGCTCAATCTGCGCCAGCGTCTGATTAGTAAAGCTTGCGCTCATCACAAAGCTTGGGTGGCCGGTCGCGCAACCGAGGTTCACCAAGCGACCCTTAGCAAGGATCAGGAGCGATTTGCCTTCAGGGAAAGTGACCATATCAGTCCCTTCCTTGATTTCCTTCCACTCGTAATTGTCGAGTGCAGAGATCTGAATTTCGCTGTCGAAATGACCAATATTGCACACAATCGCCATGTTCTTCATGGCTTTCATGTGCTCGCCGGTGATCACATCTTCGTTGCCGGTAGCGGTGACGAAGATGTCAGCGCGCTTCGTCGCTTCGTCCATTGAGACCACTTCGTAGCCGTCCATGGCCGCTTGAAGTGCGCAGATCGGGTCGATCTCGGTTACCATCACGCGGGCACCGCCATCGCGAAGGCTCGCAGCAGACCCTTTGCCGACATCGCCGTATCCAGCAACGCAAGCAACTTTGCCCGCTAGCATAACGTCGGTCGCGCGGCGGATCGCGTCAACGAGCGATTCTTTGCAACCGTAAAGATTGTCGAATTTCGACTTGGTCACGCTGTCATTGACGTTGATCGCCGGGAAAGGAAGCTTGCCTTGTTTAGCGATCTGATAAAGCCGCATCACACCAGTGGTCGTCTCTTCGGAAACACCTTTGATGTTCTGAACGCTCTTTGTCAGGTAGCCCGGTCTTTCGCCAACGAAGGCTTTGAGCGCGCGCTGAAACTCGATTTCTTCAGCGTTAGCAGGCGCAGGGAGTTCTTCGCCTGCCTCTACCCGCGCGCCCCATAGCGCGAACATGGTGGCATCGCCCCCATCATCGAGGATCATATTGGCGGTGAGATCGGGGTCCGCTTCCGTCGACCAGTCGAAGATCCGACCGACATAGTCCCAATAATCGGCAAGCGTTTCGCCTTTTATCGCAAACACCGGAATGCCTTGATCGGCAATTGCAGCGGCGGCGTGGTCCTGCGTCGAAAAGATATTGCAAGTCGCCCAGCGCACCTCTGCACCGAGCGCGACCAAAGTCTCAATCAACACAGCCGTCTGGATCGTCATATGGAGCGAACCGGTGATCCGTGCACCTTTGAGCGGCTGCGCAGCGCCATATTCCTCGCGCAGCGCCATCAAGCCCGGCATTTCGGTTTCGGCGATCGCAATCTCGTCGCGCCCGAACTGCGCGAGACCAATATCTTTGATGATGTATTCAGGGTTTGCGATTGCGGTGGCCATGGCCTGTCTCCTGCATAAAAACGCGTGTTGCTGTGCCCGTAGCGCTGGCGCCCATCAGAGGCAAATATAGAGTATTCTTTATATCTCTAAATCTTGCTCCAATTCCGTGGCGCTTTATATCTTTCTGCGAGTCTTCCTAGCTGAAAGGAACCAAAGAATGACAATTGCTGTAGGCGATAAACTCCCTGATGTGACGCTCGTGAAAGCGACCGCTGAAGGACCAGCTCAAGTCCAGTCAGCAGAGTATTTCGCCGGCAAGAAAGTCGCACTGTTTTGCGTTCCAGGCGCTTTCACACCGACCTGTTCCGCTCAGCACTTACCTGGCTTTGTCGAGAAAGCAGGCGACCTTAAGGCTAAGGGTGTAGACGAGATCGTTGGCACCGCGGTGAACGATGCGTTCGTTATGGGCGCTTGGAACCAGGCGGCTGGCTCTGACGACATCACGATGCTGGCTGACGGCAATGGCGAGTTCGCGGAAGGACTCGGACTTACAATGGACGCCTCAGGGTTCGGCATGGGCAAGCGCGCACAGCGTTATTCGATGGTGGTCAATGACGGTGTGGTCGAACAACTCAATGTCGAGGCCCCGGGCGATTTTAAAGTCTCGAGCGCTGAACATATGCTCGGTCAGCTTTGAGCGCGCTCTACTCAAAACGCAGCATCAAAAGCATTTTAACGGAGCGACGTTCAGCTAGCTTAAGGGCGGCGCGCCGTTTGCGATCCATACCGTGAAAGACGCAGCGATCGCCGCCACCGCAACGAACCTGACCAAAGGAGTAGGTTCGTTCGCTTCGACCGAGCCGCGGACAAGCTTGCTGCCTGATAGCATCGGGCTGACCAGATCATTCTGCTTGACTATCAAATAGAATGCGATCGCGCTGAGGTGAAAGGCAGCCAGACCAAGCACCACGTAAACAAACCATTCATGCCAGTCGGTCAAGGCATCAGCAGTCAGAACTCCAACCAGCGAATTGAGCGGTCCGGTTGCACCGTCATAGGGGTCGCCTGCAAACAGACCTGTGCCGACCTGCACCGCCATTGCCGCAAGCAAAGCTAGGACACTGAGCGCCCCGAGGGGGCTATGGCCAATCTTTTCTACCGCACCGCCAGACTTTCCGCGCAGGTATTCGAACACAGCTTTTGGGCCGCGCACAAACGACGTAAACTTTGCTGTCTTTGTGCCGAACAAACCCCACAAAAGGCGAAACACGAGAAGCCCGAGTAGCGCTATGCCAAAACGCTTGTGAAGAACCCACTGAGAATTCTCTGCCGACCACCATAAAGCGGGAACAAGTAACGCAAAGCTCCAGTGGGTGAGCCGAACTGGTATATCCCATACGCGGACAGAATGACCCGGCGCTAACGCTGGCCGTTCCCCAGACACGCTCGGCTCAATCTGTCTCGAGCCGGAAGTTGTCGTGACAACCCTTACAAGAGCTACCCACAGCTCCCACCTGTCCTCCGACCGCTTCAGCATCACCGTTTTGAGCAAGCGTTATCATCTGCGCACTGGCATCTAAGAGAGCCTGATTAGCCTCCGTGAATTCGTCGGGCTTCTCCCAGATCGTCGTAAGGGCTTCGGTATCCCAGCCATCATCAACAGATGTGCCTTCGGGAAACTGTTCTTTGGTTGCGATGGCCGCTGCGTTCATTTGAGTGGCCGCATTCTCGATTGCAGCAAAGTCGGGATTGCCTCCTTCAAGTTGCCCTCGGATTGCCTTGAAGCTGTCGCCAATCTTTTCGAAATTGGCTTGGCGCTCATCGATTACAGCTGGCTCCGGGCCAGATGCCGCCGTGGTGTCGGAAGCAGATTCACTGCCGCATCCAGCCATGACTGTACAAAGCAAAACGGTAGGGGGAAGAGTGGCTCGGTCAAATCGCGCCATGATGGTCTCCTGTTCGTAGGCAATCCCAACGTTACGCTACTCTATTGAAGTGACGACGCAAGGTCACGGTGCAGCGTAAACGCCGGGTTCGTCAAATTACGCGGTCAGGCAGACGCAGAGCCAGATCAACCGATCAATAGCCCATCAAGCTCATCACTTCTTTGCGGCTGCGATGATCTTCGAGGAAGCAGCCCATCATCCGGCTGGTCAGCATTTCGACTTCATGGACCTTGACGCCCCGGCCAGTCATGCATCCGTGTTCCGCTTCTATCACAACCGCGACCCCGCGCGGTTCAAGATTGTCCCAGATACACTGCGCAACTTCCGCAGTAAGCCGTTCCTGGACCTGCAGTCGATTAGCAAACCCATGCAGGACCCGGGCGAGCTTTGAGATGCCGACCACTTTTTTGTCAGGCAGGTAAGCGATATGCGCTTTGCCCGTGATCGGCGCCATATGATGTTCGCAATGCGACTGAAACGGAATATCTTTCAGCAGCACGATCTCTTCGTAGCCGCCTACTTCCTCGAATATCCGGCTGAGATGAATCGCCGGATCTTCCTGGTTTCCACGGCAATACTCAAGCCAAGCGCGTCCAACTCTTTTAGGCGTATCAATCAAGCCTTCGCGCGTCGGATCGTCACCTGCCCAGCGCAGGATTGTGCGCACAGCATCTTGCACATCTTCAGGTACATCGGGCTTGTTCAGAGGGTTGTCGGGGTCGAATTCATCGTCATGCACATTAAGGTAGTTCATCGTAGCAAGTCTTTCTATTGCCAAAGGTGGACCTGGTGCATGGCCCTCCCCGTCCGTTTGATGATCCCACCGGTAAGAAACCCTTAACCTTGCGAGCGTTCCGATACTTGCGCAGATTGCATCTAGCCAACTGCACGCGGCGTAACACTTGCATTATGCTCAGGAATTCTCCGCCCGACCCTACATAGGGGCTTTCCAGAAGATTACATCCCCAAAAGCCACACAACCGGTTTGCAGATCGTCCTGAATGGCGATCTTTGGCAAGCCAACCAAAAAAGCCCACCCTTATTGAGGATGGGCTTTCTTGGCGCGCCAGGAAGGATTCGAACCTCCGACCGCCTGATTCGTAGTCAGGTACTCTATCCAGCTGAGCTACTGGCGCGCGTGAGCCGCGGCACATAGGGCGACACTTGAAGGTTGGCAATCCCTAAGCTTGATCACAGCGCTCAACCGGACGAAATAATCTCAAGTTCGACCAAACAAATTAGCTGCAAGCGACTCATCCAGCGGCGGTTTGGCTAACTTTGCGATTTTCTCAGGGGTGTACCAGGCGATTTCCCCGCCTTCCAATGCTTGCGGCTCGCCTGTCCAACGCTCCACTTTGTAAAGCAGGATGACAATGCCCGGTTCCCCTGATTGAGGCCTGCTTTCAGCAAAGCACGATGGAATACAAGCGCCTGTTTCGATTTCGATACCGAGCTCTTCTGACAACTCCCTTATCAAGGCTTTTACTGGAATTTCAGACAGTTCTACCTTGCCACCAGGAAACTCCCATAGTCCGGCGTGCGGCTTGCCCGCAGGTCGACGATGCATCAGCCAGCGGTCATCCGCCCGCTTTAGCGCGGCCGCGACCACAAGGAGATTACGAGCGCCGCTGTCGGATTTTTTTCCAGCTTTGATGATCCGATCAACCTTTTCTTAACCCGTGGAGGCGATTTTCGAAGTTGTCAGGAACGTAACAACGGATGACCGCCATGATTTTGACGAATGTCCTAAAGCAACTTGGAGGCGACCAAAAAGGTGCCACCGCAGTTGAATACGCCCTGATTGTGAGTCTGATCGTGATCGCCGCGGTTGGTGCTTTTCAAGCTGTTGCGAATGAAAACACCAGCATGTGGGGTAACGTGATGGACGCATCAAATAAAGCACAGGGGAGTTAAGGTTTTTGAAAGATTGCAAGTTAGGAATTTTTCAAGAGCTGGCGCTTAAGTGAGTGTTTGTCTGTTCGTAAAAGTTTTGGATGGGCAACGGGTACCGAAGACTAAACCAGGAGACTATCAATGACCTTCATCAACAAAATGCTCCGTGACGAGCAAGGCGCAACCGCCATCGAATACGGCCTCATCGCTGCTCTGATCGCTGTTGCTGCGATCACTGCCATGGGCACCCTCGGTAACAACCTTGGTGGCACGTTCAACAACGTTGCTGTTGAAGTTGCTAAGGGTTCGACCACTCCGACGGCCTAAGTCACTCGACTTCACAAACAGGAAAGCGGCGGGGCCCAGCCCCGCCGCTTTTCTTTTGTGCAGATGACTTCGAAACTCGGACCTGCAAGCGCGAAAGCTAGCGCCCCGATACCACCAGCTTGACCTTGCGTCCGGCAACCAGCTGATCGTTTGGACCCATCCCATTCAGCACTCGAAAACGTTCCTCGCGTGCCTGATCATATGCCATCCGCCGCGCGAGGCTGCTTACACTATCGCCGCGCTGCACGGTCACTACATCGATCCGCCTCGGCACCACTTGCGCGGCTTCTGCAGAGCTGATCCGGCGCATCGACTGGAACATGGACGCAAATGTAGCCGACCCTCCGACCGGAGTGATTGCTGAGAAGTGATACGCCCGGTTAGGCGCAAACTCATAAGCGAACACTACAAGATCGACCTGACCGCTGCCATTGTTAACCCGTGTCGTGCCATAAGCAGCTTGAAGCCCGTTAACGCTGGTGCGCTCGATGCTGTTTGGGGCTATCCGACTGTTTTCCCCACCAAGCGCAGCGAACTGCTGGCGTACATAGCTATCAAGATCGCCGGCATATGGCCCGAGCGATAGCTGCGCCTGACCACTTTGCCCGTTAATGCTCACCGCGCGTGTGCTGTTGACCATATAAAAGCCCTGTGGCGCCGTGAAGGCTAGCAGCAGCTTGGGATGGATAAACTGGTTGCCTTGGATCACCCCCTGCTCAGGATCGTCGCCATAGATCATTCCATCAATTCGGGACAAAAACGTGTCGCGGTTTGTCATCGAGCCTGGTTTTTGGCTCGCATACGAGCGCGCTAATCTGACGCGTGCTACCGGTTCGGGATGAGTGCTGGCCCACACAGGCGGTCGCGCGCTTTCGCGCCCCTGCAAGCGCGCCTCTAGGTCGTTTTGCTGTGTCAAGCGCTCGAGCAGGTCGCCCATCGCCTGCGGATCGTAGTTTGCCCGACTAAGATAATCGATACCCAATCTGTCGGCTTCTTCTTCTTGTTCGCGAGAATAGGCCAACGTAAGGAACTGAGGCGCTTGCAGCGCACCGCGCGTTAACACATTGCCGATCTGGCTATCGCCGAGCAAAACCGAGCTACCGATTGCGCCGAGAACTCCAAGTATTGAATTGCGTTGTGCCTTTCGCTGGCGACGCTCCGAATGACGGGCTGCGACATGACCAACTTCGTGGCCCAAAACTGCGGCTAACTCAGCTTCATTGTCCATCAACGCGACCAGTTGGCGCGTGGTGTAGATGTAGCCGCCCGGGACTGCGAACGCATTGTTGACCGAGCTATTCAACAGCGTCACGTTGAAGCTTTCTCGGGCGTTGCCCAATTGCGAATAGGCGGCGATGTTTTTGCCGACCTGCTCGACGTAAGCCGCTTGAGGACCGCTCATCGCCCCACCGAACTCTGCGAGCAATTGCGGGTGATAGTTCGCGCCTTGCTGCGCTTCTGCCGCGGTGATCGGGGTCGAAGCTGACGGAATTGGACCGCCGGCAGTGCAGCTTGCTAAAGCTAATGCCACTAGTCCGGTGCTGGCCAATTTGATCCGCTGCCTGAAGTTTCGCATGCGCTCTCCCATGAGCCTAACCGGTGCGTTTTGAGATAAGCTATCGTTAACGAGGTCCTTCGGGCAAGCCCAAAGCACACGATTTTACCTTCAAGCGAGCGGACTAACCGCCCAATTGCAGAAACCGCTCCTCTCGCAGGCGAATGAGCGTTTCCGGTGGGACATCTGCCATGGCGTCGAGCTCTTGAGTGAGTGCTTGGTTGAGATTTCGCGCCATTCCCGGAATATCGCGGTGTGCCCCGCCGGCTGGCTCCTTGACGATCCGGTCAATTACTTTGAGCCGCTTCAAGTGCTGCGCTGTCACTTTCATCGCTTGCGCTGCTTCAGGAGCTTTCTCTGACGTGCGCCAAAGGATTGACGCGCATCCTTCTGGCGAAATCACAGAATAGACCGCATGCTCCAGCATCAACACACGCTCTGCACTAGCCAACGCCACTGCACCGCCTGACCCACCTTCTCCAACGACGACCGCCACCATCGGCACTGGCAAAGCAAGGCAAGCCTCGGTTGAGCGCGCGATCGCTTCAGCTTGGCCCCGCTCTTCCGCTTCAATACCTGGAAACGCGCCGGAGGTATCAACCAAGGTCACGACCGGCAGGCCGAACCGGCCGGCAAGCTCCATCAGGCGGATGGCTTTGCGATACCCTTCCGGTTTGCCCATTCCGAAATTGTGCTTGATCCGCGTCTGAGTATCATGGCCTTTCTCATGTCCGATCAGCATCACCCGGCGATCACCCAAACGTGCAAAACCGCCCATAATGGCAAGATCATCGCCAAACAGGCGGTCTCCACCAAGCGGCATGAAGTCGGTAAACACGTGCTCGACATAATCGCGAAAGTGCGGGCGCGAGGGATGCCGTGCGACTTGAGTCTTCTGCCACGGCGTGAGCGAAGCGTAGGTGCTCGCAAGCAATTCTGCACTTTTCGCTTCGAGGCGCGCAATTTCACCAGCAACATCAACCGCATGATGCGCATCGACCCCGCGCAATTCGGCAATCCGTTCTTCGAGGCTTTCGATCGGCTTCTCGAACTCGAGATAGGTAATCATGCGGTGGCGCTAGTCCGATGCGTAGCGCTGAGCAAGAGCGAAGCCGCTTGTGTCCCTGCTCTGGAATTAACCTCTCATCGCGCGAATCAAGCCTTGCGCTTGGCCAGGGGATGACGCGCATTGACCAATTCGACCAGGCGCGCGGCATCGACATGGGTGTAGATTTGCGTAGTGGCTATATCAGCATGACCAAGCAGCATTTGGAGCACGCGCAGATCAGCTCCGCCCTCAAGCAAATGTGTCGCAAAGGCATGGCGTAGAACATGCGGGCTGATGGCAGCAGGATCAATCCCCGACTTTACGGCAAGCTGTTTGAGCAGCTGGAACAAGCGAACTCGCGTCAGATGTCCCGCTTTTCCCCTCGACGGGAACACGAACCGCGAGGCTGGTTCCGACGCGCGCACTATCAGCCACTGCGCAAGCGCCTCTCTCGCGCGTTCGCTGATTGGCACGATGCGCTGCCCACCACCTTTGCCAACGACATTGAGAAGCGGCGCGTCACGCGGGACCGCGCTCAGCGGGAGCGACACCAACTCAGTTGCCCGAAGACCTGAACCATAAAGCAATTCGAGTAGAACCAACTGGCGCACCGCTGCCGGTCTGCCACTCGATGCCGCCTTTTCAGCACATTCAAACAGCGCTTCGATTTGCTGGTGGCTTAGGATTTTCGGAAGTGGCCTTCGCGCACGCGGAGCCGGCAAAGCGCCCGACGGGTCATCCTCACGCCAACCTTCATCGACCGCAAAGCCAAAGAACTGCCGCAAAGCCGATGCTTTCCTCGCCACACTTGAAGGAGCAAGCTTTGCCCAATGCTCCGACAACTGCGCGACTTTTGCGCGGGAAGCATGAGCCAAATCACCGATTGCAGCCTCTGCGCCAGCCAAATCGCGGGTGTAAGCTGCCAGCGTGTTGCCTGATGCGCCACGTTCTACGGCGACCATCTCCAGAAATGCCTGAGCCGCAGGGGACATAGCAAGACTGTGTAAGCCAAGCTTAGCCGCGGGCAACAGCTTCAGCTGCGATCAAACGCGCCTCAGCGCTCAAACCGACTTGATTGAGCGCACGTACAACATGAAAAAGATGCAGCGGTGTCATTTGCCGCCAGCTATCGCCTTGCATCCCGAGCCCGGCTAGAAGCACCACCAAGGCCGGATTGTTAACGTCGGCAGCGCGCGTGATCATTTGCGTCCAGCGCGTCTCTCGGGACAAGCCAAGCTCCAAATCACTCGCAAGATCATCAAAATCTGATCTGCCGATCCGCTCTAAAGCGCCAAGACCCGCGATCAGGAACGCAGCCTTGCGCTGCTGTCCGCTGCCGGCACTTGCAATAAAGTCTTCAATCGTCTCGCGCGGTGCATTCGCTGCTTCCGCGCGGACCAACGCCACTTGCGCCCAAGCCAACGATCCCGGCTCAACTACGTTGCGCCATGCGGTGGCGTCACGATCAAGCCCCGCGGTGAGCATTGAGGTAATCAGTTCATTAGCCTCAGCCGATAAGTCTGCTGAAGGCGAGATCCGTGCCGCGGCGTACGCTGTGAGAATATAAGCTGCAAAACGCTGATCTGCTCCCTCTTCCCGATCCCACAATTGCTGCATTGCATTGAGCCGGGTAGCCGGGCGCAGGCCGATATAAGCCTGACGCAGCAGTTCTGCACGTCCAGCAACAGCGGGATCGCTGCCTTGGTCAGCATAGATCGAGCTGTATAGATCGACCATCGCTCGCGCTGAAAAGACCCCGTCCCGCGAAGCCTGACTAGCGAGATCCGCTCGCGCACTGAGCGGAAGCATAGCGGCGGCGGCGCCTGCTTGAGTGTAATAACGGCCTTGGTCCCCGGTTATAGCGGCGTCCAGCAAGCCGTCAGGCACCGTTTCCCCAACTGCATTAGCAAGCGAAAACCGCCACGGGCTCAGCGTCTCTACGCCGTCCCATTCTATCTCTACTCCGCGCCGACCGCGCCCTGCGGCTCCGGCATAACGAAGCGCGAGCAGCACATCGATTTCAGGGGCGACCTCTTCACCAAGCAGCCTGTCAAGCTGCGATCCGGCCAAGACGCTTTCGCCGGCATAAGCATTACAGATCGCTTGCAGCATCGCCCATTGCGGATCGTCGCGTTCTCCGCCTGCATTCAGCCGCACAGCAGGGCAAATGCCAACAAAGTCGCCCGAGGCGATATAGGCCTGCAGCGCTTCGTCGGTCAGCGCGGCATTCCAATTGCCGGTATCAATATCTTGCACCATCGCCCGCGCGGCTGCGAACTCGCCCAACTCGTTGAGAACGCCCGTTCGCAAAGCTGCAAATTCGACTGGGTTCATTCCTTCAGGCGCAGCAAGACGGCTGGCTAAGGCACGACGCAATAGAATGTGACCCCAGCGAGAGACCATCTCGCCTTTCGTACCCGCCAGCGCAGCCCGCACTAAGGATGCCGGTTGGTTTGCGAGCGAACCGATCGGGAAGCCACCTTCGGACGGCGCGATCAGGCCAACTTGCCCAAGCGAACGACGCGCAGCAGGCGGGATGTCGAATTCAGGCTTTAACCCCAGCAGATCATCCAGCTGGTCGGTTGATAATGCCTCAAGCTCTTCTATCGAAGGAACCCCGGCAAGCTCTTCATCCGAAATCTGCGGTACGGCAGGCAAGGCACCTGGTGTGCTGGGCAAGGCGGGGCTTGCAGAAGGCGCCTCTGGCGGTGCAGTTCCCGGTGTCGTAGCAGGCGGAGCGACCGTCGGCGCTGGATCTGGCACGGCGCTTGGAGTGGGGCTTGGCGTCGGCGCCGGATCATCAAAGCCGGGCGGCAGTAAGGATTCCGGCGCTTCCTGGGCGCGTGCAAGCTCGGCGACAAACGCACCAGACGAGGCTCCAACGAGCCCGATTGCTGCAATCGAGCCGAACCAATGCATAGGCCGGATCATTGTTTCTTTGTGTCCCTTTGCGGCAGATCGACAGCTTGCTCAATCGGATGGATCGGCTCTTCCCCGCCGTCGATATACGCGGCAACAACCAGTCCGACGAGCAAGATGAGCGTGTAAAGAACAAGTCGACCACGTCTGCGATGGCTCGTCCGCTCGGACTTGATCTCAGGTTTGGGCTTTCCTCCCAGATTGATCCGCAATGCGTTTGCCATATTGCGCGCGCTCTAGCCCATCTATAGGCCAAGCGGCAATGACTGAGCAGATTGCTTTGGACACAAGTGAGATCAACCGGATCGCGGCGCGGATTGATCGCCCAGTCGTCTTGATCGGCTTAATGGGCGTCGGCAAATCGACCGTTGGCAGGCGGCTCGCAGCGTTGCTCGGTCGAGAATTTGTCGATGCTGATGACGCGATCGAAGCAGCTGCGCAGCGGACAGTGGGCGAGATCTTCGACGAATTCGGCGAAAGCTATTTTCGCGACGGCGAGCGGCGAGTCATCGCCCGCCTTATCTCTGAACGTAGCGGCGTGATCGCGACTGGTGGAGGAGCGTTTATAGATCCGGCAACCCGAGCGCTGATTCTTGAACAAGCCATCGCGGTTTGGATCTCATGCGACATCGACACACTGGTGGAGCGCACGTCGCGCCGAAATACTCGGCCGCTACTGCGCAACGGCAATCCCAGAGAAATCCTGGCCCGCCTGCTTGCTGAGCGTGAGCAGGAGTATGCCAAAGCCCAAGTGCATGTTGTCAGCGAAGATGGCCCGCACACCGACACGGCTAAAGCTATCATCCATGAGATCGACCGGTGGCTTGGATGACTATGTGTGAGATGATCCCCGTTGAGCTGGCAGGACGCAGTTATGATGTCCTGATTGAACGCGGCTGCGTGCTGGAACACTTCGCCGAGCGGGCACGCGATTACTACGAACCCTATGGCGCACGCGGTGTGCCCTTTGTGGCGGACAAAAGCACGCATGACCTTTTTCAAGAGCCGATCAGCGCAGCACTAAGTCAAGGCGGAGCAAGAGCCGAGTGGTTTGTCGCAGAACCAGGCGAAGCGGCCAAAAGCTGGGAAGTCCTTGAACGCCTGACTGGCTGGTTGCTTAAGCTTGAGGTAACGCGGAGCGATCACGTCTTTGCGCTTGGCGGCGGAGTGATCGGTGATCTTGCCGGATTTGCTTGTGCGGTTACCAAACGGGGGTGCGGGTTTGTTCAGATCCCGACCACATTGCTGGCTCAGGTGGATAGTTCGGTTGGCGGGAAAACCGCGATCAACACAGCCGCAGGCAAAAATCTGATCGGCGCGTTTCACCAGCCCTCGGCCGTCTTGATCGATCCCTTAGTACTAGACACGCTCCCCGATCGCGAGATGCGCGCAGGCTTTGCCGAGGTTTTGAAATATGGCTTGCTCGGAGATGCGCAATTCTTCGCTTGGCTAGAAGAACATGGGCCAGCGGTTTTGGCGCGTGAGCCAGCAGCACTCACCCATGCCATTGCCACAAGCATTCGCGCGAAAGCCCGAATTGTCGCTGAGGACGAACTTGAGACGTCGGGCAAACGCGCCCTGCTCAATCTAGGGCACACTTTCGGGCATGCACTCGAAGCGGAGACCGGCTACTCGCAGCGTCTGCTCCATGGAGAAGCGGTCGCTCTCGGCATGGTCTTAGCCGCTAAGTACTCAGCCCAGCACGGCTCGCTCAGCGCTTCCGATGCTGACCGCGCGCAACGCGCGATTGCAGCGGCGGGCCTGCCGAGTGTGCTGGCGTCGCTGGAACTCAATTGCAATGGTGCAACTTTGGTTGACCATATGCGGCATGATAAAAAAATGGAGCGGGGTTCGCTGCCATTTCTGCTGCTTCATGAATTAGGCGATGCTTATTTGGCACGCGATGTTGCACTCGACGATGTCGCCGCATTTCTGGACGGTGAACTAGGCCGCCCGCAATGTTAAAGCCATTATGGCTGTGATGCTGATCTCTTAAGTGCTCGGACGATTGGGTAGCTGTGCTACTTTGCCCGAGATGTTAGCGACGTTGCCCGGCAAGTCGGTTTCGCTTTGAGAGAGCATTACATCGTGCTCAGCATAAAGCCGCTCAATCTCGCTGCGCCGTTCAAAAATGGTTTGGGCAATACCTGGAGCGAGACTCTCGCCATCTCCGATCTGCCCGAGGAGCGCGGCCAAATCGCTTAACGTCGCATCGCGCGCTGACTTGTGATAATTACCGCGCCGGTCGAAATATCCAGTACCTGTACGTGCCACAACCAAACCCTTCAAACCCAAATCGCGATCCCATCGATTCGTTAGTGGTATGATCCATCAAGTCTTTTAGAAAGGCTAGCGGAAAGGCTCTAGGCGCAACTCCGTAATTGTAAGAAAGTATTAGGGTAAATACTGTTGCAGGATTCAGCGCTCTCCGCACAATAAAATACTATCGGGGTCTATTTTGATTTCCTTAAGAGATTCGATTAACAAGTCTGCGCTGAAAAAGCGTGCAACCTGCAAGATCACTTTCCCTCTTAATCAATCCAGTTCAAGGATCACCGCATCCACCGCGAGGCTCTCGCCTTCTATGGCGTTGATTTTCGCAATCGTGCCAGCTTTTTCTGCACGCAGGATGTTTTCCATCTTCATCGCTTCGACAGTCGCGAGGGGCTGACCCGGCTGGACCTCATCGCCTTCGCTTACATGCAACGAAACGAGCATGCCCGGCATAGGACAGATCAACATCTTGGAAAGGTCCGGCGGTTCCTTTTCAATCATCAAGCTTTCGTGGTTGCTGAGCGCGAACGGGAGAACCAAAGCCCTGTGAGAGGCTCCGCGGGTTGTAACAAGCCAATGATTGCCTTCGCGTTCAACCAACAGGCCATAGCGCATTCCCCCCACCCCATCAGGTGAAGTGGTTGCTTCAGCAAAGCGCATACCGGGAAGCCAGTTGCAATGACCGTCGACGCGCACGCCATCGACCATCGCATGACCTTCTCCCAGCACCACCTTGTACCGACTATCGCCAAGCTTAACTAACCATTCGCTTGTCACAGGCTCGGCGCCGTCCAACTGGCCTGAAATTCTCCGAGCGCGCGCTTGCCACGTGAATTCGTTGCCAGCACAGATCGCTGCAAGCATACGTGTGAAATCCTCGCTTACTGGCGCCCCGGTAAACCCGTCAGGGTATTCTTCAGCTATAAAACCAGTGGTGAGCTCGCCTGACCTGAAGCGTTCGTGCTGCATGATCGCGCTTAGGAAATCGACATTATGTCCAAGGCCTTTAATCTCGAACCGGTCGAGCGCTTCTATTTGTAGATCAGCCGCCTCGTCGCGCGACGGCGCCCAGGTGATGAGTTTGGCAATCATCGGATCGTAGAAAATGCTGACTTCGCCGCCTTCAAAGACGCCATCATCAACCCTAATACCGCCGGGCCCATGCGCGGTCCCGCGGCGCGCTCTGCCGCCAACATGCTCATCGTCACTCCAGCCTGGCACTGTCGGTTGATAGCGCACCAGGCGGCCTGTTGACGGTAAGAACCCGCGATAGGGATCTTCGGCATAGACTCTGTTTTCGATCGCCCAGCCATCGATCCCGATGTCATCTTGCTTCAGAGACAGTTCTTCGCCGGCCGCCACACGGATCATCTGTTCGACCAAATCAATCCCGGTGATCGCTTCGGTCACGGGGTGCTCCACTTGCAGCCGTGTATTCATCTCAAGGAAGTAGAAGCTCTCACCAGTCGGATCGGCACCGCTGACAATCAGTTCAACCGTGCCTGCCGAATGATATCCCACCGCGCGAGACAGCGCGACGCATTGCTCTCCCATCGCTTTACGCATGGCTGGCGTAACGAATGGCGACGGTGCTTCTTCGACGACCTTTTGGTGGCGCCGCTGGATCGAACATTCGCGCTCATTGAGATAAAGAATGTTACCGTGCGTATCTCCAAGGATTTGGATTTCGATATGTCGCGGGTTCTCGATGAACTTCTCAATAAAGACGCGGTCATCGCCGAAGGAGTTCAGGCCTTCGCGCTGAACGCTTTCAAAGCCCTCGCGCACATCTGTCTCGCTATAGGCGAGCCGCATGCCTTTACCCCCGCCGCCAGCAGAGGCCTTCATCATCACCGGATACCCGATGTCGTTGGCAATGGTCACGGCATGGTCGGTGCCGTCAATCTCACCGACGAAGCCCGGCACGACATTGACCCCGGCCTCGCGCGCGATCTTCTTGGATTCGATCTTGTCGCCCATCGCTGCGATCGCTGAGGCTGGCGGGCCGATAAACGCTATTCCCTCGGCTTGGAGCGCGTCGACAAAACTGGCGCGTTCCGACAAAAAACCATAACCGGGATGCACCGCTTCAGCGCCGCTTTCCTTGCATGCAACGATGATTTTTTCGGGAAGCAGATAGCTCTCAGCGGCTGGCGCTGGCCCGATATTCAAAGCTTCATCGGCCATGGCGACGAATGGCGCACGCGCATCGGCGTCGGAATAAACTGCGACAGTCGCAATCCCCATTTTGCGTGCAGTAGTGATAACCCGGCAGGCAATCTCGCCGCGATTGGCAATCAGAATTTTGGAAAACAAGCACAGTCTCCGGGTTTCGGGAAATAGACGTTGCCGCCCTATGCCGCCCTCACGAGTACCGATCAACCTATCGCAATTGCTTGTCAGTCAGGCGCGCTTGCGAGATCGCGCAGCTCATCAGTGCGCGTTTTCGTAAGCGCAGTCTTGCAGGTTGCGACTAACAGCGGCTCAAGACTCCCGCCACGCGCATAAAATCCATCGGCCCGGCAATGCGCATCGCGATAGGTCAACCACGCGCGTTGAGCTTCAAGCAGAGTTTCGAAATAGCCCGGGCGACCATCGCCATCAGGCTGATACTTCGTGAGGCTTGCATCGCGCGCTTTCATGCGATCAGCGGTTAGTATCCACTGCGCGTTGAGCGCGTCGTCAGCCGCTTGGTAGTCCCGTGCTGCGCACCAGTTCATTTCCTGTTGCGCCTGGGGATCGTTGCAGTTCCAATCAGGGTTTGGCGGGGTAGCATCAGCTCCACCGGCCAACAGTAACATCGCCCAGAAAGCGGTCATTGCGCATCTCTTCTAGCCAAGGTTGGCAAGCCCCTGAGCAAGATCAGCCTTAATGTCCTCGATATGCTCGATCCCGACAGATACCCGCACGACATCCGGGCCAGCCCCGGCGGCTATCAATTCGTCTTCGGATAGCTGACTGTGAGTGGTCGATGCCGGATGGATAATCAGCGAACGCGTATCGCCAATATTCGCCAAATGGCTGAACAGCTTGGCATTCGACACGAGCTTTACGCCAGCCTCATAGCCGCCTTTAAGGCCGAACGTGAACACTGCCCCGCCCTTGCCGCCGAGATACTTAACCGCGTGGGTATGGTAAGGATCATCGGGCAAACCAGCGTAACTTACCCAGGCAACCTGCTCTTGCTCGGTGAGCCATTCAGCGAGCGCCTGCGCGTTAGAGCAGTGACGCTCCATCCTGAGATGCAGCGTCTCCATACCTGTCAGCGCGAGGAACGCATTCATCGGAGCAAGTGCAGGACCAAGGTCGCGCAGGCCATGCACGCGGCAGCTCGTAATGAACGCGATAGGCCCAATCTCGGCCAGCGCATCGACCAGGACTGCCCCGTGATAGGAACCGCTCGGCTGTGTCATGGATGGAAACTTATCGCCATGCGCTTTCCAGTCGAAATTGCCCGAATCCACCAGTAACCCGCCGATCGCGTTGCCGTGGCCATTCAAGAACTTGGTCGCCGAGTGGACCACGATGTCTGCGCCATGCTCGAACGGGCGGCACAGCGCGGGAGTGGCCATGGTGTTATCGACCATCAACGGCACGCCTGCTTCATGCGCGATGTCCGCAATCGCCTCAATGTCGCTCACGACGCCGCCCGGATTTGCGAGGCTTTCGATAAACACCACGCGCGTTTTATCATCGATCGCGCTGCGCAGCGCATCGAGGTCGTCCGTGTCTATGATGCGCGCTTCCCAACCGAACTTCTTTATCGCTTCGCCGAGTTGGTTGAGCGAGCCACCATAGAGCTTGTTCGCCGCTACAATGTTGCAGCCCGGCTCCATAAGCGTGTGGAACGCCAGCAACTGCGCGGCATGGCCTGAGCCGCATGCAAGCGCACCGACGCCGCCTTCAAGCGCGGTGATTTTGGCTTCGAGCACATCGTTGGTTGGGTTTGAAATCCGCGAATAAATGTTCCCGAAAGCCTTAAGGGCAAATAGGTCAGCGGCATGTTCTGCGCTGTCGAAGACATAGGAGCTCGTCTGGTAAATCGGCGTGATACGGGCCTTGGAATGCGGATCAGGCTCGCATCCGGCGTGGACGGAGAGCGTTTCAGGGCGAAGGTCAGTCATCATTCCACCTGTCAGTGTCGGGGTTACAACTTGGGCTGTGCGCGCGCTAGTCGTTATGCAATCGCGCTTCGAGATCGTCCTTGATTTGCTGATCGCTGGCAAGGCGCTTGAAGACGCGTCCGGAAGCCGCGCTTCCGATCAGAAAGGCCGCGACAAGCGAGGCGATCCCCCAACCCAGCGACAACTCGATAAAGCCCCATACGCCCAGCGCAATCGCGCCGAAAAAGACAACAAAGCGTGCAAGGTGTGCGTTCATTGCGTTGCCTCCGTTCGCGTCATTGCGAGGAACCGTCGGCGGCTTGGCCAGCTGAGGTGTATCGCGCGGAGAAAGACAGCCAATGGCGCTTCACTTGCCCAACTCGTCGATAAAGCGAGCCCATTCGGTGCGCATTTTGTCATTCCGATTGCGGCATTTCCGGTCCAAGCAATTCCAATTCGGCCGTGAATCCTGCCACACGCACGCCTCCAAGTGTCGGTGCACCAAAAAGGGCTCTGCCGTCAGGTAATCTCTCAGCCTGCAACAGGATCACTGGTTGCTTTTCTCCTTTTTCATCGGTCCAAAGCGCGTATTGCGGAATAGCAATATCAAGCGGGCGTTCGCTTACTCCCTCCTTCGAAAAAACAGCATTTCCTGCTTCAACGTCAGCCGGCGTCGCGACGCGGCGCGACAGAAAACCTGAACCCGGCAGGCCGGGCCATGAAATCACAGCTGCACCCGATAGGCTGACCAAGAGCGCAAAGGCGACCAGTGCTGCAAACAGCGCATTCACTCCGCCGCCTCATCAATCACGCTATCTGATGGCGGCATATTGTGACCGAGCAATGTAAGGATATCGGCCGCGCATTCGACCACGTTGGAGCCAGGTCCGTAAATGCCCTGCACACCAGACTCGCGCAGAAATTCGTAGTCTTGCGGAGGGATAACACCGCCGGCTGTAACTTTAATGTCGGGTCTGCCAGCCTCTCTCAGCAGCCTAATCAATTCGGGGATCAGTGTCTTGTGACCTGCGGCAAGGCTCGATGCGCCAACCACGTCGACACCGTTGCTGAGCGCCATCTTGCAGGCCTCATCAGGCGTTTGAAACAGCGGCCCTGAGACCACCTCAAAGCCCATGTCAGCAAAGGCGCTGGCGATCACATTGGCGCCGCGGTCATGACCGTCTTGCCCCATCTTGGCGATCATGATGCGCGGTTTACGTCCTAACCGCCGCTCAACTGCGTCGACGCCGTCCGTGACCTGCGCCCAGCGGCGGTCAAACTCGTAAGCGCTGGCATAGACCCCGGAGACTGGCTTGGGAGTGGCATCATGACGCCCGAACACGCTCTCCATCGCCGCAGAAATCTCGCCGAGTGTAGCGTCGGCTCGCGCAGCATCGACCGCACGAGCAAGGAGGTTCACATCGCCCTTTGTTTCCAGCTCAGCGATCTTGGAGGGTGGAAGCGGAATCCCGCGCTCATCGCGTCCATCACCCAGCGCCGCTCGCGCTGCGACCGGGTCGGTCGCGGCGGCTTCCGAAAGCTCTTTGAGTGCGGCCTGACATGCGGCCTCGTCGCGGCCAGCACGCACGTTTGCAAGCCGCTCGATTTGGCCAGCGCGTACCTTAGCGTTATCAACCTCAAGCGTTTCGATCTGCTCTTGTTCAGCAAGCTGGTATTTGTTCACACCAACAATTACCGTCTCGCCGCGATCGACCTTGGTCTGCTTTTCCGCCGCCGCGCGCTCGATTGCCGCCTTTGGTGCGCCGCTATCGACATACGCGGTCATCCCGCCTGCTTTATCGACTTCGGCAATCAGCTTTTCCGCCTCGTCAACCAAAGTCGCGGTAAGCGCTTCAATATAGTGCGAGCCCCCTAGCGGGTCGACCACATTGGTGATCCCACTTTCCTCTTGCAGCACGAGCTGCGTGTTGCGTGCGATACGCGCAGAAAAGTCTGTGGGCAGCGCAATCGCTTCATCGAGCGCATTGGTGTGAAGGCTCTGAGTGCCGCCCAGCGTCGCGGCGAGTGCTTCCACCGTGGTGCGAACGACGTTGTTGTACGGGTCTTGCTCCTGAAGCGAGACGCCCGAGGTCTGACAGTGTGTGCGCAGCATCTTGGAGCGCTCTGACTTCGCGCCTAACCCATCCATAGTGCGATACCAAAGGGTCCGCGCCGCACGCAGCTTGGCGATCTCCATGAAAAAGTTCATGCCGATCCCAAAGAAGAAGCTCAAACGTCCGGCAAAGGCATCGATATCAAGCCCCGTCGCCATCGCCCGCTTCACATATTCCTTGCCATCGGCAATCGTAAAGGCGAGCTCTTGCACAGCTGTCGCCCCGGCTTCGTGCATGTGATAACCCGAGATCGAAATGCTGTTGAATTTCGGCATATTAGCCGATGTATATCCGATGATATCCGAGATAATCCGCATGCTCGGCTCTGGCGGATAAATGTAGGTGTTGCGGACCATGAACTCTTTCAAAATGTCGTTCTGAATGGTTCCGGAGAGCTTTGCCGCAGGGACACCCGAGCGTTCAGCCGCAACGATATAAAACGCCATGACTGGGATCACCGCGCCGTTCATGGTCATTGAGACGCTCATCGTATCAAGCGGGATCTGATCGAACAGGATCTGCATGTCAGCGACCGTATCGATCGCAACGCCGGCTTTGCCGACATCCCCTGTTACGCGGGGGTGATCGGAATCGTAGCCCCGGTGCGTCGCCAGATCGAACGCGACTGACAATCCTTTTTGCCCGGCGGCAAGGTTCCGGCGATAAAACGCGTTCGATTCCTCAGCGGTTGAAAAGCCAGCATATTGCCTGATTGTCCATGGACGCCCGGCATACATGCTAGCCTTCACTCCGCGCGTAAACGGAGCAAAACCTGGAAGACCTGGATCCCACTCCGAGTGATCCTCGCTTGTGTAGAGCGGCTTGATCGCAAAGCCTTCAGGCGTCTGCCAGGTAAGGTCGCGGCCCTTCGATTCCTTATCGACGAGCGCTCGCCAGTCATCTTTGGTCAATTTATCGGTCATTGCGTTCGCTTAGCAAATGTCATCTTCGCGGCGAAGGCCGCGAGTTCTTTCCTGTTGGCGCTGTTCGCATAGCGATTTCGCACCCGTTTTTGCCTCAGCCGATCTCAGGCTCCCTTAAACTCAGCTTTACGCTTTTGCAGGAATGCCATGCCGCCTTCCATCGCATCAGCGGTAGCACCGGCAATCCTCTGCGCTTCGGCCTCGCCAAGCATCACATCGTTCACCGCTCCATCGAGGGCTGCCGAAATGTTGCGCTTGATATGCTTCAGTGCAACAGTCGGGCCATTGGCAAGCTTGGCAGCGAGAGCGCGCGCTTCGTCCATCAACAGCTCATCATCGACACATTTGTAGATGAGGCCCCAGGCTTCAGCGTCTTCTGCAGGAATTTTCTCGCCTAGCATCATCATGCGGGTTGCCCGGGCACGACCGATCGCGCGTGCGAGCAGCCAGGTGGAGCCGCCATCGGGCACCAGGCCGATGTTGACAAACGCCTGAAGGAAATAGGCTTTTCGCCCCGCAAGAGTGAAATCTGCGGCCAATGCAAGACTACAGCCAACGCCAGCCGCCGGGCCGTTGACAGCGCAGATCACTGGCACTTCAGCGCGCAGAATTTGGCTGATTGCGGGATTGTAGTGCTGAGTCAGCGCCTGGTGGCTGCCGCCTTTGCTGCCGAGCGCGCTACCCTCGCCCCGCGCCGACAGATCAGCCCCAGAACAAAAGCCTTTGCCTTCGCCGGTTATCAGCACAGCGCGGGTGTCGCCAAGATCATAGAACACTTGGCCAATCTCATCCGCCATTTGCGGCGGCATCGCATTCAAGCGATCTGGCCGATTAAGCGTGATCGTAGTGAGTGGGCCGTCTTGCTCGACACGGATAGTTTCATAGGACATCAATGGTCTCCCTTGGGGGTCTCCATAATCTCGGTAAGCATGCCCTGCATATCCTTGGGATGGACGAAAAAGATAGGGGTGCCGTGTGCGCCGATCCGTGTCGGGCCGAGAATACGCTTGCCGAGGCTCTCGAATTCCTCGCGCGCCGTAGCGATATCAGGCACTTCAAAGCACACATGATGCTGCCCACCTGCCGGGTTCTTTTCGAGGAAGGCGCTGATTGCAGTGCCGGGGCGGGTTTCTTCGATTAGCTCGATTTGCGTCCCGTCCATACCGGAATGCGTAGGCGTGTCGACAAACACGACTTTGAGCCCGCTATCCTCGAGCAGAATAGGCTTCGAGATAGAGGTTGCACCCATCACCTCGCGATAATGTGTGATAGAAGCCTCCATGGACGGCGTTGCGACGCCCACGTGGTTCATGCGGCCTAGTTTCATTCAGATTCCTCTGTATCACCTTTTGAGTCGACATAGTTTCCAGCGTACCCGCACTCATCGTGATGTAGATATCAATCTTTATATCTCGGTCGCTGAGCCCACTTAGGTCTAGTCTCATCGCGCGTATCACTTCGTAAAACCGCAATTGATCGAATTCACGTCCCTCTATGCCTTCGCCTGTAATAAGCGTCGTCACTTGTCGGATTACGTTCTTGGAACCGTAAATCCCTATTTCAAAGCACGCTCTTCGGAGAACCTCATCTCGCCGAATCTTCTGCCATTCAAATCTTCTATCAGTGAAGTCGCGTGAAATTGCGGACCAGAACGCTTGGTAGGCTTCAAATCTCTCTTCGCGGATTTTCCGCCGCGTTCCAGTCCAATGCGCGAACCAAGTCTGAAGGCTTGCGCCGAAAACGACACCGATAAGGCCAACAAGAGCGATTGAAAATCCTTCAGTCACAGCGGAATATTGTCATGCTTTTTCCAGGGGTTCTCAAGCTGCTTGGTTCGTAGCTTTCTGAGCCCCAAAGCAATCCGGCGCCGCGTTGAATGCGGGTGGATCACCTCGTCGATATAGCCCTGCTGCGCCGCGACAAAGGGATTGGCGAACCGGTCTTCATACTCCTTGGTCTTTTCCGCAATCGCTTCGGGATTGTCGCGCTCTGAGCGGAAGATAATCTCCACCGCGCCTTTCGCGCCCATCACCGCGATTTCGGCGGTCGGCCACGCGTAGTTCAAATCCCCGCGCAGGTGCTTTGAGGCCATCACATCATACGCGCCGCCATAAGCCTTGCGGGTGATGACGGTAATTTTGGGCACAGTCGCTTCGGCATAGGCGAAGAGCAGCTTTGCGCCGTGCTTGATGATGCCGCCCAGCTCTTGCGCGGTGCCGGGCAGGAAACCAGGCACATCAACGAAAGTCACAAGTGGGATCTCGAATGCATCGCAGAAGCGCACAAACCGCGCCGCTTTCTTGGACGAAGCAATATCAAGCACACCCGCCAGCACCATTGGCTGGTTCGCGACCACGCCCACCGTGCGCCCTTCGACCCGGCCGAACCCACAGATAATGTTCGCTGCGTGCGCCGGCTGAATCTCGAAAAATGTGCCTTCATCAAGTGTCTTCGTGATTACCTCATGCATGTCATAAGGCTGATTGGCGTTGTCTGGGATCAGCGTGTCGAGCGAATATTCGAGCCGATCCCACGGGTCATTCGTCGGCAATTCAGGCGTTTCTTCGCGGTTGGAAAGCGGCAGGTAGTTGAAGAACTCACGTGTCGCGAGGAGCGTTTCGACATCGTTCTCAAACGCGCAATCGGCGACGGAGGTCTTGGTCGAATGCGTAATCGCTCCGCCCAGCTCCTCTTGGGTTACAACTTCATTGGTGACCGTTTTCACCACGTCAGGCCCAGTCACAAACATGTATGAGCTGTCTTTGACCATGAAGATGAAGTCAGTCATTGCCGGCGAGTAGACCGCCCCACCCGCGCACGGACCCATAATAAGGCTGATCTGCGGGACCACACCGGAGGCGAGTACGTTGCGCTGAAACACTTCGGCATATCCGCCAAGCGACGCGACCCCTTCCTGAATACGCGCGCCACCCGAATCGTTAAGCCCGATCACTGGGGCGCCAACCTTCATCGCGGTGTCCATCACCTTGCAGATTTTCTCCGCATGGCGTTTCGAAAGCGAGCCGCCAAACACGGTGAAGTCCTGGCTAAAGACATAGACTAAGCGCCCATTTATCGTACCTGACCCGGTAACGACACCATCGCCGGGTATCTTCTGCGCCTCCATGCCGAAATCGACACAATCGTGTTCGACATAGGTGTCGAGCTCTTCGAACGAGCCTTCATCCAGCAGTACATCGAGCCGCTCGCGCGCCGTCAGTTTGCCTTTGGCGTGCTGCGCATCGATCCGCTTTTGGCCGCCGCCTAGCCTGGCAGCTTCGCGGCGGCGTTCCATTTCGGCGATATTGGCAGACATGCTGCGTCCCCTCTTGCAAAATATGACACAGGTCGTTGCCGCAGCGGGCACGCAGCGTCAATCGCTCAAAATGAAGGGGTTAGAGCAGACACGACAAATGGCGTGTACGGCCAGTTCAGGTGCGTACGATGCCCTGCTCGACCAGACTGTGCGCCGTCGCCACGATACTGTCTTCAGCCGTCACGTACTGAAAGCCAAGCGTGCTGGTCGCATGGTCGCCCGCGACATCGCGCGTCTTGCCAAGTTCAGTCCGTACTTGCTTGATATCTGACATAAATGGCGCAAGCAGCCTTACGATAAAGCTCGGCATCATGCGGGTCGGGACTTTGCGCGCGTGTTCGGGCACGCGCTCTTTCAACACCGCAGCCACGTCTTTCATCCAGAGAAACTTTTCAGCCACTGCAAAGCGCTCATCGCGCACGCGATCCGTCGGCGCGTCGAGCGCAAGCAGATGCGCGCGGGCGACATCGCGCACATCAACCACTCCAAAGCCGACATCGGGGATCGCGGGAATTTCGCCAACCATAAATTTGCGAACCATTTCGATTGAAGTCGACAGATCATCGTTCACCACCGGCCCCAGCACAGCAACCGGATTGACTGAACAAAACTCCATTTCCGGCGCGTTGTGCGCCACCCAATCGCGCGAAGCCCGTTCAGCGACCGTTTTGGAGCGATGATAGGGCGGCACGTCTGGGTTATCGAGATTGCTCCAGTCAGCCTCGGTAAAGTGCGTGCGCTCCTTGGGGTGGCCATAAGCAATCGCAGCGGATGAACTTGTCAGGACAAACCGCTTGACCCCTGCCTCATGCGCAAACTTGAGCGCGCGCAAGGCCCCTGCTCGCGCAGGGATGACTAGCTCATCGGGATCGCTTGGCACAGACATCGGAAATGGCGAAGCCACATGCGCCACTCCATCACACCCGGCGCAAGCATCCGCCCAGCCTGCATCATGTTCGAGATCGGCCTGGAAGACTCTAAGTCGTTCGCCCGCATCAGGCCAACGCGTGCGCAAGCGCGGCTCACTTTTGGCAAGACTTCTCACAGTGGTGTGAACCGTCTTACCTGCGTCCAGCAATTGGTCGATTAATTCACCACCGATATAGCCTGTACCGCCGGTGACCAGAACTGTGTGAGCCATTGCACTTCTCCCTAGTGTCACCAGAGATAAGGAGAAAGATTGCAAATTGCAACTTATTTCATCAAGACCAGTTCTTCGGCCATTGTCGGATGAATAGCGGTCGTCGCATCGAAATCAGCTTTAGTGAGCCCCGCTTTCACCGCAACTGCGGCCGCCTGCATGATTTCCGGCGAATCTGGACCGATCATGTGAACGCCTACGATCTGCCCCGTCGCAGCGTTCGTGATCATCTTATAAAGCCCGCGCTCGTTACGACCGGCAACCACATTTTTCATCGGTCGAAAATCTGACTGGTACACTTTGATATTGCCGTAGGAATCGCGCGCCTGCCCTTCGGTAAGTCCGACAGAAGCAATCGGCGGATGGCTGAAAACCGCGCTTGGGATACAGGAATGGTCGACCGCATAGGCGTCGCCGGAGCCAAACACGCTGTCAGCAAATGCCTGGCCTTCCCGAATTGCTACCGGCGTTAGCTGCACTCTGTCAGTTACATCGCCCACGGCATAGATATAATCGACATTGGTCTTCGAGAACGCATCGACCTTCACTTCGCCGTTTTTGCCTAACTCAACTCCAACTTTTTCAAGCCCCAATCCTGCCGTGTTCGGCGTCCGCCCGGTCGCGATCATGACAACATCGAATTCGCGTTCTTCATGGCCCGTCATCTTCACGCTCAAAGATCCATCGTCCTGCCGCTCGATCCGCTCGAATTCCACGTTGAAGCAGAACTCAATGCCCTTCACGAGACTGATCTGAAGCAACCGGTCCCGCAAAGCCTCATCATAACCGCGCAGGATCACATCAGAACGATTGGCAATGGTCACTCTGCTGCCGAACTCATTGAAGATCCCAGCAAATTCATTGGCGATGTAACCGCCTCCCGCGATCAAGATACGCTGCGGCACCGCTTCTAAATGAAACGCTTCATTCGAAGTGATAGTGTGCTCATTGCCAGGAAATTCAGGCACGTGCGGACGCGCACCGGTCGCGATCAGAATGTACCTCGCAGTGACAACCTTCCCGCTTGCTAGCGTGATCTCGTGCTCGCCAGTAATTTCAGCGCGTTCACGCAGCACCGTTACGTTATTGTTGGCAAGTGTTTCGCCATAGAGCCCTTCGAGCCGGTCGACATCGCGCTGGACATGGTCGCGCAGTTTCACCCAATCAAAGCTCTTGCCTTCGATAGTCCAGCCAAACTGCCGAGCATCTTCCAAGTCCTCGGCAAAGTGCGCGCCGTAGACCAGCATCTTCTTGGGAACACAGCCGCGAATAACGCAGGTCCCGCCCACTCGGTATTCTTCAGCGACTGCAACGCGCGCGCCATGAGCCGATGCAATCCGGCTGGCGCGAACTCCACCGGAGCCTGCGCCGATCGTGAATAAGTCAAAATCGTAGTCGGACATAAGCGCACTCCTTGTCAGATGGCGCCGCCTATGCCTGTCCCGCGTGCGCCTGCCAAGCGACAAGCGAGCCAATCAAGGACCTAGCTCTCAAGCACCACCGCGTTGTCGCGCAGCATCTCGAACGCGCCGCCATCGAACACCGTTAAAAGAGCATCATCGGTCAACCCGGTCTGACGCTTGACGAGACGCGCGATTGCAGGCCTTTCCTGCTCTTCGATGGCACCTGCTGACAAAAGCACTTCGGGATTGTGATCCATCGGGTAGTCAAAAATCATCTCAAGCCGGACCGGATCGAAACCAAATCCCATGAACCCAATACGCCTGCCTTGTGCCATCTCTGCCAAAAGATAGCTGGAGAAGCGGCGATCTTCTTTGCGCTGGCTGGCGAGATAGATCGTTCTGGTCAGCTCGCGGATATTCTCGGGTGCTTCATCACCCCAATCGGCCTTCGGTTTTTCCGTATCCTGCCACGGAAGATAACCGGCCATCCCGAGCGGGTGGACGATCCTGAGATGCGTCCCAACAATCGCGCGGGCCTCTTCGATATCGAGATCGAATGCCATTGCCGCGACCCAGGGCAGGTAGTGTTCGATCGCTCGGTCATAGGTAAAGGCGATGATCGAAAGACGAAAAAAACACTCCTCGACTTCCGTACGCGGCACGCCGCTGACCATCATCTGGCCGAGCTTGAACAGCCAGTTTTCCTGTCCGCGCAGAGGCAATTCGCCTTCTTCTCGCGGCGCGCGGGCAAGCGTCGACTTTGCTTCAGCTTGCAGCGTGTAATAGATGATGGCAAGCTTGCCTGCGGCAACCACTAAGGGATCATCGTTTTGTTGCTGTAGGATCATCTCTATCGATGGCGTGACATAAGCGGCGCTGCGGATCGCGCGTCCTGCGTTCATCAGCTCTTCTGCGGTTGTGCCGAGATCGCCTGACACCTCCTCGAAGATCTGCGCCAAAGCCACAATGTCTCGGCTCTGTACCTGCGTCCCTAAGCGATCGAAATCAAACCCGGCCGCGATCCGGTTAAGCAACTCGGGACCGTCGGGCATTTCAATCTCGCGATTGGCACCAGCCCCGATAATCAAAGTGGTTTCGGTTCTGAACATGGCGTATCGAGGTCCTCTCAAGATGCGTACAAATCGGTAGTCGGTATCTGCGGCGCTATCTTTAAGATCGCATTAGCTAAAGCCGGAGATTTACCGGCAGCAAGCCTCGCTCGGGCACTAGCCGCTGCGCTTTGGCGAACCGCGTCGTGGACGTCGACTTGGCCTTCGCCCCGGTCGCGGGCCTGTTCCCGAGCCTGTCCCCTGCCCCGCTCGCGCGCCAGGCTTGCCTTTGCGCGCGGGATGCTTCGCTTTTGGCTTTGCGGCGGCCTTACCATGTGGCTTTGGCTTTACCCTCTTCTTTGACACCCGCGTTTGCCCTCTAGGCGGAGGCTTAGTCGGCCCGACCCCTTCAACCACAGCGCGAAAATCGTCAGGCAGCGGCAAGCGCTCAAGCTCCGCCCCGGTCTTAGCGCGAATGTCCTTAAGATAAGTCCGCTCATCCTCGGCGCAGAAAGCGAGTGCAATGCCATCCTTGCCCGCCCGCGCGGTTCGGCCAATCCGATGGACATATTGTTCTGGCACGTTGGGCAACTCGAAATTGATCACATGACTGACCCCTGGAATATCGATCCCGCGCGCCGCCACATCCGTTGCCACCAGCAAAGCAGTTTTGCCGCGGCGAAATTCGTCCAGCGCCCGCTGGCGTTGGCCTTGTGTCTTGTTGCCGTGGATAGCGTTGGCGGTGATACCGCGCTGGCTAAGCTTCTTGACCACCCGGTCTGCGCCATATTTCGTGCGGGTAAAGATCAAGACGCGCTCAAATTCGCCTGGGACAGAATGCTGGCCGGTCAAAATCAGATCGAGCAGCGCCTGTTTTTCGTCCTGTTGGACCATAAAGACAAACTGCTCGACCCGTTCGGCCGTGCTGCTTTCAGGTGTCACAGAGACCTGCACGGGATCGTTACAAAACCCGGCCACCAGTTCTCTAATCTGCCCTGGCATGGTCGCGCTGAAAAACAGGGTCTGGCGTTTCGCCGGAGCCAAATCGCGGATACGTCGCAGCGCATGTATAAAGCCAAGATCAAGCATCTGATCAGCTTCATCCAAGACCAGGACTTCAATTCCGCTAAGGTTGAATGCCTTCTGATCGATCAGGTCAAGCAACCGACCGGGCGTCGCAATCAAGATGTCGGTCCCGCGGTGTAGCTTGTTGCGGTCTTTGTTGACGCTGGTCCCGCCGACGATCGATTGCACTTTTAGGCCGGCCAGCGCGCCATAGTCCTTTGCGCTCGCCGCAATCTGTTGCGCTAGCTCGCGAGTCGGCGCGAGCACCAGCATGCGGCAGGACTTGAACGGGATGCGATTTTCGCTGTCCCGCAGCCGATCTATGCTTGGAAGCATGAACGCAGCGGTCTTTCCCGTCCCCGTCTGAGCAATGCCAAGCAAGTCGCGCCCATCGAGAACCGCCGGGATCGCCTGCTGCTGGATTGGGGTCGGGTTGTTATACCCTTTCAGATCAAGCGCCTGGAGGACGGGCTGCGAAAGCCCAAGATCAGAAAAATCAGTCATATTTACTCGCCATAGCGAAGCGAGCCGCCATGCACTCAGCATGACACATCGCGGGTGGGAAGAAACCACCCGCGTGAAAAGGGAAGTTGTTATTCGATACGAGGTGCCGCGTGGCGCATTCATCTACGCCGCTTCACGCCGACAATTTTTCTCGCGCTCGATCACTCAATCCGAGAATTAAGCCACCAAGTCAATCGCTGGGGTCCCAAGACAGGTATGCGTAGCCCTCAATCAAGACCAGCCGCTTCCATCAGCGCGGTGGTGCTCGGATCGAAGCTGCCTTCGCCTGCATCGATTTGCTTAGCGATGGCTTTGCCCAATTCGACCCCAAACTGATCGAACGGATTGATCTGCATCAGCACAGCATTCGCAAACGTGCGGTGTTCATGAAACGCAATCATCGCACCAAGGGTGGCAGCGTCAAGATCATCGACGAGGAACATGGTCGATGGCCTGTCACCAGGATACGCTCGCGCGGGGTCAGCAGAAGGCTTACCCGCCATCAATGCAGCGCCCTGAGCAAGGCAGTTCATCAGCAGCGCTTTGTGATGGGCTGGATCAAGCATATCACCTGGCGCAATACTCGCGATAAAATCCACCGGTACCAGCTGCGTGCCCTGGTGCAGCAACTGAAACACCGCATGCTGCGCATCAGTGCCCACTCCGCCCCAGGTTACAGGAGCGGTTGACCGCGTGACTGGCTCGCCCGAATTGGTCACACACTTGCCGTTTGATTCCATCTCAAGCTGCTGGAGATAGTCGGGAAACAAACGCAGGCGTTCATCATATGCGAATACTGCGCGGCTCTGACACCCGCGTAACGCACAATAGTATTGGTCGGCAAAAGCGGCCACCAATGGGAGATTAGCGCGCCCTTCCGCCTCGCGAAAATGGGTATCGACTGCTTTAGCGCCTGCAAGAAGCGCGCGAAAATCTTCCATTCCGGCAGCCAGCGCGATCGGGAAGCCAATTGACGACCACAACGAATACCGGCCGCCAACGCTGTCGGGAAATGGCAAAATGCGGGTCTCGTCAACGCCCCAAGCGACCGCGCGGTCGGGATTGGCCGTCAACGCGATAACTCGCCCGCTTGGATCTGCCACACCGCTATCGGCAAGCCATTTCAAAGCGCTCTTGGCATTAGTTATAGTCTCAGTTGTAGTGAAGGTCTTGGAAGCGACAGCGATTAGCGTCGTTGCAGGGTCGCACGCCGCACACGCGGCTTCGAGCGCGAGACCATCAATGTTCGAGACGACATGGCAGTCAACGAGTTTCAAGTCGCGAGTTAAAGCATCGACCGCCAGCGCAGGGCCGAGAGCGGAACCGCCAATCCCGATATGAATGAGGTGTTTGACTTCACCAAGCGCGCCTTTCTGGATCGCTTCAACCAGCATTCCCATCCGCGCGATCAGCGCTTCGGCTTCTTCGACTTCAGCTTCAGGTCCCGTGCCTCGCAGCGCTGCGTGGCTGGCTGAGCGATTCTCGGTTGGATTGACGATCCCGCCGCTGAACAAAGCCTCGCGAGCCGAATCAAACTCGCATGCCTGCGCCAATGCCTCGAACGCCTCCAACGCCGCTTCATCAAGATGGGTCTTTGAAAAATCAACCAGAATACCGACGGTACCAAGCTCGCCTAGCGGAGCCTCGAGCCGGTGCGATAGGCTCCGCACACGCTCAGGATCGGAGGCAAACAGGTCGCCCAGCGAACGATGTTCCAGCGCTTCAAGTTGGTCCCAGGCAGCAGAAATAGGATCAGTCATCGGGCAAACCCCCTTTGCGTGTGCACCACGCCGCGCCTAAGGATGGATGTGATGGATGTTAAGACCCAAACTGAAACCGATGCGATCAGCGAAGCGATAGCAGCGCCGGAAAAATCGAAGGACAATTGGCCAGGATTCCTCTTCTTTCTTGCCAAAGTCATTCTTGCGGTGGTGATTTTTCGGATCTTTCTGTTTTCGCCTTTTTCGATCCCGTCAGAGAGCATGCTCCCACAGCTCTGGCGAGGCGACTACCTGCTCGCTGCGAAATGGCCCTATGGTTATTCTCGCCACTCGATCTTCATCGATACACCCTTAAGCGAAGGCCGCGCCCTGGCAGGTCAGCCGAAGCGCGGCGACTTGGTCATTTTTAAGCACCCGGTGGACCAGCAGGACTATATCAAGCGTGTCATCGCTTTACCGGGTGACACAATTGGGGTGGTTGGCGGCCAAATTGTTCTCAACGGCACACTGGTCCCACGCGAGCGTATCGAGGATTTCGATATTCCGTTGTCCGCTAACACGGTGTGCCCCTGGGGCGGCGATGAAATCGGGCTAGACGATGGCACGAATGTTTGCCGCTATCGCCGCTTCCAAGAAACTCTGCCAAGCGGCGTCAGCTACGAGGTGCTCGATTTCGGTTTGCGGCCTAGCCACGACGATTATCGCGCACGAACAGTACCTGAAGGCCACATGTTCGTGATGGGAGACAACCGCGACGCATCGCAAGACAGCCGCTTCAAGGCAGTCGCCAATGATGGGGTCGGTATGGTGCCGCAGGATTTACTGGTGGGTCGCGCGGCAATTCTGATGTGGTCAACCGATGGCAGCGCAGAATGGCACAAGCCTTGGACCTGGTTCACTGCGGCGCGCTGGAGCCGGATTGGAACGGTGCTGTGACAAGGCCTGCCAGCGAGCTCGCTTTGCCAACCCGCGACTGGCTGTCGCAGAATGGCTTCGAAGTGGGTCAGCCTGCGCTTTGGCTCGAAGCGCTCACGCACGGCAGTTTCAATGGCGGGGCGACGGGTTCGCGAGATGAAGAACCCGATTATCAGCGGCTTGAATTCCTCGGCGACAGAGTGCTGGGCCTAGCTGTCGCCGCCTGGCTTTACCGTGCAGGGGATGCTCCTGAAGGTAGGCTTTCGCAGCGGCTTAATGCGCTGGTTAGCGGAGCGACCTGCGCCCGGATCGCGCGAAACATCGGCCTTCCCGAGCATGTCAGACTAGGTAAGCAAGCCCGTGAAGACGGCGGGGCAGACAGCGACAACATCCTTGGCGATGTGATGGAAGCGCTTATCGGTGCCTGCTTCATTGAGAACGGCTACGAGCGCGCGCGCGACAACGTATACCGCTTATGGGCAGACGAGCTGACAGGTGACGCCGGCAAAGCCAAGCATCCCAAAAGCGCGCTGCAGGAATGGGCGGCCGGCAATCGCAGGGCAATGCCGCGCTATGAATTGGTCGATCGCTCAGGCCCGGATCATGCGGCGCGTTTTACAGTCGAAGTCAGCGTGCACAATGTCGGTGTCGCGCGCGGCGTTGCGACCAGCAAAGGGGCTGCCGAAAAACGCGCGGCTGAAGCGTTTCTGGAAGAATTCGGATGAACACCAGCGAAGTCTCGACTCAATGCGGGGTGATTGCAGTCATCGGTGCGCCTAATGCCGGCAAATCGACTCTGGTAAACCAGCTGGTCGGCCAAAAAGTCGCGATCACCTCAGCCAAGGCGCAGACCACACGCGCGCGAATGCTCGGTATTGCGCTGCTCAATACGGTCCAGATGATCCTGATCGATACTCCCGGTATTTTTGCACCAAAACGCCGACTCGACCGAGCGATGGTTAGCGCGGCTTGGGAAGGCACGACGAGCGCCGATGCGATCCTGCTCATTGTCGACCCAATCAAGCAGCGCCGTCATGAATTGGAGCCATTGCTGGAAGCGCTTGAGAAGCGGCCCGAGCGCAAGGTGCTGGTGCTAAACAAAGTCGACAAATCGAAGAAAGAGCCGCTGCTCGCGCTCGCACAGGAATTCTCGCAGCGGATCGCGTTCGAAGAGATATTCTTCGTCTCCGCGCTCAGCGGTGAAGGCGTGCCCGAAATGAAGGAAGCGCTCGCCAAAATGATGCCGGAAGGCGTCTGGATGTATCCCGAAGATCAGGTGTCCGACGCATCAGAGCGCCTTTTGGCAGCGGAGATGACCCGCGAACAGCTCTATGCGCAACTCCATGAAGAACTGCCCTATGACAGCGCAGTGCGACCTGAACTTTACCAGCAGCGGTCCGATGGGAGCCTTGAGATTCACCAGCAAATCGTTGTGGCCCGCGAGAGCCAGCGCCCGATTGTGCTCGGCAAAGGTGGCTCGCGGATCAAAGCCATCGGCGAGGAGGCGCGCAAAGAGCTTTCAGCGGTCCTGGGTGTGAAGGTTCACTTGTTCCTCCACGTAAAAGTGCTGGAGAATTGGTCTGAAGACAAGGAAGTGTTCGAGGAAATGGGGCTCGATTGGGTCAAGTGAGAGGTGTGCTACCGCCCCTTTTCATCACCGAAAACGGTATGTCGGCTCCCGACCTTCATCTCGCTCATAAGAGGCACATAGGCCAATTGCTAAAAGCGGACGCGACTTTCGCTGGCTCGGTATGTCGCGAGTTAGGGGTGAAAGCGGACGGCGGAACACACCTTTAATCTTGCTCGTAAATGTCAATTTTCGTCGGCCTTCAATCGCCTCAGAGATGCAGCTGGATAGAACTCTTCAGGGACAAAACGGGCGTGCTCCAAGAACTTTTGGCGAAGGCCAGAATGATCTCTTACAAGGTCATGTGGCTTCCGCAGCACGGAAGATGTATCAAACAGCCTCATTGCGCCATGCTGTAAGTCGGTGATTAGAGCATGCCGGGTTACTTCGTTATCCAACGCCTTGGTCAAAAGCAGAGCTGCCTCGTCATCAAAACCGAGACAAAGCAAGCCTTCTGCCAAGATTGCTGGCCTACCCTCAGCTTCTGCGCGCAATTGGTCCAACAAATTTCGGGCTTCACTTCGACGTCCAAGCGAGTTGAGCGCACAAATTCTGTCTCGTAGCGTAAGTGATCGCGCGTAGGAGTTACCGAGAGATTGCGCTAAGACCGCGGCAGCCTCTGCGGCAGCTAGACCTTGCTCCCAATTCCCATGACCGACCAGGCGAGCTGCGCGATTTATCGAAAAGCTTGGGCCTAGTTCCTCACGTATCTCTGAGCTGGCCGCCAATAACTCAAATACCTCATCTGCTTGAGAAGTCCTTCCTAGAGCATCAAGAGCGTACCCTTTTAAGTTCAATGACCAAGCCTCGTCTTCATGCAATGTGGAGACTAGGTCGTCGCGAGTGATTGCCCCATCCACTGCATCAATGACGCCCACAAAGTCCCCGTCATAATGCAAAGAGCGTACGTATGATTGGAATGCGTCTAGGTCTTCGCGGTCTTGATCGAACCTCTCGAAGGTAGCGGCACGGAACTCTTCAGTGATCGCTGTGAAGTTCTTTCCGACACGCGCTTCGATCGCTGGCCAGATAGGTTCGTATTCTCGAGCACTTAGCAGGTGCACATAGGAAGTTGGTCTGTAAACCGATTTCAATGCTTCCTGCACCAGCCGCGCATCTTCTTGAAGTCCAGCACTCTTGAGGGCGGACCATGCCAAATCGGATCCCACTTCGCGTTCGAGGTGCTTGAGTACGCCTGCCCGAACGGCCGCCTCGCTGACTTTATCCAATTCTGCCGAGATACCGTCTCGTCGTGCCAAACGCTGAACTCTCCAGAAAGCGTCGTCTTGAAGGCTGGCTAGCTTCTGATGATCTCCTGACAAGAGTATACGTTCGACTAGATCGACACTCCTCTCGGCACTGTCGGTTCCCTCTGCAAGAAAGAGACCGTAGTTCGGGGACAGCTCAAATCCTTTGCCCTCAAGCCTCAGGTAGTAGTCCAGTGCTTCGCCAAATAATTCTCGATCCGCAGCGCATCTCAACTCAGACAGCAACAAAAAGTCTTCAAGTTTAACCAGTTCGGGCCGTCGAGCGATTGTTTCCCGCAGAACCGGTACGCTGACTGAACATGGATCGGCATCATCGTTTAGAGCTAGCAGTTCTGTTTGCAGTTCCTGCTGCGACAATGAACTATAGTCTTTCGCGGGAGCTGGCATGGGTTGCTGGGCAAATGCCGAAGCTTGAGAGCAAATGTTTATAATTGCGAAGATTTGCGCAAATACACATAACAAAACAAGCTTAGATCCTGGCAACTGCGGTCTCCCAACTCAAAAGCCCTATGACTTGGGCTCTAAACAGGTGATTTGATCTGGTAGTACCTTCGCGGGCGAAATCAGCAATGGCTTTGAGCATTCCCTTTCTATGTCTGTGACTGGGTCGGAAGCTGCCATTTGGACCGCAATAACATAGGGTCTGTTTGTGCGGCATGCGGCCCAAAACCAGACCCTTTGCTCCCCACCCCAGCATGACCCATGGTTGACCCCGCGGCTGAACACCGAAAGCGGACCTGTGATTTGCCGGCCTTTGTTTGCAGTCAAACAGCGCCAGACTGCTACCCCCGCCCCAGCTTCTCCAGCTTCGCCTTGAGCGCCGCTTCATCAAACGGCTTCACGATGTAATCATCCGCCCCGGCAGTGATACCATCATGGATGTCAGAGGCGTCGCCTTTCGAAGTACAAAACACCACCACCGGTGCTTTCGGGGTGGGAATGGCGCGCAGCTGGCGCACGAACTGAAGCCCGTCCATCTCAGGCATGTTCCAGTCGGTCAGCACCAAATCGGGCATGGCGTGCTTGCATCGGGCAAGCGCTTCTTCGCCGTCCTGCGCTTCAACCGGTGTGTAGCCCAGCGACTTGGCGATCTTAGAGGATACCTTGCGGATCACTCGGCTGTCATCGACGATCAAACAGGTCTTGGCTGCGGCCGGAGAGGTCGCAGCGGCGATCCCGTCGCGCATGGCCTTAGCAGCGCGCACGATCGCATCGACATCGTCGGGATCGCTCTTTGCTGGCTCGTCGCTCGCATCGCTATCGCCCGGCGCCAGCGGATCGACAATCTCCGCATCAAGCGCTTCGGCGACATCCTCAGGCGTCGCAATGCCTTCAGCATTCTCTGGCGCTTCAGCGAGTTTCTCCGCCAGCGTCTTGCCAGCGAGGCGCGCGCCCGGCTTGCCCGGACCGCCATTGCGTTTGATCAGATTTTGAATGGTTCGAGCTCCCCTCCAAGCGAGGCGAAGCGATCTTCACCATGCAGGTCACGGTCATGGGCAGCCATCTCCTCATCGCCCGCGGTAGGATCGCCAGCCTGTTCGCCCGGCGTCAGGCAGACATGCAGATACGGCATCCAGACGTCGCCAAACTCGGCTTTCTGATACCACACATCCAACACGTCATAGCTCGCCCACAAGCCATCTGGCTCACGCAAGCGAATACCTTCGCCAATACGCGGCACAGCAGCAAAGCGGATGCGCTCTTGGGTTTGATGGGTCTCGTTTTGAACTTCGATTTCAATCACGGCATGCGGCCCTTGGTCATGCCTGGAAGCTACGTGACAATACTAAAGGATTTACCAACGCAGCGTTGTGAATCGCACGCCAAGCAACATGGTTACTGCGCGGTTACCATGAACGGTGCACGGCAGGCCGCATTCGCCATTAGGCGGGATCCTTGACCGGCGCCTTCTTCTTCGCAGCCGATTTCTTGGCAGGCGCCTTTTTCGCGGCCGTTTTCTTAGCTGCTGCCTTTTTCTTGGCCGGAGCCTTCTTGCGGGCTTTCTTCTTGGCAGGGCCTTTCGCGGCCCTTTCATCAATCAGCGTAACCGCCTGGTCCTGCGTGATATCTTCAGGCTTTGTATCCTTAGGGATCGTCGCGTTGGTTGTCCCGTCCGTGACATACGGACCATAGCGGCCTTCCATCACCTTGATTTCCCCGCCGCTGGTGGGGTGCTCGCCTAACGTCTTGATCGGCTCACGCGCACCGCCGCGCCCGCCCCCTCTCCTGTTGGCCGCTTCGGCCAGCAACGCAACCGCAGCGTTCATCCCGGTCTCGAACACATCGCGAGTGGATTGGAGCTTGGCGTACTTCCCATCGTGCCTGAGGTATGGCCCATAACGCCCAATTGCAGCTTCGATCTCTTTACCCGTTTCCGGGTGACCGCCGATAATCCTTGGCAGATCGAGCAGCTTGACGGCCCATTCAAGATCAAACTCGTCAAGGTCCTTAGGGATTGAAGCACGCTTCTTTTTGTCTTCATGCTCCATTTCGACATAAGGCCCGAAACGGCCCGACTTACGATGGATTTCCGCGCCGGTTTCAGGATGCGTGCCCATCAGGCCATCCTCTGCCGGATCAGAACCATCTGCGCCGGGTTGAGCGAAGCGGCGGGTGTATTTGCATTCGGGATAATTTTGGCAAGCAACAAACGCGCCGAACCGCCCGCCACGCAACGACAGGCGACCGTTCTCGCGACCCTCCTGTTCGCAAAGCGGGCAATGGCGCGGGTCTTTGCCGTCTTCGCGCGGGGGGAAGAGATAGTCGGAAAGGTACTCGTCAAGGACTTCGGTGACTTCGCTAGGCAGCTTTTCCATCACCTCTTCGGTCTTCGGTTTGAAATCGGCCCAGAATTTCGCCAACAAGTCTTTGTAGTCCTCGCGTCCGTCCGAAACGGTATCGAGCTCGTCTTCCATCCCGGCGGTAAAATCATACGCGACATAGCGTGGGAAAAACCGCTCAAGGAAAGCCGTCAGGAGCCGACCTGATTCCTCGGCAAAGAAGCGCTTGCTTTCTACTCGCACATAGGCGCGGTCGCGCAGCGTCTGGATGGTCGATGCATAGGTCGAAGGGCGGCCAATGCCAAGCTCCTCTAAACGCTTGACGAGGCTCGCTTCGGAGAAACGCGGCGGCGGCTGGGTGAAATGCTGATTGGCCTCAACCGCGGTCTTGGCGGGGGTGTCGCCCTGCTTAAGGAACGGAAGCAGGCCGTCCTCATCCTCTTCCTTATCATCAAAGCCTTCCTGATAGACCGCGAAAAAGCCGGGGAAGATCACCACTTGGCCCGTCGCGCGCAGTTCGTGGCTCCCGGTCGCGTCGCGCAAGGTGACCGTGGTGCGCTCCAATTGTGCAGCGGACATCTGGCTCGCCATGGCGCGCTTCCAAATCAGCGAATAGAGCTTAGCCTCATCGCCGCTACCAAACCGGTCGAGCGCAAAGTTGGTCGGACGAATAGCCTCGTGCGCTTCCTGTGCGTTTTTGGCCTTGGTCGAGTAAAACCGCGGCTTTTCGGGGCAGTAGCTGGCTTCGTAGCGCTCGCCGATAGCCTCGCGGCACGCGGCGATCGCGCTGCCATCCATCTGCACGCCATCGGTTCGCATATACGTGATCGCGCCGGCTTCGTAGAGACGCTGCGCGGTGCTCATCGTCTGGCTGGCGGAGAAGCCAAGCTTACGCGCGGCTTCCTGCTGCATAGTCGAGGTCGTGAACGGCGGCGCGGGATTGCGCTTAAGCGGCTTCTTTTCGACCTCTTCGACGGTGAAGCGCCCCGCTTCAACCGCGGCCTTTGCCTCCATCGCGATGCCTTCGTGGCCTAGGCTCAGCTTCTCAAGCTTCTCGCCCTTGTACTTGACCAGCCGCGCATCGAACTGCGTGGAATCGTGCTCGAGTTTGGCGAGCACCGACCAGTACTCGTCCGCTTTGAACGCTTCGATCTCGCGCTCGCGCTCAACAATAAGGCGCAGCGCCACCGATTGGACACGGCCTGCCGACTTTGCGCCAGGCAACTTGCGCCATAGGACCGGTGAGAGCGTGAAGCCGAACAAATAATCGAGCGCACGGCGCCCCAGATAGGCATCGATCAAATCCTGGTCGAGATCGCGTGGAGCAGCCATCGCTTCGGTGACCGCTTTTTTTGTGATCGCGTTGAAAGTGACCCGCTCCACTTCGCTTGGTAGCGCGCGGCGCTTCTTAAGCAGGTCCAGCACGTGCCAACTGATCGCTTCGCCTTCGCGGTCGGGGTCAGTGGCGAGCACAAGGCGGTCCGCTTGCTTAGCAGCATCGGCGATCGCTTTGACCTGTTCGCGGTTGCGTTTGTCGGAATAGACCTCCCAGTCCATCGCAAAACCTTCATCCGGACGGACGCTGCCATCCTTTGGTGGCAGGTCGCGGACATGGCCATAGGAAGCGAGAACTTTGAAGTCCTTGCCGAGATACTTCTCGATGGTCTTCGCCTTGGCGGGCGATTCAACAATAACAAGCTGCATAATCGGGATAGGGGATCCTTACGCGTGTACGTACGCGCGAGAGTGGAGAGAGTTTCCAGTCTGCGTCAAGCGGAGACAGCGCCTGACAATTTTTTGCCCCTAAGCCAACCAAAAACCGAGGAGCTTACTCGAAGATCTCGGTCAGTTCGTCCTCATCGTCTTGAAGCAGCCGGTAGGCTCCCACAGCGAAGGCGGCAAACACAGCGGTAGAGCCATGCTCGGCCAGGGCCTCCATGGCACTGGCGACAAGCGAATTGGACCCGCCAAATAGGGAACCTCCGACGATGACTCCGCTCACTACGATCATCGCGATTCCCAAAACGATTATCGCTCCAAAAATCGACCAACCTGCCCCGCTTGTCATCTTCCAGCTTTCGCCAAATGTATCCATCGCCGGGGTCTGTCCACGCACAACCAATGGCAGGATCGGGCACCAACGTACCGCCAGAATGATCCCGGGAACAAGCACCAGGAGCAAACCGAAGGCGATCGCAATCGAAGATAAAATATAGATCCCAAGATATGGCCAGAACCGGTCGAAATCCATCGCCATGGTGCCGCGAACCATGCCTGCGTAAAGCCAGTAGGTAAGCGCTATGCTCAAGACGAATGCAATCAGCCCAAACACAAGCGCGACGAGACCTTGCGAAAACAGATCTGAAGTCAGTTGAAAGCCGAACCCGAAATTGAAAGGACCAGACGAATCTGCACCAAATACCCCTGCAACAGTGCTCACCGGGACCAGGATCGCTAGATAAACGCCAATCAGACGGGCGTGATCTTGAACCTGCTCGAGTGTCTCTGACAGCAGATTCGCTAAAGTTGCGCTGCGTTTCATAATGTTTGCGTCCCCTTTTTGTGCGCTATTTCTGCGCTTTGCCCGACAAGCTTACGCTTCCCCCTGAATGCCGTTCCAGCTCGCCGCTAAGTTCCAGCTCAAGCAACGCCATATGCACAGCGGCCGCTGACGCGCCTGACTGACGGATCAGCTCGTCCACTGCGATCGGCGCTTTCGTAAGCAGCTTTGTAACGTCACCGCTCTGATCGGCTTTTGCCTCGCCCCATTCCAGTTGGCGTAGCTCCTCATAATCGAACGGCGTGCCCATCTCTGCAACATGGAAGGTCGAACGCGGCGCACCAGTAAAACTGTGCAACAGTTCAGCTACATCCTCCGGTGTTTGTACCAGCACTGCGCCATCGCGGATCAGCTGGTTGCAGCCAAGCGAGCGCGTATCGAGCGGCGAGCCGGGAATAGCCATCACTTCGCGCCCCGCTTCGCCAGCTAAACGGGCAGTGATAAGCGAGCCCGATTTTGGAGCAGCTTCAACCACCAATGTGCCTGATGCTAGTCCGGCAATAATCCGGTTTCGGCTTGGGAAATGTCGCCCTCTCGGCTCCGTGCCGGGCGGCTGTTCAGCAATCAAAAGACCTTCGCAAGCGATACGCTCTTGGAGCTCTGCGTGTTGCGGCGGATAAGCGATATCGATCCCGCTGGCGATCACGCCGACAGTCTTCGGGAAAGCGCCTTCATGGCAGGCTCCATCAATCCCTCGGGCAAGGCCCGACACGACCGTAAAACCCGCTTGCGCGAATTCGCAGGCAAAATCTCGCGCAAGCTTCACCGCTGCTGCTGAAGCATTACGCGCCCCTACCATCGCGACACAGGGCGCGGCGGCAAGCTTCAGGTTTCCGCGGCAGGTGAGGATCGGGGGTGCGCTTTCGAGCTCGCCCAGCAAGGCGGGATAATCAGGCTGATCATGAAACAGATACCTTGCCCCCGCCTTGATCACGCCTTCGATCTCTCGCTCGATCCGATCAACAGGTGCTGGGCGATAGGTTGCTTTCCCCCGCGCCCCTAGGTCAGGCAGCGCTTCGATTGCCGCCTCAGCATTTTCGAACCGAGCCAGCAATTGGCGAAACCCAACCGGGCCGATGTTAGGCGATCGCAACAGCCGGATTTGGGCAAATGCTTCGGCTTGGCTCAGGCTCACTTTTTAGAGCCTACCTTGGGCTCTTCCCCTTTCATGAGCCGCGCTATGTTCTCGCGGTGAAGCCAGACGATCAGCCCGGCAATCGCAGCCAGCACCGGAAAGAACTGTGGGTAGCCAAACAGCGGCGCTGCTGCCGCTGCGGCGACGACCGCGCTCATCCCTGCAAGCGAGGAAATCCGAAAAATCCCAAGCACGCTTAACCAGATTAAAGCGTAGGCAAGGCCGATCGGCCAGGTGAGGCCAAAGCTGACACCTGCATTTGTTGCGACACCTTTGCCGCCTTTAAAACCGAGCCAAACGGGATAACAATGGCCAATGACTGCTCCACCAGCGGCAAAGGCCTTGGCGACATCACCGCCTTCCCCGGTCCAGATCAGACCGGCTGCGAAAACCGGTGCGAAACCTTTGGCGAGGTCTAACAGCAACGTCCCTGCGGCAAGCGCTTTGTTGCCGGTACGCAGCACGTTGGTCGCGCCAATATTGCCGCTCCCAATAGCGCGCACATCGCCAAGCCCTGCCGCCCGTGTGAGGACCAATCCAAACGGAATTGAGCCACTGAGATAGCCCAACAAAGCTGCAAAAATAGGTTCCAAATTCCGACCCCGTTTGAATAGCGCTGTTAACAGCACCATGCTTCAACTTTGACCATGCTGTAAAAGTAAGTACGGGCCTTCGACAAGCTTAGGCCGGACGGAAAGCGCGCGTTGAATTCAGATTCCCCCATTCTTGTGTTCGATACCGGGGTCGGCGGGCTTACTGTGCTCAGCGAGATTCAGCAGCTCTTGCCGAACGCGGCCCTGATTTACGCAGCGGATTATGCGGGGCTGCCTTATGGGACCAAAACCGAAGCCGAAGTCGCCGCGCGGGTTTGTGGGCTGCTTGGGCGAATGGCAGAGCGGTATCGTCCTCGCCTGATCTGCATCGCCTGCAACACCGCGAGCACGATTGCATTGGGCATGGTGCGCGACGTGCTCGAAATCCCGATTGTCGGCACCGTTCCAGCGATCAAGCCTGCTGCTGCGCTAACAAAAACAGGACAGATCGGACTGCTCGGGACCGAAGCCACGATCCGCCAACGCTATGTCGATAATCTCGAAGCTGCATTTGCCGCAGACAAGAACTTGATCCGGTACGCGGCGCCCGCACTGGTAGATCTCGCTGAAGCGAAACTGCGCGGTGCAACGCTTGATCCAGGCGCCGTTGCAACCGCAATCTCCGGCTTGATCGACCATGAGAAGGGCAGCGAGATCGATACGATTGTGCTTGCCTGTACGCACTTTCCCATTCTCGAAGCGGAACTGGCGCTGCATCTGCCTGACGGGGTTAAATTTGTGCATGGTGCGCAAGGGATCGCCAAAAGGGTTGCCGATCTCACAAAAGATCAGGAGTTTGCGCGAACTCAAGACGATTTTGCTGTGGTTACGACGCTCTTTGCCCAGGCCGAGCAAGCCTCGTTAGCCAACGCTTTACAGCGCTATGGCATCCGGGAAATCCGCCAGTTGTAAGGTGCAAGATTAGCATGCAGTTTCTTGCAATGGTCAAACCGATCACGCTGACCTACATAATCATGAAACATTCAGTTGTCTCAGCCATTATAGTGCTGATACAGCAATGAGATGAGTGCGTTTCAGCGCGATAACAGCGATCCAGCCACGTGAATTACGATCAGATCTTCGACCAGGCGATTGACCGCCTCCATGAAGAAGGCCGCTACCGCGTCTTCATCGATATCTTGCGCAACAAAGGCGCTTATCCCAACGCCCGCTGTTTTCATGGGCACAACGGGCCAAAACCCATCACAGTTTGGTGTTCGAACGACTATCTCGCGATGGGTCAGCACGACAAAGTGATCGCTGCGATGGAAGAAGCGCTGCACGATGTCGGCGCCGGTTCAGGCGGCACGCGCAATATCGGCGGCAACACGCATCTGCATGTCGAACTTGAAAGCGAACTGGCGGATTTGCACGGCAAACAAGGCGCTTTGCTTTTTACCAGCGGCTATGTCTCGAACGACGCAACTCTGTCGACACTGGCGAAGCTATTGCCGGGCTGCGTGATCTTCTCCGATGAATTGAACCATGCCAGCATGATCGCTGGGATCCGCAATTCAGGATGCGAAAAGCGCATTTACCGGCATAACGATATGGCGCATCTCGAAACACTGCTGGCGGCTGAGGACTCAGATTGCCCTAAGCTAATCGCGTTCGAAAGTGTCTATTCGATGGAGGGCGACACCGCTCCGGTTCATGCGATCTGCGATCTTGCCGAGAAATACAACGCGCTGACCTATATCGATGAAGTCCACGCCGTGGGCATGTATGGCGCGCGCGGCGGCGGGATTTCCGAGCGCGACCACGCCGCTCACCGGATCGACATCATCGAAGGAACGCTAGGCAAAGCGTTTGGCGTGATGGGCGGTTATATCGCAGCTGATACCCGGGTGATCGACTGTATTCGCAGCTACGCACCAGGTTTCATTTTTACCACCTCGCTTTCGCCTGTGCTGGTCGCTGGCGTGTTGGCGTCGGTCAAACACCTCAAGCAGTCGAGTGTGGAGCGTCGCCAGCAACAGGCCGCCGCCGCTATGCTTAAGCTCAAATTCGCCGAAGCCGGCCTGCCGGTGATGGATTCCACGACGCATATCGTGCCGCTGATGGTCGGCGATCCGGTCCGCGCCAAGAAGATCAGCGACATTCTGCTTGCTGAATACGGCGTCTATGTGCAGCCAATCAACTTCCCCACCGTGCCCCGCGGCACTGAGCGCCTGCGCTTTACCCCCGGCCCGCATCACACCGAAGCGATGATGGACGAGTTGACCGAGGCTTTAGTCGAAATCTGGGACCGGCTTGAGATGGCATTACGCGAGGCGGCTTAAGGACACGCCGGAGGGCCGCGAAGAAAGGGATACGCTCATTCTTCGTCGAATTCTCGGCCTTATACTAGCGATAGCTTCGATCCCGCTGCAAGCGGCCGCACCGCATACTGCCCAAGCTGAGCGCGAAATCGATGGCAGCAGAGATGCCGGAACCGATGCTGAAGATGCATCTACAGCGTCTTCAACAATAGAATTTGACGCAACGGCATCCGCGCCGATTACGACAGTCAAAATCAACGGCAAAGAAACGCGTTTTGTCCTCGACCCTCTGCTTGGCCCCTATGTGACCATCAATCCGTTCACGAACAAACGCCTTAAGGTCGAGGCGATTTGGGACGACGCGATGACCGCCAGGGTTGATGAAGCCCAAATAAAGGGTGGCTTGGGGATGGCCCGTTTAAAGATCGGCTCGCTTACACAGAAGGTGCCGGCCGTTCTAATCCGCAGAGCCCATTTTCCGAGCACTCAGCGGGAAGACTACGATGTGGCAGGAGGCTTCGAATCCTTGCCCGGCACTCGGGTAGTTGTGCATTTGAACCGTGGCGTGAGGGGGCCCCTGCGGCGTATCCATTTTGCCCGTAGACGCACGGATACGCGCGCCGGCTTTCCAATCGAGATCGTCGAAAGCCCTATGCGCCTTAACGTGCAATTCGTGAGTTCGACTACATGGCTCGAACGTCGCGCGGCCCAGCCCCTGATCGATGAAGGACTCGTACGCCCCACGGGCGACATCAGCGTGCTGCCGGTGTGGTACGGCCTCGACATGCCGGTGCAGCGGCTGGAGCCGGTAAAGGCCATCCACCTCAGAGGGATCCCACTGAAAGACCTTGAGGCGCGCACCAGCGAACCGCTTTCAGTACCTTCTCCTGACGCGAATGTGATCATCGTGCAGGCATGGAAAGACATAACGGGGCCGCCTTCGATCCTGCTCGGAAAGGACAGCCTGAAAGACTGCGCGCGGCTGGAATTTGACCAACGCCGACGCCGACTAACTCTGTTTTGCCCTGAATAGGGTTGGCATTGTTCCTATCCTCATCGAGAATAACAGAAAAACGGTTTCGCACATCACAACGCAAGAGATTTTCCAAAAAATCCCGTTTTGCGCGGTGTGTGTCCTTGCGCTAGCGCTCGTTACAAGATCAGGTTGAGGAGAGACATGCGTGACCTTTGAATTTGGCAATCCTGACCAAACCTTCGCAGAGGTTGTGCATGGGCGCCGCTCGATCCGGGGGTACCTCGACAAACCAGTGCCGCGCGCGCTGATCGAGGAAGTGCTTGGCCTCGCGATGCGCTCGCCCACCAGCATGAACACCCAGCCCTGGCATTTTCACATAATCACCGGCGAGCCGCTCGACCGCATTCGCCAAGGCAACACCGACCGCATTCTCGCAGGCGAGCCCGACAGCCGCGAATTTCGCCGAGGTGAGCCGTTTGCCGGGGTCCACCGCGAACGCCAGATAGAAGTCGCAAAACAATTGTTCGGCGCAATGGGGATCGCGCGCGATGACAAAGACGCGCGTCAGGACTGGGTCCTGCGCGGGTTTCGCCAGTTTGATGCGCCGGTTTGTGTAATCGTAAGCTATGATCGGGAGTTGTCGACCAGCGACGATACCGCATTCGATTGCGGCGCTGTCACGACGGCCCTAGTCAATGCGGCGTGGTCGCGCGGGCTAGGCTGTGTGATCAACTCGCAAGGCATCATGCAATCGCCCGTCGTGCGCGAACATGCAAGCATTCCAGACGATCAAGTGATCATGAAAGCCGTGGCGATGGGGTGGCCCGACCCTGACTTCCCCGCCAACGCAGTCGTCAGCAATCGCAAGAGCGTAGATGACGCGGCGCGCTTTGTTGGGTTTGACTAGCCCAACAATGATCTCAAGCCCCTTTTGTGTTCACCACCAGCACGTCTGATTCGATGTAGCGAAGAAGGTCGCTCGTCACGCTGCCGATCGCCGCTTGACGCCACCCGCTGGTGCCGTGACTACCCATCACGACGAGCGCGCTGGTATCGCTTGCCAAGGTCTCGCGAATGGCAGTGAGCGGCCCGCCTTGCACCAAATTGTAGGTGGCGTTCGCAAGTGCGGGGTCACGCTCGATCAGCGCTGCCTTAAATTTCTCCATCTTTTCCGCTTCGCCTTGCTGCGTTTCTGCCGCAACATAACTGTCTTGCTGCAGAGCTTTGAACGGCACTTCCCACGCATGAGTGATGTGGATCGCGGCATCAGGGAACATTTGCGCGGCGGTGAGGATCGAGTGGGCTGATCCGGGAGAGAAGTCGGTCCCTGCGATGATCCGGCGGTATGGCCCGCGTGCACGATTCTTTACGACAAGCACCGGCTTGGTCGTGTGCCGCAGCACGTAGTCGACAGAGGTCCCAAGAAAGTAGTCGCCTAAGGTGTTGTACCGGGCCGGACCGACGACCAGCAGCGCGACATCGTCCGTCTGGCATGCGCCGGCGATAGCCTTCGGCGGAGAGCCTTCAGGATAGAGAAATTCGCAGCTCTCATCGTCAACGCTCGCCCCGACGCATTCGCTCATCTTTCGGTCCAGATCGACCCGGTTTGTATTCCTCGCATCGGCCAGTTCGATCGCATGAATAAATCTTACGCGAGCGGCCATATCGCGCCCGATCTGCCAACCTCGATCAACGGCCCGATCTGCCCTGGAACTAAAGTCGGTGGCAACGGCAATAAGCGGTGCAGTCATGATGTTCTCCTGATCCCAGATGTGGCGATCAGACTACACGATGGAGCGAAAATCGACAAACATATTAGACAGTTCTTGACGACATTTGAGATGGACAAATGGGCCTGTCCAGCAGACTTTAGAAAGCTCAGCGCAGCGCCACCACATTGTCGGCTTCAGGCCGCTTGCGACTGCCATCAAACAAGCTCAGCATCGGCTCATCGGTGACAGTCACGACTTCCGCATCGCCAAAGCCGTTAAAGCCCGTTTTCATCGCTGCGCCGTAAGCGCCCAGCATTCCGACTTCAATGTAGTCCCCGGCCTGAATATCGCCCGGCAATGAGAACGGACCCGCCATGTAATCGGCATCATCGCAGGTTGGCCCATAGAACGCGAAGTCCTGCACACTGTCGCGCAAGTCGTCAGCCAACGCCTGGACCGGGAAACGCCAGCTCACATGAGCTGCATCGTAAAGTGCGCCATAGGCCCCGTCATTGATGTAAAGCTCGGCACCCCGGCGCTTATTCACTTGCAAAATCATCGAGGAATACTCAGCCGCCAGCGCACGGCCAGGCTCGCACCACAGCTCGGCATTGTAAGCAATCGGGAGCTCTTCGAAATGCTTAGCAATGATCGCAAAATAGTCTTCGAGCGGCGGCGGCTCCAAATCAGGATAGATACTGGGAAATCCGCCACCGACGTCGACCATGTCGATCACCACGCTGGCTTCGGCAATCGCCGCGCGTGTGCGGTCAAGCGCCTGCACAAAGGCGAACGGCGTCATTGCCTGGCTGCCCACATGAAATGCAACGCCAAGCCAATCGCAATGCTGGCGCGCGTCCTGCAACAGCGCGGGCGCTTCAGTGAGGTCACAGCCAAACTTGCTGGCGAGCGAGAGCTCGGAGTATTCTGAGGACACGCGCAGACGAACCAGCAGCCGCAAATCCTGCGCTGGCTCGCCGGTCTCGGGATTGCTGCACGCGGCGATAATCTTCGCCAGTTCATCGGCTGTATCGAGCGTGAATGTCTTCACGCCGTGCTGATGATACGCTTCTGCGATCGCCTTGCGGGTCTTGATCGGATGCATGAAGCACAGCTCTGCTTCAGGTAGCAGTTCGCGGACTAGGCGGACTTCAGCAATCGACGCGACGTCGTAATGCGTAACGCCTGCGTCCCACAGCACTTCTATCAAATCGGGCGCAGGGTTGGCTTTGACGGCGTAGAGCACCGTCCCTGGAAACCTATCGACAAAGAACCGCGCGGCGCGGCGCGCAGCGTGCGGGCGGTTGAGAATAACCGGTTCGTCAGGCGCGATTGCGCGAACTACAGACCGAGCGTCAGGAAAGGTGTGCAACTCAAGGGACCCCCAGAAGGTTTAGTTTCTGACCACGAATGGTTGGGCTGCCTTGCGGTAAAGCATTGTCCCTTGGGGCAGCGAAGGCGCGCATATAAG
>JBCCJD010000003.1:0-97811 GCA_039027955.1 Pseudomonadota bacterium
AGTGAGGCTTAGCCGGGAAGGCCAGTGGGAATAATGGTCGCTTGCGCTGTTGCGACATGCACTGGCGCAGCGTCATCCGTCTCGGCCCACACATCGCCGCGCACCACGACCTGGCGTTTGCCCGGTTTGATCACCGAGCCTTTGGCGCGCAGCCGCTCGCCTTTGCCGGGGCGCAGGAAGTTGATGGTGTAGCTGCCGGTGACGACATCGCCAGCGACCGACGCGCCGGCCCAGGCGCAGGCATTGTCAGCCATGAGGCCAACGATTGCGCCATGAGCGAACCCATGGTGCTGCGTCATATCGGGCCGCAATTCGAGCACCAACTCGCTTTGGCCCTCCCATACGATAAGCGGCTCGACGTTCAGCCAATTGGTAAAGCCGGAGCCGGCGACTGCGACCCGCTTCATATATTCAAGCGAAACTGCGGGAGAATCGAAACGCGAACTGGCCATGGGGATGTTCCATAAAGTCTGTAATACAGACATTATGGCTCTTGCCAGGATTGTCCGCAAGTCTGATATGCAGATTAAACGGAGTGCTTGCCTTGAAGTCCTATCGCCCATCGCGATCCCCCTGCCCAATCGGCCGTGCCGCCCGCGTGCTGGGGGATCGCTGGGTGCTTTTGATCCTGCGCGATGCGTTCCTTGGTGCAGACCGGTTCGAACAGTTTGTCGCGCAGCTCGGGATCAACCGCGCAGCGCTGACATCGCGTCTAGCGATCTTGCAGGAGGCTGGCTTGATCCGGCGGGAGCCGCCTGAAGGCAAGCGTGCGCGTTATGTGCTCACTGAAAGCGGTCGGGCGCTAGTCCCGCTCTATCGGAAACTCGCTGAATGGGGCACTGCGCATCTGTTCGCTGACGACGAAGCGCGCGGCGAATGGCCCGGCGCAAGCGAACCTGGCCTTTAGCCCTCGCTCACCAATCATACGCCTTAGGCAGATCGCTTTCATCGAGATCGCGGAAGCGTTCCTTAAGCCGGCTCTGATGACTGGTGAGATCCTGCTCGACACCGTCGATAAAGACCCGGGTCGGGATTGAGCCGACTTCGAGCGGGTCACCGTCCCAGATGACGACATCGCCTAATGCGCCGCGCTTGAACACGCCCGCGCGTCCGCCATATCCGCTGATCTCTGCCGGAACCGAGCTTATCACGGCAAAGGCCTGCCCCCAGCTCAGCCCGCTCGCGCCCGGGATCCTTGCAAGCCCAACGAGATTGCCTGCAAATTGCTGAATATTGCGGGGGTTTTCTGCAGACGCTGCGTTGATCGCAACGGTGACACCGGCCGCTGTCATCCGGCCGATATTGCTTTGGGTCGCGCCTAACTGATCGAAGCCGGTCGGCAAGGCGTCGAGCCCGTCAGCGATCACGGGTACGCCCGCTGCGGCAATCTCAGGTGCGACGAGCCAGCCTTCGCTGGCGCCGACCAGCACCAGATCGAGCTTGGGAAAGTCGCTGCGCAAAGCGAGCACGCTGCGAATGTCCGCCGCCCGTTCGACCGCGACATAGAGCGGCTGTCTGCCGGTCACGACCGGTACCAGCGCTTCTGCGTCAAACCGGCTGAGCAGAAGATCGCCTTCCTGAGCGATCTCCGGGGTGCGCGGGAGGCCTCTGCGGCCTGACAGCACTTGTGCTTCACGCAAGGCAGCCTGAAACAGCGCATAGGATGCCGCGCGGCTACCGCCTGCAATGCGCCCGCCCGCTTCGCCCAGATCGACCATCTGGAAGGCTTTGCGCTCCATCACAGGCGTGCCGTCGCTATCGAGATCGATGATCGCCCCTTGCCCTGCAAAAATCGAGCTCGACGGCATGACCGTTGTGGCAGCGCGCGTGATCCCGGCGGCGCGATGGATCGCGATGTGCTGGGAGGCTGGGTTCACAATCGGCGCGGTGTCGAGCGCTGCGCCAAAAGGGGCATCGCTTGCGCGGATATCGTTTGATTGACTGACGGCGCCGACATCCCAGATGCCTAAGGTGGTAACGCTCGCGAACAGACCGGGAGTGACCCACGCGCCGGCGGCATCGATTGTCGGCAGATTGTCAGGAACGCTAATGTCGCGCCCGGCTGCAGTGACTTTGCCATCGCGCACCACAAGTGTTGCGCCGTCGAGCGGTTCGCTGCCATCGCCCAGCACCAGCTTGGCGTTTGTCACGACGAGATTCTGCGCTGCGGCAGGAGCCGCGCTGAGCGCTAAAGCAGAGGCGGCAAGCGTAAGGAGGCGCTTCATTTGACATCTCCTTCGCCAGGCTGACCAAGCTCGAAATCGCTGACCGGGCGCCGCTTGCGATCCATCGCATCGAACATCAGCGCGCCATCGATCCAGACCTTTTCAGGCCGCGAATAGACGCTTAAGGGATCGCCGTTCCACAGCACCACATCGGCCATCTTGCCGGGCTCAAGGCTGCCAGTCTGATCGCCGATGCCCATCGCCTTTGCTGCGTTCAAAGTGATCCAGCTGATTGTAATCGCATCTGAGATTGCCAGTCCCATGCGATTGCCTGCCGCCTGCGCTTTGGCTGCTTCCTGATTGAGCCGCTGGATATCGTTCGCGCTGTCAGAGTGGATGACGACGCATGCGCCCTCTTTCTCAAGCAGTGCAGCGTTTTCGAGAATGCCGTCATAGGCTTCCATCTTGAAGCCGTACCAATCGGCCCAGATCGCCGCGCACACATCATTGTCGCGCAGGATATCGGCGATCTTGTAGGCTTCGACCGCATGGTGAAACGCGGTTACCTTGTAGCCGATCTCCCTTGCCATATCGATCACCAGCGCCATTTCATCGGCGCGGTAGCAATGGTTGTGAACGAGGATATCGCCTTTGAGCACACCGACCAGCGTTTCCTTGCCCAGATCGCGGCGTGGCTCTTCCTGATTGGCATAGGCGATCGCGTCCATCCAAGTTTGCCGATTGACCGCAAAATTGCCCATCCGGGTCGAGGGTTTGCGCCCTCTATTGCCATAGACCCGCTTGGGATTTTCGCCGCAGGCCATCTTGAAGCCGTAAGGCGCACCGGGAAACTTCATCCCTTGGACGGTCCGGGCATAGACGTTCTTAAGCGTTACCGAGCGCCCGCCCATGAGATTGGCTGAGCCCGGCAGGATCTGCAGAGTGGTGATACCGCCATTGGTAAGCGCACGGGCGAAGCCGGGGTCTTGCGGCCACACCGAATGCTCAGCCCAGACATCAGGCGTGATTGGGCTGGTCGCTTCATTGCCGTCGGAATGCGCGCTTACCGCAGGGCTGGGATAATTGCCCAAGTGCGAGTGGATATCGATAATCCCGGGGGTCACATATTTGCCTGACCCATCGATGACGGTGTAGCCATCGGTTGCAAGGCTAGCATCTCCGATGGCGACCACTTTGCCTTCGCGAAACAGCACGGTGCCATTGTCGATCCGCCCGCCTGCGCCATCGAACACGGTTGCGCCGACCAATGCTGTGGGCGGGCCGGGATAGGGCGTGTAAGTCGATGGGAAAGGCTGATCCGCCTCGGTCAAAGCGGCGAATTCAGGACCAGCCTCTTCTTCGGGCAGAGTAGCGGTTGAACTGCCCGCCTCGCTAGTCGTGGCGCATCCGGCGACAAGCAAGCCGCTCAACGCAAGCGCCAGCATTCCGGCGTATCCTGGCATGCCTGAACCCTGCGACATGGCTGCTCCCCTCATTTCCGCCCAATTCGATTTTTCTGAAGCGATTTGAGCGCGCTGTCTACGGCGCCCGGCGACAGTTCTGCGAAGTCCGCACTCGGCCCGATAAGCGTGCGCATCACTGCGATGGACACTGCGCGCCTATTCAGCTGGCCCCGTCGCCGGACGAATGCCTGCCGTTTGGGGGTCGCCCACTTCAGCTTGGCCGAGCAGGTCGTCATCGACTGTGTCATCTTTAAGCGTGCTAAGATGCATCAGGCGTTTCACGAGCGGGCTGATCACAACCACCACAAGGCCTACCACGAGCGCGACAAGGCCCATGGTCCAATAGGCGTTGAGTGCGCCTTCGCGGGTCATATTGCCGCCTTCGCCTTCGCCCATCAGCGAGCCCATAAAGCCTGCGACAAACTGACCGCCCGCTGTTCCGAAAAAGAATGCCGCCATCATCAGGCTGGCCATATGCTTTACTGAGAGGCGGTTCATCGCGCTGAGGCCGACCGGCGAGAGGCATAGTTCGCCGGTGGTCGACAGCAGATAGAAGATGAAGAGAAACAGCACAGGCATCATGATGGCGCCGGCATCGTTTGTAGTGCTGAAGGTTTCTGCGCCCCATACCATCACGATAAAGGCAAGGCCCATCTGAGCGATGCCAAGCCCCATCTTGGCAGGGGTCGATGGCTCCTTGCCGATCTGTGCAAGCCATTGCCACAGCATCGCGAAAAGCGGGCCAAGCAGGATGATATAGATCGGGTTGACTGACTGGAAGAAGGTGGTTGGAATGGCGCCGCGGTCGACATGGCGATCGGTGAACAGGTTCACTGAACCCCCGGCTTGTTCAAACAGACCCCAGAACAAGGGTTGCAGCAAGATCAGGAAAATCATCGCATAAACGCGGTCACGGGCTTCTTTGTCGAGCTTGAAGGATTCAAACAAGACATATCCAAGCAAAATGATGCCCGAAATCAGCAGCAGGCCGCCGACAAGGCTTTGATACTGGATCAGCCACCAGATCATCCCAACTCCGAGGAGCCCGACGCCATAGAGCAACCATTCCAGATTGATCCCGGCGACTTTCTCTTTGAGCTTGGCTGGCACAGGCGGTTCGCCATTGCCGCGCAGCAGAGGCTTGCCAATGATGAACACGACAAGACCCAGTAACATCCCGACGCCAGCAAGGCCGAAGCCCAATGCCCAGCTTACCGTCTCGCCAAGAAACGCTGCGATCAAAACGCCGGTCGCCGCGCCAAGATTAATCCCCATATAGAAGATGGTGTAAGCGCTGTCCCGGCGGATGTCAGTGCGCGGATAGAGCTGGCCGACAAGGACGGAAATGTTGGCCTTCAGAAAGCCCGAGCCAACGATGATGAATGCCAGCGCAAGCCAAAATACGTTAAGCGTCGGGTCGTTCTCAAAACCCGAGCCATCGCCTTCGAACGCCATGAACAAATGGCCAAGCGTAAGCAGGATCGCGCCGAACAAGACTGCTTTGCGCTGGCCTAGGTACCGATCCGCCAGCCAGCCCCCGAGCACCGGAGTGATGTAAACCAGCGAGCCATACGCGCCGTAGATCAGGTTTGCGCTGCCATCTGAGTAGAGCCAGTGTTTCGTAAGATAGAGCGTCAACAGCGCGCGCATTCCGTAGAAGGAGAAGCGCTCCCACATTTCAGCGAAAAACAGCATGTACAGGCCCTTTGGATGGCCTAGGATTTCCTCTTGCGGCCGGGTAATGGCCCAGGCTCCGCCGACAAGGAAAGCGAGAAGCACTACGCTTGCTGCAAGTGCAGCCCATTCGCCATAGCTCCAAGTCGCGATATCAAGCATGCAGTGTTTTACCTCGAAATATTAAGCGAACCCGCGAAGGCACCTGCCTCTCGCCGCAGCGCTGCAACCTAACGAGCAAATTTCGAGTGTGAAGACTTTGTTACTAATCGCCTCAAGGTTAGCCCGAAGCGTCGCATTCTGGCACCGCTCGGTAGCGACGCGGGGTGGGGAACTTGACGCGCATGGCTGTATTATGTCACTGAAGCACTAAGAGAGGGACATATGAGCCAAACCCGTCCGGTCTATCTGAAACTGCGCGATCAGATTGCCGCTGCCATCATTCAAGGCGATTATCCCGAAGGCGAAATGCTGCCGTCAGTGCGGGCATTGGCGGCCGAGCAAGGTGCCAATCCGCTTACCGTGGCAAAGGCATATCAGCAGTTTCAAAATGACGGTCTGGTGGAAGTGCAGCGCGGCGTCGGCATGTATGTGGTGGAAGGCGCTGCTGACCGTTTACGCAAGCGCGAGCGTGATCAATTCGTGCGCGAGGAATGGCCTGAAATCAAAGCGCGGATGGCTCGGCTGGGCCTTGATCCGGCTGATTTGGCTGAACTCAGCTAGCTTTACGTTACCGGACCAATTGTAAAATTTCCCGAAATTCGTCCTGTAAGTCATGAAATTGCGTTCAAGACGCGTCAAACATAGTGGTGTCGCTTGCGAGCCGGGCTTGTCTCTGGCACACGTGATCTAGGGGTGCCTGTCGGGTCCGGGCATAAAATGATAATCGCGAGGGAAACCTCGCATCCGAGCCGGTGCGGCGAAAGCATGCGCTGTGCCAGGGGGACTGGGAGCTCAAAATGATCAGATCCGAGTTGCTGCAAGAGCTACATAAAGACAATCCTGACTTGCGCGCAGAGGAAATCGAACAGGTCGTGGAGATTTTCTTCGATGAGATTGCGCAGCGCCTTGCTGAAGGTGGCCGAGTTGAACTGCGCGGGTTTGGGGCGTTCTCGACGCGCGAGCGCGAAGCGCGCACCGGACGCAATCCTCGCACTGGGGAAGCGGTTGCAGTCCCTTCGAAGCGGGTTCCTTATTTCAAAGCGGGCAAGGATATTCGCAAGCGCTTGAACGATCATTGAGCGCGTGGGCTCGCGCTTATTCAGGCGCGGCAGACCCAAGCGAACGATGCGTATCAGGCAGGCACGAACGCCGGCTCATCATCCTGCGCGAGGCTGGGGACCGGATGACGCCGTTCCCGACCCAACGCTGCAAACACCGCATCGATAATCTGCTCGGTCCCGCCAGGCGCACTTACGTCGACCGGCAGCATCCCCAAGGTGGCAAACTCGTCCATCGCATCGGCGCCAGTGAGAGCTATGACGCGGGCGATGCCGGGCAAGCGTTCTTGCACTAGGGGTGTCAGCTCGCGCGAAATCGCGAGGTTTCCGGTGGCCACCAGCACCACCTGGCGGCGCGCGAGCCCCAGCGCATCCCAACTGCGCGGGTCACCAGGATTGGCTTGGTGGACATGAAACCCATCAGCAAGCGCGGTGGCAAATCTTTCCGGATCGGGATCGACGGCAAGATAGCCAATTTCATTATAGGTGAGCGCATCAGCGACCGCACGCCCGGCTGGAGCAAGGCCGATAATAACGACCGGCGCATCGTCTCCGGCAAGTTTCTGGTCAGGCGGGCCTGCGCGCAGCTTGCCTGCAAGCTTGCGCCCGAAATTCGATACCAGCGGAGTGATGGCGAGGCTGATCGCGATCGCGGTCACCAGAACTGAGATCAAGCGCGCTTCGACCATGCCGGCCAAAGCCGGTAAAGCCAGCAGAACCAGCGCAAACTCGCTGCCTTGACCGAGCAGAAAGCCAAGCTGGATCGACCCCGGCACTGACCACCGGTTGGCAAGACCTGCAAGCACATTGAACAGGCATTTGAGGACGATCAGCCCGCTCGCAGCCGCAATCACAAGCAGCCAATTGTCAGCGAGGATGCCGGGGTCAATCGACAGCCCGACTGAGATGAAAAAGAAGCTTAGGAACAGGCCGCGAAAGGCATCAATCTCGGTCTGAACCATAATCCGATAGCGCGAATCGGCCACCGCCATCCCGCCCAGGAATGCGCCTAGGGTAAGCGACAGCCCCGCGATCCCCGCGGCCCAACCAGCCGCCAGCGCGATAAATAAAGCCGTTGCGGTGTAAACCTCGCTGCTGCCCACACCTGAAATCGCTCGGAACAAAGGCTCGGTCAGGTAACGCGCAAACAGCACCGCGATCGCGAATGCGGCAAGCGCTTTCAATCCCGCGAGCCCGAGTGCGGGCAGCATGGCGCCGCTCGCGCCGAGCGCGCCAGCCGCCACCAGCAGCATAATCGCGGCGATGTCCTGGAAGATGAGGATCGATTGCGCAGCGCGTCCAACCGGGCAATCCTCCTGATGCCGCTCGCGCACCAGCCCGATCACCACTGCAGTCGACGACAGCCCCATCGCAAACCCGACGATAATGGCGAATTCGCTCGGCAGTCCAACTGCGAAGAAAAGCGCGGTGAACGCGCCTCCTGCGACCAGCATTTGCAGGCTGCCGAACCCGAAGATGTTGGCCGCTTCAGCGCGGATCCGTCCGAGCGAGAAATGCAGCCCGAGATTGAACAGCAGGAACATGATGCCGACTTCCGCCAGCGCAGCAACGATCGGGCCACTGAACAGGTCGGCAAAACCCAGCGTAGCAAGGCCAAGCCCAAGCCCAAGATAGCCGACAATCGGATTGAGCCGGCACGCACGCGACACCAGCGCGGCACCGATCCCGAGCCCAAGCAAAGTGATCGCCGGCTGGATCGTAGCCACGACCGAATGGCCGTCATGAAGCGTTTCGCCTGCCATAATTGCAAGATCCCTTTGCGCGCGAAAAGCGCTCGCCAAGAAATGGCGTGCCAATCAAGCAATAACAAGTCCTGGTGGCACTGAGCGCTTGGAGTTGCCGCGGCGAGGTGAGGTGGCTATCGCAGCGCGCGCATTGGCACGCGTGGCATAAGCGCTGAAAGCCAAGCGGGTGTGGCGGAATGGTAGACGCCGGGGACTTAAAATCCCCTGATCCTATAGATCGTGCGGGTTCGAGTCCCGCCACCCGCACCAAGCGCAATGCGTATTATCGACTGCACTGTGCGCACGTCTCATTATCCTAGCTTTAACTCCGTACGCGATATGCTTGCATTCAGATAACGCAACACATTCGCGGCGCGCTTGAACACAGGCTTGCAGCGTCGCTTGACGAGCACAGATGAACAATTCGGCAAACATTTTTCAAGCGGACGCAGAGCATGAAAGCGCTCCGGAATCTCGCGGCTCTCCGCGTTTCACTCTGCTGATCCGCGCCGCCAAGCTCGTTACCAAGCAAGGCGAATTCGTCTGTGTGATCCGCGACGTCTCCGAATCGGGCATCAGTGTGCGCCTGTTTCACGCTCTGCCCGACGAGCCGCAGATCGAGCTGCAAATGCCTGGCGGCGGCAGGTACGAAATCCAGCCTGTGCGAACGCAAGCGAACGAAGCGGCGTTCGAATTCACTCAGCAGGTCGATGTCGCACGGTTGATCCACGAAGCCAGCGAATATCCCAAGCGGGGCCTTCGTTTAGAGGTGTACTTTCCAATCACCATCACGATGGCGGGCCAGCGCTACGAAGGGATCATCGAAAATCTCTCTCAACAAGGCGCTCGATTTGAATGCGAACAATTGTTTGCGATCGATCAAAGTTTGATGATCGAAGGAGCGGAAAGCTCGGTCGGGTTCCGCGAAGTCCGAGCCAAAGTGCGTTGGCGGCGTGACCGGCATTATGGCGTGGTGTTCGATGATACCTTCACGTTAGGTGATTTTGCGAGGTTGGTGGCGCGGCTGCAATCGCCGATCTTGCTCGATGACTGAGCAGCGCGCAGCCCTCGGGCTGAGCCCAACGCGGTTCAAACGCAGAAAAACCTACGATTTGAGCCTGCGCTTTTACGCTTCGCTAACCAATTTCCTTCACCTGCGAAGGCAAGCCGGTGCGCGCCTCACGCGGACCGGAAAGATCTCATGGGGGCTTTAATGACGCAGCTTGATGCGGGACAGAACTTCTTAAGCCAAACTGGAATTGTCGATGTCGATGTTGCGATCATCGGCGCTGGACCTGCCGGGCTGACCGCTGGCTATCTCCTCACCAAGCAAGGCAAATCCGTCGCGATTATCGAACAGGACGAAACCTATGTTGGCGGCATCAGCCGCACAGTCGAACACAAGGGCTATCGCTTCGACATTGGCGGCCACCGTTTCTTCTCGAAATCGCAAGCCGTGGTCGATCTGTGGAATGAAATCCTGCCGGACGACTTCATCCAGCGCCCGCGGATGAGCCGCATCTATTATGAAGGCAAGTTCTACAGCTACCCGCTGCGCGCATTCGAAGCTCTCTCGAACCTTGGCATCTTGCGTTCGACCGCCTGCATGGCGAGCTATCTGCGCTATAAGCTGTTCCCGATCAAAGATGTGAAGAGCTTTGAGGACTGGACCACCAATCAATTCGGCAAAAAGCTCTATTCGATCTTCTTCAAGACCTACACTGAGAAGGTCTGGGGCATGCCCTGCGACGAGATGAGTGCCGATTGGGCCGCGCAGCGCATCAAGGGCCTCTCGCTGTGGGGCGCTGTCACCGATGGGTTGAAGCGTAGCCTTGGCCTCAACAAAAAGCCCAATGACGGTCAGGCGGTGAAGACACTGCTTGAGACCTTCCGCTATCCCCGGCTTGGGCCAGGCATGATGTGGGATGCGGCACGCGACAAGATCATTGCGACCGGCAAAGGCCAGGTGTTCATGGGTCATGCGCTCGAACAGCTTGCCGCGATTGGCCCGAATGACGAAGGCTACAATTGGTCGATGACCGCTGCTGGCAAGACCGGTAAAGTCCAAATCCGCGCCAAGGATGCGATCAGTTCGGCCCCGATGCGTGAGCTTTCCAAGCGTATCTATCCGCTGCCGCAAAGCACTTTGCAGGCTGGTAATCTTAGATACCGCGATTTTCTGACAGTTGCGCTGATGGTCAAATCCGAAGATCTCTTCCCCGATAACTGGATCTACATCCACGATGACCGGGTGCAGGTTGGCCGCGTGCAGAATTTCCGCAGCTGGTCGCCGGAAATGGTTCCGGATGAGGATATGGCTTGCGTCGGCCTTGAATACTTCTGCTTTGAAGGCGACGGCCTGTGGTCTTCCTCAGATGAGGACTTGGTTGCGCAAGCGACGAAGGAAATGGAAATCTTGGGGCTGTGTGATCCCAAAATGGTCGTGAGCGGCGCGGTGGTCCGTCAGGAAAAGGCCTATCCGGTCTATGACGACGATTACGAAGCTAATGTTCAGGCGATGCGGGTCGAACTCGAAGACAAGCACCCGAGCCTTCATCTGGTCGGGCGCAACGGCATGCACCGCTACAACAATCAGGATCACGCGATGATGACTGCGATGCTGACGGTTGAGAACATTCTCGCAGGCGAGCGGGTCTACGACACCTGGTGTGTCAACGAAGACGCGGAATACCACGAAGCAGGTGACGAAGGCGCTGACACCACAATCGCAGCACGCGAACCCGGCACAGTACCGCAGGCTAAGCCGCTGAGCGAGGATCAGGTGGCTGCGCTGACATCACTTCGCGGAGTGCCTGAGCGGGTCAAGCCGGACGAGGCTGAAGATGCGCCGGTGCGCAAGTCGGCCTGATCGCGCGTAGCGCGGCGATCCGCACAGCCGAGAGAGTGTTCATGAACGGCCCCATCGCTTCGATCCTCATCAGACTGCGCGATTTTCAGCTCGCGCGCTATGTGCTTGCAAGTGTTGGCGCGTTGGCGGTGGATGTCGGCTCGTTTCTGGCATTTATGGCGTTGGGAGTCGCGGCCGCCCCGGCTTCGGCGATGGGCTATTCGCTCGGTATCCTCGCCCATTGGCTGTTATCGAGCCGCGCGGTGTTTCACGAAAGCGTCGCAAGTGGCGGGATGGCGCGCACCCGGCAAAAGGCTCTGTTTGTGATTTCGGCGCTGATCGGGCTGGGTTTGACGACAGCGATTGTCGGGCTCGGCGTATGGGCTGGTAGCGATCCTCGCGCGGCCAAGGCAGTTGCGATCGTAATCAGTTTCACAGTGACGTGGCTTATTCGCAGCCGGATCGTATTTCGCGCTCAGGAAAGTCGCTGAGCTCATGCTGCACGAACGCCGCCGTTCCCCCTTTCCGGCAGATCTGCTGATCCGGGTCGGAATTGCGTGGGTGCTGGTTACGCTCATGTTGGTGGCCGTCCATGCGATGAATGTCCCAACCTATCGCTCGATGGGGCCTGATGACATGCTCCGGCTGGTCCAGGTGCGCGATCTGGTCGAAGGACAGGGCTGGTTCGATTTGCGGCAAACCCGCCTTGATGCGACTAATGGCGGCGTGCCGATGCATTGGTCGCGCCTCGTTGATATCCCACTTGTGCTGATGATTTTAGCGCTCACGCCTATCCTTGGAGCCGGCGCAGCGGAAGTCGCGGCAGTGATGATTGTGCCACTGGTGACACTTGGGATTGCGCTCCTTTTGACGGCGCGGATTGCTTCGCGCCTGCTGGGCGATGAGGAAGTGACGCTCACATGCCTGATCTTCGCGCTCAGCATCCCGGTGCTGTTTCAGCTCGGCCCGATGCGGATCGATCATCACGGCTGGCAGATCGTCTGCGTGCTGGCGGCGATGAACGGCCTGATGGCGCGCTCGCCTCGTCTCGGAGGCTTGATTATCGGCGCGGCTATGGCGAATTGGCTGGCGATCTCGATCGAAGGGTTGCCGATGGCGGTGGCGTTCTTCGCGGTGTTGGCGTTTCGCTGGCTGCGCGATCGCGGCGACCGGGTCTATCTTCAAAGCGCCATTCAATCGCTCGCTGTGATGAGCGCGGTATTTTTCGTCGCGACGCGAGGCTTTTCTGACCTTGCCAGCCATTGCGATGCGATCAGCCCGATACACTTGGCCCTGTTCGGATGGGGTGCACTCGTGCTGACCATTCTGGCCCGGCTTGAGCCGATCCCGCGCGGCCTGGTGCTTGCGGGTTTCGCAGTTGCTGGAGGCGGAGCGCTTGGCATGATGCTGTTTTCGGCGCCGCAATGCGTGACCGGCGGGGGCTTTGCCGAACTTGATCCGCTGGTGGCTGAATTCTGGCACGCTAATGTCGATGAAGGGATGCCGATCTGGCAGCAGGAGCTCAAGATCGCGCTTCAGTTCGGCGTCACGCCCGCATTCGGCTTGTTCGCTGCGATCAATCTTGCCGCGCGATCACGCGATTGGTTGCGCCGGTTCTGGAGCGACTATGCGATCCTGTTGGCTGCCGCCTTTGTGACATCGCTGCTGGTGGCGCGCGCTGGTGCAGTCGCGTGCGTGCTCGCAGCTCCTCCGCTGGCGTGGCAAGTGCGCAGCTGGCTGCGCGCTATTCGGTTGATGGATCAGCCTTGGCGGCGCGCGTCAGCCATGCTCGGCGTTGCCTGCGCGCTGTTGCCGGTATTACCGCTGACTTTTCTCACAAGCGCACAAAAGGCGCAGGCCGCTTTTGGTGGGCCAGCGGTCGCGCCGGAACCCAAACGAGTATCCGATTGCCGGATTGCCGAAACGGCGTTGCTGCTCAAAGACTTGCCGCCGGGCGAGATGTATGCGCCGCTCGATCTTGCGCCGCGGCTGTTGCTGGCGACCCCCCATCGCTTGATTGCATCAGGCCACCATCGTGGGAGCGATGCAATGCGGCTGGTCATCGAAATCGCGGTGGGTTCGCCTGACGATGCGCGGCAGATCCTGTCGGATCGCGGCACGCGGTACGTTGCAGTCTGCACAGACCTAGGTGAGCCAGCCTTGTATCAGCAGTCAGCGCCTGACGGCTTCATGGCTCGATTGATTGCGGACGAACCTCAGCTTGATTGGCTTGAACCCCTCCCGGTTGCGCCCGGAAGCACGCTTAGGGCCTGGCGCATCAAGCCGGAATAAAGTCGAGCGCGACCCCATTAATGCAGTGCCGTTTGCCAGTGGGGCGTGGACCGTCACCGAAGATGTGTCCGAGATGTCCGCCGCAATCGGCACAATGCACTTCAGTGCGCGGGATGCCGATCTTGTAGTCCGTGCTGGTGCCGACAGCGCCTTTGTCGATCGCCTGGTAAAAGCTCGGCCATCCGGTTCCGCTGTCGTATTTGTGGGTAGAGGAATAAAGCCGGTTGCCGCAGCCTGCGCAGACAAACACGCCTTTGCGCTTTTCTTCATTGAGCGGCGAAGTGTACGCGCGTTCAGTGCCGGCTTGGCGCAGCACATAGAACTCAGACTTTGTCAGTTTTTTGCGCCATTGGCTTTCGGTCTTGCTGATGCGAAAGCTCTTTTTTGCTTGAGCGGGTTCAGCCCCGCAGGCGCCGAGTATCGGAGCAGCGGCACTAAGGCCGAGCAAACCAAGAAACGAGCGACGAGGGGTAAAGCGAAAAATCACAGCAAGCGTCCGATAACAAAAATGTCTTTGCTGGTTATACGGCGCACACTGCGAAAAAGTTTCACCTGACAGGCCGGCAGTCCGGACGCCTCGCGGCTTGGTCAGAAATCGGTGATCTCGACTTCGAGCTTGCGAAAGCCGTGCACGAAATTAGCGCGCACCCGTTCGACATCGCCCGCCACATGCACGCGCATGCGCCGTTTATGCATCTCTTCGAGCAGCACGCGCAATTGCAGTTCAGCCAGCCGCGCGCCAACACAGCGGTGAATGCCATAACCAAAAGCGATATGACGCTTGGCATTCTCACGCGTGATGTCGAGCTTGTGAGGGTCGGGAAAGACGCTTTCTTCGCGGTTTGCGCCGAGATACCACAGCACCACCTTGTCGCCCTGTTTGATCTGCTGGCCAAACACTTCGGTGTCTTGCGTGCAGGTTCGCCGCATATGCGCAAGCGGTGTTTGAAAGCGCAGACATTCGTGCACTGCATTCGGAATCAGCTCAGGGTTCTGCTCGAACAGCTTGCGCTGATCGGGGAATTTGTCGAGCGAATGGACGATCCCCGACATCGTATTGCGCGTCGTGTCGTTGCCGCCCACGATCAGCAGCACCAGGTTGCCGATGAATTCTTCAGGCCGCATCTGGTTCATCGCTTCGGAATGGATCATCATCGAAATGAGATCATTACCCGGTTCCTTGTCCATCGTGCGCTCGACCCACAAAGTCTGGAAATAGGCCGCCATCTCGTGGAGGAATTCCCAACGCAGCTCATCCAGCTCGCGCACGCCCGCCAGTTCGGTATCGCCTGACCAGTCCGACCAGAACGTCAGCAATCGGCGATCTTCCCAGGGAAAACCGAACAGGATCGCCAGCATTCCCGTGGTGAGCTCGATCGAGACGGTGTCGACCCAATCGAACACTTTGCCGCGCGGCAGCGTATCAAGCAGCTCGCCTGTACGCTGACGGATTTCAGGCTCCATTTCCTGCATCGCACTGGGCGTGAATTTGGGGGCTACGGTGCGGCGCTGGCCGGTATGCTCAGGCCGATCCATTGCGATAAACATCGGCAGTTCACGGCGATCAGCATTGCTTGAGGCAATTTCTTCTTCGCTCAGACGCTCAAGGATCGTGATGCCGCCATATTTCCAACTCGATGAGAAAATATCGGGCAGCGCTTCGATATGCTGGATCGCTTTATGGCCGACCACCGCCCAATAGGGACCGTAAGGGCTTTCGGGAATATAATGGAGTGGGCCAGCCGCTTGCATTTCAGCAAAGATCGGCTGCCAGCGATCTTCGAAATAGATGTCCGAACGGCTGACATCCCATTTATGCGGATGATCTGGACGCGATTCGGGATGCTTTTCGTAATGCGCTTTGATCGATTCGTAAGCGCTCGGCGAATTGCGCACTTTCGGTCGCGCTGGTGCAACGGTGGCCATGTTTATCTCCCATACCGCGGGCTCTTGCCTCTACGGATCAAGGGTATCCTGCCTGAACTTACACCAGTGTCAATAGTGGGTTGCGAAATGGGACTTATTCTGCGGGTGCCGGTGCCTGCGGCGCGACCGGTGCGGGCGTTTTTGCGCGGTGCGATTTCTTTTCGCGCCCGGCCCCGCCCGATTTCATCACGCGTTTCTTGAACAATAGCGAGCCGCCTTTGATGAGCGCGACCACGGCGATCGCTTGCCAGGTGAGTGCGAGTGCATGAGTCCACAAGGTCTCTTCGAGCGCGGCCCGCGCCATCATCGCAAATGGTGAGGACAGCGGGAAAACGACCGACGTCAACTCGAGCGGCGTGCCGATCTGACCAATGTTCGCAGCCGATAGGAAAAACACCATGATCTGAAGCATCGTGACCGGCATCGACATTGTCTGCACTTCGCGCACTGAACTCGCCATCGCGCCGATCGTAAGGAACAGCGAGCCGAGCAGCAGATACGCCATGGAAAAATAGACGATCCCGAACACAATGAAGAGCGGCCAACCGACCGCAGGACCGGGAAGATCGCGATAATTGGTTTGCGTGACAGTGACGATCGCCTCTTCGGCAACGGTCCAGAAGGCCCATCCGGCGCTTCCCCACACCGCAATTCCGACAAATGAGACGCCCAGCATGGCAAACAGCTTGCCCATGAACACCGCATCCATCGGCAGCGCGGCAGCGAGGATCTCGATGATCTTGTTGCCTTTCTCTTCGGCCAGATTGGAAAGGACCATTCCGCCAAGCAGGATTGTGAGAAGGAACAGCACCATCTGCGCAGCTTGCGCAGTGCGCACCCGATTGGTCCGTTCCGAAGCGGCGCTGGTCGCAACCACTTCGCTTGCGGCCTCCGGGAAGCTGTTGGGGGATGCGCCAGCAGCGGTGGCGGCAACCAGCTCGATCGGGCCTTTCCAGCGATTGATCTGACCTTGAGTGCCGACCAATTGCGGTGCGGAGAGCGTGCCGGTGATGATCGCAGCATAATTGCCTCGGCGTGCATCCATGAACGCTTTCGCATCGAACGAGCGTTCGGTTTGCGCTTCGGGAATCACTGCGAGAACCGGGGCTGCACCGCCCAGTTGAGGGCGCAGCGTGTCGGCTGCCGCTGCCATCGCCGCGTTGTCTTCAGCGCTCATGGCGAGGCCGATCTCAATGCTCACCGCTTGCGCTGAGACCGATTTACCGATGCTTCCCGCAAGCCCGCCGACCAGCACCGGGAACAGCGGTCCGATCAGGAAGAACAGGAAGGCGCGGCTGAACAGCACCGCCATAAAGTCGCGCCGAGCGATCACCCAGGCCGCTTGGAAAAAGGAGAGCCTTGCATTGGCCGGTGTTGAAGCGTGCTCGATCATCATCCGTTTCCGCTTCCATCTGTTTCGAGCTGGCGCGCAGCAGCTTCGCCTGCAATCGCGACGAACGCATCGTGCAAGCCAGCGCGTTCAATCGATAGCGAGAGGATACCCGCTTCGCCTTCGATGAGAGTCTTTAGCAGTGGCTCAACTCCGCTTTCAGGGAGCGAGAAATAGAAGAAATCGCCTTCGCGCCGCGTGTCTTGCGGCAAAGCGGCGGTCCACCCACCTTCGCGTGCCCGGGTCTCCAGTCGCACTTGCGCGGGTATCCGATCGCGGGCGGCCTCAACACTTCCGGCATAAGGGACTTTGCCACCGGCGATGATCGCGACGCCTTCGCACAGGCGTTCAGCATGATGAATGACATGGGTTGAGAAGATCACAGTAACCCCGTCATCAGCGAGCGCGCGGATCATCCGCTCCAGCTTGCCCTGGTTGATCGCATCGAGGCCCGAAAACGGCTCATCAAGCACAACCAGGCGGGGATTGTGCACCAGTGTGCCGAGCAGCTGCACCGTTTGCGCCATACCTTTGGAAAGCTGGCGGATCGTGCGGTCAGCGGAATGCGCAAGATCGTGGCGTTCGAGCAGTTCGCGGCCGCGTTTGCGTCCTTCGGCGAGCGGCAATCCGCGCAGCGCGCCCATGAACGCGATCGCTTCGATCGCTTTCATCGCCGGGTATAGCCCTCGTTCTTCAGGCAGATAGCCAATCAACCGGCCGATATCGTGCGGGCGGTCGTGCCCGAACACGCGCCTTACCCCTTCGTCTGGATCGATAATTCCCAGCAGCATCCGCAAGGTTGTCGTCTTGCCTGCACCGTTCGGACCGAGCACACCGTAAATTGCGCCTTCTCGGACAGTCAGATCAATTCCGTCGACGGCGCGTGTGCCATCGAAGTTCTTGACGAGCCCGCGAGCCTCGATCGCGAGTGGGCACGGATCAAGCGCGATTTCGTTATCCGGTTGCGCGTATGTATGAGATGCCACGGGATCGCTTACTGCCATTGGGGATGAAGAACGGTTAATGGGTGAGACTAAACGGGAGTAACCCAAAGCTTGGTTAACGAGGCGGCAAGTTCTGAATTAAGCACCCGGCTGGCTGAAGAAGCCCGCCGGCTCGGATTTGCTGCGCTGGGCATCGCCCCAGCAAGCGAGGATCGGCTGCGCACAGAACGGTTGCAGGAATGGCTCGGCGAAGGGCGCCACGGCTCAATGGAATGGATGGAGCGTCGCAGCGAGCAGCGCCAGTCTCCCAATGCGCTTTGGCCTGAAGCACAAAGTGTGATCGCGCTGGGCATGAGCTACGCGCCCGGGCACGATCCGCTGGCGTTATCCGCGCATCGTGAGCGCGCGACCATTTCGGTTTATGCGCAAGGCAAGGATTACCACGATGTCGTCAAGAAGCGGTTGAAAGCGCTGGCGCGCTGGCTGGTCGCGGCTGAGCCTCAAGCGCAAGTCAAAGTGTTCGTCGACACCGCGCCAGTGATGGAAAAGCCGCTCGGGCAGATGGCGGGGCTAGGCTGGCAAGGCAAGCACACGAATCTGGTGAGCCCGGAGCATGGCAGCTGGCTGTTTCTGGGCGCGATCTACACCACTTTGCGCCTTGCGCTGTCCGAGCCGCAGCGCGATCAATGCGGCTCGTGCCGCGCATGTCTTGATGCTTGCCCGACACACGCTTTTCCTGCTCCCTACCAGCTCGATGCGCGGCGCTGCATTTCCTATCTGACGATTGAGCACAAGGGACCTGTTCCTCACGAATTTCGGACGGCGCTGGGCAACCGGATCTATGGCTGCGACGATTGCCTCGCGGTCTGCCCGTGGAACAAGTTTGCGCATGAAGCCAATGCAATGCGCGCGTTTCTTCCGCGCGCTGAACTCGCCGCGCCGCGCCTTGCTGACTTGCTGACGCTCGATGATGCAGGGTTCCGTGCGCTGTTTTCCGGATCGCCGATCAAGCGGATCGGGCGTGATCGGTTTGTTCGCAACTGCCTCTACGCCGCCGGCAATAGCGGTGATCCGGCTCTGCTCGATCAGGCCGACTGTCTGATCCGCGATCCCGATCCGGTTGTGGCGGAAGCAGCGCGTTGGGCCTCTGCGGAAATAAAGCGCGCCATCCTAGCCTTACGAGCGAGCGATGACGCTGCTGCGATAAATCGCCAAGATCTCTCCGAACCGGCTTAAAGCAGCTGCTTTAAAGGCACTTCGGTGTCGGCCAGCAATTCAGGATCGATTTTCTCGATACCCGCTTCGAGCAGCTTACGGCCCTGGACGTAATCCTTCATCGTGTTGACGCAGTCGAACGCAATGGGCCGCCCTTCCTTCAGGTATACTACGGTGAACTTGCGCAACGCCGGATCGCCGCGCAGCACGGTTGCGTCATAGCCAAGATTAAGCCCCGCGGTTTGCAGTTTGAGATCGTACTGATTGGACCAGAACCAAGGGAGCGCTTCATAGCGTTCTTTCTCGCCCATGATCGCCTTTGCGACGGTGTTCGCCATGTCATGCGCGTTCTGGACCGATTCGAGCCTAATCACAGCGCTTTCAGCATAGGGATTGGAATGCGCTGCGCAGTCGCCGATCGCGTAAATGTCATCAAGCGTGGTGCGACAGCAGAAATCGACATCGACGCCGTTCGACCCGGCTGCTCCGGCGGCGATTAAAGGTCCAACTGCAGGGACAATGCCGATCCCGACAACCACCAGTTCGCATGGCAGCGTTTCGCCATCATCAAGCTGCACGCCGGTGACGCGCCCATCTTCGCCGATGATTTCGCTAACGCTTCGTTCCAGCCGCAAATCCACACCGTGCGCGCGATGTTCTGCTTCGTAAAAGTGCGACAGCTCTTCGCCAGCAACGCGTGCCAGCACGCGGTTCTGCGTTTCGACCAGTGTCACGTCGCATTCCAGTTTGCGCAGGACCGCCGCAGCTTCGAGCCCGATATAGCCACCACCGATCACCACCGCGCGGCGGTCTCCTCGATGGAGCGCTGCCATCATCGCATCGGCGTCGCGTTTGTCGCGGACGTAGAACACGCCTTTGAGATTGGCTCCGGGGGTGGGCAAGCGGCGCGGGTCGCCTCCGCCTGACCAGATCAGTTTGCGATAGACGACCGTGCTGCCATCGGACAACGTCACCCGATGGGCCATCCAATCGATATCAGTGACGGCATTTCCAAGCGCCAATTCGATGTTCTTATCGGCCCAGAATTTCTCAGGCCGGATCAAGATCCGTTCAAAGCCTTTATCGCCCGCGAGGTATTCTTTCGAAAGCGGCGGGCGCTCATACGGCGGGGCCGCATCGCGCCCGATCATCAGGATCGAGCCTTCATGCCCATGCTGGCGTAAGGCAATCGCAGCCTGCGCGCCGCCATGCCCTGTGCCTACGATTACGATATCGGCCTGACGCGCGCTGCCCGCCTCGGCTTTACCCTCTCCACTCATGTGCGGAGAAATTGACCCAAAAGCGGGCGTCGTCAACCCGCGATTGCCTTATGGATCGAGCACATTGCGCGCTTGGCTAGCGATTTGTGCCAGCACTGCGGGGGCAACGGGCACTTGGTTCTGCGCTTTTGTGACCATGCCTTTGAATTGGCGGATCGTCTCCGCTTTGCCTTGCGCCCAGTCCTCGACCGCGCTTACCGGATTGATCTTGGTTGCTTTGCGCGGTTTTGCAGAGATTAGAAGATTACGCATGAACTCAAGCCGCAATTGCTGGAAATCGCGTGCCAGCCCGGCGACCAGCAGACGCTCCCAGATATCGGATGGCTCCATCATTGTGGCGGTCTGCTGTGCCCAATCCAGCCCTAGCCTGCGGCCAAGATCGGTAAACGCACTTGTCAATTCCTCGATCGGAAGTTTGGAATCGCGCGCCAGGAGGGCAAGCCCGGTTGCGCCATCCATTTCGAACAGATGCACGACTTTGACAGCGAGCGCGTTCGGAGCGCCCGCATCGACCAGTTCAGCGCGCAGACGATCGGATTGTCGTTTGGCTTCGCCGGTTATGAGTTCACCTGAGGCCTGCGCTAAAGTTGCGATCCCTGGCGCCAGTTCATCGGCCAATTCGCTGGCTGGCCGCTTTGCCGCGCCTGCGCGTAGCAGATCGCCCATGTGCCCGCGCAGCGCGCGTGCCGCCCGCTCAAACAGTTGAATCCGAGCCTCTTCGCTGACCGAGGCTTCGTCGATAGTGCGCCATAAGGCGCCCATGTCGAACAACTGATCGGCTGCAACAAAGGCATTGGCGATCACTGCCGGGGTTACGCCTTCCTCTTCGGCAAGCTCGAACACTGCCAAAAGGCCCATCCGGTTGACGATCCGGTTAGCAAGCTCTGTCGCCAGCAATTCGCGGCGCAACTGGTGCGCGGCGATCTGCTTGGCATAGGGTTTGCGCATCTGCTCCGGGAACATAGCAATCAGGGTTGCTTCCAATGCTGGATCGTCCGGTAATTCGCTCGCTTCGATCGAATCCTGCACTGCAAGTTTGGTAGAAGACAGCAACACTGCAAGCTCAGGTCTTGTCAGGCCTTGCCCGTCGCTCGCGCGGCGATTGAGCGTTTCGTTATCAGCAAGACCTTCGGTGCGCCGATCAAGTCCGCCAATCGCTTCAAGTCGTTCGATCAGCCCAATATACGATCCGGTCGCACTTGCGCCGTCGGCTTCGGCAATGGACAGCGCGAGCGCTTGCAAGCGATTGTCTTCGAGAACGATATCAGCAACAGCATCGGTCATGTCTTCCAACAGAGCGTTGCGCCGCTTGTCGGAAAGCTTGCCGGACCGTCTGGCCGCAGCGAGGGCGATCTTGATGTTCACTTCGTTATCGGAGCAATCGACGCCGGCTGAATTGTCGATGAAGTCGGTGTTGATGCGCCCTCCGCCAAGGGCAAAGTCGATGCGGCCTGCTTGTGTCACGCCAAGGTTAGCGCCTTCGCCGATCGCTTTAGCGCGCACTTCGTCGGCATTGACCCGCAAGCTGTCATTGGCAGGATCGCCGACGGCGAGGTCAGCTTCGCTGGCGGCCTTGATATAAGTCCCGATACCGCCGAACCAGATCAGATCAAGCGGTGCTTTCAAAATCGCGCTGACCAGCGCATCGGGCTCTATTTCCTTCGCTTCTATGCCCAGTGTTTCGCGTGCGCGTTTGGAGAGTTTGATGCGTTTTAGATCGCGCGCAAAGACCCCGCCACCGCGCGAAATAAGCTCGGAATCGTAGTCCTCCCAGTTTGAACGCGGCAGATCGAACAGCCGCTTGCGCTCTTTCCAACTGGTCGCAGGATCAGGGTCGGGATCGATAAAGATGTGCCGATGGTCGAACGCAGCGACCAGCTTGATCGCTTTTGACAGCAACATGCCATTGCCGAACACATCGCCTGACATATCGCCGCATCCGGCGACCCTTATACTGTCGCTTTGCACATCGATGCCTTGTTCAAGGAAGTGGCGTTGGACTGAGACCCAAGCGCCGCGGGCTGTAATGCCCATCGCTTTGTGATCGTATCCGTTGGACCCGCCGCTAGCGAAAGCGTCGTCCAACCAGAAGTCCTGCGATTGCGCGATGCCATTAGCGATGTCGGAAAAGCGGGCCGTGCCTTTGTCCGCTGCGACCACGAAATACGGGTCATCGCCATCATGAATTACGACATCGGCCGGATGCACGACTTTATCGCCCACAATATTGTCAGTGACTGACAGCAAGGTGCGGATGAACACTTCGTAGCTCGCTTGCCCTTCGGCGGCCCAGCCTTCGCGGTCCTGCGCCGGGTCTGGCAGCTGTTTGGGATAGAACCCGCCTTTCGCGCCGGTTGGCACGATCACCGCGTTCTTGACGCGCTGCGCTTTCATCAGGCCAAGGATTTCCGTGCGGAAATCATCGCGCCGGTCAGACCATCTCAGCCCGCCCCGCGCAACCGGGCCAGCGCGCAGATGAATGCCTTCGACGCGGCGGGAAAAGACAAAGATCTCGCGCCATGGCACTGGCTTGGGCAGATCAGGCACGAGGCTTGAATCAAGCTTGAAAGCGAGCGCTTCGCTCGCTGCTGACGCGAACGCATTGGTTCGCAAAGTCGCATCGATCACTGCCCGATACAGCCTTAGCAGGCGATCGTCGTTGATTTCAGCGACTTGCGCGAGCGCGCTGGTGTAGCTGCGATCAGCGCTTTTCAAAGCATCCGCCCGCTCGCCTTTAAAACCTGGATCATGCGCAGCCACAAACAGATCGATCATCGCTCGGGTGACGGTCGGAGCGCGGCTCAAAGCGTTGACCACGGTGTAGATGGTAAAGCCCATCCCGGTCTGGCGCAGGTAGCGGTAAATTGCGCGCAGCCATGTCGCTTCGCGCGCGCTCAGAGCGTTGCCGACAACCAGCCGGTTAAACGGATCATCTTCGCCTTCGCCGTTGAGCACTTCTGCGATCGCGGTTTCGATGATGTCGGCGCGCTCGAGCATCTTCGCAGGGTCGCTCCCGACGGTCGGAGCAAGCATGAAATCATGGACGGTGCCAAGCAGCCCGCTCGCCAGCTCAGTCTTGATTTCAGTGATTACCCGGAACCCGAAATTCTCAAGCGCGGGAACCGCGTCTGACAGCGCAAGATCGCCATTGAGCAGATAAATCTTAAGGCGCAGGCGGTCCTTTTCATCGCTCGCTAAGCGATAGAGCCGCGCGCCGCGCCTTTCGGCTGAACTGGTCGCTGCAAGAGCGCGTATGCGCCCGATATCCTCAGCCGCTTCACCAGCGCCATAAAGGCTGCGATAGCCTTGCGGGAATGCAGCGGCATAGCGCGAGGCGATCGCATTCGCGCGCCCGCCTTCGTCGCGTTCGGCAAGTTTGGCTTCGACCGCTTCGCTCCAGCCGCGCAGCAATTCTTCAAGCTGGGTTTCGATCGGCTCTGCATCGATCAGGTCTTCAGCGGAACGGGTGTCGAGCATGAATTGGAGCCGCGCCAGATTGCTGCCGTCAACCGTCAGGCTCCAATCGAGCACTTCAGTGCCAGGCGTCTCAGTAAGCAGGTTCTGGATTTGCAGCCGCACCGCAGTCGAGAGCAGATCGCGCGGCAGCCAAACGAACGCAAAGACGTGCCGGGCAAGCGCAGACTGGATCAACACCAGCCGTGGGCGAGGCCGGTCGATGAGGCTCATCATCGTAGTGGTAAGGCGCTGCGCGGCGGCTGGATCGAATGCAATCAAGAGATCGTGCGGCAGGGCGGTGAATGCGTGGACTAAGGCTTTTCCGGCATGGCTGCCGCGGTCAAAGCCCAATTGCTCGGTCAGCCCGGCTAGAGCTGTCCTTAGGATGGGCACATCGGCTGGGCGCGCGGCAAGCGCAGCGCTCGTCCACACGCCGGCATGGACTGACAGGCTGGTTGTGGTGCCATTCTCTCGCTGAGGGATTATGAACAGGTCGAGCGGGACGTGCCGATGGACGCTCGCGATCCGGTTGGACTTGATGACAAGCAGATCGCGCTCAGCGCCATTATCCGCCAGCGTGTCAAACCAATCGAACGCGCGCGCGAACGAGGCATCCGACAGCAGCTCCTTAGCGCTTTTGCGGCAGACGCCGAGGACATCGCTTTCGCTGCCGTCGCAGCGGCGAGTGACATGCCCAAGTTGCGTCAGCATCCCATCATTAAGCCAGGTTAGGAGCGCGCTGGCTTCAGGACTGGCCTCGGCGATGCTGGCTGCGTCTTCGTGCAGGCGCTTTTGCACTTTGGGCCAATCGGTCACCGCTGCGCGGACATCGCTCAGCGTTGCGCGCAGTCCGGCTATAAGCGCGCGGCGCTGGCGCGCATCGATCCGCGGGGTTTCGCAATAGATCATCGATTCGGTGCGGCATTCGCTCGGCGCATCATCGGCAGCACAAAGCTTGATCAATTGCCCGGTCTCATCGCGCTGCGCGGCGAGCACCGGATGAACCAGACGGTCTATGCTGAGCCCGTGTGCGGTGATTGTCGCTGCAATCGAATCGACCAGAAACGGCATATCGTCATTGACGACTGCAATCCGCAGCCGGCGCCGCTCGCCGGTGGCGGATTCGAGTTTGACAAGAGAACGTGAAGGTGCGCGGCTAGCTGCCGCTTCGAGCAAAAACTCAGCCGCTTCAGCCAGATCAGCGCTAGGCAACGGGGTGTCGCCCGGCAGGATCGCGGCTGTCAATTGCTGCTTAAGCGCTTTTAGGAGGGCTTTGTCCGGCGCTTTGGCAGCAGCCTTTTTCGAAGGCTTTTTAGCCGCCGCCTTCGACGTTTTGTCAGGACGTGAAACTGCCTTGTTCGAAACCATTCAGGGGCTCCTGGCATCCAATGCGACGAGTAATTTTGTTATGCCGCTTTATTGTTATCATGCCGTCGATACGCTGCAAGCGCAGACCGTTGCAAGGACGATAATCGCGTAATGCGACGCTTTGCAGGCGGAATTTTTGATCACCTCGCCCGCATATCCGCACAGCGTTCTATAAACTACAGGCAGCGTGTGATCAGGTGATGACGCGATGCGTGGTACCCTGCCGTCCCCGGGTCCGTTGGCGTGTTCTCGTCCAGCGATCGCTCTGGTCCAGCCTTGGCTTGAATGCCCGCTCAAGCGGCTGTTTTTGGCCCAATAGCGCAAGCGGATCCGGGATTAGGGGCGGCCTTCTGCCACTGATCGGTCTCTCCGCACTACATTGAGGGCGGAAGCTCCTCGGTGGCTGTCTGTGCGGCGGGCGGAGGGCCAAGCTGCTCAAGATATTCCTTAGCCGTCACCGCTGCGAGACTGTCAGGTTGGGTGGCAATAACCGATTCCCAGCTCTGCCGCGCGGCATCCTCGCGCCCTGACAGGACTGCAATCACCCCTGCCTCAAGCCCTATCTCAGCATCAAGCGGCGCCAGTTCGATCGCCCGTTCAATCGCGCTTTGCGCTTCATCAAGCCGCTCAAGGCGGCGCAGCAATGTCGCTTTGAGCAGCCAGCCTTCGCTTACCTCTGGCTCAAGCCTGGTCGCGTTTTCAAGCGCTGCCAAAGCCTCCGGCTCACGCTTCAGCGTTACAAGCGCGCGTGCGGCATCGATCGCGGCCAAGGCTTCAAGAGTCGCGGAAGCGGCATTGCGGGCATCAATCTGTGCAGCTGCGAGCAGTTTAACGGCAGCTTGAGCATCACCGCCAGCAAGCGCCGCATTTCCGGCCATTGTGCCGAACCGGGCTTTCGCGCCCAGTTCATCCGCCGGGGTTTCCTCGCGCGCCGCCAGAAACGCAGACCGCGCATCACGCCACAGCGATAATTCAGTCGCGGCAAGCCCCAAGCAATGGTTAGCCACCACACGCTCTGCCCCGCTTGTCTCAGCGCGGCGGATCTGAGCTTGGGCATGCGCGCGTGCCGGACTGTCTTCGAGCTGTCTCAGACACTGCGCGAGCCACTTGCTGGTCGGGTTGAGTTCTTCTTTGCGGGCCGGGCGCTCAAGCAGTTCATCCGGCGTGCCGAGTTGCGTGCTACCTGTCGGATTAGGCCCGACTTGCAGCGCAATCAGCAGGATCGGTGTTAGCGCGGGCATTAAACAGGGCTTTCAATTTTGTAACAGCGCATCGACTTGTGCCAGCAGTGTAGCGATATCCTGATCGCGCGAGAGACGGTGATCGCCGTCTTTAATCAAGCTTACCTGAACATCGCGCGACACAAGCGCGTCTGCAAGTCTGAGACTGGTCTCCCACGGCACATCCTCATCGCGCTGGCCATGCAGCAGGCGTGCCGGGCAAGTCAGCGCGATCTCACCTTCAAGCTGAAGACTGCTCTCTGCATCGGCAAAGAAGCCCGCATGGGTAGGTGTGGGCTCAGGACCATAGGGATTGTCTTTGTAGAGGATTTCTCCAGCGGCAAGCGCGCTGCGCTGATCTTCGGTAAAGCCCCAGCGGGTAAAGTCAGGCGCCGCAGCGATCCCGATCAAACCTTGGAGCCGATCACTGAGCTGCGCACCCACAAGCAGCATCAACCAGCCGCCCATTGACGAGCCGATCAGCACAATCGGCTGAGGCACATAGGCATCGATCAAGCTCAGCACTTCATCACGCCAGCGCGACAGAGTGCCTTCTGCAAAATCGCCTGAGCTTTCACCGCAGCCGGAATAGTCGAGCAGCAGGCAAGTCCGCCCCTGCGCTGCGGCGTGCTCGAATATCGCGCTCGCTTTGCTGCCGGACATGTCTGACATGTAGCCGGGAAGAAACACCAGCGCTGGTCCCGTTCCTTGATGCAAGCGAAATGCCAGGCGACGCCCATCGGGCAGCGTATGAAAACGGTGAGGCTGTGTCATGGCGGCTTCATGCCCGGGTTTCGTGCAAACTTTCAAGCGCTGTCACAGGAGCGACATTCGGCGCTTTTAGAGCGCGCTGCATGTTCAAAACAGATACGGCTTGTCAGCCCGCTCGCTCTGCGTCCGACCTCTCCCGGCGCGGCCTGTTCACTCTGGCTGGTGCTTCGGCAGCTTTAGTGGCCGCGCCTGCTGCTGCGCGTTCGTTCGGGAGCGGCTTTACGCACAATGTCGCCAGCGGAGAACCAAGTGCAGACAGCGTGTTGTTGTGGACGCGCTATGTCAGCGAAGCTGAAGCTGTGCTCGACTGGCAAGTCAGCCAAACCGACGATTTTGCGCAAGTTATCGCTGAAGGTCAGGTAAAAGCCGGGCCCGAGCGCGACTGGTGCGCTAAAGGCACGGCGCGCAGGCTTAAGCCTGACAGCTGGTACTTTTTCCGGTTCGTTGCGCCGGATGGGAAAATCTCTCCGGTCGGGCGCACACGCACTCTTCCGCAAGGCCCGACGCAGCGGTTTCGCATGGCCGTGTTTTCCTGCGCCAATTTCGGCTTTGGCTGGTTCAACGCCTATGCCCACGCCGCTGAAGCCAATGATTGCGACATTGCCGTGCATCTGGGCGATTACATCTACGAATATGGCGGCGGGACCTATCCGAGCGCTAGCCAGAAACATCCTGAGCGCGATGTTGAACCGGCCGACGAGATCGTCGCGCTCGCGGATTATCGGCTGCGCTATGCGACGTATCGGGCTGACCCCGATCTCCAGCGGCTGCATCAGGTCCTCCCGATGATTGCAGTGTGGGACGATCACGAAAGCACCAACAACAGCTGGAAGGATGGGGCTGAAAACCATCAGCCCGAAACCGAAGGCGAATGGTCTTCACGCAAAGCGATCGCCAAGCAGGTCTATCGCGAATGGATGCCGGTCTCCGATAAGCCCTATGCCAGCTATCAGGTGGGCGATCTCGCGACCTTGTTCCGCCTCGATACAAGGTTGGAAGGGCGCGAAGAACAGTTCAGCCTCGAAAAATTGCTGGCTGGCAAGGAAAACGCAGAAGCGATGATCGCATCGCTGAGCGCGTTTCGTGATGGCGACTATGTCAATCCGGAGCGTCAGCTTTTGGGCTCGGCACAAGAAGAGTGGCTTGCACAAGGGCTTGCTGCGTCCACCGCCGGAGGGACTATCTGGCAGGTCCTCGTGCAGCAAGTGCTGATCGGCAAAGTGTCTTCGCCGACGGACCTGATGGACAGCTTAAGCGCAAACGTGCCGGATTTTGCTAAGCAGCGGTTCATGGCCGCAGCACTGGCAAGCAGGGTCGGCTTGCCGCTTAATATGGATGCATGGGACGGGTATCCCGCAGCGCGCGAGCGCGTGTTTAAGGCAGCGCTTGAAGCCGATGCCAATCTCGTCGTGCTGGCGGGCGATACACACAATGCGTGGAGCTTTGACTTGGCGCAGGACGGGGCAAAAGTCGGGGTTGAATTCGGTGTTTGCTCAGTAAGCTCACCCGGGTTTGAGAGCTATCTTTCGATGATCCCGCCAACTGTCATGGCTGGCGCTTTGGTCAGCGAGAATGAGGAGCTGCAATGGGTCGATACTTCGCAGCGCGGCTATATGGCGGTCGAACTCACTCCGAGCGCTGCCATGACCGAATGGCGCTTTGTCGAAGGGATCAAGCAGCGCTCGACTAAGCTTGCAGGGACTAAACGTGCAAGCGTTGAGGCGCGCGCCAAAGCGCAAATGGCCTGAGACTTTAATCGCGGCTAAAAATTGCTTCGATCGGCAGGTCGAACACTTCAGCGATGGTGAACGCGAGCGGGAGCGAAGGGTCATAGCGGCCTTTCTCGATGGCGTTGACAGTGCATGTTTTTTGTGCGGGCTGCTCGGCATTCGCTTAAGCACTTCGTCTTCTTTATGATTGGTGTCTGTCATGACCTCTAGTCCCTTCGCAGGAGCCTACGCAAAGCTCGCGAGATGTGAAAAGCATATCGCGGAGCTTGTGGAAGCTGAAGCTGCATACAACGCTGATTATCCGTCAGTTGCCGATGTTATGCGTCTCCCGAAGGGCGACAATCTTCTCTACGTACAATTTGGCGAAGTTCCAACAGACGGACCAAGCACAATAGTTGCCGACGCAATCGGGAACTTACGTTCGGCCCTCGATATCGCCACCGTTCAAGCCTGCGTTTCGCGCGGCCAAACTGACCAAAAGTTGCTAAAGCACACTTACTTTGCAGTGGGTGGTTCCGAAAATGACTGGTGGGCCAACGCACCCAGAAGAATGGCAGGAGCAGACAAGGTTGTTCAAGAGTGCGTTGCTAGTTTCAAACCATGGCAAACAAGCGGCAATACGCTTCTTTATTCACTCACCAAGATCGCAGCGAGTGATAAGCATGTCGACCTCGTATCCATTTCGGGCAGAGGGGCCAGAATTGAAGATCTTCCGATAACTTTCAGCAATTCAGACGGGTCAGATAAATTCATAAGAATTGTTGATGGAATATGGCATCTTGGTGCGCGCAATAAGCACGTCATTTTCGGGATAAAATCACCAGGCCAGATCAAGATCGATGGACCAATCGCCATCCGCGCTAATTTTGGGTTCGCTAATGTTTATGGATTGCGAAACACACCAGCGGTCCCAACCCTCGATGAGATGCTCGTTATGTGCGAGCAAATTGTCAAGACACTTGAAGTCGCTGCCAATAGCTAACGGCGAACTAGAGATAATCGGCCGCTCACGCGCCGTTTCAGCTGTCATAACTGGTCTGCTCTCTCAAGTACACAATGACAAGCACGCTTTCCAAAATGCAATGCATGCTTTCCTGGCTTCAGCACCATCTGCTTTGGTAATGACATTGCAACCCTGGATCGCTATGTGACCCACATGGCAAAGATGCTGACTACGACCACAACCACTACGACCTCGGATATCCGGGGGCGGTCGGTCACGCGTTAAGCACAAGACCCCGCCACCCGGTTTCGGGTGGCGCGGTGTCCTCCTGAAATCGGTAATAGCAACAACACCGCTCTTCCGGTGCGTTCCTGCATGTCCTAAAGCGCGCCATACGAGACGGAACGATGATACGATGAACCAACAGATCAAGATCAGCCTGCCGGACGGTTCTGTGCGCGAAATGGAGCCGGGTTCGACCCCTGCCGATGTCGCGGCTGCAATCGGTCCAGGTCTTGCCAAAGCGGCGCGGATCGCGCGTGTCGATGGCGAGCTGTTTGACCTGACGCGCCCGTTTGAAGGCGATGCCGAGCTCGAACTGGTGACGGCCAAAGACGAGGAGGTGATGCTCCCGCTGATCCGCCACGATTACGCGCACGTGATGGCCGAGGCGGTCCAGCGCCTGTTCCCGGGTACCCAGATCACCTTCGGCCCGGCCATCGAGGATGGCTTTTACTACGATTTTGCGCCTCTGCCTTCGCGTGGCCCTTTCACCGAAGATGACCTTCCCGTGATCGAAGAGGAAATGCGTCGGATCGTTGCCGAAGACAAACCGCTTAAGCGCGAAGTCTGGAGCCGCGAGCAACTGATCAAATGGTTCAAGAAAAAAGGCGAGACCTTCAAGGCTGAATGGGCGGTCGAGCTGCCCGACGATCAGGAGCTTACGGTCTACTGGGCGGGCGATGATTGGCTTGATCTGTGCCGCGGCCCGCATTTCACCTCAACCGGAAAGCTCGATCCTGATGCGTTCAAGCTGACGCGGGTGTCGGGTGCCTATTGGCGCGGCGATCAAAAGAACGCCATGCTCAGCCGGATTTACGGGACCGCGTGGCAGAACAAGAAGCAGCTCAAAGCGCATATGATGCGGCTTGAGGAAGCGGCCAAACGCGATCATCGCAAGCTTGGCCGAGAGCTGGACATTTTCCATTTTGAGGATTTCGCGCCAGGGGCGGTCTTCTGGCACCCCAAGGGCTGGACTATGTTCCAGAACCTGATCGAATATATGCGCCGCCGCCAGGATTTGGCGGGTTATGTCGAAGTGAATACGCCCGATGTGATGGACCGCACGCTGTGGGAGACGTCGGGCCACTGGTTCAACTATCACGAACATATGTTCACCACCCAGACCGAAGATCAGCGGATTTTCGCGCTCAAGCCGATGAACTGCCCGGGCCATGTTTCGCTGTTTGCGCATGGGCTGAAAAGCTATCGCGACCTGCCGATGCGGATTGCGGAGTTTGGCAAGGTCCACCGATATGAGCCGTCTGGCGCTCTGCACGGGTTAATGCGCGTGCGGCACTTCACGCAGGACGATGCGCATATCTTCTGCACGCCGGACCAGCTCAAAGACGAAAACCGTGACGTTGTGGAACTGGTGCTCGATATCTACCGCGAGTTCGGCTTCGAAGATGTGCGGATCAAGCTCTCCACCCGTCCGGAAAACCGCATGGGTTCCGATGAGATCTGGGACACACTCGAAGGCTCGCTGATCGATACGCTTGATGCGATGGGGCTCGACTACACGATCAACGAAGGCGAAGGCGCGTTTTACGGACCGAAGCTCGAATTCGTATTGCGCGATGCGATCGGGCGCGACTGGCAATGCGGCACACTGCAGGTCGATATGAACCTGCCTGAGGCGTTCGATATCAGCTATGTTGGCGAAGACGGCGAAAAGCACCGTCCCGTCATGCTGCACCGCGCGCTGTTCGGATCGCTTGAACGCTTTATCGGCATTCTGATCGAGCATTATGCAGGTCGCCTGCCCGTATGGCTTGCTCCCACGCAGGCTGTGGTGGCGACGATCGTCTCGGACGCGGATGATTATGCCAGCGACGCTATGGTTAAACTTAAAGCCGCTGGTCTGCGGGTCGACAGCGATCTTCGTAACGAGAAGATCAATTACAAAGTGCGCGAACACTCGCTGGCGAAAGTCCCGCATCTGCTGGTGGTCGGCAAACGCGAGGCTGAAGAAGGCACGGTCGCCATGCGCACGCTTGGCGAGAAAGAGCAGCGCGTAATGCCGCTCGATGAAGCGATTGCGATGCTGACTAAAGCTGCAATGCCGCCTGACCTGGCTTAGCGGATTATAGGGGCAGCGCTTGTCCGGCGAGGACGAGCGCTGCACCGCAGCTCAAGACAATCGCACTGCGCGCGAGCTCAAGCGGCTGTTCGATTGCAGCGATCCGCGCTTTGCGGGTCAGGGCGATAGCTCTGCTCATAACCTAATAATTGCGCGCCAAACCGCTAAGAAAGTCTTAATCTGCGGGCGCGCTCGGCATTTGCTGGCTTGCGCAGTGAAATCCGCCGCCACCTGCTAGGACCGCATCGGCGGGTAAGCCAATCGTGTCGCGATCAGGGAATTGCGCGGCAATCGCAGCGACGCCTGCAGTGTCACTCGGCGAACCGAAAACCGGTACCACCACCAGCTGCGAGGTGATCGCGAAGTTGACATAGCTTGCTGGCTCGATCTGTCCGCTGCGCTCAATCCGTCCCGGCGAGGGTATCCGCACGACCTCCAGCCCCGCTGTTTGCGCGCGGTGCGCTGCATCATCGTAGATACCAGCATTGGGATCATCGGCTACGCTCGCCTGGGGTACGACGACTCTCCCCGGCGCAACAAACCGCGCAAGATTATCGACATGGCCATCGGTGTGGTCGTTGATGAGCCCCTCACCCAGCCAGATAATTTCGCTAAGCCCAAGCTGGCGTGTCAATTCGGCTTCGATATCTTGTCGGCTCAGCTTCGGATTGCGATTGGGGTTGAGGAGGCATTGCTCGGTCGTAAGCGCGCGCCCGGTGCCATCGCCATCAAGCGCGCCGCCTTCAAACACCATCGCCGACGTTTGAAGCGTAAGCCCTGACGCCTGCGCCAGTTCTGATCCGATGCTCTCATCGCCGGGCATTTTGTATTTAGCGCCCCAGCCGTTGAAGGCGAACCGGCGGGCAGCGCGCAGGCCTGCATCGAACACAACCAGCGGGCCGGTATCGCGCAGCCAGATATCGCCGTAAATTCGCTGCTCGAGAGTGACCGCGTCGCTGACAAGTTTACGCGCACGCGCTGCATTGGCTTCATCGCGTACCAGCAGGCGAACCTCTTGCCCACTCCCCGCAACCGCATTGGCAAACGTAGCGATCTGCTCTTGTGCCCGCTCAAGATAGCCCGGCCATTCGTCTGCCAGATGCGGGAAACCGATCCACAGCCAGTCCTGAGGGGCCCATTCAGGCGGCATGATGATCGCGCGTTGCGTGCGCTTCATAAGCGGTGCTTTCGGCCAAGTGACAAGCGGGCTTGCGGGGACCTGCCGAGGCAGTCAAAGAAAAGCAATGGCAAACCCTGCGCAAGCTGACTGGGACAGTGCACTGGACCGAGCCAAAGCGCATTCGCCATTTCTTGCTCGGGCGTTGGACAAGCAAAGCGAGTTAGCAGAGTTGCTGGCAGCGGGAGACAGCGAGGCTGCGTTTGGCTGGGTGCGTGAGCGCGGCCAGCATGCGGATACCGCGATCGCGCTGCGCCGCGAACGTTTGGGGTTAGCGACGCTGCTTGCGATCGGGGATCTTGCTGGCGCGTTTCCCCTCCCTCAGGTGGTCGAGCAACTCACTGCCTTTGCTGATAACGCTCTCGATCGCGCGATCCGCACAGCGATTGCAGAGCGAACCGGCGATGACAGCGCCGCCGGGTTCATTGCGTTGGCGTTGGGAAAGCAAGGCGCAGGCGAGCTTAACTATTCCTCCGACATTGATCCGATCCTGCTTTATGAGCCCACTCGGCTGGCGCACCGAGCGAAGGATGACCCAGCCGATGCCGCGCAGCGTTATGCAAGGCGGATTGTCGCGCTTCTGTCTGATGTTACCGACGAAGGGTATGTCCTGCGGGTCGATCTGCGGCTGCGCCCAGCCAGCGAGATCAGCCCGCTGGTGGTCAGGCGTGCGGCAGCTCTGACCCATTATCAAAGCGCGGCCTTGCCGTGGGAGCGTGCTGCTTTCACCCGTGCCAGAGCGGCTGCAGGCGATTTGGCTGCAGGCGAAGAGTTCCTCACCGCGATCCGGCCGTTCATCTGGCGCCAAGCGCTGGACTTTGGCGCGGTCGATGAAATCCGCAAGCTAACCGAGCGGGTGCGCGCAGGCCATGAAGGGCCGGACAAACCTGGCCCAGGGTTCAATCTGAAGAAGGGTCGCGGCGGCATTCGCGAGATCGAATTTTTCGTCCAGACCCATCAGCTTATCCATGGCGGGCGCGATCCTTCGCTGCGGGTGCGGGGAACCAGCGACGCGCTTGGTGCGCTGGTTGCCGCAGAGCGTATCGAGCCCGCCACTGCGCGCACTCTCAGCGAGGCCTACAAGCGCTTAAGAGTGGTCGAGCACCGTTTGCAGATGGTGCATGATCGCCAGACCCATTCGCTTCCCAAAGGCGCGGCGCTCGACAATGTTGCGTGGCTCGATGGGCGTGCCGGTGGAGCGGAACTGGTGGCAGAACTGACTGAGCTGACACAGGCGGTTGGCGCAATCTTTGATACGCTGATCGAGCCGGAGCCGGAGCTGCCTTCCCCAATCAAGGCACCGAAGCGTAAGCGGCACAAAGTAAGCAAGCCTGCGCCGGACCGCGCGATCATTGCTGCGCGGATTGAAAACTGGCGCGATGGCCGGTTTCAATGCCTGCGCACGCCGCAAGCGCTGGCTGCATTTGATGCGCTGGCCCCGGTCTTGACCGATGCGCTGGTGCATGCAGACGACCCTGAACGCGCGCTGATCCGCTGGGAAAGCCTGCTGGAACGCGCGCCTTCGGCAATCAATCTGTTTTATCTGCTGCAAGCACAGCCGCAGTTGCTTCATCGCTTGATCTCAGCGCTGACATTGTCCGCGATGCTGGCTGATGAGCTCGCTCGTAAGCCTGAATTGCTTGACACTTTGCTTGATCGCAGAGGGCTCGATAGTCCCGGATCCGTCGAGGAAATTGCTGAGCGGATGGAGCGTAGCGCTGCGCGGCCCGACTATGAAGCGATGCTCGATGCGATCCGCCAGGTCACAGGTGAGATCCGCTTTAGCCAAGGTCTGCAGATGATCGAAGGGAGTGCAGACCCGCTCGATATCGCGCAAGCTCTATCGCGGACAGCGGAAGCGGCTTTGCAGCTCGCTTTGCGCGAGACGGCCGACGACTTTGCAAAAGCTCACGGCCGCATCGAAGGCAGCGAATTGGTGGTGCTGGGGCTCGGTAGGCTTGGCGGAGGCGCGCTCACTCATGCCTCGGATCTTGATCTTGTCTTTGTGTTTACAGGAGATTTCGCAGCGCAATCCGATGGTCTGCGCGCGCTTGGGGCAACGCATTATTACAATCGCTTGGCCAGCCGTGTCATTGCCGCGCTATCGGTGCCGACTGCGCAAGGGGCGCTTTACGAGATCGATACAAGGCTGCGCCCGCAAGGCGGGCAAGGCCCTTTGGTGGTAAGCTGCGAAGCGTTCGCCAAGTATCAGCAGGAAGCCGCCTGGACCTGGGAGCATATGGCGCTTGCCCGGGCGCGGGTTTTGGCAGGCTCGCCCGCCGCCCGTGAGCAGCTTGAAGCGATCATGGTCGAAGTGCTGCTCCGCCAGCGTGACCGTCACAAATTGGCTGATGCTGTGGTGTCGATGCGCGATGAAATGGCGCGGTATAAACAGCCAACCGGACCACTTGATGCCAAACGCGCCCGCGGCGGCCTCGTCGATTGTGAGTTTCTGGTGCATTACCTGCAATTGCGCGGTGTTGCGGCTGATGGAACCGCGCTTAGCCAAAGCCACCCCGATGCCTATGCGCCTGACCTCGGCGCGGCGATCCCGGCGCTGATCGATGCCGGGCGTTTGCCTGCGGATTTGCGCGCGCATTATGATCTGATGAGCCGGATGCTGGTGGCAGGACGCCTCTTGAGCCCGGGCGGCGCGGAGCCTCCTCGCGGTGCGGCGCAAGCGCTGGCGCGCGCTTGTCGGCAAAGCGATTACGATGCCCTCTTGCATGCCTTTGCCGAGGCGCGGCAAAGGGTGGCAGGGGCTTGGTCAGCGATTCTTGGACAAACGATTCTCACGTCCAATATGGAGCACAACAATGAGTGATTTTCCCGCAGCCGGTGACGCCATGCCTGATATTGCGATGGAGACGCCCGATGGCGGCACCGTCAAACCATCCGACTTTGCTGGCAAGAAGCTGGTGGTGTTCTTCTATCCCAAGGACAACACACCGGGCTGCACCACGGAAGCGAAGGACTTCACCGCGCTGAAAGGCGAGTTCGACGCGGCTGGCGTCGAATTGCTCGGCGTCAGCAAGGATAGCGCGAAGAAGCACCAGAACTTCATCGCTAAGCATGATCTCAAAACGCCGCTTGCAACGGATGCGGAAGAAGGCGGGCTGTCCGATGCGCTGGGTGTGTGGGCGGAAAAGCAGATGTATGGGAAGACCTATATGGGGATGGTCCGCACGACCTATCTGGTCGGGACCGATGGCACCATCGCGCAGGTCTGGAACAAGGTGAAGGTCAAAGGCCACGCCGACGAAGTCCTCGCGGCGGCTCAGGCACTGTAGTCGCGATGGCAAGCGTTGCGAGCGCGATCCGGGCTGCGCTGTTAACCGGCGAGCCTCGCGACAAGTGCTTTGCCGCGCGTCAGGTGGCGCGCGATTGGCGGTTGGGACGGCTGGCATGGGCGTTTGACGTCACTATGCCAGCTGAACCCGCGCGCCCGGCTAAGCCTGAATTGCTGGCGCCAAACAAGATGCCCAAGCGCGGCAAATTCGGGTCGGAGCGCGCTCGCATCGCGCTGTGGCACAGCCTTGCCCATATCGAGTTCGTGGCGATTGATCTGGCGCTTGATATGTCAGGTCGGTTTGGCGCTGAGATGGGCGAGGAGTTTGTTGACGATTTTCTCGCCGTCGCAGCCGATGAAGCGATGCATTTTGCACTGCTTGCCCGCAAGCTAGAAAGCCTGGGCAGTCATTATGGCGCGCTGCCAGCGCATGCCGGTTTGTGGCAGGCAGCGCATGCGACCCGGCATGACGTCGCGGCGCGTTTGGCGGTGGTCCCGATGGTGCTCGAAGCGCGCGGACTTGACGTCACGCCAGCGACTTTGGAGCGGGTCGAAGGAGCAGGCGACAGCCACGGCGCAAAAATTCTGGCGCGCATTCTTGACGATGAAATTCGCCATGTCGCATTTGGCACAAAGCACTTTGTGAAATGCGCTGAAACGCTCGGGAATCCGCCTGAAACAATGTGGCAAGAACTTGTCGCGCGGTATTTTCGCGGCTCCGTTAAGCCGCCGTTCAACGACTCAGCGCGTCTTGCAGCCGGTCTGTCGCGGGACTTCTACGCAGAGATTGCACTTTAACGAATCGCCCCGATAACTTAATGAAAGTGCGCGGGCCCGGCCCGTCCTTTTTAATGTTCGGGTTCCTGCTCAATTGCAGCGTCAGATCTGCGAATAGCTCATGACCCTATTGACATATAACGTGCTGCTGAAGCGCGAAGGCTGAAAAAGCCGCAATGAGGAACGGGTCATAATGCTCACGCTGTCGCAGCGTCAATTGAAGACATTCGCAGGGGCCATCATCGCAGCGACCATATCGGTCAGCGCTGCGCCGGCTTATGCCAATTCATCCGCCAACAATGCAGCAAGTGCTGACATGGTCGAGCCGGTCCGCGAAGCGCAAGCCGAGCGGTTGCAAACGGGCGATCCGCGCTTTCGGCAATTGTTCGCCAGTTGGCGTTCGCTCGACGGCTCAGTGCCAGGTCTGCCGATCGAGCGGCCAGTCATCGCAATCCCTTCGCGCATGCCGGTTTCAGACGGGCGGATGACAAGCGGTTATGGCATGCGCCGGCATCCGGTGTTGAAGCGCCGTAAAAAGCATAATGGCGTGGACATCGCGGCACCCACCGGCACGCCGGTCTATGCGACAGCCGATGGTCTGGTTGGCCGCGCTGACTGGTTTTCCAGCTACGGGCTTTACATCAGCATCGATCACGGCGGTGATCTGGAAACACGCTATGCGCACCTTTCGCGTCTTGCTGTGGCAGCAGGCGAGCGGGTCAATAAAGGCGATATAATCGGCTATGTCGGATCGACCGGACGTTCAACCGGTCCGCATCTCCATTACGAAGTGCGTGTTGACGGGCTTGCAGTAAACCCAATTCCCTATATGGTAGAGACCAAGGCACAGGTCGCGCTGTCCCAAAAATCTGCGTTGTCAGGCCAAGGCGGCCAGTAACAACCAGAGCGCGACCGCATTGATCGTAATGCGGCCTGAGAGATTGCCCGCTTGAAGGCGGGACGGACATTGGAGAGGGTGTCCGAGTTTAGGCGGCGGGATTTCCCGCCGCCTTTTTTTGCGCCCGAGCCGCGTCGGCGGGCTCCCACAATTGCATGAGCTGCGTGTTTCTGCACATTCGGATCAGCGCATTTTCACTTGAGTGGCCCGCGCCTCCCGTTAGGTTTCGTTGAAGAAGGCGCCAAGGCAATGCACCCGCGGCGCTGGGAGAGAAATATGAGCCTACATCCGATCGCGCATGCCGCGACCCGGCCTGATCACCCCGCCATCATCATGACTGGCAGCGGGGAGCAGATGACCTATCGCGAACTCGATCAAGCGGCCAACCGGTTTGCGCATTTGCTGCGCTCGCATGGGTTCGTGACCCATCCAGACGGCGGTGACGCGTTTGCGGTCCTGCTGGAAAATCGTCCGGAATATTATGTGCTCAATTGGGGCTCGCAGCGCGTGGGCACGATGCTGGTGCCGATCTCGACCCGGCTGACCGGGCCTGAAATAAGCTATATCCTGAAGGACAGCGGGGCAAAGATGCTGATCACATCGACCCGTTTTGCAGACGTGCTGGAGACGGTGCGGGCCGAATGCGCTGAGCTTGAGCTGCTTGTGCTCGACAGCGGTGATGAAGAGGATTTTGCGGCAGAGCTTGATCGTCACAGCCCCGATCCCGTGTCTGACCCGCATGCCGGTCTGATTATGCTCTATTCCTCTGGCACGACCGGCCGGCCTAAAGGCGTGAAACCTGCCCCGCCGGCTGATCCCGATCCGCAAGCGCCGGTTCCGCTGATAGCGCTTGCGACGATGGGCGTGGGGATGCCGGGCGATGGCTCGATGGTCTATCTCTCGCCGGCGCCGCTTTATCACGCTGCACCGCTGGGCTGGTCGTCCGTGGTTCATCGCCTCGGCGGTACTGTCGTGGTGATGGAGAAGTTCGACCCTGAAGAAGCCTTGCAAGCGATCGAGCGCTACAAAGTCACCGATAGCCAATGGGTGCCGACCCATTTCGTACGCTTTCTCAAGCTCGATTCCGAAATTCGCAGTCAATACGACCTGTCGAGCCACCAGCGCGCCTTGCATGCGGCCGCCCCTTGCCCGGTTCCGATCAAGCGCGAGATGATCGAATGGTGGGGTCCGATAGTGAACGAGTATTACGCCGGTTCCGAGCAATGCGGGATGACCTTTGCCAAGTCTGAACAATGGCTTGCGCATCCCGGCACGGTCGGGACCGCGATCCACGGCAAAGTGCACGTCTGCGGCCCTGATGGCGAGGAGCTTGGACCAGGCGAAGACGGGCTCATTTTCTTCGAGAACGACAATCTTCCAAGCTATCACAACGATCCGGCAAAGACCGCCGAAGCGCTGCACGCGCAAGGCTGGATGACGCTTGGCGATATCGGTCACCTCGATGAGGAGGGGTATCTGTTCCTGACTGATCGCAAAAGCCATATGATCATTTCAGGCGGCGTGAACATCTACCCGCAGGAGATCGAAAACCTCTTGGTGACGCATGACAAAGTGATGGACGCAGCGGTCATAGGCGCGCCGGATCCCGATCTTGGCGAACGGGTCGTCGCTGTCATCCAGCCGCTCAACATGGATGATGCCGGACCGGGCTTCGAGCAGGATTTGCGCGACTTCCTTGCGCCTAACCTTGCCCGGATCAAACTGCCTAAGCAGTTCGACTTTCGGGCTGAACTCCCGCGCGAAGCCAATGGCAAGCTCTACAAACGTGAGTTGCGCGATGAATATGCCGCGAAGGCGGGAGCGAGCGCGGCTTGATGGCAGACATCGACTTAGCCGGGCCAGCAACCTTGTCGATCGCGCTCAGCAAGACCGTGATCGATCCGCATGCCTATGCCGAATGGAACGGTCTGCTTGATACTTTCGACCACATCCGCACGACAATGCCGGTCGCGAAAGTCACCCCTGCAGAAGAGGGTCTGTACGAGCCGTTCTGGCTGATCACGCGGTATGACGATGCGATGCGCATCTCGAAAGAGAACGCGATGTTCCTTAACAATCCGCGTCCGGTCGTCTTTGCTTTCAATCAAGCGATTGAATTCAGCCGCGCTGCGACCGGCTCGAATATGCTGGTCGATTCGCTGGTGGTGTTCGACGCGCCAATCCATCCGAAATATCGCAAGCTTACGCAGGATTGGTTCATGCCGCGCAACCTCAAGCATCTTGAGGGCGAAATTCGTGCGCTGGCCGAGCGGATCGTCGATGCCATGCTGGCGGCTGGTCCCGAGATTGATTTCGTCGAGCAGGTTGCAGGCCCCTATCCCTTGCGCGTGGTGATGCAGATCCTGGGCGTGCCGCCGGAAGATGAGCCGCGCATGCAGATGCTCACACAACAGCTGTTTGGCGGACAGGATGCCGATCTGTCGGGGACAGGGCTGAAGGAAATGAACTCCGAGCAGGTGGTGAATCTTATCGCTGGCGCGGTGAAGAGCTTTGAAGATTATTTCGCGCAGCTTGCTGAAAAGCGCCGGGCCGAGCCGACTGACGATGTAGCAAGCGTGATTGCCAATGCGCTGGTCGACGGTGCTCCACTGCCGCCGCGCGATATGGCAGGCTATTACATCATTATCGCGACCGCCGGGCATGACACGACCAGCGCTTCAACCGCAGGCGCGATGCAAGCCCTCTCGCAAGATCCGGAACAATGGGCCCGAGTGCGAGCGGATCGGGCGCTGCTTGCTGGCGTGGTGGAAGAAGCGATCCGCTGGACGTCGCCGGTGCAGCATTTCATGCGGACTGCGGCTGAAGATGTCGAACTTGGCGGGCAACAGATCAAGGCTGGCGACTGGCTGATGATCAATTACGTCGCTGCCAATCATGATCCGGCGCAATTTGACGATCCGCGCAAGTTTGACGCTGCGCGCAAACCCAATCGGCATCTGGCCTTCGGGGCTGGCGCGCATCAATGCCTCGGGCTGCATCTTGCCAGGCTTGAAATGCGGATATTGTTCGAGGTTTTGCTGGATAAAGTCGCAGCCATCGAGCCGACGGGAAAAGCAGAGCGCGCGACCAGCACTTTTGTGGGCGGACTTAAGAAGCTGCCATTGCGCATCACACCAGCCTAAGCCTTATAAATGGGGAGTGCGCTCAAATATTCAAGAGGGTGCGCGTAATAATGTTATCTCAGACATTCAGTATCGAAAGATCATACGATTCTTCTGTTATTTTCGAGCAATATGTGTTAATGCTCCATTCATGGGAAAAACTTGGGACATAAACGGTGCAGTGTTTGCAGCGCGCTTTGTGGTCGGTGAAATCCGATGATGTTGCTTGAACCATACAATCTGCCTTTTGCCTTAGCATTGGCCGGGCTGTTCGCGCTCGCTGTGCTGCAATTGGCAGGCGCAGGCGATCTGTTCGATGGGGCAGGCGATGTCGAAATAGACCTCGATGCTGATATCGCAGATGGGCTTGAAGCGAGCGGCTTTTTTGAAAGCGTGTTTAGCCTGTTGGGGGTCGGGAGGGTGCCCTTCCTCATCTGGCTCTCTAGTTTGTTGCTAGCATTTGCGGTAACCGGTGTGGTCGGTCAGGCGTTGATTACAAGTCTGACGGGTGGACCCTTGTCAGCCGGCTTTGCAGCGCTCCTTGCATGCGCAGTCGCACTTCCCGTCAATGGCTTGTTGGTGCGGCCGATCGAAGCGATCATGCCGCAGGATGAAACAAGTGCGGTAGGGCTCGAAAGCCTGGTTCGGCGCGATGCCGTGATCCAGACGGGCACTGCGCGAGCGGCCTCACCTGCCCGAGCGAAAGTGAAAGATGCGTTTGGTCATCCTCATTTTGTCATGGTCGAACCGCATGATCCGCAAGCGGAGCTAACCGAAGGCGACACAGTGCTGCTCGTGCGGCGTGAAGGTCAGCTGTTCTTCGGCGTGCATTATGAAAGCCCATTGCTGGGCCTCGACTGAGAGCCCGGCGCATGAGTATTGCGCGCGAAGCCCCTGACGCGCGCCACACAGAACAGGAGGAAATATGGACATACTGACAATTCTCATGCTGGCCGGCGGAGTGGTCGCCCTTCTGGCGATTATCTTCGTTCTGCTGACCAGCCTGTATCGCCGCGCCTCAAAGGAGATCGCTTTTGTGCGAACCGGTGTTGGCGGCGAGAAAGTCGTCATGAATGGCGGCGCGCTGGTGCTTCCGGTGTTTCATGAGACCATGCCGGTCAACATGAACACTCTGGTGCTCAGCGTCGTGCGCAAGGATGCTGAAGCTCTGATCACGCTCGACCGTTTGCGGATTGATGTGAAAGCGGAATTCTACGTTCGTGTGCGTCCTGATGCGGGCGCGATCGCCATGGCCGCACAGACGCTGGGTATGCGCACCATGCAGCCCAACATGCTTAAAGACCTCGTCGAAGGTAAATTCGTCGATGCGCTGCGTTCGGTTGCGGCCGGGATGAGCATGAATGAGCTGCACGAACAGCGCGCAGACTTTGTCCAGAAAGTGCAGCAGGTCTCGTCAAACGATCTCGCCATGAACGGGCTCGAACTCGAATCGGTCTCGTTGACCGGCCTCGACCAGACCAGCATCGAGCACTTCAACGCCAACAACGCGTTCGATGCTGAAGGTTTGACGAAGCTCACCGAACAGATCGAAGCGCGCAAGAAACTGCGCAACGATATCGAGCAGGACACCCGCGTTCAGATGGAGACCAAGAACCTCGAAGCTGACGAGCGCAGTTTCGAAATCGGGCGCGACAAAGAATATGCCCGGCTCCAGCAAGAGCGCGAAGTCGAAATCCGCCGTGCCTCGCAATCAGCTGAGATCGCGAGTGAGCAGGCGATGCGCGAGCGCGAAGCCGAAGCGGCTCGCATTCAAGCGAAGAAAGAGGTCGACAGCCAGCAGATCGAAGCCGACCGTGCGGTTGAGGAAGCCCGGATCGATCAGGTCCGCGCGCTCGAGATCGCCCGCCAGGAACAGCAGATCGCGGTGCAGAACAAGTCGCGTGAGGAAAGCCAGGCCAAAGCCGAAGCTGACGCGGCGCGGGCTAAAGCGGTCGAAGCTGAAGAGCAGGTGGCGACGGCCCGTGAAAGTGAGATTGCAGAGCGTACCAAGAAGATCGAACTGATCGAAGCGGCTAAGGAAGCCGAACGCGAAGCGATCCAGGTCAAGGTTGAGGCCGAAGCCGAGAAAGATGCAGCGACCAACCGTGCGCTGGCGCTGCGGCTCGAAGCCGAAGGGGAAGCCGACGCTGAAAAGCTGCGTGCCGACGCCGCCCGGGTCCGGTTCGAAGTCGAAGCGGCTGGTCAGCAGGCAATCAACGAAGCGGCCAACATCCTGTCGATGGAGCAGATCAGCCTGCAAACCAAACTCGCGCTGCTTAAGGTTCTTCCGGAAGTCGTGCGTGAAAGCGCCAAGCCGATGGAAGCGATCGATTCGATCAAGATCGTCCAAGTCGACGGGCTTACCAATGGCGGCTCCGGCGGCTCCGGTGCAGCAAACGACACAGGTGGCGGCGCAGGCGGCGGTTCCGGCAATCTGGCGAGCGATGCCGTCTCCGCAGCCCTTGCCTATCGCGCTCAGGCTCCGGTGCTTGACGGGCTGATGAAAGAACTGGGGCTTGATGGCTCCTCGCTTGGCAGCCTCGTGCAAGCGGCAGCGGACGAACCTGCTAAGGTTGAAGCCGCGCTTTCGCAGCTCTCGTTCGACAACGATTTCGAAGCGAACACCGAGACGCCCGCTGACGAGGGCATTCCAAACGACGAAGCCGCTGAGTAGACCTCGCCTTTAACCAACCAAAGACCCCGCCGCGCCCATGGGTTCGGCGGGGTTTTCTTATGCAGTCAATTCGATTGCATAGGTTTCTCGGCGAGAACTGGGGTGGGTTTCCGACGTGGCTTTGTCAATGCTGATAGCCGATAACGCGCGTCCCAAAGTCGGTCTGCTGAAGTGGAAATTTTCCGATCGGGTCAACAATCGGCTCCAAATCTATAGGAAGCTCAAGCCACTCGATCGCACGTAGCTCCACTGGCCCAAATTCAAGCGTATCCATAAATGCCATTGGACATGCGAACGATGGAGGGAACCGCATTTGGCGCGGTTCTTCCACATCAATGAATTTCACGATCATGGGACCTGAGCTGAGATGCCCGACCGCGCTGAATAGCTTTCGCCACTTAGTGTCGCTCATTAGGGCAACGCTGAAACGCTCACGCGCTAGCTTACTCATCTTGGTCGGGTCATGAACAGACATCAAGCCTTGTTAATACCTCAACTGCATTTCGACAATTGCGTTGAAAGCTGACACTCAAGCAAGAGCCTGCTCCAAGGAACTAGCGGCCTCTTATCGGGGAATCAGCCCAACAACCTCTGCGCAAATCCGCGCGGCGGGGTTCGTTTTGGCGATCACAGCGATCGCATAAGGGCTTCGGCTGAAGAGGGGTGGTTAGTTGCCGACTCCGCAAGCCTTGCAAGATACGCTTTCGCAGATCGCGACCAAGTCCGCTCCGATGGCAGGGCTCATTTCCACGAAGATCAGTTCGCCCGATACAACAGCGTCCACCTTTTGTTCGAGTAGCCTCTTATGTGCCTCATGATACTCTGCAGCAGCGCTGGGGTGTGGGGGTGTATAGAGCTTGGGTAGGCCATCCAGGCTGTTTGGATGCTCCCGCGTAGTTGTGCCGAAATAGACAACGATGTTGCCTTCTCGAAACTTATCCATTTGGAGCGCATCCACGCCGTTCAAGAGCACTTCGTAGCCATTCCCATTTGACCTGCTAAAGAACAGTCGGCAGTCCTTTCCTTGCATCACAAGGCCGTCGAATGTGGCGTCATGCAGAGGACGTTCTTCAACCATAATTCTAGTTTAACCGCCGATCTTTCGATCGGCTACTGGCTCGTAAGCTGTCACCCATTCGACTTTGGGTGTCCGAGACTTCTCGCTCTCTTGGAAGAGAATCAGCCCAGCAGCCGCTGCGCCATATCCCGCACTTCGCTGCCCATATCCTCGCGTTCCAGCGCCAGCGCGAGAGTCGCTTCGACGAACCCCAGTTTGCTGCCGCAATCGTAGCGATTGCCGTCGAAGGTGACCGCGTGGAACGGCTGATCGCCGATCATCTTTGCCATCGCATCGGTCAGCTGGATTTCGCCGCCTGCACCTTTTTCCTGCCCCTCCAGCGTACGCATGACTTCGGGTTGTAGGATGTATCGGCCTGAAATGATCTTGTTGGACGGCGCTTCGCTCACTGGCGGCTTTTCAACCAGACCGGTGACTTGCGTAAGCGCGCCGTCAGCGGCGCCCGGATCGATCACGCCATAGCTGGAGACCTCCTCCATCGGCACTTCGAGCACGCTGATGAGATTGCCGCCAACCTTCTCATAGGCATCGACCATCTGCTTCATGCAGCCGGTTCCGCCTTGCTTGCCGATCATCAGCTCATCTGGAAGAAAGATCGCGAACGGTTCATCGCCGACAATTGCGCGGGCACACCAGATTGCATGGCCAAGCCCCATCGGCACTTGCTGACGCACAGTGATGATATCGCCTGGTGTTGCCCGGGTCGGATCAAGCACCGACAGGTCCTTGCCGCGCTCGCCCATTGTGGTCTCAAGCTCATACGCCATGTCGAAATGCTCAACGATCGCGGTCTTGCCGCGTCCGGTGACGAAGATCATCTGCTCGATCCCCGCCTCGCGCGCTTCATCGACCGCATACTGGATCAGCGGGCGATCGACGATCGGCAGCAATTCCTTCGGGATCGCTTTAGTCGCAGGCAGGAACCGTGTCCCTAGCCCTGCTACAGGGAAAACGGCTTTTTTGATCGGCTTGGGAGATGTCATGTCAGGCCTCGCTCGATAATCTTACCGTGTGGCAGGTGCCGCGCGCGCGAGGTCAGGTCAATGGCAATACAGGCGATGGTCCGTTGGGGGTATGAGCTGTGCTCTTCAGGGCTCACCCGTAAGCCGGAACCGGGTCAGTTGCGCGAAAGGCATGATCGGCTAAGGCGGGCGCCATGGACAAACTGATCATACGCGGCGGCAACAGGCTTTCTGGCACAATCCCCATTTCAGGCGCCAAGAATGCAGCGCTTACCCTTATCCCGTGTGCGCTTCTTACCGAAGAGCCGCTGACGTTGCGCAACCTTCCGCGGCTCGCCGATATCGACGGGTTCCAGCATCTGATGACGCAGTTCGGCGCGTCAGTGGAAATCCATGGCAAGCGCCCGGAGGATTTCGGCCGAGTGGTCACCTTTGAAGCCTCGCGCCTTACGTCGACTGTCGCGCCGTATGATCTGGTCCGCAAAATGCGTGCCTCGATCCTCGTGCTTGGCCCGATGCTGGCGCGTGCTGGCGAAGCGACCGTTTCAATGCCCGGCGGGTGCGCGATCGGCAATCGTCCGATCGATCTCCACTTGAAAGCCTTAGAAGCGTTCGGCGCGACGATCGAGCTTGCGCAAGGCTATGTCCGCGCGATCCAGCCCGATGGCGGGATGCCAGGCGGCGAGTTTGACTTTCCGGTCGTCTCAGTTGGCGCGACCGAAAACGCGCTGATGGCAGCGGTGCTGGCGAATGACACGTGCCGCCTGTTCAACGCGGCGCGCGAGCCGGAGATCGTCGACTTGTGCAAGCTGCTCATCGCCATGGGCGCTGAAATCGAAGGGATCGGCACGTCGGCGCTGACGATACACCCAGCCAAGCGCCTGCATGGCGCCACCTATCAGGTCATGCCTGACCGGATCGAAGCGGGCTCCTATGCCTGCGCGGCGGCGATCACTGGCGGTAAAGTGCGGCTGGCGGGCGCGAAAGCCGAGGAGATGCAAGCGACCTTGCATGCGTTGCAGACGATCGGGGTGCATGTCGAAGAGGATCCCAAAGGGGTCAATATCGCCACGAACGGCGCGCTTAAGCCGACTGACTTGACCACTGCGCCTTATCCCGGCCTTGCGACTGACATGCAGGCCCAATTGATGGCTTTGCTGTGCAAGGCCGACGGGACCAGCGTGCTGAAAGAGACGATTTTCGAAAACCGCTTTATGCACGTGCCGGAACTGACGCGGATGGGCGCAGATGTCGCAACAGAAGGCCGCACTGCGATTGTCAAAGGGGTAGGCGAGCTGACTGGCGCGGAAGTCATGGCGACCGATTTGCGCGCTTCGATGAGCCTCGTGATTGCAGCGCTGGCGGCTGAAGGCGAAAGCCAGGTGCGGCGCATCTATCACCTCGATCGCGGTTATGAACGGCTTGAGGAAAAGCTCGCGCTGGTCGGCGCTGAGATTGAGCGAGTGGATGATTAGAAAGCGTCGCAGGTCAGTGCTTTAAAAATCGATTGAAGTATTGAGCTCCTACCCAAAACTCTCTCGCTTTTAATCAAATTTATTTTTGCCAATCTTCACTTTCTGAGAATTTCTGCTCGACTAACTGTTTTACGGTCAAAGCAATCTGGGAGCCCTTGAACCTTGCTTAACCAGGTCTCTTTTGCAGATGTGCAATAAGTCTTTTCATGCTAATTGGGCCGGTCGGTATTCCTATCAGGACGCACTTGATGACAGAAAAATCGGAAGATGCGATCTCGACGGGTGAGTCCAAATGGAAGGTAGCTGCCATTGTCCTCACGGCAATCGCGGCTCTTCTATCAGCTGTGGCTGCATTACTTCCAGAGGTGAGAGCATTTTTTGTTGGAGGAGCGGAAGAGCCCTCAAGCCAAACTGCAGCAATTGCTGGAACATCCCAGGCATCCGCTTCGAGTGACGAAAATTCAATGTCGAAGAATGAGGTCGGGACCCCGATCACCCAAAGCCCTCAGCCTAAGGCCATCGGCGACGCCGAAGCATTTCGTCTTGCTGAAGAGATTACGCAGGATTTTATATTTGCCGCGTACGACTGGGACGTGGATGCAGCCGTCAAATTGGCAACGCCACCTTTTTATTTTACCGGGGGACCTATCGAGACGAAGACTGAGATCCGTGCGAGATTTGAGCAGCGCCTCGGATCCACATCTCTAGTTTGGTCCAATCGCCAGCCTGATCGATTCGAAACCATGGTCCTGAATAAGGTGACGTTGGCAGACAGGTCGTACGTCACAGACCGGATCGATCAATCGATGTTAAGGGAAGGGGCGGCAATTCGGGTTGACGCCCTATTTGGACGCAGCGCTACCAGCTTTTACTTTCGCCGCGATGATGCGGGTGTCAACCTAATGGGCGTGATGTACTAATTGAGCTGACCAGCCATACCCGGATGGCGCTCGCAAGGCCGGGCGGTGTCTCGGCCTTGATCCGCTCAGCATCGATCCGCGCCACCAGCGCATTGATCGCAACGTCCTCGCGCGCTGCGGCCTCGCGCAGCATGTCCCAAAAGATCGGCTCAAGGCTGACACTCGTCTTGTGTCCGGCGATCTCAACCGAACGTTTGACAGGCGGATGGTAAGGCGCGCTCACACCGATGCGCTAGCTGAGCCTGAGCGCGCAGCCAAGTTTGCGGGCCAAGCTTGCGGGGCCAAGCTTGTGGGGCGAAGCGTGCGGGCCAAGCGTCCGGGCCAAGCGTGCGGTCTAAGCCCGCCGGTTCCCAGATCAGGCGGCGCGAACGGCCGTAAGGAGCCCGGCAAAGCCGCGCGGCAAAGGTTCACCCAGCGGTTGCAGATGAGCAGCGCAGGCTGCCAGTTCTTCTAGGCTTATCGCGTGCTGAAAGGCAAAGCCGAACCGGTTGCCGTCCTGCCAGCCGATCTCGCCAAGCTGCGGCGCCAGCCCTTCGGCTTCGAACCGCATCATGCGTGCTTGCAAATGCCTCTTAGCGCTTACGATAGTGACCGCATCGCGTGAGATCTCGCACAGTTCGACGGCACTCGTGACCCTGCCATCGGTAAGCGATCCGGAAGCGTTAAGCTTAAGGCGAAGGGGTTGAGGGCCATACGGCGACTCGGCTGTAAACTCATCGATCGAGACAGTGCCGGCAAAGCGATAGCCTGCCTGTCTCTTGCCGAGCCAGATGCGCTCAATCGGAAACGTCTCGCCGCTTGCAAGCTGAAGGATGATGCGCGGCTCTGAAGGCACGTCGTGCAGGAATGCAAGGCTGATCCCGAGCGCTGAGACCTGGCGCATGAGACAGATATATTCGCCGTTCTGGCACACCAGCTTAGCCGGGCGCAGACCGAGCGAGACGCGCTCAGCCGGAGGCGTGCTGGCGCCGGGGTTCAACCGGGATGATGGTTGCGCGCTTGCCATATTCGCCTCCTCGATGAGTGATCGCCCACTCGATCCACCAGCACCGTTAACGCGGCATGGTTAACTTACCAGAAACGCTGTTTTAACGATCGCCCTTAGGAAATGGGCACACTCAAGCTCCACATGCGTGCTTCCTTCCACATCGCGTTGCCTCTGATCTCGTCCGGGTTCTGCGGGATGAAATACTCGATTTCGGTCCCTTGCGCAGTGCGCGCAAGCACCCGTTCGCCTAGCTGCTGGCGACCGCGGCTTGAACTGCTGTTGCCAGTCTCGTCCAGCCCTTCGTTTTCCGCCTCGTATTTAAGTTCCAGAATGTAAGCGGGCTGAGCGGCGAGATGCGCAGCCGACATGCTGAAAGCCGCCGCGAAAGCGATCTTCCAAAGCTTGGTAAGCCGCACCGCGAGGCCCTTAATACATATGCTGGCCGCCATTGATGCTCATGGTTGAGCCGGTGACAAACCCGGCTTCGTCTGAGCACAGGAAGCTCACTCCGCGCGCGATCTCGCTCGCTTGGCCCAAACGCCCGACCGGGATCTTGGCAACGATCTTTTCAAGCACGTTTTCAGGGACCGCAGCGACCATGTCGGTGTCGATATAACCCGGTGCGATTGCGTTAACCGTGACGCCAAAACGTGCGCCTTCTTGCGCCAAGGCTTTAGTGAAGCCGTGAATGCCTGATTTGGCGGCGGCGTAATTGACCTGACCGTATTGGCCTGCCTGCCCGTTGATCGAGCCGATATTGACGATCCGCCCCCATTTACGCTCACGCATGCCGGGAAAGCACGCCTTGGCCATGTTGAAACATCCGCCAAGATTGATCCGCATCACCTCGTTCCAGTCCTCAAAGCTCATCTTGTGCAACGTGCCATCGCGGGTGATCCCGGCATTATTGACCACTACGTCGATCGGGCCGATCTCTTCAGCGACTTGCTCACACCCAGCCAAGGCGGCTGCGTGATCACCGACATCCCATTTGTAACACTGGATGCCGGTAGCCTGCGTGCATTTTTGCGCCGCTTCGTCATTGCCTGCGTAATTGGCGACGACTGTAAAGCCATCGGCCTTAAGCTGCTCGCACACGGCAAGGCCAATGCCGCGCGTGCCTCCGGTGACAATCGCTACTCGGCTCATATCCGACTCTCCCAATTTTTTTTGTGTTCGTTACGCCTAGCCTTGCCGTAGCGTCGCGCAACAAAAAACCCCGCCGAAGCGCAGGCCGTCAGACAAAAGTTGCACAGATACCTGCGCGTTCGTGCTTGAAAGCGGGTTTTAGAAGCGGATTTGCGTTCCGACGTAGACCGCTTGGCTGTCCTGAACCGAATTGGTCAGCGGATCGAGCCGTTCGCGCTCTTGCGAATAGCGCACGCCTGCCGTCACATCGAGGTTAGGCGAAAGCCGGAAACTGCCGCCCACGCCGACAGTCTGTGAACCGAGCGCGTCCAGCGTGTTGGGAGAACGGCCTGCGACCTGTTCATCCTCAAGCTCGATGCGCGGTTGCAGACGGCTCGGCTGTTTCTCAGCCCGCGGCCCCGCCGGTTCGAATTCGGACAGGTCAGGCACAGACAGGTTGCGCACATTATCGGGCAGCTCGACCGTGCGCGCAAAACTCTGATAGCCGCGCGCTGTGCCGAGATTGAAGCGAGTGGTCTGAAGCTTAGCAATCCCTTCGCCTGCACCCGGCACGGCATCGACTGCGCTGCGCACTGAGATCGCCTGCGCGGTTTCAGCATCGACCCGCACTGCTACGGTGACGGTACGATCCTGCCGCACTTCGTTTGAGCCCGCCGGCGTAAACCGGATCGCCGAATCGCTCGTCCGTTTAGCGATGCGGGCTGCAAGTTCAGGATCAAGTGAAGCGGGGGTGAAAATATCGAACGCGTTTGCAGTAATGCTTTCACGCGAATCGGCGTCAACCAGCGCGAGACCAGCCGAAGGGGCGCCAAGAGCAAGCGTCAGCGCAGCCGCCAGCAGCGGCAGCTTACGCTGCAATCTTGCTGATCTGGTTGTCTTGCCTAGCATTGCTGCCCTGTTTCTCTTTCTCTTTGCGCGCTGTCGCGCCGCCCCACAGGCTTAATCAACCTTAAGCTGAACCAGCCCTGACATTGATTACTGCGGATACGTGATAGGCTGATGAAGGTCGACATAGCAATTGTTTCGCAAGACGAAGTGAGTTTTCGCGTGTGACCTGTTGCGTTCGGCGCACACATAAAGCCCTAGCGTCAAACGCGCTTGCAAGCGCTTCGCCATTCAGCCCCGCGCAAGCTGTCAGATGGTGAAGGGCAAGCCGCAGCATGCTGCCAATTTCACCGCTCTCCCCAGCGCGAAGACCTCGACGCTTGCCGCAGGCGGCGCGCAAGTTATAGAGCTAACGCATGCAGAATGAGGAACTCGCTTACGTGACCCGGGCAAATTTGATGATTTCAGGCTTTAACCATTCCCGCTTGGCTCGGCTCGCTTTCGCGAGCGCAGCGCTGGCCGGTCTGGCTGCTTGCGGCGGCGGCGAACGTCCGACCACTGAGCTGCAAGCCGCGCAGATCAACACGATCGGAGTGAACGCGTATTTGTGGCGCGCGGCGCTCGACACGGTCAGCTTTGCGCCGCTGCTCTCAGCCGATAGCGCAGGCGGTGTGATCGTAACCGATTGGTATGCCAATCCGAGCAACCCCGAAGAGCGCGTGAAAGTTACTGTGACTATCCTTGATCAGGATTTGCGCGCTGATGCCTTGAGAGTCGCTGCGACTCGGCAAGTGGCTCAAGGTGCCGGCTGGGTCGATGCGCCGGTGCAGGCGGCAACGGTGCAGAAGCTTGAAGACATCATCCTTACCAAAGCCCGCGACTTGCGCCGCAAAGCCATCGCTGGCTGACGCTGCTCATACTGAGGTCTTTGGCGCGCCATGAGCGACACTCGGTTCGATCCGGCTAGCGCTGACGAGCGCTGGCAACGCGCGTGGGATGAAGCTGGCAGCTTCACCGCCGACAGCGCGAGTGACAAACCCAAAAGCTACATCCTCGAGATGTTCCCGTATCCTTCGGGCCGCATCCATATGGGGCATGTTCGCAATTACACGATGGGCGATGTGCTGGCGCGCTATCAGAAACTGCGCGGGTTCGAAGTGCTCCACCCGATGGGCTGGGACGCGTTCGGGATGCCGGCTGAAAATGCCGCGATGGAACAGAAGGTTCATCCCGGGACATGGACCAGAGCCAATATCGCAGCGATGAAAGCGCAATTGCAGCGGATCGGATTTGCGCTTGATTGGACCCGTGAATTCGCCACTTGCGATCCGGAATATTACGGCCACGAACAGGCGCTGTTCCTCGATCTTTACGAAGCGGGTCTGGTCTATCGCCGCTCGTCCGAAGTGAATTGGGACCCGGTTGATATGACCGTGCTCGCCAATGAGCAGGTGATCGACGGCAAAGGCTGGCGTTCCGGTGCTGAAGTCGAGAAGCGCAAGCTCGATCAGTGGTTCTTGAAGATCACCGATTTTGCCGAGGATCTGCTCGAAGGGCTGAGTGAGCTTAAGGATTGGCCTGACAAGGTCCGGCTGATGCAGGAAAACTGGATCGGGAAAAGCTCAGGTCTCCAATTCAGCTTTGAGCTTTCAAACGGCGAGAGACTGCCGGTTTACACCACGCGGCCCGATACGATCTTTGGCGCAAGCTTCTGCGCAGTCGCAGCTGATCATCCGATTGCGCAAGATCTTGCAAGCGATCCTCAGGTCGCGGCGTTTGTCGAAGAGTGCAAGCGCGGCGGGACCACTGCGGCAGAGCTGGAAACGGCAGAAAAGCTGGGCTTTCGCACAGGCATCACAGCAAGACACCCCTTTACCGGAGCGGATCTTCCGCTCTTCATCGCAAACTTTGTGCTGATGGATTACGGCACCGGCGCTGTGATGGGCGTGCCCGGGCATGATCAGCGCGACTTTGAGTTTGCGACCAAATACGAGCTGCCGATCGCGCGCGTGGTCGCGTCCGATCCTTCCAAAGCCGGTGAGCCCTTCGCCGGTGCAGCGGAACCGGGTGACGGTGTGATCGTCAATTCGGACTTTCTCGATGCGATGAGCGTCGAAGACGCCAAAGCCGAAGTCATCCGCCGCGCTGAGCAAGGCGGCTGGGGTGACGGCAGTACCGTGTGGCGGCTTCGCGATTGGGGCGTTTCGCGCCAGCGCTATTGGGGCACACCTATCCCGATCATTCACTCACCCGATCACGGCCCCGTCCCTGTGCCGCGCGACCAGCTTCCGGTCGAGCTCCCTGAAGATATCGATTTCGACACCCCCGGCAATCCGCTCGAACGCCACCCCACCTGGAAGCACACCACCTGCCCGATCAGCGGCAAACCAGCGCTGCGCGAGACCGACACGCTCGACACCTTCGTCAATTCCAGCTGGTATTTCCTGCGCTTCGCCTCGCAGCCAGCCGATGCTCCGTTCGATCCCGAAGAGATCGCCAAATGGCTGCCGGTCCAGCACTATATTGGCGGGGTCGAACACGCGATCCTGCACTTGCTTTACGCCCGGTTCTGGACGCGGGCGCTCGCGCATATTGGCAAGTTCGATGTGAAGGAGCCATTCGCTGCGCTGTTCACACAAGGCATGGTCACGCACGAGACATATGCGCTGGGTGATGGCTCCTGGCTTAGCCCGGCTGAAGTCAAGAAGGATGGCGCTGACTGGGTGACGATTGAAGGCGGCGCGCCGGTGACCGCTGGCCGCATCACAAAGATGTCCAAGTCCAAAAAGAACGTTGTCGATCCTGATCACATTATCGATGAGTACGGCGCGGATGCGGTGCGCTGGTTCATGCTGTCCGACAGCCCGCCGGAGCGCGATCTGCCATGGTCGCAGGACGGGATCGAAGGCTGCTGGCGCTTTGTTCAGCGCCTTTGGAGGTTGTTCGGCCAAGTCGGCGAAGGCGGCGCTGGAGCCGATGCTTTCGAGGACAAAGCGCTTGACCGCAAAGTCCATCAGACCGTCGCAGCTGTGGCAGAAGACATCGAAGCGCTCTCTTTCAACAAGGCGGTGGCGCGCATTTACGAACTGACCGGCGCGATTGAGAAAGCAGAGCTTTCCGCCAGCCGTTCAGAGGCGATCCGCAAGCTCATTGTCATTGTTGCGCCGATGATGCCGCACCTTGCCGAAGAAGCGTGGCATCTCGACTTTCCCGATCAGCCGCTGGTCGCTGATGAACCGTGGCCGGAAGTGGACGAGGCTCTGCTGGTCGACGACGAAGTCACCATCGCCGTTCAGCACAAAGGCAAGCTGCGCGACACGCTGACTGCGCCTAAGGGAGCGTCGAAAGAAGATCTCGAAGCGCTCGCGCTCGGCTCCGACAAAGTCCAGCGCTCGCTTGACGGGGCGGAAATTCGCAAAGTGATTGTGGTGCCTGATCGGCTGGTTAATATCGTCACATGATCAGACACACGCCTTGTCTTGCTGCCATCGTGCTGGCAAGCGCACCGCTAATGGCGGGTTGCGGGCTCCAACCGCTCTATTCGAATGGCGCCGGAGCGACAGTGCCGCAAAGTCTCGCCGCAGTCGAAATCCCTGATATTCCCGGGCGTGGCGGGTGGCTGATGCGCAACGCTTTGGAAGAGCGCTTAGGTGTCGCAGGCGATGCGGCTCCCGCCTACCGGCTCGATGTCCGGCTCGATGATGCGCTGGAAGCGTTAGGCGTGCTGAACGATGATACGATCAGCCGCGAGCGGCGTATCTTGCGCGCGCGCTATCAATTGACTGATCTGGCGACCGGGGAAATTCTGCTCGATGCGACCGCTGGTTCGGATGCCGGGATCGACGTTGTCTCCAGCGAATATGCAACGATCGCCGCCGAACAGAGAGCGCTGGAAAATCTCGCGCGCGAAGTGGCTGACCAGATGACGACGCGGATTGCGCTCACTTTGCGTAGTTACAACGGCAAACAGGCGGCGCCGTGACCGGGTTTGCTGCCTTTCGGGCATGAAAGCGACGCAGAAAGACTTCGCTCGCGGGGTGCCGCGCAGCGCCAGCGAAGCAAGCGTGTTCTTTTTCTGCGGACCTGATGAAGCAGGCGCTTCGGCTGCTGCTCAAGCTGTGATTGCAGCTCTGCCTGAGGCGGGCGAGCGGGTGGAGTTGGCGGGCGGGGATGTGCGACGCGATCCCGCTTTGCTAGGCGATGAAGCGCGGTCAGCGTCGCTGTTTGGCGACAAACGCCACATTCTCGTGCGGGCAAGCGGCGATGAAGCGCATGATGCGCTCAAGACGCTGATCGAGACCGGCGAAGCAGGAGCCGGCAAGGCCGCTCCCGTCGTGGTCATTGCGACCGCTGCGACCGACAAATCGCGCACTGCCAAACTGCTTGAAAAGCGCAGTGATAGTCTGGTTGCGATGTTCTATCCGCCTGATCTTGCGTCAGTCGCGTCAGCGGTGCGCGCGATGGCGGATAGCGCAGGCCTCAGACTAGGCGGTGATCTGGCTGAGCGCATCGCGCGCGGTGCGGGGCTCGATGTGCGGCTGGCAGCCTCTGAAGTCGCTAAACTGGCGCTTTATTGCGACGCTGACCCGCAAGCGCCGAAGCCTGCACGGATCGAGGACTACGCCGAGATCGGCGCTGCTACCGAAGAGGATGGGTTTCAGCCTGTCGTCAATGCCGTGATGGGCGGCGATTTGCCGCGCTTAAGCCGGGAAATCCGGCGAGTGCGCGAATTAAAGCTTAACGCTGTGGGGCTGGTCCTCGCGCTTGAGCGCCGCGCTGCGCAGCTGACACAGGTAAGAGCGCGGCTTGGCCCACGTGGTTCGCTCGATTCGCTGAACAAAGGCGAAAAAGCCCAGCTTGGTATTTTCTGGCGCGAAGAGCGCGATATCCGCCAGCAACTGAGCCGCTGGCAGCAAAGCAAACTCGAGCGTTTGATCCCGCGGCTGATCGCGCTGCACCGCGCGCTTCTGGCGAACAGCCAAGCGGCTGACCTGCTGCTTGCGCAAGATCTCACCGAGATTGCCCGTTTCGCGGCACGGCGATAGCATTTTGGGGTAAAACCCTTTCGCAGTCGCACAATCTCTGCTTTTCTTGGTAAAGAGCCTTTTAAGGGCTTTGCCTAGGGTCGCACCGCATTGCAAAAGGCAGCGAATGAATAAATTGTCCGGATCCCTGCTGCCGGTGGTCGCGCCTGATCGGATCGAGCGCAAGATTGCGCCATCTCTCGAGCGACGTCGGTTAAGGGCTTATATCGGGATGCTGGTAGTCGATGCAGTGCTGATCCATCTCAGCTTTGCCTTGGCTGCATTCGCGTATGAAGGGCAATGGTGGGAAGCGCGCACCATGCTCGCGGCGCAAACCTTGCTGCCGGTGTTCTTCACGATTGCGCTCTACAATGCGACTTACAGTTCATCGGCTCTGACTGACTGGCTGTTCGGTATCCGCAAAGCCTTAGGCGCTCTCCTGATTTCGGCCGCATTGCTCAATTTCCTTGCGTTTTACACCAAATCCAACGCCCAGTTTTCGCGCGTCTCAGTGACGGTGGGGCTCGTGCTGACGGCGCTCGCTTTGGTGTGTTTCCGCCGCGTCATCCCGCTTTTGGTCGAGCGCTTCTGGCAAGGCCGCACCCGCAATCTGCTGGTGATCAAGGATGGCGGACCTGAGTTCGCGCTATCGGGCGCAGAGACGATTTCGGCCGCACCCTATGGGCTCGATTCGGCGAGCCACGATCCGTTTATGCTTGATCGGCTCGGCAAGCTGCTGCGCAACCAGGATCAAGTCGTGGTGAGCTGTCCGCGCGAACGCCGCAAGGCATGGTCGTTCCTGCTCAAATCGTCGGGCGTCTATGGCGAGATCGTAAGCGAGCCAGCGCATGAACTGGGCGCGGTGGGGCTGCACCATTACGAAGCGCTTGACCGCACGACTCTGGTGGTATCGACCGGACCGCTGGGCTTGCGGGCGCGGATCGCTAAGCGGGTTTTCGACATCACTGTCGCTCTTGCGGGCCTTGTCGTGCTGTCGCCGCTGCTGGTTGTCGTCGCGCTTTTGATCAAGCTCGAAGATGGCGGACCTGTCCTGTTTGTGCAGCGCCGATTGGGGCGCGGCAATCAGTTCTTCGACATGTTGAAATTCCGCTCAATGCGCCCGGAAAAGCTTGATGCTGACGGCACCCGCTCAACCGCGCGCGATGATGATCGGATCACGAAGATTGGCGCGTTTATCCGGCGAACAAGCGTCGATGAGCTACCGCAATTGATCAATGTGCTGCAAGGCGACATGTCGATTGTCGGCCCACGTCCGCACGCTTTGGGAAGCCGGGCAAACAACAAGTATTTCTGGGAAGTAGATGGACAATATTGGCAGCGCCATTGCTTAAAGCCAGGTCTCACAGGGCTCGCGCAGGTGCGCGGTCACCGCGGTGCAACCGAGCAGGAAAAAGACCTGACTGACCGGTTGCAGTCAGACCTTGAATACATTTCTGGCTGGTCGCTGCGGCGCGATTTCCAGATCGTGTTCAAGACGATCGCGGTGTTGCGCCACGACAACGCGTTTTAAAGGCTGCGCGCCGCGCGTCACTGGGCCTTTAGTACTGTAAAGCCGCAGCGTGGGGCTTAGTCGCTTGCCTCATCGCTTTGCGGCACGGCGAAGGTGCCGGTTACGCGCCCGTCCGAAGAGCCTGACCCGGCTGCTGCGCTTCCCCCACTGGCACGCCCGTCGACGCTTGAAATGCCGCTATCAAGATCGATCACCAGGCGCCCGCCATTCATCGTGTCATTGCCGCGCTCAAGCCGGACATTGCCAGCCATGGTGATGATCCGCTGGCGCAGGTCATAGATCGCGACATCGCCGCGCGCGCGTTCGTTCCCGCGGGCCAGCGAAACCCCGCCGCTCGCAGTGATACGCTGGATATCGAGCGACCCGTCATCGGTGTAATTGACCAGCATACGCTGCGAGCGCACTGTCAGACCCGCTTGCGTAATCATCACTCCGCCGCTCAGGAGCACCCGGTTCTGGCGATCCTGGATTTCGAAAGTGCCGGCATCATAGGTCACAGGCGCCCGTGTATTATGGCGCGCGATCCCTTGCGCATTAAGCGCCAACCCGCCTGCTAAAGCTGCAGCTACGGCAAATCCGCCGACAGCCCAGCCAAGCGCAACCCGCCGCAAAGGCTTGCGCGAGGAGCCTGCTGCGTTTGCGGAGTGGGCATCAGAGCGGCTCATCGCGGGTCCTGCACTTTGCCAGGCACCATAGTTAGCCTCGCATTGCCTTCGAGCGTCAGAGTGCGCGCGCTCAGATCGGCCCGCATCGAATTGCCTGAAAATGCGCCTGCTGGCACTTCGCCTTCGACCCCGCCTGTACCGGCCATGGTGCGCTCATCGAGATTAAGCGAGACCCCGCGCGCAGTCATGGTGTAGCCATCGGCGGCATTAAGCTGCACGGGCCCATCGATTTCAACGATTTCCTGGTCGATATCGTAGATTCCGCCTTCTGCGCTCAGCCGGGCCGGGCCATCGGGCAAAAGCAATTGCGCGATCATGTCCTGCATGCGCACTTTGCCTTCGGCGCTGGAGCGCTGAACCGCTTCGCCAGCGGTGATCGAAAACGGGCGTCCGGTATCATCGCGCCCGCGATACATTGCGTTATCGACCGTCAAGCGCTCATCAATCACCGCGACAGTGTTGCGATCGAGGAGAAAGCTCACTTCACCGCGCGGCGACAGCGGAGTGATCACCATCAAGCCCGCGACAATCCCGACCCCGGCAGGCAGCACCCGCGCGAGAACCCCGATCAGCCGATCATGCGAGCCACCCGGCGCAGCAAACACCTGCCTGCGGCTGCGCAGCTGCTTGGCTTTAGCGGTTTCGATGCGTCGTTTGATCACCATGGCGAAATTCTAAGCGTAATGTCCTTCACTGTGATGGAAGATATCGCGATCATCCCATCCGGCGATGTCGAGCTGAGCGCGTGTCGGCAGGAATTCAAAACACGCTTCAGCCATGTCCAGCCGCCCTTCGCGCTTAAGCCGAATTGTCAGCTCATCGCGCAGTTTGTGCAGGTAACGCACATCCGAAGCGGCATATTCTCGCTGCGCATCATTCAATTCAGGCCCGCCCCAATCCGAGCTCTGCTGCTGCTTTGAAAGCTCTGCTCCAAGCAGCTCGCCGGCAAGGTTCTTAAGGCCATGGCGATCGGTGTATGTGCGCACCAGTTTGCTGGCGATCTTTGTGCAGAACACAGGCGCCGCCATGACCCCGAGATAGTATTGGATCGCGGCCAAATCAAACCGCGCATAGTGATAGAGTTTCACTCTGCTTTCATCCGCCAACAGCGCGGTGAGATTAGGCGCTTCATACTCGCTGCCCGGTGCAAACCGGACAAGATGCTCATCGCCTGAGCCATCGCTGATCTGGACGACACAAAGCCGGTCACGGTGTGTCACCAATCCCATTGTCTCGGTATCGACCGCCAGTGCAGCCGTGCCCGTCAGCGCCCCGTCGGGCAGGTCTTCTTCATGAAAATATACACTCATCGGCGCGCGCTCTACGCCGATTGGGGATAGAGGGAAAGGGCCGAGTGGTGCGAATGGTTGCACAGCGTGTAACACAGGCGCGCGATGTCCAGCGAAGCAGTCCCTGTCTCATGGCGTAGCGCGCTTGAACCGGTGCTGAAGCAGCCCGAAGCGCGCCGCCTTGGCGGATGGCTGAGAGCCGAAGAAGCCGCTGGAAAGACTATCTATCCTCCAGCCGGGCAAAGGCTTGCCGCGCTGGCGTTGACCCCGCTCGACACAGTGCGCGTCGTGATCCTGGGGCAGGATCCCTATCATGGGCCAGGCCAAGCGCATGGCCTCGCTTTTTCCGTGCCTGATGGGGTTAAACCGCCGCCATCGCTGGTCAATATCTTCAAAGAGCTGGAAAGTGACCTTGCGATTGCCCGTCCGGCGACAGGGAATCTCTCACGCTGGGCTGAGCAAGGCGTGCTGCTGCTGAACAACACGCTCACTGTGCAAGCAGGGCAAGCAGGCAGTCATGCAGGGCGTGGATGGGATGCGATCACGGATGCCTGCGCTGAAGCTGTCGCGGCGCGCGGCACGCCTGCGGTGTTCATTTTGTGGGGCAGCCATGCGCGAAAGAAAGCGGGGCGCGTGCGCGGCCTTGGTGCAGGCGATCATCATCTGGTGCTGACCAGTCCGCATCCCAGCCCGCTCTCTGCGCATTCGGGGTTTTTCGGCTCTAAACCGTTCAGTCAGACCAATGCATTTCTTGAAAGATGCGGCGAACAGCCGATCAATTGGTCTTTGTAAGGTAACGCGCGGCCAGCAAGACTTACGCTAAGGAGAATACCCATGTCTGAAGATCCGGTCTTGCTGGCGATTGCAGATGGCATTGCGAATGTGACGCTTAACCGCCCTGGCGCAATGAATGCGATCAATCGGTCGCTACGCCGACGGCTGTACGAAGTGATGCAAGCGGTCGATCGTGATCCTGCAGTGCGCGCGGTGATCCTGACCGGCGCTGGCGACAAGGCCTTTACCGCTGGCCTTGATCTTAAGGAATTGGGCAGCGAAGAAGGCGCGCTCGGCTCTGCCAATGCCACCGATCCGGCGGACAATCCGGCCAAAGCAATCGAGCTGTGCCGCAAGCCCGTAATCGGCGCGATCAACGGGGTTGCGATCACTGGCGGGTTTGAAGTGGCACTGGCCTGCGATGTCCTGATTGCGAGCACAAATGCGCGCTTTGCTGATACCCATGCACGCGTCGGCATCGTGCCGGGTTGGGGCCTGTCGCAAAAGCTCAGCCGCATGGTTGGGATCTCCCGGGCTAAGGAACTCGCATTTACCGGCAATTTCCTCGATGCGCCGACTGCGCTTAAATGGGGGCTCGTCAATCACGTTGTTGAACCGCACGAATTGTTGCCGCTGGCGACGAGGCTGGCGAACGATATGGCTGGCATCGACGCTCGCTTCCTGGCCGAATACAAGCGGCTGATCGATGATGGCTTTGCCTTGAGTTTTCGCGAAGGGATGGCGCTCGAAGCGGGCCGCTCCAGCGCGGCAAACGCTGAGGTGTCGCCTGAAGAGGTCGAAGCCCGCCGCGCGGCGGTGCAGGAACGTGGACGAGGGCAGGGTTAGCCTGCCCCCCCGTTTAGAATCCCGCCGTCAGCCGCAAGCCGAGCGTCACTCCGGTATCACGGAATTCGACCGCGCTATCGACCACTTGCGCATTCGCCGTCACTTCAAAGCCTTTGGCAAAGCCAAGCGTGTAGAACGCTTCGACCCCTTGCTCATCTTCGATCCCAAGCCGGAACGCAATGTCATCGACCAGCTCGTCCGTCAGCGAATAATGGAAGTAAGCGAGGCCAAAACGGTCCTGCGGGCGTTTGCGCGGGTTTCCGGAAATGCCGAAATAGCCTGAGTAATCGAGGAAAGTGGGATCGCCGGTTGAAGCCTGGAACCGGGCGAGAATGCCCCAGCCCTTGCCCGGCGCCTCGGGATAGAGATCGAGGAACTGGTATGCGGACAGCTGCAACGCTAGCTCGTTTTCCTCATCGCCGAAAATGCCGCCCGGGGTTGGAGTGAGCGCAAGCGGCAGGATATCGAATGCCGGGCCTGAACGGGTCGAGCCGACCACTGCTAGATTGACCACACCGGGCTTGCCGCCGATCTTGGTGCGGCGCGCAGCTGAAGCGAGAAAGGCGACGCCGCTTTCAAACGCGGTCTCAAACCCGGTGCGTTCGTATTGCGAATCCGGATCGAACACCCACAGCCGGTAAATCATGGTTTTGGTTGGCACTTCGAGCAGCGCGCCGGTGATCGTGTTAGGCACCACTGCGGTCGGCGGAAGCGCGAGGCCAAGGTTCTGGAACCCGTAATGCCCATCGCTCGCGACAATCGGCAGCGCGCCTGAGATATCGAGGATGTTGACTTTGCCGACCGTCAGCTTGGTGCGTGATTTCCAGGTCTTAGTAACGCTTGCGGAAAGGTCGAAGTCGCCTGCCCCTTCAGGCCGGAACAGCGCGGTATTGCCGGGGATAAGGCCAATCTCGCCATTCGACGTCTCGCCCCAAGTGAATTCCGGCCGCAGTGTCAGCGTAAAGCTGTCATCGAGCCCGAAGGCTGAGCCGGCAACGTTCACATAGGCATCGGCGCGCCCGGCATAGCGGACAATGTCGTCGGCATCGCCGGCAACGGGTAGGTCAACAAATTGCGAGACCACCAGCCGAGCATCAATCGGGCCTTTGTCAGGCTTTGCCTCAGTGGCGCGCTGAGGAGGAGGTGGCGGCGCCTGACGTGCGGTTTGCGCTGCTGTGTGTGCTAGTGCGGGGCCCTCACCTTCGCCAGGAGCGAGCGGGCCGACCGCGCCTGTTCCGGCGGTGCTGGCAACGTTCACAACGCGACCTTCGTCCGCTGCTGCAAGCTCATGCGGTTCACTTACGATGCCGCTTGCAAGATCATCGGCTGATGCTGGAGCGCCGCTCAACGCCAGCGCGCTGATACCGGCGATGAAAAGACTGCGCGCACGCAGGCGCATACTACGTTTGGATGGGGGTGCGACCAACATATCCTATCCCTGTTAGACCTGCGCAGAGTGGCGCGGGCATTTGTTGTTGCTGTTCGATTGGCTGCTCAATGGATTGAAGTCAAACGGGTGCCAGACACTTTGCGATTAGCCTGTGTCTTCTCCATCACTTATAAGCCTGCTTTTAGGGACAGTGACGTATAGCGATAGGAGCCAGCCGACATTTTCCTGTGAATACAAAGACTTTGTTAAGTATACTTGGCTGTTCGGTGCTTGGCTGGAGTGGGTCTTGGCAAGCTGGAGCTTATGCCGCTCCGCGTAGCTTTTGCAGTTTGGCGAGCGCGTCGCGCAGCTCGCTGGTGGTCGATCCGGCCGCCTCGCCGCCAGCTTCCCCATCATCGCTTGCGCCTGCTGCCGGGCCATTGTCCTGCGCCAGCACGGATAGCGCTTGGACCGCTTCAGCTAGAGCCGCTTCGCGCTGCGGGACCACGCGTTTTGCTCGGTTCTCGCGCACCGCTGCCTTGTGCTCGTCAAGCGCGACTGCAAAGCGTTCGATCATCTGGATCATGCTAAGCTCTTCGAGCGGCGTCTGGCGCAGTTTAGCCGCGGCTTTCGGGATCGCCGGGTCAAGCTTTGCTCGCAGCAAGGCGGGCGGTTCAGGGTCCGCAACGGCCTCGGCCTCCTCCTCGCCGGGTTCGCGCGGCTCTTCGACCCACACTGCGTTGCGCCCTGCAAGCTGAGCAAACTGAGCCAGATCAAGCGCGCGCGGCGTATCGGGATCAGGCTCGCTCGAGTCCTGTTCAGGCGACGCTTCTTCTTCGGCATCATCGAGCGTATCGGTAAGGTCAAGCGGTGCCTCGTATGCGGGTTCCTCATCGAGTTCGAGCGGCACATCGGCGTTCTCGGCGAGTGCGGGGTCGCTCGGCGCGGCTGGCTCCGGCGCGTCGGTTTCGCCTGCACCTGTTTCCTCGGCGTCTGTTTCCCCGGCGTCTGTTTCGGCTACTGGCTCATCCACCGCTTCCGCTTCGGTTTCGGCGTCTGTTTCGTCTACCTGCTCATCCGCCGCATCCGCTTCGGTTTCGGCTTCGGTTTCGTAAGCCTCCTCGATCCAAGCTGGCTCTTCGAGTTCATCAAGCGGCGCATCACTTAGGGGCGTCGCATCGCCGTCAGTCGCGGTTTCGATATCGCTTGCCCGTTCATCAGCGAGCGTCGGGTCGTCAGCGGCAAACGGTACAGTTTCGATCGGGGCATCAAGACTGTCGCTGCCGAGTTCGGCGACCGGATCGATCGGCTGAACACGCCGCGCCGCATGCTGCGCGAGTTTGCGCGGCGCTTTGCGTTGGCGGTGATAGTCGCTGATAAGGCGAGCGAGCACAAACCCACACAAAGCCCCGAATAGAGCTGCAATGGCAGCGAATAGCAGCGGCGCAAATCCACCTAGATCACCAAGCCCTGTGAGCGTTCCCAGACGGTCCACCACCGGGCCTGGCAACACCACAAACATCAACCCAAATAGCGCCGCGCCCCAAGCGCATAGCGCAGGCGTAAAGATCGGATGAGAGATGATCGAAGCGCGAGCCGGCTTGCGCGCAGAAGAACGCCGCTTGCGGCGCTCGCCCGATCCCGTTGCTGGCTCTTCAGTTTGCCCCATTTCGCGTTATGCTCCCCAAAGCTTGCGAGACGTGCGGCTGCTCCGCCTCTACGCGTTTAAACCTTGATGCGGCTCATGTGGCTGGACGCCGGCGTCGTCTCGCCCCTGGCCCTCGCCGACCAGCTCTTTGCCGCGTCGATGCTGAGCTAACAAGACTCGGTAAACAGACGCATAACGCGCTGCATTCGCGCTCCAGTCGTGGCGTTCGCGGACATGAGCGGCAGCAGCGCGGCGCATCTCATCCCACGTATCGCGCGCGGTGAGAAGTTCGCTAAGCGCGCTCGCGCAGGCGCTTGGATCATCCGCTACAAACAGAGTGCCGGTAACGCCATCGCTGATGAGTTCGCGATGACCTGCGACATTAGAGGCGGCAACGAGGCGTCGCTGCGCCATCGCTTCCAATGGCTTGAGCGGGGTTACAAGTTCAGTCAGGCGCGAGGCCTTGCGCGGATAGACCACGACATCCATCAGCGAATAATAGCGCTCCACTTCGTTATGAGGCACGCGTCCGGTAAAGATTACCGCTTCGGGTTCAGGGAGTTTTTCCGCCGCCGCGCGCCACGCTTCTTCGCATGGCCCGCCTCCGACCAGCAGCAGCCGGGTTCCGGGATGACGATCGCGGATCATCGGCAGCGCCGCGATCAGATCATCGATCCCTTCGTAGTCGTAAAAGCTGCCGACATAGCCCAGCACCGGCGCATCGCTCGCAAGCCCGAGATATTCAGCGAGCAAGCCATCGCGCACTGGCGCTTCGCCAAACAGGCCGAGATCAACCCCATTGGGCATCACGCCGATCTTGCCGCCAGCAACGCCGCGCGCGATGAGGTCATCGCGCAAGCCCTGCGAGATTGTAAACAGCGCATCGGCACGTTCCGCGATCTGCGTCTCCAGCGCGCGAGTCATGAAATATCTTGCCGAGCCGAATTTGCCTGTACCGTTGCCGACGGCAGCATCTTCCCAAAAGGCGCGGATCTCATAGACCAGCGGGACGCCAAGGGCATTAGCCGCCCGCCAGGCTGCACCGCCGCAAAGCGCGGGCGAGTGAGCGTGGATCACGTCGGGGCGCCACTCCTGGCTGAGCGTCTTGATCGCAGCTGCCAGCGCTGCCATTTCGCTGATCTGGCTGAGTACCGGAGGGCCTGACGGAACACCGCAGGTGCGATGAAAAGTCAGCCCGTCAATCGTCTCTACCGCGCCGAGAACTGACTTCGTCTCGCTCGCCAATTCATGCCGCTGGCCCGTAATTGCCCGTACGTCCAGCCCGGCGGCAAGCTGAGCTTCGATAATCGCGCGTGTGCGGAAACTGTAGCCGCTGTGGAGCGGCAAGGAGTGGTCAAGAACGTGAAGGACGCGCATGATGGTCAGACTATGCCACAACGTGCTTAACGGCGCGTCAACTGCGGCTCCCGTAAGGCAGGACAAGTCATGATCGATTACCTCGCTCTTGCTATCGGGCATGGCCTGCTTGTGCTCGGCCTGCTGCGACTGGTGCTGCGGGCTGAGCTTGACCGCGATCCGCTGCTCGAGGAGCTAGACCAAAGCGCCCGCACCAAGCGTATGGAAGCGACCCGGAGGCGAGGCAAGGCGGCTCGAACAGCGAGCGCAGCCGAGAATGCTGATAGCAAGGCTGAGGCGCGATGATCGATCTCGTCTTCCTTGCCTTTATCGGGTTCATTCTGCTCTTGGGTGTGCGCCGCCCGTTCCTGTGGGTGCTGCTTTACGTGTATATCGACATCCTCGCGCCGCAGCGGATCGGCTATGGGATCATCACCAGCGTGCCGGTGTCGCTGATTGCGTTTATGGCCGCGTTTGGCGGCTGGCTGATCCTTGATCGCAAAGCGGGCGCGCGCTTTACGCTGCGTCAGGCGCTGCTCGCGGCATTATTGCTTTATTGCTGGTGGACGACCGGCCATGCCGATTTTCCCGATGAGGCCGCGACCAAATGGGATTGGGTCTGGAAAGCGCTCCTGTTTGCGATTTTCCTGCCGCTTACGCTCACGACAAGGGCCCGGCTTGAAGCGCTTGCGCTGATGCTGGTGCTGTCGGTTGCCACAATCGTGATCGGAACCGGCATGAAGACCGTGCTGGGCGGCGGTGGATACGAGAACCTGCATTTCTATGTGAACGATAACAGCGGGATTTATGAAAGCTCGACTCTTGCGACGGTTGCGATTGCGCTGATCCCGCTGATTGCATGGTTCACGCGGCACGGAACGATCTTCCGCCCGGACTGGCGCGTCACCGCGTTCGCTGTCCTGCTCATCTTTGCCTGCCTGCTGGTCCCGATCGGAACCGAAGCGCGCACAGGCCTTGTCTGTATCGCAGCGCTTGGTCTGCTCTTGGTGCGCTATGTCAAGCGGCGTGCAGTGTTCATCGCAGGCGGAGCGGCGCTGGCGCTCGCCGCGCTGCCGTTTCTCCCGCCGAGCTATTATGAGCGTATGGCGACCATCACAGCGCCGGGCGGCGATGAAAGCGCGTCGACCCGGGTCGCGGTGTGGCAATGGACGCTCGATTATGCCGCTCAGAACCCATGGGGCGGCGGGTTCGATTCCTATCGCGGCAATTCCTTCACCTATGTCATGCCGGTCGAGACCGGCTCCGGCGCAAGCACTGCGGTCCAGTATCGCGAAGTCACTGATGAAGCGCGCGCGTTCCATTCCTCATTCTTCGAAGTGCTCGGCGAGCAGGGTTATCCCGGCCTTGCGATCTGGCTTGCGCTGCACGCACTCGGCCTGTGGCAGATGGAGCGCATTCGCAGCCGCTGGCGCAGCAAGGATGCTCAGCCCGACGAGCGCGAAGCCTGGATCGCGCCGCTTGCAGTGGCGCTGCAACTGGCGAGCCTCATCTATCTGGTCGGCGCGCTGTTCCAGGGGATCGCCTATCAGCCGGTCATGTTAATGCTGATCGGGCTTCAGATCGGGCTTAACAGCTATTGTAAGCGGCTCGATTCGGCGCGGGCCAAGCTGGCGCAGCACACCCCTTCTGCACAGGCCGCGCAGAGCCCGCAGCGCGGTGCCGTAACGGCATAGCGCAGCCCCGCTTTGCGCGATTGCACTGACCCCGCGCATAGGCCATGAAGCTCTCCGCAAAGCCGTGCAGGAGCGGGATTCCTCGCGCGGATAAACCCACAGGAGGAGCCTTATGACCCCGCAGGATTTGGCCGCGAAAGTCGGCGAGAATATCGGCACCAGTGAATGGGTCGAAATGAGCCAGGACCGGATCAACCAGTTCGCTGATGCGACCGGCGATCACCAGTTCATCCACGTCAATGAAGAAGCCGCCAAGATGACGCCGTTCGGCGGGACCATTGCGCATGGCTTTCTTACGCTATCGATGATCCCCTATCTCGGCGCGCAAAGCGACATGCCGAAGATCGAAGGCGTGAAAATGGGCGTCAATTACGGCGGCAACAAAACCCGCTTCATCGCGCCGGTACGCGCGGGCAAGCGTGTTCGCGGCCATTGGAAGCTCGTTGAAATGATCGAAAAGCGCCCTGGCCAATGGCAGCAAACCGCTGAGATCACGATGGAAATCGAAGGCGAAGATAAGCCCGCGCTGATCTGCGAGTGGATCACGCAATATTTCGTCTGATCGGCGCGCCGACTTACCCTTCTTACTCTACAGCCCCATTTAAGGGGCACGGATCGTATCCCCTTTCAAAAGGACACCCCCATTATGTCACGCGATGCAGTCATCGTTTCCACCGCCCGCACGCCGATTGGCCGGGCTTATAAAGGCGGCTTTAACGCCACCCCTGGCGCAACGCTCGGCGCCGCGTCATTCACGCCAGCGGTTGAGCGCGCTAAGATCGACCCCGCCGAAATTGACGACGTTGTGTGGGGAGCCGTCCTTACCCAAGGCACACAAGCCGGCAATATCGCTCGCCAGGTCGCGCTGCGCGGAGGCGCGCCGGTCAGTGTTGCAGCCCAGACGATCGACCGCCAGTGCTCCAGCGGGCTGATGGCGATTGCGACCGCGGCAAAGCAGATCGTGTTCGATAATATGGATATCGTTGTCGGCGGCGGGCAGGATTCGATCTCGATGGTCCAGAATAAAGAGATGCGTGTCGAATTCGATCCCTCGCTAATCGCGATGCACAAAGACGTCTACATGCCTATGCTCAATACGGCGGAAACGGTTGCCAAGCGCTATGACATCGGACGCGAAGCGCAAGACGAATATGCGCTGCAATCACAGATGCGCACCGCCGCTGCGCAGCAGGCGGGCAAGTTCGACGATGAGATCGTACCTGTGACGACCACGATGATGGTGAAAGACAAAGCCACCGGCGAAGTCTCCCAACAGGAAATCACGATCGAGAAAGACGAAGGCAATCGTCCGCAGACCACGCTTGAAGGGCTGGCGGGGCTGCAACCGGTGATGGGGCCTGACATGTTCATTACCGCAGGCAACGCTTCGCAGCTGTCTGACGGTTCGTCAGCAGCGGTGCTGATGGAAGCCAAAGTCGCAGAGCAGAAAGGGCTGGAGCCGCTTGGTCGCTATGTCGGGATGGCGGTTGCAGGCACCGAACCTGATGAGATGGGCATCGGCCCGGTCTTTGCGATTCCCAAGCTGCTTAAGCAAACCGGCGTCAGCATGGACGATATCGGTCTGTGGGAATTGAACGAAGCCTTTGCCGTGCAAGTGCTTTACTGCCGCGATAAGCTTGGGATTGATAACGACATCTTGAACGTCAATGGCGGATCGATCTCGATCGGCCACCCCTATGGCATGACAGGTGCACGCTGCACCGGTCACGCGCTGATCGAAGGCAAGCGTCGCGGCGCGAAACATGTCGTTGTGACGATGTGCGTTGGCGGCGGTATGGGCGCAGCAGGACTGTTCGAAGTGTTTTGATCTTACCTCGCCTGGCTGAGAGGGATTCGTCTCTCAGCCAGGGTCAGCCAAAACAGGGGGCGGCGCGGGAGCGATCCTGAGCCGCCCTTTTTTATCTCGAACTTTATTCCGTGGGAGAACGCGCGATGACAAATCCAGCCGATGCAATGCCCTTTGCCCGCATGATGGGTGTGAGTGTTACTGATGTGAGCGCTGAAGGGGTCAAAGGTGAGCTCGAAGTCCGCCCGGACCTGTGCACCAGCGGCCATATCATGCATGGCGGCGCGATCATGGCTTTTGCTGATGCGCTCGGGGCAGTGGGCGCGTTTTCAACGCTGCCTGATGGCGCGAAAGGCACCACCACGATTGAAAGCAAGACCAATTTCCTCGGCGCCGCCAAGGAAGGGGCGATGGTCTACGGCGCAGCAAAGCCGCTTAAGACCGGGCGCAGGATTTCGGTCTGGCAAACCACTATCACCACCGCGGATGGCGATCAGGTGGCGCTGGTGACGCAAACGCAATTGGTTTTGTGAGCCTCCCGCCGGAAGGCTCGCCCGCTTAGAATACTGTCCCACTGGCAAAGGTAGGTGTCGCAAGGCTTTGCTTTTTATGCAACAGCCGAGGCGGGAACCAGGGGATTTCATGTTCGATACAGCCATTCAGACCTTCACATCGCCGGTGGTCCTGTTCTTCGTTCTGGGCTTGCTGGCGGCTTTTGCGCGCTCTGATCTTGCGATCCCCGAAGCGATTGCGAAAGCGATGTCGCTCTATCTCATGGCAGCAATCGGCATCAAAGGCGGTGTCGCTGTCGCTAAGTCGGGCATTGATGGAACGGTTCTATCCGCGCTTGCAACAGGGACAGCGGCTGGGTTTCTCCTGCCGTTTTTCGCCTATGCAGTGCTTAAGACATTCGGGCAGCTCGAACGGGTGAATTCGGGCGCGGTTGCGGCGCATTATGGCTCGATCAGCGTGGTGACATTCGTCACTGCCGTGCAGATCCTGACGGAGCAGTCGCGCGAGCCGGCTGGGTTCATGGTGGCGGTGATGGCGGCGATGGAAGCGCCTGCGATCTTAAGCGGATTGCTGCTGGCGCGCGGGTTGGGCAGCAAGGCTGGCGGCGCACAAGGCGCTGGCAAGATGCTGCATGACGTGTTCACCAATTCCTCGATTGTTCTGCTGCTTGGCGCGTTCGCTATTGGAATGGTTGCAGGCGAAGAAGGTTTTGCTGAAGTCAGCCCGTTTTTCGAAGTGGGTTTTAAAGGTGTCTTATGCCTGTTTCTGCTCGATATGGGCCTCATCGCTGCGCGGCGGATTATCGAATCAAGAGCCATCACATGGCGCCTCACCGCGATTGCGATCTTCCTGCCTATCGTTAACGGAGTGGTCGGCACAGCGCTTGGCACCGCGATCGGGCTTGATGCCGGGTCTGCGGCGGTTCTGGGCGTGCTGTGCGCCAGCGCCAGCTATATCGCCGTGCCGGCGGCCATGCGGCTTGCTCTTCCCGAAGCGGATCCAGGGATTTACCTGACGATGTCGCTGAGTATCACGTTCCCGTTTAACGTCCTTATCAATATCGGCCTGATCAGTGCCTTTGCGGTATATCTGAGCGGCACTGCAGGAGTGGGGTCATGATTGAAACGGTTATCCGCAAACGGGTCGAAATCCTCGCTGACAAATCGCTTCAGACCTATGTCACGGACGCGATCGATGCCGCCGGGATCACCGGATGGACGATTGTGCCTGTGACTGAAGGCAAAGGCCGCGACGGCAAATGGCGCGAAGAGCGCGTGATTGGCACCGATAAGGTGTTCGTCCTCACGATCGCTGCTGAAAAGAAAGCGCTGGAGCTTGCAGAAGCGATCGCGCCGATGCTCACTAAGTACGGCTTTATCCTGACGATGTGGGACGTCGAAGTGATCCGAGGCGAGCGCTTTTAGGCTCTGCCAGCAAAGCGCGGCGCGCGCTTGGCGGGCTTAACGCGGTGAGCCTGGCAGGCAGCCCGTAAGGCGCCAGCCTAGGAATTCGCTGCGATAAACTTCTCAACCACAGGTGCGACTTTCGTGCGCCATTTGCTGCCGTTGAAGATGCCGTAATGCCCGGCGCCTTCGGCGATGTAATAGCGTTTCTTGTCGTCGGCGAGATTTGGGGTCAGGTTCAATGCGGCTTTGGTCTGGCCAAGGCCTGAAATGTCATCGCGTTCGCCTTCGATCGCAAGGAGCGCGGTGTGGGTGATCCCGGACAGGTCGACAATCTCGCCTTTGTGGCGGAATTCGCCATTGGGGATCGAGTGTTTCTGGAACACCTCTTCGACGGTCTGGAGATAGAATTCGGCGGTCATGTCGCAGACCGCGCGATATTCATCATAGAAGTCCTTCGTCGCCTGCGCGCTTTCCTCATCGCCAAGCGTCAGATGTTTGAACATCTCGTAATGGCTCATCATGTGGCTTTGCAAATTCATGCTCATGAATGCGGAAAGCTGCATGAAGCCGGGATAGACCTTGCGTCCGGCGCCGCGATAATTGATCGGCACTGTCGCAATCACTGACTGGCGGAACCATTCGATCGGGCGGTTCATCGCATGATCGTTCACCGACGTGGGGCTTTCGCGCGTGTCAATCGGGCCGCCCATCATCGTAAGCGTGTCCGGGCTGGCGGGCGAGCGGTGCTGGTTAAGCAGCGACGTCGCGGCGAATGCGGGAACCGAAGGCTGGCACACCGCCATGAGATGCGGGCGGCTGGGCTTAGCGCGTTCAGTGCCGCCTTGTCCCGCGATATACTCAAGGAACTCAATCAGATAATCGATATAGTCATCGAGATCGAACTGCCCTTCGTGCAGCGGAACGGTCTTGGCATCGGCCCAATCGGTGATGAACACTTCGCACGATTGCAGCATCCGCTCGACCGTGCCGCGCAGCAAGGTCGCGTAATGCCCGCTCATCGGGGCAACGATCAGCAGCTTAGGGCGGCGTCCTGTTGATTCGCCGTCAATCACATCGATCCCATCCAGCCGGAAGCGCTTCAAATCGCCGAACGGGCGGTTGAGCATGGTCGATTCGATCACCGGGAAGACTTTGTTGCCCTGTTTGACGTCAGTGATCCGGAAGGCAGGCTTGCCATAAGGCGCAGTGGCATGCGCAAACACGTCAAGCGCACTCGCAGCAAGTGAGCCAACCCCCATGTAACCCAGCGGGTTAGCCGGGTTGGAGAGCATTTCCGAACTGATCGATGCCCAGGCGCTGGCGCTGTTGAGCCAGCTGCGCTGCAATTCATAGGCTTGGTAAAGCATGTGCATGCCCCTTCGCGTGGTGAGCGTGTCCGACAAACTGTACGGCGCCTCGTGACCGGGCGTCTTGACTGTGATCCCGCGCGTCTGGTGGCGGGTTTCGGATACTTGTGCAATGCACAATGTGGTCTTGTCTCGGAATTGGAAGGATAACCATACACTTTTTTACACGTGAAATTATCGCCATCAGAGCCTAAGTCAGCGCGGATATGGCTTCGGACCCCAGCGAAATCAGCGCGCAATCGCCTGTTGTAGAACGAGAAGCGGCACTTGCGTCGGAGCCTGCTCCGGCCAAGAACGGCCCGCGTTCGCTTGCGCCGCTCAAGATGGTCTATCGCGAAGCAGCGAAGTATCCGCGAGAAGTGCTGTTCGCCTTTGCCGCACTGGTGGTGACGGCAGCGGGCACTTTAGCGATCCCGCAAGTGGTCCAGCTGATCGTTGATCGCGGATTTGGCGATACCGGTGAAGGGGCAGGCGATATTGCGCGGTGGTTTCGCTATCTCGCGCTGGTGGTCGTCGTGATCGCGCTAGGCACCGCCGCGCGGTTCTATTTCGTAAGCTGGATTGGCGAGCGGGTGGTCGCCGATATTCGCCGTAAAGTGCACCGCAATTTGATGCGGCAATCCCCCAGCTTTTACGAGATGAACAGCCCGAAAGAGATTTCGAGCCGGATGACATCCGACACCGCGATCATCGAGACTGTCGTTGCGACCACGGTTTCTGTCGCATTGCGCAATATCTTCCTGGGCATTGGCGGGACGATCTACCTGCTTTGGTTGCTCCCGGGTCTGTCGCTATGGCTCGCAGTCGGAATCCCCGGCATCGTCCTTCCGATCGTGATTTTCGGACGGCGCATCCGCACGATCTCACGCGACAGCCAGGACCGGGTGGCGGATGTCGGTGCGATGGTCACCGAAGTGCTGGGCGCGATGAAGATCGTCCAGAGCTTTAACCAGCAGAGCCGCGAAGCAGACCGGTTTGGCGACGCGGTTGAACGCACGTTCGATACCGCCAAACGGCGCATCCTGCTGCGGGCGATCATGACCGCGCTTATCATTCTTGCGCTTTTCGGATCGATCGTGCTGCTATTATGGCGCGGCGCTGAAGGGGTTGCGGCGGGTGAGATTACCGGTGGGACCATTGTCGCTTTCATTTTCGGCGCGGCGATTGTCGCGGGCGCATTCGGCGCGCTGACTGAGGTTTATGGCGACCTGCTACGCGGCGCTGGCGCTGCCAGCCGTCTGGCAGAACTGCTTGAAGCAAAACCCGGAATTGCTGCACCTCACCGCCCGCAAGCTCTGCCTGAGCCTGCGCGCGGCAGCTTGTCGTTCCGCAACGTGACATTCCGCTATCCGGCCCGCCCGGAAATGGCGGCGCTTAACGATTTCACGCTTGAGATCGAACCGGGTGAGACAGTCGCTTTGGTCGGTCCGTCAGGGGCAGGCAAATCGACCATTTTTCAGCTGATCGAGCGGTTTTACGATCCGCAGGCAGGGACAATCAGGCTCGATGGCGTGCCGCTGACACAGGCGGATCCTGCCGATGTCCGGGCTCGCCTTGCGCTTGTCCCGCAGGATGGCGTGCTGTTCAGCGCCAATGCGCGTGACAATCTGCGCTATGGCAAGTGGGACGCAAGCGATGAGGATATCTGGCAAGCGGCACGCGCCGCCAATGCCGAGGCGTTCCTGCGCGATTTGCCGCAAGGGCTCGATACATATCTTGGCGAAGGCGGGACGCAATTGTCAGGTGGCCAGCAACAACGGGTAGCGATTGCCCGTGCGCTGCTGCGCGATGCGCCCATTCTGTTGCTCGATGAAGCGACCAGCGCCTTGGATGCGGAAAGCGAGCAATTGGTCCAGCAAGCGCTTGAAGAGCTGATGCGCGAGCGCACTACGCTGGTGATCGCGCACCGGCTCTCAACTGTACGCGCGGCTGACCGGATTATCGTGCTCGATGGCGGCGTGATCGCCGAGCAAGGCACGCACAGCCAACTAAGCGCGGCTGGCGGCCTTTATGCGCGGCTTGCCCGCTTGCAATTCGCGACGGACGAAGCGGCTTAAAGCATCGGCGGGCGAGGAACACCCGCTTTCCTACCTCGGCAGGCGTGCGATATGGGTAAGCGGATGCGCTTTCAATCCTTGCCTTGCCATGCTGCTTTGAGCCCAGCCTCGCTGACCATGCTGCAGCCATTCTGGCTCGATCCGCGCGAACCCGTGATCGACAAAATCGATCAATAGGCCGTCCTGTGATCGATTGGATTTTTACCCCAAGACTGTGTTCCATGTGTTCCAAGCGTGCATTTTGAGCGATGAGTGGAGCGGGGTGCATGGCTGGTGACGCGGCCCGGGAACGCGCCAACAAACGCATTGACTTGGGCCTGCTTGCTGCCAAGGCACTGCGCCCATGACATTTCTTCAATTGCTGATCATTGCTGTGGTGCAGGGGATCACGGAGTTCCTGCCGATCTCTTCGTCAGGGCATTTGATCCTGATCCCGTTCTTTACCGAGTTCCCCGACCAAGGCCCGCTGATCGATGTCGCGGTGCATGTCGGATCGTTGCTCGCGATCATTGTCTATTTCTTCAAGGATGTCGTCGTGCTTGCGCGCGGCGGATTTGCCAGCATCGGGATTGGTAAAGCGCCAATTGAACGCCGCCTGTTCTGGTGGATTGTGCTTGGGACAATTCCGGCTGTGGCGTTCGGGCTTTCGATCAAGCTCGGCGCTTTCAATGGGCTGGCAACACAGCTGTTCGGAATTGAGATTGTCGATGGTGATCTGATGAGCTCGATCCGGTTTACCGATCTCATCGCGTTCAATCTCGTTGTGTACGGGCTGCTGCTGGGTCTTGCCGATTGGTTAGGCCGCGAGACCAAGGTGTTTGAAGACATGACCTGGCGCGACGGGCTGCTGGTCGGGCTTGCGCAAGCGCTGGCGATCATTCCCGGTACGAGCCGCTCAGGCGTGACTATGACTGCGGCGCGTGCGCTCGGTTATCAGCGGGTTGAAGCGGCGCGCTTTTCCTTTCTCCTCTCGATCCCGGCGGTCGCAGGAGCAGGCGTGCTGATCGTGCCGGAAATCTTCGAAGCGGGCGCAGGGCTTGCATTCGATGCGCTCATTGCAGGCGTGCTGACATTTATCTCGGCGTTTTTGACGATGGCTTTCCTGATGAGCTTTCTTAAGCGCGCTTCAATGCTGGTCTTCGTGATCTATCGGGTCGCGCTTGGCGCTGCCTTGTTCTATTTCTTCTGAAACAAGATTTGCCGGATGATTGTCGGAACAAACAGGCTGTCATGCGAGTTTTGCAAGTGTTCGATCAGATGCACTCAAACGTGCTCGACAATTGGGCCTGCTGAGGCTCCTCAAAAACCACTTTAGGATGATTACATGGCTTTGCTGGTGCTGATTATGTTGGGGGCGACGCTAGGCTGGCTGGCGACGATCGTGACCCGCAATGAAGCGCCGGGCGTGATTTTGCGGCAGATCTCAGCTGGCGTGGTGGCATCGCTTGCGGCGGGTTTGTTTGCCAACCAGTTCACCATTCTGGGCGGCTTGTCGCTGGTTGCGATCGGCGTTGCGAGCGCTGCTGCGATCGGGGTCTTGGTGGTCTACAACGCTATTGCTCAACGCCGCGCGGATGCTTGATCGCGCTCGCCTGTAGGGAATGGGCGTTCAGATTGGAGCTGCGCCTGAGCTGTTGCCGCCGCGCAAATGGTATTCCTGCGTTCCGCGGTTGACGACATAATCGACGTCGATGACCGCTGAATTGGCATAAGTGAACCCGGCCGGGAGATTGCGATAGAGCCGATCAAAGTCGCGTTCGACTGTCTGGCGGTAGAGATCTTCAAAGCTCTCGATCACGAAATAGGTAGGTTGGAGATCGCTGATAACATAGTCTGTGCGCATCACTCGGTCGACGTTGAGCATGATCCGGTTCGGGCTTTTGGCTTCGACGGCAAAGCGCGCTTCGGTCGGCCCGGACAGGATGCCAGCGCCATAGGCGCGCAGGCCATCAGGCTCTTCGATGAGGCCGAATTCGACAGTGTACCAATAGAGCGAGCCCAATGCTTTCAACCGGTTATAGCGCATCGCTTTCCATCCAGCCCGGCCATATTCCTGCATGTAATCGGCATAGACCGGATCAGTCAGCATCGGGACATGGCCGAACACGTCGTGGAAGACGTCAGGCTCTTGGATGTAGTCGAAGGTCTCACGCGTGCGGATGAAATTGCCTGCCGGAAACCGGCGATTGGCGAGATGCCAGAAGAACACATGGTCCGGGATCAGCATCGGGACAGGCACGACACTCCATCCGGTGAGCGCTCCAAGCTCGTCCGATAATTGGGCAAAGTCCGGCACGCCGCCACGCCCGAGGTCAAGCTTGTCTAAGCCGGACAGGAAAGCACTGGCAGCGCGGCCTTGCAGCACGTCCATCTGGCGTTTGAAGAGATCATCCCAAACCGCGTGGTCCTCGGCTGAGTATTGCGTTTGGTGCGGCTCCAGCCAGTCGTCATCAAGATGCGCAGGTTTCGCAAGCGGCGCGGTAAACACATCGTCCGGCAGCTCTGGCAGCTCGGAATAATCGAGTTCGGGATCGGCAAGTGTGGCCATGCGTGGCAGTGTGCGGCTAGCTCGCGTGTCGCACAAGAGCAAAAATGAAAGGATTTCTATGGCGCTTAAAGGCAAGGAATACCGAAAACTGCTTGAGCCCCTGACAAAAGAGCTGGTTGGGATGGCGCGCTGGGCGAGGACAACGGGCGTGCGGATCGTGGTCCTGTTCGAAGGGCGCGACACCGCTGGCAAAGGCGGCGCGATCCGGGCGGTGCGCGATAAGCTTGACCCGCGCCAGTGCCGCACCGTCGCTCTGGGTAAGCCGAGCGAAGAAGAGCAAGGGCAATGGTACTTTCAGCGCTACATCAAGCATTTGCCCACGACTGGCGAGATCGTGCTGTTCGACCGCTCGTGGTACAATCGCGCAGGGGTCGAACGGGTGATGGGGTTTGCCGATGAACATGAGGTTGCCGCGTTTCTTGCTCAAGTTCCGGTGTTCGAACGGCTGCTGACCGATGATGGGATAGTGCTGTTCAAATACTGGCTGACAACGGATCAGGATCGTCAGGAAGAGCGCCTTAAGGAACGGCTCGAAGACCCTCTCAAACGTTGGAAGCTTTCACCGATCGATCTTGCGGCGCGCGAGAAATATGATGCTTACACCGAAGCGCGTGAAGCGATGCTTGAGGCAACACACACTTCGCACGCGCCTTGGACCCTAGTCGATTTCAACGATCAAAAGCGCGGGCGCTTGACGCTGATCCGCGATCTGCTTGATCGCTTGCCGGACACGCATGTTGAACCGCCTGAGATCGACTTTCCCGACATTGGGCGCGAGCCGGAAGCAGAAAGCTATGCCATGCTGAAACCGATCAAGGATTACGAGGCGCCATGATTGGGAGCTGCCGCGTGGTCGCTAAAGCGCCGCCTGTGCTTTCATGACGTGTCTGCCATCGCTAGCGAAAGCGCCAAGCTCGTACCCGCCTTCGTTTGCGCGCATGACCAGATGCAGCGGCTCTCCAGCAATCGCCGGCGACATCCCGCGAAACTCGAACTGTCGGAGCTGGTTGTCGCCCAATTCGCTCGCTGCCAGTTGCAGCAGCAGGCTTGCAGTCAGAGGTCCGTGGACCACCAATCCGCGATATCGCTCAATCTCGCGGGCATAGGGCAGATCGTAATGAATCCGGTGCGTGTTGAAAGTCAGGGCCGAATAGCGGAACAGCAAGCGCGGATCAGGCGCAATCTCGCGCGCAGCACTCCATGCGCTCGGATCGAAAGTCGCTGCTCCGGTCTCAGGAGGGGAGAGCGGCGCATCGGCAGGAGCGGCTTCGCGGTAAACCAGCGTCTGCGTTTCCTGCACCGACAGCGCGCCGTCGGCGCGGGTCTCGTGCTCAACATTGACGAAAGCAAGGCTTCCCGAGCCGCCTTGTTTTTGGCTGATCGAAACGATCCGGGAGGTGCGCTCGATCGCTGCGCCTACCGCGAGAGGTGCGTGAAATTCGATTTTCGAAGAAGCCCACATCCTGCGCGGCATAGGTATCGGAGGAAGGAAGCTGGTGTCGCTATCAACCCGGGCAGGGTGTCCGTCCTCACCCAAAGCGCTGGTCGCGGCTTCAGGTGTGCATAAAGCGAAGTGCACGCCTTGCGGCATTAGAGCTGGTTGAGGATAGCTTAGGTTGAAAGCAGCAAGCCATCGCGAGGCGAGCGCTTCATCAAGCCGGTCATGGGCATGGTCCTCACGACCGATCCATGGTTGCCATAAATCTGTCTCATTTTGGGACATATCTGCACCCTTTTGACTTTTTTGCGCCTACATCCGTTGAATTATGTCTCATAATGGGACATTTTTATTGCAATGCGGCTGATATGTTTCAAATTGAGACAGTCATTCACCCGTCAGGTGGCGCGCTCAAACACCGCAGCGATGCCTTGACCACCGCCAATGCACATCGTCTCAAGGCCGTAGCGCACTTCTCGGCGATGCATTTCATGCGCCATGTCAGCAAGGATGCGCCCGCCTGTCGCACCAATCGGGTGGCCCAGCGAGATGCCTGAACCGTTCACGTTGAGCATGTCGCGGCGGCTGTCGTCCTCGCTCCACCCCCAGCCTTTCAACACTGCCAGCACTTGCGGGGCGAAGGCTTCATTGAGCTCAACCAGCCCGATCTCATCCCAGCCATAGTCATATCGCGCAAACAGCCGTTCGACAGCAGGAACCGGACCGATGCCCATCCGCGCTGGATCGCAGCCCGCTCCTGCCCACCCTCCGAACCATAGCATCGGGGTAAGGCCCAGCTCTTCAAGCTTGTCTTCAGCGACCACCAGGCACGCCGCCGCTGCGTCGTTTTGCTGGCTCGCATTACCCGCTGTGACGATGGCGTCGGGGTCGCGTTTGAGGTCAATCGCACGCAGCTTGCCAAGGCTTTCCATCGAAGCGTCAGGGCGGAAGCCCTCGTCGCGCGCGAAAGGGATCGAGTCGCCCTTGCGTTGCGGCACATCAATGGTGACGAGCTGCGCATCGAACTTACCTTCGTCCCAGGCGCGCGCTGCGTTCTTGTGTGAGCGCACGGCATAGGCGTCGGCCTCTTCGCGAGTGATCGCATAGTCCTTTGCAAGATTTTCAGCGGTCTCGATCATCCCGGTGATTACGCCAAACCGCTCGACCGGCTGGCTCATAACTCGGCCACGCGAGAGCCGATCGTGTAATGTGAGATCGCCCATCCGCGCACCGCCACGCGCTTGCAGAGTGTAATGCTCGACATTCGACATGCTCTCGCATCCGCCCGCAACCACGACGTCGGCCATCCCGGTCTCAACCATCATCGCGGCATTTGCGACTGCTTGCAGGCCTGATCCGCAGCGCCGATCAACCTGATAGCCCGGCACCTCGAGCGGAAGATCAGCCGCCAGCCAGGCCCAGTGACCGATCGCGGGCGCTTCGCCATTGCCGTAGCCTTGGCTGAACACAACATCATCGACGCGGGCTGGGTCAATCCCGCTGCGCTCAATCAAAGCCTTGAGAATGAGGGCGCCCAACTGACCAGCGTTAAGGCTGGAAAGCCCGCCGAGAAACTTGCCGACCGGCGTGCGCAATGGGGTGCAAATGGCCGCTCTGCGATTGCGTTGGCTTTTCCTCATGGTCTGTCCTTATCGCTTAGAGCCACGGTTCCGGCATCCACCAAGTCGCCAATCGCGCCTGAAGAAAGCCCCAGGCGCTCTGCCAGAACCTCTTCGGAATGTTGTCCGAGATAGGGCGCAGGAGCTGGATCGCCGACTTCATGTGCAGGCAGGTTCGCAAAGCTGCGCGTCGCGGGGTAATCGAACCCAGAAGGATTAGCTGGGGAAGGCCCAAACAGCGGGTTGTCGGTCACTAGCACCGGATCATTCGCGGCTTCATGCGCTGTGCGGTATTTCTCAAAGGTGCACCCGCTTGCGCTCATGCGGCTTTCGAGAGCTTTGTAGTCGTGACTGCCTGCGACTGTCTGAAACAGCTCGAAGAGCGCGTGGCGGTGCTCGAACCGCGGGCGATCGCCGGCTGCGAATGTAACGCCCACCTCGTCTTCGAGCTGAGCGATCGGCGTTGCGAGCCCGAACGCTTCTACCAGCCCTGCCCATTGCTTCGCTGTCAGCGCGGCGACCATGAAGCGCACACCGTCCTTTGATCTGAAGTCGCGCCCGAATGCGCCCCAGATCGCATTGCCGAGCCGTTGCCGGTCGCTCCCACGATAGAGCATTTCGGCCATCATCCCGGAATTGGCGACTGTACCGATCGCGACATCGCCCAGCGGCACCCGGATTTCAGCGCCGTTGCCCGTCGCATCGCGGTGGCGCAGCGCTGCCATCAATGCGAACGCTGAATAAGCGCCGGTGATGAAATCCCAAGCCGGCAGGACCTGATTGACCGGAGGCGCGGTCTCCATCGCCCATTCCTCAGGTCCGGTCATCAAGGGGTACCCGCTTGCTGCATTAACGGTAAAATCCATCGCCTGGCGCCCGTCGTGCCAGCCCATGATCCGCAATGATGTCATCTCAGGCGCGCCTGGTGACTGGGCGGCTTGCATTGCGGCATGGCTTAGAAAGCTCTTCTCTGGCAGATTGGTGATGCATTGACCGGTGGTTGCGGCGAGCGCCACTGCCAGTTCGCGCCCTTCGCCGGAGCGCAAATCGAGCGCGACCGATTTCTTGGCCCTGTTAAGGTTCTCCCACGAGAGCGAACGGCCTTCCTTAGTCAGCATATAGCGGTCGTAATCAAGCCCGCCCGCCTTATGGTCGACCCGGATGACCTCTGCGCCCATCTGCGCGCAATAAAGGCCCGCAGTGGGCGATGCGACAAAGCTTGAGACTTCGATGACCGAGAGGTCGGAGAGGAGATTATACAAGCGCTTTCCTCATTGCTTCTTGTTTGCATGCAAGGCGACGCTCTCCCTCGGTCCCGCCGTCTGGATAGTATTGCGGTGGGTTTGAAGGCGAAGACTGGAGAGAGCGAGGAGCCACGGAACACGGATCAGACGGATGCCTGATCCGGGTCAGTCAGGAATTCAAGCTCTCCCATTCGCGCAGCATGTGCTTTGCGATCTGGAGCTGGAGGATCTGCGTGGTGCCTTCGTAAATGCGGTAGATGCGCGCATCGCGATAGAACCGTTCAGCATCGTATTCTGCGAGATAACCCGCGCCGCCATAGATCTGCACGACCCGGTCGACCACGCGCCCGCACATTTCTGATGCAAAGACTTTGAAAGCGGCCGCTTTGATCAGGATGTTCTCGCCTCGGTCAGCCCGCTCCGTCACATCGCGCATCATGCTTTGCGCTGCATAGATTTCGATCTCGCTATCGGCGAGCATGGCTTGGATCAGCTGAAAGCGGGCAATCGGCTCGCCGAACGCTTTGCGCTCATTGGCATAGCGGAGTGCGGAATCGAGCGCGCGCCGGGCATAGCCGGTGGCGGCCGCGCCGACCGAAATACGACCGTTATCAAGGCTTTGCATGGCAAACCGGAAACCTTTGCCGGTCTCGCCGCCGAGCAGTGCATCGCCTGCGACTTTAACGTCATCGAGCATGATATCAGAGATGTGGCTTCCGGCTTGACCCATCTTCTTGTCTGGCGATCCGGTAGAGACGCCCGGCGCATTCATCGGTACCAGGAAAGCGCTGACATGCGCATTCTTAGGCAGCGCCTCCTTTTCGGTACGCGCCATGATCAAAGCGAAATCGGCGTGCGGAGCGTTGGTGATGTAGCGTTTGGTGCCGTTCAGCACCCAACCATTCCCGTCAGCGTCAGGCCGTGCGGTCGTTTGCATCGCCGCAGAATCGCTTCCCGAGCCAGGCTCAGTTAGCCCGAAACATGCGATTTTCCCGGCGACCAGCTGCGGGAAATAGTCGGCTCGCTGCGCTTCGGTAGCACCGTTCTTAAGCGCGCTCGCAAACATCCCGACATTGATCGAGAAGATCGAGCGAAATGCTGGCGCCGCATAGCTCATGATATTCACGACCTGAGCGTATTGGGTAAGGTTAAGTCCTGCGCCGCCATATTCTTCAGGCACGCTGAGGCCGAAAAGACCCATGTCCCGCATCTCGTCAAGGATTTCAGGTGGCACCCGATCCTCTTCAATCACTTGCGGTTCAGCCGGGATCAGCCGTTCGCGCACATAACGCTGCAATTGATCGGCAAACTGATCGAAAGTCTCGGTGTCCATTCCAGCGTTGAATTGACGCTGTTCAGCAGGGGCATTCATAGTCTGGGTCCTCATCGAACGGGCTGCAACGAGCCGCGGCGCGCAGCCATCTGGGTCGCAGAATTAGTCGGTTATTCGGGCGTGTCCCCTGTCATTTGGGGTGGGTCTTGGGTGTCTGAGGCGTTTTCGGGCGGCGCATCGAGTGGCGGGATTGCGTCGTCAGGTAGCCGCTGCCGGTCCAGCATTTCCGCCGCTTCTTCAAGCGCTTTGGCTTCGCCTGCGCTCACGCCGCCCGGGGGCGAAGGCTCGCTGCTACCACAGCCTCCGATAACCAGCGCTAAGGCCACGATGCCTGCCTCAGGGCCGAGCCCCACTTTTGACAGAGCTGATACATGCTGGCTGTCCGCTGCGCGCACGCGGTAGCTCACTGACCCAGATCAGTGGCCGCTTCGGCTGCTGTGCTGACTTCGTTAACGCCTGCCTCAGTCGCCTGGTCGATCGCGTCTTCAGCCTCCAACGCTTCTAGCGCTTCAAGTGCCGCTTCAGCCTCGCTGGCTACGTTTTCGGCGTTGTCAGCTGCTTCCTGCGTGGTTTCAATACTAGGCGCGCTGTCTTCAGGATTGGGCTCTTCATACTCGATCGCGGCGGCATCTTCGACCGGCAGATCAGTCACATCCTCAAGCGCTTCTTCGGCAGGAATTTCGACAGAATCAGCGGTCGCATCGCCTGACGCGGTGTCGCTTCCACCGCACGCTGCCAGACCCAGCAATGTTCCGGCAAGAAGCGCATATCGCGGCTTCATAAATTGTTTCATGGGGTGTCTCCTCCTTGCATCCCTCAGACGGTCGCGCGCATCGAGCCGCGTCCCATGAGGGATATCTAGCGGGATTTACGCAAGCTCGCCAAGCGTGAATTGCTAAGGATCGGGTCTGCATTAGCGAGTAACAAGCAATCGCTTGATGAAGCGTGCAAAGCCTGTGCTAGACACATCCGATGCAATTCGGACTTACCGCAAGGCTTTCTCGCTCGATCCTCTATGCGCTCGCTATCGTAGCGCTTTTTGCAGCAGGCGTCGTTGGTCTGCGCGCGCAGGAAGCGGGGCGCGCTTTCACGGTGGTCGAAAGCGGGCGCAGTTTTGCAAGCTTGCAGCAAGCGATTGACGCAATCGGTAAAGCCACCGGCACGATCAGGATCGCATCCGGGACGTATCGCCAATGCGCTGTGCAACAGGCCGGCATCATCACCTATGCAGCTGTGGAAGCGGGCTCAGCGGTGTTTGAACGGCTCGCTTGCGAAGGAAAAGCGGCGCTAGTGCTCCGCGGTCAAGGCGCTGACATTCGGGGGCTGGTTTTCCGCGGGATAAGCGTGCCTGATGGGAATGGCGCTGGGATTCGGCTCGAACGCGGCAATCTCAATATCGCCTTTGCGCAGTTCTTCGATAGTCAGCAGGGTATTTTGACCGCGAACGATCCGCAAAGCCGCATCACGATCACGCGCTCAACCTTTAGCGGGCTTGGCACGTGCGAGAACTCAGCCGGCTGCGCGCACTCGCTCTATATCGGCGATTATGGTTCGCTCACCGTGCGCGAAAGCCGATTTGAGCGCGGAACTGGCGGGCATTACATCAAAGCGCGGGCGGGCTCGGTAACGATCGAAGACAATTCGTTCGATGATGCGCGCGGGCGCGGGACCAATTACATGATCGATCTGCCCGCTGGAAGCCGTGGCAGGATCGCTGGTAATTGGTTCGTCCAGGGCCGCGATAAAGAGAATTATTCCGCGTTTATCGCGCTTGGCGCTGAAGATCGGCTGCATTCATCAGCAGGACTGCGAGTGGAAAACAATGAAGCGCGGTTTGTCCCCGGCTTACGCCGCTCCAGCGCGTTTCTGGCGGACTGGACGGGCGAACGAGTGGTGATGCAAGGCAACCGGCTGATGGACGGGATTACGCAGTATGAACGACGCTGAAGCGATCGCCGGGCTAACCGATCAAGTCAGCAAATGACCCGAGCGATCGCGCTTAGTGGCGAGATAGCGTTCGTTATAGGGGTTGTCTGGCAATTGGTGCTGGACGCGTTCCGCAATTGTGATCCCGGCTGCTTCAAGTGTCCCTACTTTGGCGGGGTTGTTCGTGAGCAGACGAATGGTCCTCGCTCCGATCAGATCGAGCATCCGCGCGGCGACTTCGAAATCGCGCGCTTCATCGGGAAGGCCGAGCCGCTGATTGGCGTCGACTGTATCGAACCCCTGATCCTGCAGGCGATAAGCGCGCAGTTTGTTTATCAGGCCGATACCGCGCCCTTCTTGCCGAAGGTAGAGCAGCACGCCCCATCCTCCATCATTTTGCGCATGTTCAGCCATTGCTTCCAGCGCAGCGTCGAGTTGCGGGCCGCAATCGCATTTAAGACTGCCTAACGCATCGCCGGTCAGGCATTCTGAATGCACCCGTACAAGCGGCGAGCGGTCGCCTGATTGCTCGCCGATGATAAGTGCGACATGTTCGCGGGTATCGGCTGAGGAGCGAAACGCGATGATTTCCGCATCTTCATTTGCTGTAACTGGCAAGCGTGCTCGCGTCACAATACGCAATGCTCCGATAGCGCGATAGGCTGCCAAATCAGAGGCACGGACCTCATGTGGCTCGCCCGCCTGTGTGGGACCAATCATAAAGGCCGGCAGGATCCCTGCGATGCGCGCGAATTCGAGCGCAGCCTTCGCGATCTCGTCCCATGGCAAGGGCGCTGCACGAAAGGGACCCTTTAGCGGATTGGCGAGATCGAGTGCCGGATCGGCAATTGGCACCGCTTCAGCAAGCGTGAAGGGTTCTGCCCCTTCGATGAGGACCGGCGCATGCGGAACGGCAGCTTCGCGCTGATTGGCAAGCTTAAGCGTTGCTGCGCGCGCTGCCGATATAAGCATCGCAGGCGCCCGGGCTTCGCGCGCAATCGCCGTTTCAACCGGAAGCAATGTCAGCGATCCGTGCTCGCCATCAGTGAATTCCAGTGGCCAGCCATGGCGCAAGGCATCGACTGCTTGCGCCGCGCGGCGTTCGGGCGACAATGTAACGGGCCGAGCTTCAGATGCACTCACACATCGAACTCGGTGATTAACGGAATGTGATCGGACGGCTTTTCCCAATCGCGCGCCGCTTCGAGCACTCGGTGGGCTTGGGCTTGCTTTGCTAGCGCGGGGCTTGCCCACATATGATCGAGCCGCCGCCCGCGATCATTCTTCTTCCAGTCAGGCGAGCGATACGACCACCAACTGTAATAGCGCTCTGGATGAGGGATATGCTCGCGTCCTAAATCCACCCAGTCATGCGCAGCTTTGAAGCGGGCGAGCGCGTCGGTCTCTATCGGTGTATGGCTGACCACCTTCAGCAATTGCTTGTGGCTCCACACATCGCTTTCGAGCGGCGCGATGTTGAAATCGCCGACGATCACAGTCGGGCGCTCGATCTTTTGTGCCCATGCGGTCATGCGTTCAACAAAATCAAGTTTTTGGCCAAACTTCGGATTGGCTTCGCGATCTGGCACATCACCGCCTGCAGGAACATAGACGTTTTCCAGCACTAAATCCTTGCCCACCACTTCGACCCCGACATGACGCGCTTCGCCATTGGCTTGCCAGTCATGGCGCGACACCTCTTTGAGCGGTAAGCGGCTTATTGTTGCGACGCCGTGATAGCCCTTTTGTCCGCAAATCGCTTGGTGCTCATACCCAAGCTTTGCTAGCGCTTCAGCTGGGAACTTTTCAGTTTCGCATTTGATTTCTTGAAGGCAAAGTACGTCCGGGGCTTCGTCGGCAAGGTACCTCTCGACAATCGGCAGACGCAGACGAATGGAATTGATGTTCCAGGTGGCTATTGAAATCATGATCAGCGACTTAGGAGTAACCTCGCTGAAACACCACCGTTCCAATCGTCTCTCCGCCCGATTCTGAGGCACAACCCAGATCTCATCGCCAACCTCGAGGAAATTCGCATGACCCGCATTAGTCTCTTTGCAACAGTGTCCGTCGCGGCCGCGCTCTTGCTTGGCGCGTGTGCCACCACGAATAATGACAGTTACAGCCCGGCCTCCGCCGAGACGCAAGCCGCTCCGAAAACTACGGCAAAATCAGCAGATCAAGCCAAGAACGTTATCATTCTGATCTCGGACGGGATCGGCTTTAATGGCTGGCTTGCTGCGGACTATTATCAAGGCCTTGCCGGAAAGCAGTCTTACCAGATCGAACGCCCGGACGGCACAAAGCCGGTCCTTTATGGCATGGCGCACAGCTCGTTGAATTTGATTGACGCTGATGGAAATGTGCTGCCGAGCGGCGCTGATGCCGAACTCGCAAAAGGCGCCGTCGAACAGGGCTATGATCCGACAACCCGCTGGGATCGCTTTGAAAACACCTTTGCAGGCGATTTCGCGCCGGTTGAAAAAATCTACACGACCTACACCGATAGCGCAGCGGCCGGGACCGCGCTCATGACAGGGCGCAAGACGGCTAACGGGCGGATCAATCTTGATTGGAGCGGGCAGCAGCGGTTCCGCACGATCGCTCAGATCGCGATGGAACGCGATCGCTCGGCCGGCGCGGTTGCTTCAGTCATGGCCTCTCATGCAACGCCCGCAGCCGTCATCGCGCACAACGTATCGCGCAACAATTATGCAGAGATTTTCAATGAGATGCTCGCAAGCGAGCTTGATGTGATCATGGGCGGAGGCCACCCGCTTTATGATCCGAGCGGGAAGCAAGTGAACCCCAAGGCGGCAAGCGAATACAAATATGTCGGCGGTGACGAAACGCTCGCAAAGCTAACCAGCGCAAGCGGTGTTAATGGCTTTTCATTCATCGATGCCAAAGCCGATTTTGAAGCGCTCGCACAAGGGCGCGATGTGCCGGAGCGTGTGGTCGGGATCGCTCGCACAAGCTCCACTTTGCAGGCAGCGCGCGAGGATCTCCCGGCTGCTGACACCCCTTCCGGGATGGCTTTCAACCCTGATGTGCCTGACCTTGCAACCATGAGCCTTGGCGCGCTCAACGTGCTCAATCAGGATGAGGATGGCTTCTTTCTGATGATCGAAGGCGGGGCGATCGACTGGATGGGCCACGCCAACAACATGCCGCGTTACATCGAGGAGCAAGTCGACTTTAACAACGCAGTCGATGCCGTGATCGCATGGGTCGAAGCAAACTCGAGTTGGGACGAAACCCTGCTGATCATCACCTCGGATCACGAATGCGGCGGCATCTGGGGTGAAGGCACCTGGACCAACAGCAAAGGCGGCGCGGTCGCGGCTGATCGCGAATTCAAGTCGCTTGCCGACGCGCGCTACGATCCGGCGAAAGACACGTTCAACGCTTATCTTGCGGTGCAAGACCGCGGCCGAGGCAATATGCCAGGCTATCAGTTCGCGTCTGGGAACCACACCAACGAACTCGTCCCGCTCTGGGCGCTCGGCAAAGGCTCCGGGCTGTTTGCTCAGTTCACCCGCACCGACCCGCGCGCCCGAGCGCTGTGGGGTTCACCATACAATTGGGACGGCAATTTCGTCGATAACACAGCCGTATTTGACGTGATGGAGACCGTGCTCCGGTAGCCACTCGACACGACTACTTCGATGCCAGCGCTTTACTCCGCATAACCAAAAAACCCTCGTCCCGGGGGCGATGGGACGAGGGTTCCATGTGAGCGTTCGTCACGCTTGGACAAGGCGATGTATATCGAAGGAGAGGGCAACAGGGGGGAAACCCGCCTTCAACCACCTTGCTCAAGCAAATTACGCGTTTTCGGCTTTCTCGTAAATGAATACTGACCTAGTCCTGTCGCATCCTTACAACTTCTTGCCGGTGAAGCGTTCATCTGCGGCGACGAGAAGAGCGGCGCGGATCACGGAATTCAAAAGTGCTTTCCGCAACCGTCATGCCATAACGGTGATTCGCCAAGCGAACCGTGGTGCGATAGTTTTGCGCATCAAGCGCCACCCAATGCGTGAGCTGCATTCCGCCTGGGGCGCTGGGATTGCGCACGAAAATCAGATTGATAACGCCAAACTCCGGCCGCTTGGGATCGCGAACTTCGACGCTTAGGACATCGTCATTAGTGGTCGGGATAAGCGTTCCGTAGCGGGTTACATCACGCTTGGGATCGAGCAGCGCACCCAGCGGAGACCGCTTAATCGGCCAGCGTTCGACTTGCTCGACTTCGTAATCGACCATGTACAACGATTTGCCGTTCGAGACGACCAGGAGATCGGCGTCTTTGCCATAATCGAACCGAATTTTGCCCGGGCGCTTTAATGTCATCACGCCGCGCACCGTGCGACCCTGTTGGTCGGTCTGCGTGAAATCGGCCTGCATTGTCGAGATGCTGCGCAACGCAGTGACTGCGCGATCAAGCTGAGCACTGGTCGTTTGCGCCGCGGCCGCGGGAACCAAGGAAACCGGCGCATTGCTGCGTGGTTCTTGCGGGGTGCCGATGGCAAGGCCAAGGCCGATCGCAAAAGAGGTGCCAAAGGCGATCGAAAGGCGCCGCGATATAGACGAAAACACAGTCATGCTGGCGATTTGACCAGCTGCCATTGAACCAAGGCTGAATCGCTCACGATACGGGCCAGCCAACCGATGCGCAGAAGCTTACTTGATTTTGGCTTCTTTGAATTCGACGTGCTTTTTCGCGACCGGATCGTATTTGCGGAACACCATCTTCTCGGTGATGTTGCGCGGGTTCTTCTTGGTCACGTAGTAAAAGCCCGTGCCCTCGGTCGAGACGAGCTTGATCTTGACGGTTGCGGGCTTCGCCATGGCGGTTTCCTAAAAATCGGGTGAGGCCCCCAAGTGATTTGAGCGACCTTAAAAACAAAGGGCGATGCGAGCCTGAACAGTCAGGCGCACCGCCTCGCAGACGCGCGCCATTGAGCGATTCACGCACGAAAGTCAAGGCACCTCACCAATCGGAGTGGCCGGGTTTGACTCTGCTGGCTTTCACGGCGCCGCGCGCTTTCTTGGCTTTCAAGCGCTGTGTCTTGCCCACGCGGTTCACCCTTGTCCTTGCGCGCTTCTTCGGCTGGCGGTGCGCTGCTTCGAGCAATTCCTCCAGTTTTGTGCGCGCGGCCTGCCGGTTGGCATCCTGTGTGCGATGTGCCCGGGCGGTGATCAGCAGGTCTCCCGAGGCAGTCAGTTTCGATCCTGCGAGCTCGCGCAGCCGCGCAAATACGGGCGGCGCAAGCCGCAGCGCATAGACGTTCACGCGCAGCTGCACTTCGGTTGCCACCTTGTTGGCGTTTTGTCCGCCCGGGCCAGAGCCTGCGAGAAAGCTCTCTTCAGCGAGCGCGTGCGCGCGATCGAGCAGCGTCTTATCCATCCTGCGGTTCATCCAAGGGCAGCTGGGGCGCGCTTAGCCCGGCGCGTACGAAATCTTCCGGAAACGGCGCTGCCGCCGTGATCGCAGGTTTGCCGTCGCGCGCGACAGTGATCGTTTCGGCGTGAAGCATTGTGCGCGGAGCGCCTTTGTTCTGGCCGCGCACAGGGCCATAGACCGGATCACCCAGCAGCGGCGCGCCAAGTCCTTGCAAGGCGTGCACGCGCAGCTGGTGTGTCCGGCCCGTCTCCGGGCTGAACCGGATAAGTGAGCGCTTGCGCTCGCCCTCCCCGATCGTCTCGATCAGTTCCCAGTGCGACACAGCCGGCTTGCCCTTTTTTGCAGCAATCATGCGCCAGCCTTTTTCTGCAGAACTGATCTTGGACAAGGCAAGCTCGATCGTCCCTGCGGCCTCGGCGGGTTCCATATCGATCACGGCAAGATAGGTCTTAGCCACGTGGCGCTCTTCGAAAGACCGGTTGAACCGCTTCAAGGCTTTGGGATTGCGCGCCAGCAACAGGCACCCGCTGGTGTCGGTATCGAGCCGGTGGACCGGCGCTGGGCGCCGCTGAAAGCCGAGCTTGAGGCTGTCGAGGTAATCCTCAAGACATTCGCCTCCTCGGCGCGGACGATCGACCGGAAGGCCCGCCGGTTTATCGATCACCAAGGCTTCGGCGTCTTCGAACAGGATCGGGAGGGTCATATCAGCCGGGCCGGGAAGAGCCCACGCACCGCATTGCCAAGCAGGAAGCCGCCCGCAAGATCATCAAGCGTAAGCTGAGCCTCGCGTACGCGCTCTTTCTCGATCAGAAAGGCACGCAGCACGCCTGGCAGGAGGCCGAGCGCAGTCGGCGGGGTGAGCAGCAGGCCATCCGGATCGCCGGATTCAAGGACGAAGACACTGGTCCAGCACCCTTCGGTTACCAGCCCGTCCTCGCGCACCAGAACCGCTTCGTGCGCGCTCATCGAGCGTGCGGCGGCCAGCCCATCGTCATAGAACCCGCGATCCGAGGTCTTATGCGCAAGACGCCAATCGCTGGCGTCAAGTGGATGAGGCAGAGCGATCACCGGAACCGGTTCTCCGAACGGTTCAGGCATCGGTGCGGCTTCGATTGAGATCTCTCCGCTCCGCGCTGTCAGCAGGCGCAGCTTGGCCGGCTTTTCAAGCTCGAAGCACAACGCCTGGATCTGGTTGCGCGCAGCATGTCGGTCGAACGTGAACCCAAGTTCGCTAGCGCTTGTCTTCATTCGCTCCAGATGCAGTTCGAGCAGCGCGATCCCGATCTCGGGGTTGAATTCCATGGTCTCGATCAAGTCAAAGCCCGGTGCGGTAAGATCGGAGCTCGAGGCGCGGACAAACCCGGCTTTCACTTCGCATTCGCGCCGCTCCGCGCTTGAATCGCTATCAGCGACGATCGCCGATCCGACGCCGAGCACAGCGTTGCCGTGCTGATGCTCGATTGGGGTGAGGCGCAGAGTACGGATCGCGACATTGAACGCTGCCTCGGCACGCCCTTCCGGATCAGGCGGATCGATCCGGCCGATCGCGCCGCAATATGGCCCGCGCGCATCGCGCTCAACCTTGCTGATCAACTCCATCGCTCTGATCTTTGGTGCGCCGGTGATCGAGCCGCAGGGAAAGAGCGCCCGTACAAGGTCCAATGCGCCATGATCATCTGCCAAGCTTGCGCGCACGCTCGAGACCATCTGGTGCACTGTGGGATAGCTTTCGATCGCAAATGGCGCCTTGACTTCGACGCTGCCGGGGACAGCGACCCGGCTGAGATCGTTGCGCATCAGATCAACAATCATCAGGTTTTCCGCTCGATCTTTGACAGAGCTGGCAAGTTCGTCTGCTAAAGCGCGATCTGTTGCAGGCTCAGCGTTGCGCGGGCGCGTCCCTTTCATCGGTTTGACTTTCGCTTCGTCGCCATCGAGCGCGACGAACAATTCCGGCGAGAAGCTTAAGAGCCAGTGCGAGCCATCAAACAGCACGCCGCCATAGCCCGCGCATGCTGCGCCGCGCAGCTTTGCATAAAGCGCTAGAGGATCCCCGCGATACGAGCCTGCAAGCGGATAGGTGAGGTTGGCCTGATAGATGTCGCCTGCCTCGATCGCTTCGCGCAACGAGGCAAAGGCCGCATTATAGCCGCCGGGCGAAAGCTGCGGGTCAAGCGGTCCTATGCTCGCGTCACTCTGCCCTCTAGCCGCCAGCCACGCGGGTACTTTCTCTGCATGGATCCGCTCAGGCTCGTCGAACAGGCCGAGCCAGACCAGCGGTCCGCTCGTGCCGGTGCGTTCAGCCGCCAGCGATGCCAAGCGCGGCTCCAGCGCGAGGCCAGCTTCATAAGCGAGGTATCCGGCTAGGTGCCCGCCATCCTGCTGGGCTTGCTGCGCCGCGGCGAGAGTGGGTTCGACTGCGTCGGGGTGATACGCTGCAAACACCTCGCGCGGGTGTTCGAACAGCAGTGCCGCGGCAGGTCTTGTTCCTTCTCCCTCTGGTGCGCGCGCATCGTCCAGCAATACAAACGGCTCTGACGGCTTACCCTCACCCATCGCGCTAGCCTTACTCAATCGGCACGCGAAGTCGATAGCTACTGCGCGGCTTGACCGCTGCGGCCCGGCTCTGCACAGCATCGCGTGACACAAGGCTGATGGGGAAGGCAATCCGGGTATGAGCGAGATCTTTGTAGGGCTCGGCGGAAATGGCGAAAACCAGCATCTCGCGCTGAGCCGGGCGAACCGGCACGGATTGATCGCAGGCGCCACCGGGACCGGGAAAACGGTGACGCTCCAAGGCCTGGCTGAGAGCTTCTCGGCTAACGGGGTCCCGGTCTTCGTCGCTGATGTCAAAGGCGACCTGTCGGGCATCGCGATGCCTGGCTCTGCGACCTTCAAACATGCTGACAAGCTTGAAGAGCGCGCGCGCGAACTCGGCATGGAGGCTTACGAATATTCAGACAATCCCGTGATCTTCTGGGACCTTTACGGCAAGCAAGGCCACCCGATCCGGACCACCATTTCGGAAATGGGGCCATTGCTGCTGGCGCGCTTGCTTGATCTGAATGACACGCAGGAAGGCGTGCTCCAGATCGTGTTCAAGCATGCTGATGAAAACGGCTTGCTCCTGCTTGATTTCGGCGATCTGCAAAGTCTGCTGCAATGGGCGTATGAGCATTCAAAAGAGCTTTCAGGCGTCTATGGCAATGTCTCCAAGCAATCGGTCGGTGCGATCCAGCGCCAGCTCCTGTCGTTTGAAGCGCAAGGCGCGGACTACTTTTTTGGTGAACCCGCGCTTGAGATCGACGATTTCCTCAAATGCGATGAGCAAGGCCGAGGCTACGTCAATGTGCTGGCCGCTGATGAGTTGATGCGCAGCCCTAAGCTGTATGCGACGTTCCTCCTGTGGCTGCTGGCGGAATTGTTCGAAAGCCTGCCGGAAGTGGGCGATCCGGAAAAGCCGACGCTCGTGTTCTTCTTTGATGAAGCCCACCTGCTGTTCGACGATGCACCGAAGGCTTTGCAGGAGAAGATCGAGCAAGTCGTGCGCCTGATCCGTTCCAAAGGCGTCGGCGTGTTCTTCGTTACGCAAAACCCGATCGATATCCCTGAAGAAGTCGCCGGCCAGCTCGGCAACCGGGTGCAGCACGCGCTGAGAGCTTTCACGAAGCGAGACCAGCGCGCGATCAAAGCCGCAGCCGAAACCTTCCGGATCAATGAAGCGCTCGACACTGAGGAAGTGATCACTGAGCTTAGAGTCGGCGAAGCGCTGGTTTCGACGCTCGATGAAGAAGGTGCGCCTACCATTGTCCAGCGCACGCTAATCAAGCCGCCACGCTCGCGGCTGGGGCCGGTCACCGCAAAAGAGCGCGCGATCATCCAGTCGATCAGCCCGTTTGAAGGCAAGTATGACGAAGCGGTCGACCGCGAAAGCGCAGAAGAAGTGCTGGCCGCGAAAGCGGCTGATGCGGCTGAAACCGCTGAGGAAGTCGCTGAACAAGGCGAAGCCGAAGTGCGCAAGCGTCCGCGCAAGACCAAGTCGATGTGGGAAAAGGCGATCTCGCGCGGGACGAAAGTTGCCGCAGGCTCAGCGGCCAGCATCGCTGCCGCGGCTGTGCTCGGCAAGACCAGCCGCGCAAATCCGATGCGCACAGGGATTACATCGGCTGCAGGCTCGATCGCGACAGACCTGGCCGGGCCGATCGCCGGACGGTTCGTGCGCAACCTCATCGGCGGGTTGATGCGCTGAGCCTGACGCCGCGTAACGCCGGCAGCGCCCCTCAACGCTTCATCGCACTTCATGCACGGTTGGAACACATGGAACACAGTCTTAGGGTAAAAATCCAATCGATCACAGACCGGCCCAGTGATCGATTTTCTCGATCAGCAAACGGGTTCAAGAGCGCAGCGAGGATCATCGCGAAAGCATAGTCGAGCCGCCAGCCTGTAGGAAAGCGAGGCGTGATCAGAGAGGCACGCAGAGCTCTGCCCGCAGCCCGCCTTCGGCTCGGTTTTCAAGCGCAAGGCTGCCGCCGTGCTGTTCGGCAATCGCTCGCGCCAGAGTGAGGCCGAGCCCGGCGCCGCCGGTCGCGCGATTGCGCGACGCTTCGCCGCGCGCAAACGGCTCCAGCATGGCCTCGATCTGATCAGCCGGAACGCCGGGGCCGTCATCCTCGACCCTGAGGATCGCTTGACCGCCCGCTTGAAGCACCGTGATTTCGGCATTCCCGCCATAGCGTACAGCGTTAGCGATGAGATTGCGCAACGCGCGCTTGAGCCAGGTTACTTGCACTTGCGCCACCAGCCGAGGCGGATCGTTGATCGTCACCGGCTCCCCTAGGTCCTCGAATTCCTCGACCACGCTGATTGCCAGCGCGCCCAGTTCCACCGCTTCGCTTAACGCGCCTGAACGCCCGACTCGCGCTAGGCTGAGAATATCGTCCAGCGTCGCTGTGATGTCTTCGATGCTCATCGCCATGCGCTCACGCTGGGTTTCATCCGGCACGCTTTCGATCCGCACGCGCAAAGCCGCCAGCGGCGTCTTCAGATCATGCCCGATCGCGCCCAGCATCACGTCCTTTTCATCCAGCAGTGCTGCTACTCTGGCTTCCATCGCATTATGCGCGGCAATCAGGCGCCGCGTGTCGGACGGGCCGCTTTCGATGAGTTTCACCACACGATCGGGCTGGCGCGAGAAATCGCCGACCCGCGCCGTCAATTCAGCCAAGGGGCGCGTGATCCGGCGTAACACAAGATAAAGCAGCGACACCAGAACCACGAAGATCACCAGCGTTTGCAGCACAATCATTGCTGGCCCTTCGATCTGCCGCCGCGGATCGGGGATCCGCACTGTCAGCCATCCGCCATCGCCGGGTTGTTCGATGCTGGCCACAAGAACCCGGCGCTCTTCCCAATCCTGCAAGGGAAGTCGCGGCGCTTCTTCGATGATCGCACGGATATGCGGATCATCGCCTGCCATACGCCGGGTGACCACAATCTGCGTGGTTGCGATTTCCTGTTGGTCGAGAAGATCAGCGAGCGCGCTTTCATAGCGCTTGAAACGCCGCTCATCCTGCCCAATCGGCGACATTGCGCTGCGTTGCAGGCTAAGCCTCACAAGACGCGCAAACGGACGACTTCGGTCTGGCGGAGGGCCAGGTGGTTCGAGTTCGCGCAGGTTGAATGCACGGCGGCGCCGACCGCGCCGCTCGCGCGCGCCAGCGGCCCTGCCATCGCGCGTGGCTTGCTCTGCAATCAAGCGAAAGCCGATCGAATTGACCACGGACGCGTCCCGGCGCTGTTCAGCCGCGCGATAAAGCAGCACAGCCGATATGGCTTGCGCCACCAGCAGGCCGAGCGCCAGGACGAGCATGACCTGGCCGAGCAAACTTTGAGGAAGGAGACGCTTCACACTTCGGGTTCAGGGGCGACCCGCTTGACCTGCGCGGCGAAGCGATAGCCGCCGCCTCTCACAGTCTGGATGAATTGCGGGTTGCGCGTATCGCTTTCGACTTTGCGGCGTAATCGGCTGACTTGGTTGTCGACTGCGCGGTCAAACAGATGCGCTGTGCGACCCTGGACCATGTCCAGCAGCCGATCACGATCGAGCACGCTGCGCGGATTGTCGAGGAACGCGCGCAGCAGCCGGAATTCTGCAGTCGAGATCGGCACTGTCACGCCGTCAGGATCGATCAGCTTGCGTTTGAGCGGATCAAGCAGCCAGCCTTCGAACGCGTAATGCCAGTCTTCCGCTTCAGCCTGCGGGCTCTGCCCACGCGTCACACGGCGCAGCACGGTGCGGATTCGCGCGACCAGCTCACGCGGCTCAAACGGTTTTGTCAGGTAATCATCAGCGCCCAGTTCAAGGCCGATAATGCGGTCAGTCGCTTCGGCTCGGGCGGTAAGGAATATGACCGGCACTTGCCGGGTTTCAACCAGGTGGCGGCATAGCGAGAGGCCATCTTCGCCGGGCATCATGATATCCAGCAAGACGAGATCAGGCAGCTCTTGTTTCAGCGCGCTGCGCGCTGCTGCGCCGCTCGCTGCTTCGCGTACAGCAAAGCCCTGGCCGGTAAGGTATTCAGCGAGCGGCTCGCGCAGAGTGGGCTCGTCATCGACCAAAAGAAGAGTCGTAGGCTCGGTTTCGTTCGTGATCATGCCTTGCTCGGACGTCTCGCTGAGTTCTTAATGAAAGGTACCGGCCCGGTCCGCAACCTGTACCATCGAACCCACCACGATGGTTGGAGCTGTAGGGGGAAGACCGAGCCGGCAAAGGCGGCAATCCGAGCGGGGTAAGCAGTGTTGCACTCGGATTGCCAATCGTTGTGACGGCTTAAGACGTCACGTTGTCGCCCATAATGGCCGGGGCGCTTGGCTCACCGGCTCCGCGCATTTCGCCTTTGCGCGGGCCGCTGCGATCCTGCCGCGACATGCGCGCTTCGCGTGCTGCGGCGCGTTCCTCAGCGGTGATAGTGCCGGATCCGTCGGTATCGACGCTGGCAAAGCGCGCTTCGATTGCGGCATCGAATTCAGCGCGGCTGATGCTTTCATCGCCATTGGTATCGGCTGTGCGGAGCATCCGCATCGCGTGTTTGCCGTCGCCGCCGCGCCGGCTCATGCGAGCCTTGCCGCCGCGGCCGCGCTTCTCGCCGCGTGCTTCGCGCGCTGCGGTCATTTCAGCTTCGCTCAGCCCGCCGCTGCCATCTGTATCGAGCTTTTCAAACATGCCGGCTTGCCGCTGAGCGCGGCGTTCGGCGCGTTGAGCGTCACGCTGTTCGCGTGCGGCGGTCATTTCGTCAGGAGTGATCTCGCCATTGCCATCGGCATCGGTCTCAGCAAAGCGAGTGGCCGCGCGGGCGGCGCGATCTTCGCGGCTTAACGCGCCGTCAGCATTGGCGTCGAGCTTCTCGAAGCGTTCAGCACCTTTCGCTTTGGCTTCAGCGAGCGTGATAAGGCCATCGCCATCGCTATCTGCCGCCATGGGCCCGCGCGGGCCGGTTTGCTGACCAGCGGCCAGAGCTAAAGTCGCGCCGCCCAGCAAAAGGCCGGCAGCCGAGAGTGTCAAAGTCAGTTTGCGCATGGGTTTTCCTTTTCAGATTCTCACG
>JBCCJD010000004.1:0-95232 GCA_039027955.1 Pseudomonadota bacterium
CCGGAAATGGAATATGTCGCTGAGCGCGAAAATCTCGGGCGCGAGATTGTGCGCGATCATGTGCGCGACGGAAACGATTGGGGCGCCTCGATCCCCGATTTCATCACCCCTGAATTCGTGCGGGATGAGCTGGCGCGGGGCCGCGCGATCCTGCCTAACAATGTCAATCACCCTGAAAGCGAACCGATGATCATCGGGCGCAATTTCCTGGTCAAGATCAACGCCAATATCGGCAATTCCGCGGTCGCATCTGATGTCGCACAGGAAACCGAAAAGATGGTGTGGGCGACCCGCTGGGGCGCGGATACGATCATGGATCTGTCCACCGGCCGCAACATCCACGATACGCGCGAATGGATCATCCGCAATTCGCCGGTGCCGATCGGAACGGTGCCGATGTACCAGGCGCTGGAGAAAGTCGGCGGGATTGCTGAAGAGCTGACGTGGGAAATCTATCGCGACACCCTGATCGAACAGGCCGAGCAAGGCGTTGACTATTTCACCATCCATGCCGGGGTCCGCTTGCCGTACATCCCGATGACCGCCAAGCGCATCACCGGGATTGTCAGCCGCGGCGGTTCGATCATGGCGAAATGGTGCCTTGCGCATCACAAGGAGAGCTTTCTCTACACCCATTTCGACGAGATCAGCGAGATCATGAAAGCCTATGACATCGCCTATTCATTAGGCGATGGCCTGCGGCCCGGCTGTATCGCGGATGCCAATGATGAAGCGCAGTTTGCTGAGCTCTACACGCTGGGCGAGCTGACCAAGCGCGCCTGGGAACACGATGTGCAGGTCATCATCGAAGGGCCAGGCCATGTGCCCATGCACAAGATCAAGCAGAACATGGACAAGCAATTGGCCGCTTGCGGGGAAGCACCGTTCTACACGCTTGGCCCGCTCGTGACTGACATTGCGCCCGGCTATGACCATATCACCAGCGGGATCGGAGCGGCGCAAATCGGTTGGTTCGGCACAGCCATGCTGTGTTACGTGACGCCAAAGGAGCATCTCGGTCTGCCTGATCGCGACGATGTGAAGACCGGCGTGATCACTTACAAGCTTGCAGCCCATGCAGCCGATCTGGCGAAAGGTCATCCAGCAGCGCAAGTGCGCGATGATGCTCTGTCGAAAGCGCGGTTCGAATTTCGCTGGCGCGATCAGTTCAATCTCTCGCTTGACCCGGAAACCGCAGAGGAGTTTCACGATCAGACCTTGCCGGCTGAAGGCGCCAAGACGGCGCATTTCTGCTCGATGTGCGGTCCCAAATTCTGCTCGATGCAGATCACGCAGGAAGTGCGCGAATTTGCAGCCAAGCAGAACCAGCCGATCGAGGCCTTCATGAGCACCGATGATGTCGCTGAAACCGAAGCGGCAGCGCTGATCGAAGGCGGAACCGGGGTAAAGCCGGTGACTGGCGAAGACGCGGAAGCGGGCATGGCCAAGATGGCCAAGCGCTATCATGAGGAAGGTAAGCACCTCTATGTTCCGGAGTGAGCCTGCAAAAAAGATCAGGCTGATCGTGCGGGGCGCGCTTGCCGCAGGCGCGCTTGTGGCGATCGCTTCGCCAGCAGCGGCGCTCGATTGGGGGCTCGCGCGCGCGTCATTTGAAGCAGCGCTCGCGGGGCCTCGCAGCGCCGAAACGGCAGCCGATAAAGCGTTGTGCGCCGCGGCGTGGGATCGCTGGACCAACTCAGTCCGGCGCGGTGCCTATCGCTCCGAGATCGTGCGTGCCTTGCCGAATGAGCTGCGCAGCGAGCAGATGCCGTTCACGCTTCAGAAATGGTATTTCGAGGCCGATGAGAGCGCGATTGATGCAGCCAGAGCATCGGTGCGCGAATTGCACTCGCGCGCCGAATATAGCGATAATGCGGCAACGCAGCGATTTTTCTCTCTGCTTGGACAATGCTGGCGCGAACGCGGGATCCGCTCGCAAGGCTCGTGATGAGACACCCTGCTTACGCAGGGCTTGCTTTGGCACGGTGAAATCGGACAGATACCTTTGCAGATGTAGCCGGACACAACTTTTTGGAGTCTTTGACAAGAGAGTCTAGAGCACTCAGCGCCCACGAATGTGACACTGAGTAGCCTCTAACTTCCCTGTGAGACGCTGCTTATATGGCCTTCAGCATTCGGCAAAGGCAGAGCTGAGAGTGCCGAACGCATACGCCGCTTGAAGGCTGACAACCCCGTTACCGACACCTCTGGTGCGGTCCAGTCGATCGGCCAGCTCATGCTCATCTCGTAAAAGCGCGGGTTGGAGTGAAGGGTCGATTGAAAGGATCCGTCCCCATTGCGAAAGCTCAGCCGGACCGGGAGCGAAGATGGGGAGCGCATCGCGATCGAGAGCCCCATCGCTTGAATCAACAACCACACGGTGGTCCACGCTTTGATCGCGTACTGAAGCGGCACTTGCTTCCCGCTCGCGCCCCTGCGATCGAAGCGCGACTTCACGCTGATCTGCCCCCGATTGAACAGCAGGTCTCCAATGTTGCCAGCATCGCTGGCCGTTGGCGTAGGCCAGGACGATAAGCCGTCGCCGGCGATGGCGAGCGCCAACTTCTCGCGCTGTGAACAGGCCCGCTTTTGCCTGATAGCCCAGCTCCTGAAGCTCGCGCGCGACTTCGGCAAATCCCAGATCGATGTGGCCTTCGACGTTTTCGAGGACAACGGCGTTCGGGCGGACCTCGCGGATGATGCGTGCGACATCGGGCCACAGGTGCCGCGGATCGCGCTTCCCTCGGCGCTGGCCCGAGACGCTGAACGGCTGGCAGGGATATCCGGCAGAGACGATATGAATCTTGCCGCGCCACGCTCGGCCATCGAAGGTCTTGAGATCGTCCCAGACAGGCGCTTCAACCAAGGCCTGGTCTGCCATCCGCGCCACGAGAGTGGCCGCAGCGTGGGCTTCCCGCTCGACGTAACACACAGTTCGATATCCGGGGATGGCGATTTCGAGCCCGAGATCGAGCCCTGCGTATCCGGCGCACAAAGAGAGGCCGGTGACGGTGGGAGTTTGGGAACATGAAGCCACAACGGAAGTCTCCAGGGGCGGCTCATTCGGCGCTCGGAGAAGGGCTCAGTGGCCTCCAGCTGTTCATTTGCCCGCATCGGCGACACTTCACCTCAATCTCGCCAACGAGCGCTCCTCTGACTGCCTTGAACAAAAGCGCTTGGCAAGAGCTGCATCGATACTCTTCCTTCATCCCTCACACCTAGACACGCTCCCGCCGCTTGCGGCCGGGGGAGCTGGACGGCCGAGCTAGACGGCCAAAGGTGCGAGTGTATGGCTCGCGGTTCGGGCTGTTGGCGCAGCCCGGCCGCCCCCGTGAAGAGGCGATATTAGCTTTCCTACGCTGCAAATGGTCGCGATGGTCGCGACCTTGTGCACAAAAAAGGAAGTGAAGTGGATGAGATCGAAGCGCTTCGTGGTGCGTTCGCTCGGGTGGACCGTTTCGACGAGTTCGATCCTGAAGACAGACTATGGTGGATCGAGCTGCGTAATACGGCCGCCGCAGTCCTGCAGCGCCACGAGGTCCAGCCCGCAACCGCCAACAGCGACGAGCTGGCGGCCTTGCGAACCTGTTTCGATCGGCTGAAGAGCTCCCCCGAACGCGATCCTGAAGAACCGATCCTATGGCCCGCTCTGCGCATTGCGGTCGAGGTGTTTCTGGAGCGCTGCAACGATCTCACTCCGCGATCTCCTTCTTGATCGCATCTCGATCGATCTTGGTGTCGATAAAGAACTCGTCGACCTGATCGACACTAAGATAATTCTCGAAGGTCTTGGCGATGTCGGGCTCGGCCTGCGCAGCCTTGATCACCGCTTCTTTGTCGAGGCTGACTTTGATCCGGAGAAATTCGCTTTTCCTGCTCCAACGAAGTTTCCGGAGCCAGGCGACGACATCAGCGAGCTTCACCTTGCGCTTCAACTTCACCGCGGGCGGTGTGAGGCGCAAACCGATCTTGGCGTTCGCGATCTCAGCCGATCGACGTCCCTTTCGAAGCAGGTCAGCGCCGCCCGCTTCCCACCAAGACTTGAGGCCGCTGAATAGCTCCTTTGCTTCCTCATCGATCTGCGCCAGCTCCTCGTCACGCTTGCGCTTGACCTGGTCGATCGCTGCCTCGGCCGAGAGCTCCTCAACCGCACGCCTGCGCTCAAGCTTGATGTAGTCGCCAATCATTCCGATCGCCTCGGCCTCGCTTGCCGGTACCGCCACGCTTTGTTGTTTCCGCCTCGCCATTACTGTTCCTCCATTCTCCAAGGGTCGGCCAGCCACCACATGATGCGTGACAGCCATTCGATGTCTTCGAGCCGCTTGCGCAGCTCGGCTTCGGTTAGGTCGCGGTATTGGAAAGCGAGCATGCGCCGAATCTCGCATTCGGGGTACGCTTCGAGCTCCAGCTGCTCGGCCTTCAATATCTCCGCGCCGTGGCCAGCAAGATCGATCGTCCGGACAAGGTAGCCGAGCGCATCGCCGGCGATCGTTGCGATCGCGGTGATGATCATCTGGCCTAGCCAGACATTCGGGCCTTCGGTGTCTGCGTAGAGGAACACGACCAGGAAGGCAGCGATGAGCCCGATCGAGCAGCCGAGCAGCTTAGAAAAGCGCCACTCGCCAACCTCCTGGACTCTCACGGCGCGTGGATCATTGCCGCTTGGCGAAACTTCGCTAGGCAGCGTCACGAACAGCGGATTGCGGTTACCACCAGGCCCATCGCGGACAACGGGCCCGATCTTGGCATAGACCAACCAAACGAGCGGCGGGATAAGAGCCACTTCTATCATGCCGAGTAAATCCCGAAATTGTCGAGCCGAAAGCCGCGACCATTGGTGTTAAGGCGAAACCACAGGCGACCATCGAAAGCGCGCGTGAAGCTGTAATTGCCCGGCGCAGTGATGCTCTCCGGGATTTCAGGCACCACCACGAAGTCTTCGGTGATGTTAAGTTCCACGGCTGTGATCGGGTTTATGTTTCCGTCATATTCCGAAAGGGCGAAGGCAACTCGATACGTGCCATCAAGATCAATAAAGAACCGCCCGTTCGTGCCGCCACCTGTGCGGGCCGCCCGAGCCGCTGGCGGAGTTACATTGGTCAATACCTCGCGGTGATCAGCAGTCCCCGACAGGGTGAGGTCGCTTGCATCGAACAGAGGCGGCACAGCTGGCACGGCCCCGCCGCGCGGCGCAAGAACCGCAGTGCTCATCACGCTGCAGCCGGGCGCCAGCATCAGATCAATCCGACGATGTTGGCCGCGGTGGTTCCAGTCTCGCGCACCGCCTTTACCCGCACTGGCAGGATCGCTCCGGCCGGAACATTCACAAAGGTTACATCAGCATCATCGCCAACGGCGCGCAGCACGATATCGCCACCGTCGCCCACGTAGAGCGCCTTCGTCGAGGTGGCGAATTCTGAAGCGTCTGCAGGCGCAACTGCAAAGACGCTCTCAGCCGGTGCATTAAGCGCATTGACCGTGCTCTCAAAGGGATCGGAAGCCATGATTTTTCTCCTCGGTTTGGATCAAGCGGAAGTGGTGACGGCCCCGGCCGGCGCCGCGCTTGCGCGCACAAGGCCGGTTAGGTCGAAAGCGAACACAGGCGATTTGAGATTGGCGAGCAGCTGAGCTTGGGGATTGAAGTCTCCGGTTGCAGCGCTCGCCAACAGCGTTGCAGGCGTGCCGCCGATCGAACTGCCGACATCGCCTGGCAAAGTGTTCGATCCGGCCGTGTAATGATTGTCCTTATAGGTGCCGTTCAGGGTGACCGCGGCTTCGGCCCCACCATCGTCAAACACGTTGGCCGCGATCAGTGTCAGAGCGTCGTCATTGTATCCATCCCGCAGCAGCACGCGCTGCCCAGCGAAGGTATTATGCACCATCATAAAGTGCCGCTGAGAGCTATCGAGCTGCGACAAGTAGCCAGAGCCATCGTTCTGATGAAAGGCGTTGTTGACGATCGCAATATCGCGATATTCGCCGTTCGTGAGGAAGACGAGTTGAGCCTCGCTCCCCCAAGTCTCGTTGCCATAGAAAACGCGGTTTTCAAGCACCGCGCTAGACGAGATGACGCCTTGTATCCAATCCGGGTGGAGGTCGAATTGCGAGACCAGTGTCAGCCCGCTGGAAACGTCAGTGTCGCCGAAGGCTGCGCCATTGGTGTTCGCTAGGCCCAACGAAGTCGCGCGCCGAGTGTCATCAAGTAAGGTGGCCGACCACCCAGAAAGGGAATTCAGCCAATCGACCACGTTCGAATTGTTGAACTGGTTGCCACCACGGAAGGCCGAAGTCTTGCCGACTGTGAATGTCCCGACCTCGATGCCGCCTTCCTTGGCAGTAACGACGCGCGTGTTGGCATCGTTACCGCCAGAAATCGCAATCGTCGCGCCGGCCGGACCGTTGATCGCAATGGCGTCGATTTCGGCACGAAAAGACGAGGTGTCGTAGCCGTCTATGACGTTGCTCACGACCGCCTTAGCCCCGGTGAAGAGGTCGTTTGCTACGTTCTCAAAGATGCTTCCGCGCACCAGCTCGGCCCGCTGTTCAGTAGGGTTGAGCAGATAGTCGAAAGCGCACTCGGCGAACCAGCAGCCGTCCTCTCCGACGTCTTCAAACCGAAACGCAACAGGCGGCGGCCCTTTCATCGGCAGCTCTGGCGTAAAGCCTGCCGAGTTGGTGAAGCGCACACGCTCGAACAGCGGTTGCGAGTATCCTGTGCGGGAGCCGAAGTTTGTGAAGTACTCGAAGTCGAACGTAATATTGGCGCCGCGCCAGTGCAGCTTGCCGACATTGATCTCCCATTCGCCAAACCCGGCGAGCGTAGCGCCGATCGTCACCGGCTCGCTCCACTCGATAACGATGCGGCCGACCGGCTCGAAATGCAGGAAGTTGACGAAACCGCTAACATCGACGCTTGAGCCGCTGCCGGTAATTCGTGCGGTCTCTGCATTGACGCTTCTGAGGTAATGGAAGGCGGCCAAGAGCGTCTGGTAGTTCTGGCCTGCAACCTCAGGCTGCGAGGGGTCCATAGTGATGTCGTATTCGAATTCGGTGTCGCGCAGCACGAGGTTGTGCGGCCCGATCACTCGGCTTTGAATGCCGGCAGCAGCGGGGACAACTTCGGCAAAGATCGATGCCTCGCCGAGTTGCGATCCCTTGGTAGCGCGCAGCCAATAGCCGAACAGGGTGTAGGTGGAGCCGTCAAACCGTGTGAAGGTCTGAAAGCTCGGTTCAGTGACATCGACGAACGCGCCTTCGAAGAAGAACCGCACCCGGGCGATACCGCCGATGAGGCTTCCATTGTTGTTGGCAAAAGCGATCACGCCGACCAGCAGCTCGCCGGTGATGGTCAAATGCGGCGGCGTGATGAAGTGCCCGGTCGGCTTGGCCGTGGTTCGCTCGGGATCTTCGGGCACGGTTGCAGAGCCCGAGCCTGGTGAGCCATCGAAGGCTGGGCCAGGCGAAAGCGCTGGAGGGATCGATCCTGGCAGAGCAAGCGCGTTCTGGGCGAGATAACGCCCGAACTTCATTTCATCGCTAATCGCCGCGCCGTCGACCAGAGAGCGAAACTCAAGCGCTACCCCGGCCGGCTGTCCTCGGCGAAAGACTGTCTCAGCATTGCCCGCTTCGTAGCATCGCGGGAGCTCGAACTGAGCATTACCATCCGCGAGATAGGGGGAAGCGCCGCGCACAAGCAAAGAGACCACAGTGGAGCGGCGCAGGCGCTGGCTGAGGCCGATCGACTTGAACCCTGCGATGCCGCCGCTGGCCAGCTGCTCAGTCACCGCATTGTTGCCAAGCGCGTGAGCCAGTTGCTCGAGCGTGAGATCGAGCAGTGTGACCCGCACCGCCAGGCGTTCCCTAGAAAGAAAGCTGAATGCCGCCGCCAGCATGCCGGCGGGGCGCGATTCTTCATAGCTGCGCGAGTGGATCACGCGCACGCCTTCTTCGGCGTAATTGTGCGCGCCATTGGTCCCAAGCTTTACCCAGGGTGCAGCCGGTTCCGCATCGATAGACGGAAACTCGGTCTGCTCGGGTGCGACCCAGATTGTGTAGGGCGCAGTGATGATCTCGCTAGCTTGAGCGCTCATGGGTGCCTCACGGTGAAGTTGGAGTTGAGCCAGTTAAGCGTCCCAGAACCGCCGCTTCGACGAGCGAAGAGCGCGACTTCGTAGTCCGCGCCGGGGGTTAGTCCGGTCTGGGTGCGGTCGTAGAAGACATAGCCGGGCTGCGAGTATTCATAGTCCTCGCCGGTGCCAGGATCGAAAACGTAAGCGTCTTCTTGAGCCACCGATCCGACCGCCGCGGGCGCAACATCGTTCCACGTAGACCCTCCGTCTGAAGAGTATCGAGCGATGACATCAGCCGCTCCATTGCCATCATACGAGCTGCTGAACCTGAAGTTGAGCTCCCCATTGCTATCAGCCGCAACGACCGCTCCTGCGTCGCTGACTTGCACGTAGCTCGTACTGATGAGGTTGGACATTGTCGTGTCGCTAAAGGACGCAGCGCCTGTCCCACCGCCGGAAGTGCCGCTTGAAACCGACCGCGTGAGGACGATTTCACGCTCGTAGGTGATGCCTGCAAATGTCACAGGAACAATGATTGTCCCCGCTGCATCGGCCTGCGTTACGCTGACTGTGACGACGCCGTTCGCGACGCTCGCGCTCGCCGCGATCCCACCCGACAACACAAGCGCACCAACGCTCACACCGCCGCTGATCACGGTTCCTCCGCGCCGTAGCCTGATCAAGCGCGTGATCGGTAGCGTGGTAGTGGTGATGCCGGCCTGATTGGCCTGTACGGCGATCGGAGTGACGGGGTCGAACGTTATCTGACTGTTGGCGGTGACATCAGCCCCCAACTCGGACGGCTGCACAGATTGGACCGGGACGTTGTTCGGATAGAGGACATCGCCGGCACTTACCGGCCCGAGCACCAGGCGCGGCGTGAACACCCCATCGACCAGGTAGGAAACCGCAAGATAGTATGTGGCGCCCGCTGCGACCGGTATTTCCCGACGCACGGTGCCTGGCCGGCTTGTCCCAGCTTCGGTCCAAACGGTCGAGCCAGTCGGCTCGCTAGAGCTTGCTACGTATTCGAACCGCACCAGTGCGGCTGAAGGATCATCCACAGCCCCCGCAATCACAAGCGCGGGCAGCTGTATGCCGCCCCCGTTGAAGTGCCCTGACGAAAGCGTCCAGGCATCTACACCGGGCGCTGCCAGAGCTCCTGGTGCCGGCTGCTGCGTTGCAACGGCGCCGTCGGTCGGCTCCGCCGTATCGCTATAGGCATCCGCCGATATCTGGCGCAGGGTTAACTGATGCCGCCAGCCTTGGTCGGACCCCCAAGCATCGACCCGGAAAGTCCGCGTGGCGCCCTTGAAGCGGCGCGCGCTTTGCCATGTGATCCAGTCGCCTTCCTCGATCTCAGAGAAGCGCGGGGAAAGCGTAACCTGGCCTCGACCCCATATGCGGCCGAGGCGCCGGGTAATCTCTGCGATGCGCCCGGCCTGAGCGATATTCGTGACGAACGATAGGCGCAGCTGCTGCTCGCGCGGTCCCTTATCGGCTTGGACATCAGCGATCTCGCGGCGAGGAGGTGCGCTTCGCTCAGTCCATTTCTGATTGGGATCGACAAAGGTTGCGACTGCAGTGTTGATCCAGCCTTCATCCTGGATCGACAGGAAATCCGACCACAGCACCCGGCTTTCGACGAGCAGCTCGTCATCGGTGAAGTGCGCCACGGGCGAGCGGGCTTCACCAGGGTCGATTTCCACCGAGCCTTCGGGCTGTACGATCGTGCCGGCACAGGCTGCAGCAAAGTCGTTCTCGACATCGATGAACGCTTCGTTCGAGTTGACCATGCCACCGATCCGATACCGCGGCGCCCCGTCGACCATTTCATCGCACAGATTGGCGCGAGCAAAGACGTTGGCGGGTGGCGCTTCGATTTCGGTAAGGCCGCGCCCGACCAGCAGGCTGTGCGGTTCCGTAACGCGATCGCCGGCATAAATTCCGCGCGCCCAGGTGTAGCGCGCAACCGTAAGGTTCTCGCTCCAAGCCCGTGTGCTCGGATCATCCCAGCGTTGCGGACCGCTTCCACCGACGCTTGAATCGAGGCGTGCATCATAGCATTTGAGGCCGCGTACGACCCATTGAAACTGAGGGCGACCGCCCGGCCAAACGGGATTGTCTTCTTCGGGATCATCAGCCTTGTATGCGACCACCACATAGGCAACGCCGCGCCCGCGATCGTTCGCGGTCCAGCCCGCGGAATTGGTTGTGAGGATCGAAGGCGGGCTTTGGTTGTAAGTGCCCGAGCGCCAATAGACCGCCAGCTGGTTGTTGTAACCGGCGACCATGCCGTCACCTGCAAAGGCGACATAGACGTCACCGACATAGAAGCCTTCGAGCGCATCGCATTCATGATCGGCGAGCGCGATGGTCAGGACTTCCCAGTCGGTCCCATACTTCCCGCCGTAGTTAAACCCATCCACCAGCGACCCAGCTGTGGCCGCTCGGCCTAGCGCCGCCTGACGCGGGCTCTCACCGACTTGCAGCGTCGCGGCTTGCGCTGCGCGGTTCTGTGTCGGTTCTTTCGGACCGAGCAGCGAACCACCGACTAGCGAGATACCGACACCGATCAGGCCAAAGTTGCCAGTGATTACGCCGGCTACGGTGACGACAACGCCTACGATCGCTTTGACGACTTTACCCATCGCCAAACCCCGCAGGGAGCAGTGCGCTCCAGGAACGCACCATAGCGCTTCGCGGCAAGCGCTCCTGGCGATCGGTACCAGGGCCGACAAGTGTTTTGCCTTCGACTATCATGAACCGCACGCCGAACGCTTTGTCAGGAAGGCCGGCGATGTCTCCGCGCTGCGCCATAGCCACGGGAATGCGGGTAAACTCGCGGTCGTATGCCTTAGCGAGGCCGCCAAGATCGCGCGCGATCGTCAGAGCTTCCTTGCGCGAAGACCAGACTGGAATATCCGCCAGCAGATCACGCCCGGTCTGCGCTTTCACGCAGAGAAGCGAGAACGAAACGCAGTCATTCGGCCGCTGCCAGTTGTGCGGTTCATCGCGCCGGCTAGCGATGTACTCGAGCAATGCGGGGATGTCGCGAGCTGGCCTAGAGGAAATCATAGTTGAACCTCTGCCCTTGCCCGCCGCCACCGCCGCTTCCGCCTGAGCGCTGCGCTCCGGGCAAAGCCGATCCAGCGCGCTCCGGTCGGCGCCCGCCCCAGTAGAGCACCTTCTCACCAGCGTATGAGACGTGTTTAAAGAACCCGTCATTGGGATCGATCAGGCGCTGATCGGCATCGGAGCGAAAGCGTGCGCCGCGCCGGCCTAATCCGGCAGCTGCAGTCTCAAGCGTTGCGGTGAGCGCCGCTGTCCCGCCTACCGTCTCGTCACTCGGGAGCGTATCGAGCCGACCACGCGCCCAAATGTTATATCCCAGCAAGGTGGCGCCAGCCTGGTCGAAGATCAGCCGCCAAAGGATCGCAGGCGCCCCCGACACCTCAGACGCATCGAGCAATGCAAGCGTCTCAGGATCGATCCCAGACAGCCTTAGAGTGATATTCTGAGCCGCACCGCCGAGCGCACCGCCAGAGACCTGGACGAGACTGCGATCGCCCACCGGATCGAATGTCCGGCCGTCGAAGGTAAGCGGCGTCCAACCGCCCCAGACACGGATGACTGGGGTGCTAGCAATCTCCACCGCGCCTACTGTGATTGCGGTGCCATCGGACAGCGCTTCAAGCGCAGCTGGAGCGATCGTCTTCATGGCCGCAAGTCCTGGATGCCGACGATCGTCGCGCCGCTCATTATGCCGGCTTCCACAATCGGCCCGAGTTCGGTCTCCTCTGGCACTTGCTGCATTACGCATTGAGGTCGATCGAGATGCGCGATCGCTGATGCCGGCACGAGCGCGGTGTTAACAGGTGGCTCGATCGTGACTGTCATTTCGCCGGCACTTGAAGCAACCGCCGCGCCACCGACATTGCGCGCCATGGTTCGCCGTTCGTAAGAGCCCGCAGCCGCGCCACTCGCATCCCACTTGAGCCCGACGTAATCCCCCAGGCCGAGAGCAAGGCCGACCGGGAGCCCGGTTAAGGTGAGCTCGGCACTGCCATTGGCTTGGATCGTTTGCGACCAGCTCGCTGCGGCGCCAGCGAAGCCGGCAAAGGCCGCGAAGCCGGACGGATAGGCGAGCGGGAAGGTCCGAGTGGGATCGTAACTGTAGAAGCGATTGATACGTCCTCGAAGTCGATCGACAAACGCGCACCATTGATCAGCAGAGACGGGATCGATCCGGTCCATTTCGAAGCGCGCAGACCAAAGCGGCCAGCCTGCTTGAACACCGCCTTGCCGACCGCTCGCCTCAGGTGCTGCGTAATCGACCCGCTCGATCTGAAAACGAGGCCGATGTATCCCGCTGTCTGTCTCCGGCAGCGCCAGGATCATCGCCAGCCCCGCGCAGTGAAAATGCGGCGATCGCCAGCATCCTGAATTGTGGTGACGATCCGCCCTGGCAAGTCCTGCTCGAGCTGATCGAGCCTGGCATTGAGCCGCGCGACCGCGGCTTGATCCGCGCCAGTCGCGTCGACGTTGATCGGTATGGTGATGGAGCCGCCACCTTGGCCGCTCGCCGGCATCTCGCGCAGCGCCGAGTTAGGGAGCACGCCAACCCCGCCAGACGTCGCAAAGACCGCTTCCGGGCCATTCTCGCCAACGATACCGAATTGCCCGCTCGGGATAGTTCCGCCATCAGCGAAGAAGCCAGCAAACAGACTGCCGAGCGATCCAAACAGCCCGCCACCGCCTGCGCCAGTGCTCCCGCCGAACAGGCTTTCTGCAAGCGGTCTGATCACCGCCTGTTGGATCGCAATGCGCAGCAGATCGGCGATGATCTGATCCGCCAGCGACGAGAACACGTCGCCTAACGATTTGGCACCGGTGATAGCGTCGACCAGGCCATCGTTGAGGGTATCAAGCCCGTCGATCGAGATCGCATCAAGCGCTTCGTTGATTTGCTCAGGCGTCTGCTGAAGGTCGCGCAGATAGCGCTCAAGCGTGGTTTCGTTTGCGCGTTCCACATTCGCACGGCGCTCGCCCGAGGTCGCGCGGATGGATTGCAGAGCAAGCTGGGCTCGCTCGCGTTCGGCATCGCTGGCGGTCTCGCTGAAGATGACGGCCAGCTCGCGTGCGCGCAGATACTGCTCTTCAGCCTCAAGCAGCTGCAAAGCGATGCGCTTTCGTTCGGCTTCGGTGTCCGCGAGGCCAAGCTGCAATTGCAACGCATCCTGTTCGACACGATATCGCTGATCAGCGAGCGCGCGAGCATCGCCTTCGAGCTCCGCCAACCGAGCGAATTCAACGGCAGCGAGCTCGGCATCGGCGAGACGGGTCTCGGCCGCGCTCAACTCGGCTTTCTGCAGCTCGCTGAGCTCACTGTCCGCTTGAATGTCAGCTAGTGCAGCGCGCCGGTCCCACTCGATCGAACGCCGCTGAAGCTCGGCCCGCTCCTCTGCGTTGCGAGCGACCTGCTGCCGGGCCCGCAATATCTGCTGTGTCGCGCTGATCAGCTGGCTGTCGAAGCGAGCATCGATCTCGCCCTGGGTTGGACCGGAGCTACCGCGCGAATTTGCATTCTTGCCCGGTTTGAGGAAGCCCGAAAGCGCATCCTGGTCACCATCGAGCGCAGCGCGAGCATCTTCGAACACCGAGATGTTGGCATCTTCGACGCCGAATGCGCTGATCGCTTGCGCCGCGCGCATGAAGTCGGTTTCCTCGATCATCCCCGCGTTGAGCCGACTTTCAAGCGAACCGATTGCGAAGCTGGCAGTGATGTCACCCCGCTCGAACTGCGTGACGACATCCTCGGTCCCGTTGCCTTGGCGGCGAAGTGCAATCCCGCCGCCAAGCCCGCCCTGCAGCTGGATCGAACCGCGCCGGATCTCGTTCATTTCACGCTGCGCTTCAGCGCGCCGGCTAATCGCCCCGATCCTACCGGCCGCAAGCTGCGCGCGAGCCAGCGCGATCAACGCAGCCGATTGCGTGTTGATCTTGCCGGTGGTGAGATCGAGGATACTGCCCAGGATACCTTGCGCATCAGCAAACTTATCTGATGCAAACTCTGCCTGCTCGAGAGCCTCCTCAGTCTCTAGCAGCTTGGCGGCAAACGGTGCGAGCACGATCAGCGCGCCTGACAACGCAATGCCCCAAGGCCCGCCCATGAACGCTGCGAAGCGACTTGTCCCGCCAAGTGCGAGCTGTGCTGCCTGGGTGACTTGGCCGAGCTGCGTTGCGAAGATCGTCGAAGCCTTCGCATTGAGGTTATACATGGTCGAAATGTCGCCCAGCTGAAGCGTCAGCTGTTGCAGACCAGCACGCTGTTGGCCGGTCGAAACGACCATTTCGCGGCCACGTTGCCGCGTGCGCTGCATCGACTGGCCCATTTGGTCTGCGCTTCGTCCGGCCGCGGCCATAGCGGTGGCCAATTTGGCCGAGCTGCCGGATGCGGCATCAAGCGTGGTGCCCAGCTGCTGCGCCTGCCCTTTCGCGCGAGTAACGCCAGGGGCAAACTGGGCATCATTCGTGCGCAGTGTCAGGACGGCATCGCCGAGCGTTTCAGCCATCGGATGGCTTACCTTTCTCGACTAGCTCGAACCCGATCCCCATGCCGGCAAGATCGCTCGCAAGATCGCTCACTTGCGACTGTTCTGAGCGCGCTGGCTCGGTCTCTTCGCCGCGGCGCTGCGCATCGAGCCGCGCGATCGCGTCCTTTCGTTCGCTTTGCTCGGCATTCCCCGAGCCCAGCGTCGCCGCGGAGATCGCATCCAATTGCTCCTGAGCTTGCAGGCGCGGAAGCATTTTCAGGTAAGCCCGAACCAGGACTTGAGGCGTTCGATACAGCCACGCCTCTGGGTCTCCGCCGAAGAACCGCTGGAGCTTGGGGATTGCGACGCCCCAATCGGGTCCTCGACCCCGGCTGCGCGATTCATCGCTTCCGCCACGCCTGTCGCTCGGCGCAGCAGAAGTGCGGAAAAAAAATCGACCACCGCCCACTTGTTTTGACCGGAGAGACGCTCGAACACATCATCAGTCACACCAACCAGAATCGTGCGCGAAGCGCGCTCGATAAGAGCATCGACTTCCTCTTCCGCTTCAGCCTCGTCGCTTTCGCTGAGCTGTTTGATCTTGGCGCCCCAACGGCCGAAGCGAACCGCTTCGATCACGCTCAACTCATCAGCTGAGAGGATTTGATATTTTACGCCATCGATGGCGATCACTGGGCGCGTGATCAGCGTGCTTATCTCCAGCAGCGGCTCATCGCTGTGCATCGATGGTTCGGGCGCTGTTTCAGCCACGGCGGACACTCCTTCAAAAGGCGGCTAAGAAAATTGGATCAGGGCAGCGGAGCTTGATGCTGCGCGACGATCCGGCCAAAGCGCAGCTCAGGATCGCTTTGCGTAAGGTCCTCGAGTGCTGTGAGTTCGAGCGTCAATCCGGCCGGTTCGCCTTTGCGGAACACAGGCCGAGCACTGCCCGTGTCGAAACAGCGAGGCACCTGATACTGCATGTTCATCGCCTGGTCGTAGGTCGATGGCCCCCGCGCCAGCAGCGCAAACTCGTTCACATTGCGCACGCTCTGGCTAAGCCCGACCTCCTTGTAGCCGGCCGAGCCGCTCGCAGCTGCGGTGGTTCGCACCGTGTTTCCGTTAAGCGCGTAGGAATAGCCTTCGAGAGTGAGGTCCATCATCGTAAGCTGGATCATCAGGTCTTCTTCCTGCAGCGCCGCTTTAAGCGGTGCCGAAGCGCCTGCGCCTCTGATCTTGTTGTAAGTTTTTGAGTGCGAGATCGCGAGGCCTTCTTCGGTGTAGGCGCGATCGCCATCAGTCCCCAGGCGCTGCCAATTGCCAGCCGGCTCCGCATCGATAGCCGGAAAAGCTTCGCCCACGGGCGCTATATAGACCGTGAGTGGCGATGTGATGATATAATCGAGGCTCATTTGGGTACTCCTTCGAAACGTCAGAAAATCGGGAAACAAAGGGCCGTGGTGGCGAGCAGCATCGGGCGCAGCGATCGCCTCCTGTTGCGCAACCGCGGATAGGCCTGGCGCGATGTCAGCGGCGTCTGGACAACGTGGCCGTCCATCAGCTCACCTCCTCGAGCGCGGCAAGCACCTGGAAGCTCTGGAACTCGCGCGGCCAGTCGGTCGCCGGCTCGCGACCGGATGACTTGCCCCCGGCGCTTTGGGCCCAATGCAACAGGACACCGCTATGGACGCTGCGCCGCAGGCGCTTCATCGCGAGCGCCGCGCGATCAATCACGCGCCCGGCCTCAAACGGGGTTTCACCAAACCCGAAGAGATCAAGCCGCGAAGTATCGTGCTCGACATAGCTTGCGCCGAACAGCGAAGCGCCGCCCGAGGCTCGGACAACAAGTGCCTTGCGCGGCATCTCAGCAGTTTCGCGGGCAGGCAGCTCGGCTCCAAAGACGCGCTGTCCGATCAGCGCAGCGAGCGCCTGATCGGTCTTTAGATAAGCGACCACTCCAGTGACGGCGCTTGCTGCCATCACGCACCACCTGGCGGCGCATCGCCGGCTTGAGCGCCGAGGCGCTCATACGCCTTACGGATATTGCCTGGGAGGTTGGGATACTTCGCATCAGCAGCCGGGCGCAGATACGGTTGGGCCCGGATCGTAACCTTACTTGCGAAGCGCACGCTGCCATCGGGCTGCGGGATGGCCAACGCCTTCGCTTTGGTCGGCACAATCACGCCGCCTAGTTCATGGATCAGCGCATAGACAACATCCTGCGAGCCCCACCTGCCTACGACCCCGCCGGGCACCGCTTTCGCAAAGTCCACGATATTGAGCGAGCCCTCGAGCGTGCCTGATCGGTTCTGCCAGCTGTGGTTGTCTTTGGCGTGCTGAACGCATTCGGACATGGTCACATTGACGCCTATGATCTGTGCCTGGCGAAACCGCGCCGTGATCCCATCGCCTTTCCAAGTGAGCGACTGCGATGCTTCAGTCATGGCGCGGCTCCCTGCTCAGTCGCCCGAAACTGAACGCGACAAACCGCTTGCCCCAAGCAAGGTAGAAACTGCGCTGACGCTCGGTGAATTCGCCATAGCGCTCGCGCGAAAAAACGGAGAAGCGCTTCATTCGATGCTCTCCAGCGCGGCTTCGCGGTGGCTGTGCTTATACTGGATCCTGCCCTCGACCCTGAGCCGCCCAGGAATGAGGATATTCCCGCTGCGATCGGAAATAGCGGTAATCTCATCGCCTTCGAGCAGATCGGCACCGAGAGCGACCATGATGCGTGCATCTTCGATCAGCGCAGTCTTGCTCCCATCGACGAGTTCACGGCCGGAGCGCGACCAGGCAAAGCATGGCAAGGCGGTGTGGATGAGCTGGAAGTCAGGCGGCAGCGCATCGCCCCAGGCATCCGTGCCGACCGCCTGATTGCGCTCGACTGCGGCGCGCATAGTAAGGCGACCGGAGATCATCGCCGCCACCGCTCCAGTATCAGCTTTACTGCAGCCCGAAACGTCGGTCGATCGGCCAGCGACTTCGCCCAGATCACGAAGTCACGGATAGCGATCGCAGCGACAACCGGCCAAAACGCCGCCGCCATCAGGCTCGCCCAAAAGCGATGATCGACGCCTTCACCGACGGATTTGCCAAGGAAATAGACGCCTGTGACTACCGCACAAAAGATGTAAACGCGCAGCAGCCAGACGATGATATCGAGCAGGCCGATCATGCCAGCATCATCCCGCGGCGATCCTCGAGCGATTGAAGGATTTCTTCACGATCGGCTGTCTGGTCGCCGCTCAGCGTGAAGGAATAGTCGCCGGCCTTCTCGGACTTAAGCCCGCCGCGATAGCTGAGGTCGAGCTGCACCAGCTTGATCGTCACTTCTTCGCGCTGAGCCAAGTTGGAAATTGGGGTGTAGGTGAGCTGCACCATTGGCGCCCAGAATTGGGCTGGGTTCGCGCCGAGGCTCAGCCGCTGCAGCGTGCGCCCGCTATGCAGCACGCGATAGTCGTTCGCTGACAGAGTGATTTCGTCACTTGCCTCGCCCGTATCTGACGGAGCGATCTCGACAATCGTGATCGGCTGCTCGGTGTCGACCGGGCGCTGAAGTCGCAGCGTGCGAAGCTGACGCGAATTGGGATCGGTCGGATCGCCGAGCTCAATCGTCACTTCCCCCAGCACACCGAAGCGCGCATCAAGATCGACGTTGATCGCGTCGATCATCGATTGCAGCTCGGTGTCGGAGAGGTCGCTCCCAGTCCGCTCTTTGACCCGGTCGATCAGCGCCATGGCTAAGCCGCCTCACCCATGCACTGAGCGATCATCGCCTCGTCGAAATCATCGCGCTCGCGGATTACAAAGCCCGCAGCATCGAACACGGCGACTGCCATTTCAGTCTCAGGTTCGACCATGCAGAGAAGTTAGAGCTCAGCGAGCTCGAGCGGCTCGATAAAGCCATGCGGGAGCGTGCGCACTTCCGCCGGGAAATCGCCTGTTCTGATGGTGACGGACAGCGTCACGCGCCACCGCCTTCGGTCTTGCTTTCGCCTTCGCCAGCAACTTTGTTTTCGCCAGCAGGGGTCGCCTTATCCTCAGCAGGCGGGGTCGACTTGGCCGCTTTCTTGGCTGCAGGAGCTTTCTTGGATGCAGGGGCTTTCTTGACCGCTGGAGGCTTGTTGACCGCTGGAGCCTTTTTGGGAGCCGGCAGCTTGCCATCTTCAATCTTGAACTGCTCGCACGCGGCGCCAGGGATGAAATCGCCCGGCGAGGCGTAAAGGAAAGCGGCTTCCTCATCGCCATCGGGAACCAGGCGATCCTTTCCAGCGGTCAGATACATGCGCTCAGCGCAAACTTGATCTTTGGGGGGCATCGTACTTGCCTTTCGGTTATTGGGCCTTGACCCAGGTGATGACGAGGAAGTCGCCAGTCGTGTCGGTGGTATCGTTCGAGACCCGGTCAGACGTGTCCGCGGGGATCGAGAATTCAGCGGTGAGATCAGTCGCGACGGGCGTTGCCGCGTCAGTCAACCGAGTGACCGAAACGAGAAAATCTCCGGCCCGAATGCCGCCATTCACAGCATGCTGGCCGGCCGCGGCTCCGGGGATGATGTCAGTCGCGATCGCGCGCGAGAAACCTGATAAGGTGCTCATGAAACTCTCCTGGCTTGCCCAAGCGCTCTAAGGTCTGAGCGCTTGGGGAAACCGGGGCCGGCAGGTCCACGAACCGGCCCCGGCGGAGGACCCAGCCAGGCAGCAACACGAAACCTGGCTGGAAGCGATCCGGATTAGAGACCGGTGACCGAACAGAAGGCAGCAGGCCGGAACGCCGTCAGCGCGGCGCGCATATCGGCGCGCATCGTCCGCTTTCCTTCGGTGAACTGCGTGCCGACATAACCCATCTGGATGTCGATGCCGCGCTTCTCACTCAGCGTGATCCAGGAAGGATCAAACGAACCAACGAGCCCTGTGCCTTCTGCGCCAGCATCGTTCTGGGTCACTGGAAGACCCCAGAGACGCTCAGGGCCGGCTTCGGTTGGATTGCCGAAAATGTAGACACCATCCGCAGTCCGAGTGAGGCGGATGCCCTGCCAATCATTGGGGTGCATCACATGGTGCGTGGGGATAGCCCTACCAACCAGGCGAACCTTGGTCATTGCTTTGTAGAAAGCATCCATCGCTGGGTCAGCACCCTTAGCGTGGGTTTGGATGCCAGCTACGTTAAGAATGCCGCGCAGATTAGAGCCGGCTCCATCCCCGATGTAGCATTGCTGATCAAGACGTTGGCGCACACCATACGTCAGACGACCGTCGATATAGCTCTCCATGAAAGCGACATCTTCGAGCTGCTCGTCGGTCACAGGCAGGCTGTCACCAATCTTCTGAACCGGGTTCGTTCGTTCAGTGAAAACAAACTCGCTTTCGGGATAGGCGCCGCCTTCAGCGACCTCTGCGGCTGCATGGACGCGCGTGGTTTCCTCCATGTACTTGATCGCAGCAAAGTCGGTTCTCGACATTGGAATGATATCGATCAGTTGCAGCGGCCGAGTGGCAGCCTCGACGATGCCGGGCAGGCGAAGGCTCTCCGGCGCATACCCAGCGGCACGCGTCATCAGCGCTTTCTGGCCTAGCGTCATGACAGCGCCGCTGCTTGAAAGAAAGTCACTGGGGAGCATCTCTTCGAATTGGAGAGTTACGCCCCCGCCGCGTCCTCCGTTCTGCCAGTTTTTGAAGCCTTTCGTTCCTACGCACATCTCGCCAATCGACTTGAATTGCGCTTGGTTGGCCGGGGCATCGCCGACACCGGACAGCGGGAAATTTCGCCGACCCTGCTGGCTTGCTTTCAGGTTCTTTTCGGCCAGATCGAGTTCGCGCAGCTCTTCGATATGCTCGCCAAGCTCATCTAGCTCCGCGTTGCGCTGCTTCACCGCCGCGACGAAATCCGAGCTGGTCTTCACATCCTCCGATTTGACTTTGGTGTGATCGTAAGTGCCGTCTTCCCGCTTCGCCTCCTTGAAGAGGGCGGCGAGCTCGTCTTGCTTAGCGCCGAGCTTCTCCTGAGCGTCCTTCAGGCTCAAATTCTTAATATCGGACATCATTGGTCTCCACTGAAAATCTCGAGAGACCTTGTGGAGAGGACAAAAAGCCTGCGCGCCCCGGAACTAGTTCCGGTACGGATGCTGTTACACTTTGGCGGGAGCGGTTCCTTGGTAGATCGCGCAACAGATTCGCACAAATGAAAGGCGCGACCATGCTCCTCACCGCACTAGCAATAACGATCTGTCCCGCACCACCAACGCCGCGGCACCATTGCGTGCACGATGGCGACACCGTCTGGTGGCAAGGTGAAAAGCTGCGCCTAGCATCGATCGATACGCCTGAGCTTGACAGCGAGCGAGCCGAGATCCGTGCAGCTGCCGTTAGAGCCCGCGATCGCCTGGTCGAACTGTTGGCGCTGTATGAAGTGCGGATCGAGCGGCTAGGCCGCGATCGCTATGGCCGCACCCTGGCGTGCATTTACTCTGCGACCGGACCGATCGGCGCGCAGCTGATACGCGAAGGCTTGGCCACGCGCTGGCGCGGCGCAAAGAGCGTATGCGAGCGATCAGTGCAAGATCGGGGATAGAGCCTGAAGCAAAACACGCCTCAGGGCCAATTTAATACGGTCTAAGACGCTAGGCGGCGCTCATTTGGGTAGCAGAAGGCCTGAAAGCGCTCAGCGGCGCTCACAGGGCTTCATTCTCAGAGCGATGTAAAGTCTCTTCGCAACCTAATCAGGCTCCGATTCTTCGCCGGGCCTCGCGGGTCTCGAAGCGAACGATCTGGCTCTCGATCTCTGCGATCGCTTTGGCAGAGGCTTCGGGATCGCATAGCTTCAACACTACGCCGAGCGAGCTATGAATTTCGCTCAGCTGCTTGCGCCCGGTTTCCGACAGCACGTTAGGGTCGGCCTCAACCACGGCCGCCGCTGTGCCGAGTTGCTCGATCAGTTCTTTGAATTGACCTTCCTTCAGCGCCGCCTTGATCCCTTTCATGGATACAGTACCGGTCCCGCGGCCGGCGCCGCGCACCACTGTCGAAACTTCATGCACGTCGAGCCGCTTCAGGACGCGCACCTTGTCGTCTCCGCGCACTTGGAAGTCGGCATCGATCACGTCGTAGCCGTAAGACCATTCCTGCACAGATTTTCCCTTAGCGAGGTCGAACTTGAGCGCTGAGTGCCACTCTTTGCCGCCCTGTGTCTCAAGATTGAGATGCAGCTCCGCCATCGCTGTGTCCCCATCTTCATAGACCCGCGCCTTGCCGAACGGCATCGACCAACGATCATGCGCGGTGAGCAACGGACACCACTGATCGCCCTTCCAGGAGAAAGCGCCTTTCTCGTAGGTCTCGCCATCGTGATCGATCTCGGAGAGGCGTGCGATCAGCGCAAGGCCTTTACCGGCTTCATCCATTTCGGTGACAGTGAGGTTCTTAGTCAGCATCGGATTTCCTTTCTGGCCTATCGCTTCGCAGCGGACAGCCGGTCTCCTACAATTCGAAGTGGGGCGCAAAGCTCAGCGTGCAATTCGGGCGCATGTTGACCGTCATGGTCATCGCGTCTTCATAGCCTACGATCCATCCATTGCGCGCGATATGGCTCGGCTCGGATCGTCCTGGACCGAGCCGCCCGTCATAAACAATGAAACGCGAGAAGCCGTTCGCTCGTGCGTTTTCAAGGGTTGAGATATTCTGCGCGTGCTTTGTCTCGATCCGAGCGATCAGCTTTGCGCGCGTGCTCGCATCCTTGAACGGCCCGCCTTCGACCTGATTGGCGATGCGATTGGCTAGAGCCGTCACGCCTTCGCCTTCAGCGCGTCCTTCCGCCAGAGCTTTGAACAATGCAGCGCGGGTCTGTTCGCTGAGATCAACCAGCCCAGCCCGCTTGCCGCCGGCCTCGATGACTTCGCGCATCCGGGCGTCCGGCAGCATAGTGCCATACCCCGATTCCTCGATCGCCTCGGCCACATCGCGTGCGATCGCCAGATACTCGCTCTGGTAACGACTGGACAGCTGCGCTTCCCAGGCTTCGAAATTGAGGAGATCGATGATTTCGCGCACCAGCTGATCGTCAGGCGCTTTAGTCTCGATCAACCTCCCAGCCTTCTCGCCGTTGCCCTCAAGCACGTTCTGTCCGATGCGGCCGGCCTCATCACCCCAGCCTTCGAACACAGGTCTAAGCCTTTGCTCAAACCCCTCTGAGATGCCATTTTCGGCGCGCTCAAGCCGCGTGACGAACCGGTCGCCACGTTCGATCTGTTCTTCGTTGGCCGCTTCGCGATCAGTCGGCAGCCAGTCTTCGGAGTGCTTCGTTTCAGGCTCTGGCAGCGTCTTTGTGCCGCCGTCATCATCCGGCGGATCGTCAGTATTTGAGGTCACCGCCGCTGGCAGCCGGCGACCTTCGACAACTTGAGCGAGTTCGTCTGCCGGAACTACAATCTGATTGAGCGGGCGAAGATAGACCTTGTGACTGTCATCGGCGTCGCGGCCGGTTTCGCTAAGATAGTCGAACAGCGTAATCGCGCCTCCCTGCAATTCCTTGAGCTTGCGCTCGATCTGCTTGTTCTCATCCTCCTGCAGCGCGAGAACGTCATCGGTATTCCAATAAAGCTCTATCCGCCTTGTGCGCTCGCGAGGACGCTGGAAATCGGGGAGCAGACTGCGCTTTAGCTCATCGACCAGCTGGCGTCCGATCGGGAGCACGCCATTGTGCCAGGCAAGCTTTCTCAATTCGCCCATGGTCGCGCCAACTTTGGTTTGCTGCAAGCCCGCACCAAAACCGACCACCGCAGCCGGAATGCCAAGACAGGCGCAGACGCGCTCTTCGGCTCGGTCGCTGCCATAAGAGAGATTCATCTGCTGAGGGTTGAACCCGAAGGATGACACATCGGTCGGTGCCCCCATAACCATCGGCCCGCCGCGGTTGTCACCGCCAAAGGCCTGCTTGAACCAGGTCTTGGTTGCTTCGACGTCTTCAGGGACCGGCATCCCGCCTCCCTTTGGACTGATGATGACGCTCGGAACACCGAAATTGCGCAGCAAGCTTGCGATGAAGTTGGACGATTCGAGATCTATGAAAATCTCGCGGATTACCCCGTCAAGCGGCGAAAGCCCGCGACGCTGATCGCTCGGATTAATCCCATGACGGAAATGAACAACGTCAGCAGGGTCCAGATACATGCGGCCCAAACCGGTGGCGGGCGTGTATTCATAGTGGGAAATGAATTCGCTGCCATCGGTCGGTGCGACCGGTTTCATCATCCAGTGCGGCACCCACCACAAAGCGGTTACGCGATTGGCATTGTTGCGCACCTTGATCCAGTAGGCGTTGCCAGCGAGCAAGTACGATAGAAGCGTACCTGCCCACAGCGCGATGTCGCTATAAAAGTCGTTCGGGTTCTGGATAAGCTCGAGCATCTCATGGTTGTCGAGCTCCTCTATCGAGCCATCCGATTTGGTCTCGCGCATCGCCAAGCGTGCTTCAGGCAGCGCGCGGTGTATCCACATGATCGGCGCGGTGACGACCGAGCTGTCCAAGCCATCGCCGATGGCAGCGCGATAATCAAACCGGCTGCGCTTCAGGAGGCCATTGAGGAAGAGCGGCTGTCCGCCATGGCGCATGCGGCGCACTGCATTCAGGACAGGCGCGGCACCGGCCACGAAGGCTTTGACGATCGGGTTCATGCCGGTATCCAATTCTTATCGAGCTCAAGCACATCCTGTGAGGGGACATCACTAAGCGGCACCCATCGAGCTCCGCCCTCATTCATTGTCGCAGCGTGGAAGTTCCAAAGGCCAATTGCGTTGTCACCGTGCCGCTTCCCTCCATCAGTGCCCTCTTTGCGGACGTGCGATGGCATCGTGGCCACACCGCCGATCTGCTGCAGCTGGCGAAGATCGTTTCGAGTATCGAGGTCGGCAGGGATCAGCATCGTCCCATCCTCGAATGAGGCACGAAAGCGCGGGCCCGTTTCGCGCCGCCAAGCTACTGAAGGCATAAGTTCGACAATGCGATCGGTGCCGAACTTCTGCGCTGCCTCTTGGGCAAGCGCCATCCCGTTCCCGTTGGCATCGAGCACTCCGCCGCCATATCGTCCGATCATCTCAATCTGCTCAACGATCCAGAATAAAACCTGCTTTTGCTGATCGTAGGGACACTGGCGCAACTCCACTATGAAAGGCACGTGGCGTCGAAGATCCTCGCCCAAAAAACCAAACGGGTAAGAACTGCGATCCTGGCGCATCGCGAAGTCGCCGCCATTGTACCAGGTTAGCGCTTGATCGGAGTATCGCTGCAGGATCGGCAGCACATTCTCCGTCAGCCAGGCCGCCATCGAGTTTCGACGGACCAATTCCGGCGCCTGGGTAAAGCCATCAAACGGAGGGGACCATCGCAAAACCACATATTCTCTGGTGCTACACGCCTCAATCCAGGCGAGCGGGAGAAGGACGCCTTCACCTTCGCGGGGGATGACATCCAGCTCTTCGTGCATGGCCTCCTTTCGAGAGCCATAAGCGCGGCGGATACGTCGATACCAAGCCGCCTTGTCCTCTGGCGACGGCGCCTTACCCCGCATCAGACAAACCCGCTCATAGAGCCCATTCGCCACCGCATCATCGAAAGTGATCGTGTGGATCGAGTAATCGTAAAGGCCTTGCTCGGTCTCTTTGATCAGCTCATTGAATGGGTTCAGGTCACCATTGTGGCTTGAGATAATGCGAATTACGCCGCCCCAGATGAGCAGAGCGTTACAGGCATCGATGACAGCCGCGACATTGCGGTGAAACGCCGCTTCGTCGATCACAACGCGGCCTTGCAAGCCGCGGATGTTAGCGGGACTGCTCGAAAGGCCGACAATCTCGAAACCTGAGGCGAAGCGTATGCGATAGGCGGTTATGTACTTGCTCTCGCCGTTTTCCTGCTTGTCCTCAAACAGGAATTCACCGACCTGCAGCGTTTCTTTCGCTACAGTCTTTGCAAACCGAGCGCAGACAGCGACGAATGCAAGGCCCTTGTCCTTAGTATCGCCAATGTAAAACGTGCTGTCACCACCCGCCTGCTTGGATGCCGCCCCGCAAAGCGTGCTATCGAGTGCCTCAGCGAATGTGATGCCTGTTCGGCGGCCCTTGGCCGCAAGCTTTAGCGGCGAATCGTCCTCGATCCACTCAATCTGGTGCTGCATCAGGATGCCATCATCGAGCGGATCGAGTTGCTCGCTCGGCAATATGCCAGGCACCAGATCGTCGATCGGCGATTTGGGAGGAGCCTGGTCAGCAGTCGGCAGCTCGTCGGCCGCAGGGTTCGAGGTGACAAGATCGCTCACTCGGGCTTGGCCTCGCGAATTCCGAGGAAGTCGCGGCGCAGCTGTGCAATGCGCTCCGCACTGAGCCCCGCCTCGGCCGCCATTGTCTCCACCTTATCCGCAGTCTTCGACAGCTGGCGCTCCAGCCGCTCGCGATACTCTGCGCTCGCCTTCTGAGCGCCGACTGCGCTTTGCAGGGCGCGGCTGAGCTCCATGATGCCTTTAGGCGAGAGCTGGTTCTCCTCGAGCACTTCGAACGCTGCAACCTTCAGCATTTCCGCCACAGCGATCGTCACCTCGTCGGGCTGCTCAGCGCCCATCGACTGAACAAGCTCGCTTCCCATGCGCTGCGCTTCGTCCAGGCGGCGGAACTGCTTGGCCTTGCGAACGGAGTATCGGTTCCAGGCCGACTTGCTGATCGGCTCGATCTTCTTGTCAGCGAGCCGCTCGTTGAACTCCATCAGAATCGTAGTCTGCGGGAGCTTATTCTCGCGCAGCTGATCGAGCGCCCAGACGATATCCTCGTCGGCTTCCTCGGGAAGCATGTCGATCGAGGACAGGCGTCCGCGGCCCTTCGCCGCGCCGCTCACCATTACTCGACCTCATGCGGACGCGTGACGCCCTGTAGCACGCTGCGCTCTTCGAGGTGATCGCGCCCTGGTCGCTCAAGTCGAGCGATCGTTACAGTGCCGGCTTCGCTGAGCGAAACCGCGCCCAGCGATGCGAGCTTGTTCAATTGAGTGACGATCCAGTCTCGATCGCGGCGGAAACCATAAACATCAAGCGTCCGCTGCAGCAAAAGATCGGACAGCCGACCGTCGACTTGGTCTTTAAGCGCTCGCAGGATTGCGAGACGCGCTTCTCTGGCGATCGCATCGGTCATGTCGGCCCTCACACTCAATTTGTGACGCCCCGTTCGACAATGACGCTCATCAGGCGGTCCATTTGCGAAGCGACGTGCTTGATCGCCTCAGCCCTGGACGCGCCTTCGCTTTGCAAATCAGACATCTTTTCATTGATTGCCCGTTGCCGGCTTTCTAGGTCAGCAAGAGACTGTGCGATCTTGTCGATGCCCTCACGGTTTCCGCTGATGCGTTCGGTGATGGTCGTCACTTCGACCCTCAGTTGGGCCGTCTGTCGAACATGATCTTTCAGCTGCACTTCCAGCCGATTGATATCGTTCGAGGTGGCGGCCTTAAGCTCTATCTCCTCGACCCTGTCCTCGATTTCATCGACCTTTTCGCGCATGCCGCGAAGCTCGCTGCTGAACACGGTTAGTCGCTTGTCCAACCCACCGGTTGAAACCGGATTGCGCGCCCCGCCACGCCAAGCGACGACAAAAAATCCTATCCCGATGAAACAGACGATAATCGCCTGCAGTGCGTCCCCGAAACTCATTGGTCTTCTTTTCCCTTACCGATGGTACCAACTGCGCCGCTGAAGGCGCGGCGAACGAACTGTTTCACCTGCTCACCAAAAACTTCGAGTAGCGAGTAGCCAGAGAAGCCAAGGCCGATCGCCACTACAAACGCGAACAGCCATCCTGGGCGAGACTCGATGATCCAAAGCTGGACGAGCACAAGCATGATGAGCGAGACGAGCAGGCGCAGCTGCCAACCGAGGTCCTTTTCGGCCGGGCGCGTAAATGGCCTTGCTGCTATAATTCCAACAGCCCCCAGAACACAGGTAACCACCGGGATCGGAAGGCCAGCGACATCAACCAAAAAATGGTCCCCAAGCGGCACCTTGACCTCTGGCAATGCCACACTGAAAGCAAAGGACGGCAGCCAAAAGAGCACGAATTTGGGTATTGAAACCGGCTCAACCATCATCATCGGTCGCCTCCACAGGGCTGAAGCGGATTGCCGCTTGGCGCTCGATCCAACTGATAAGACTATCGAGCTGCAGCGCTGTCTCGGTGGCGGTGAGAGCTTCGCCAATAGTCAGGCAAACACGATCCTCAGGACAGGCTACGTGCTGTCCGGGTTCGGGAGATAGTCCAACCTGGGCGGCCGGCGCATCAGCTCCGCGGGCGGTGCCGGGAAGTACGGGCAGATCAGCTGGCGCGGCACCGCCGGGATCGGCTCCGGAGGCGGTGTTACGCTGCATGCGCTGCTCAACAGCAGCGGCGCGAGCACGAGCATGAGCAAGACGAGCCTCGAAATCATCGACAATCTCCTTTGTTTGAGCGGCCTGTTCTCGGACAACGCGAGCCGCGTTCTCCTTCGCATCGCGTTCAGCCCGAGCGGTGGCGAGCCGGTAGTTTGTGACAGTCTGAGTATGCGCGAGCCGCTCAGCCTCGAGGTCGGCTTCAAGTCCAGCAATCCTGCTCGCGTTCATCGGCGCGAGGTAGAATTGGTGCCACAGCGAGAAGATCGCGAGCGCTGTGATCGCGATGTGTCGCCAATCCTTAGTCAGCCACTCAAATGCGTCTGAGAAGATGCTCAGAACCCATTTAAGCGCACCTGATGCATATAGCCGCACCAGGGCGAAGATCGTTCCGAAAGTGAACATATTTAGGCCGCTTCGCCTTTGGCCAGCGCGGTGCGCAATTCCGCGCGAATGTCGATCTGCTTGGCGCTTGACCAGATCGGATTTGCGGCGCGCGACTGGTTGACGCGCTGATAGAGCAAGATCACCCCATCTCCGCTCCAACGAGCATCGAAAAACAGATCTCGCTCTGCCTTGCGCCGCCCGATGATTTCGCGCGGGCGCGACCAATTCATAAACTCGCGGCGCGCATCGGCGAAGTGGCGATTTCGAAAGGAGCTAACCCAATCGGCCCTTAGGATGCCGCCTGTGTTCCAATGAAACGAGAGTGCCGCCGCCAACTGGGCTTCGCTGAGGTCGACGCCTTGGAAAGCGCGGAGCACATCGGGCAAGTACTTCTTGCGCATCAGCCATTCATAAACCTCGATCGCTCGTTCTATTGTCGAGGGGTTTTTGCGATAGCGCGGATAGACGCGGTGCCCACTTTCACTGGTCACGCCAAAGCCCCAGGTCCAAACCCCGACGCTATCCTTGTAGGCTTCGAGCACAAGCGCCTCGTGCTCCGCGATCTCGAGCATGATACGCTCAGTGAGTTTGGTCTCGGTCATAGCCGGGTGATGGCCACAATCCCGCCTCACCGCGACCCGGAACGAGTTCCGGTACTTAGGTTTTGAAGAGATCCATCTGGCTCCCGTCGCGCAGCTTGGCTTTACGCTTGCGGATGCCGCGCGTGGTGTAACGAGTGGCCAGCGCTATGTCGCGTTCGGTAGCACCCTGGCGGATCATGCTGTCAACCTTTGCGCGCGCGGTTTCGGCATGGCCGAAACGACCGCAAGGAATGTCGATTCGCGCTCCGCCTGCGAATCCGCCTGTAAGCTGCTCGCCGATCGCGAGCGCCGCATCGTGTCCAAGCAGCTGGCTAAGCCAGTGGTCCGCGCCAGGCTGCGCCGGAAAATAGACCCTAGTCCCGCCGAGCTTGCGTGCGATCGTGAGCGCAGCCTCGCGGCCTGCAACTGCCTCGATTTCGCGCAATACGCCGGAAAGCGGCTCAGGCTTGCTCATTCGGCATCACGCTTCAAGGCACGAGCACGCTTTCCCACTGACGTGTCTTCCAGCACAGTTTTGAGGACACCGCTTCGCACCAGAAACACCGAGTCGCCGACCAGGACGTTGTAATCGCTTTCGCCAATCACCTGAGCGCTCGCGTGGGCGCGGTTCAGAGAGTCCTGAAGGGTTTCGCGCAGGCCCTCGACATCAAGCCCACAGCCGCGCTCGAGAAAGCGCAGCAGAGCGTGATCGGTTATGATCAGCCGATCACTCATGCCGCTTTATGCGCGAGCGGAAGCGCGTGACCGCATACTCCGCACTCTGCAACAGATCGCCCGACATGCCACTGGCTTGCCGCGCAAGCTGGGCAATGATTGACCTGGCCTTCGCGATACGCAAGCGGGGCGGAACGTTTAAATGTCGGCACTATGGTCATTGCGCACCGCCCGCGGCACGAAGCTTATCGCCCAGTGCCTTTGCGATTGCGTTGTAACCGTCGGCGGTAATGGGCCCGAATGCAGCGGTTTCGATCCCGCACAAGCGCCACGCCGCGATGTCGATTGTCCAGTCTGCGGGAACCTCACCGAGCTTGATCAGCTTTGTGAGGATTGCCTCGCAGAGCCCTTCCTGGAGCGCGCGCACCGATAGATTGTTGCCGTTCCTATCGGTTTGTCGCCAACCTCCTTCGACCGCCATGGCCTTTAGCGCTTCCACTAGGCGAAAGCCGTGCGACTGCTTAGCCCAAACCAGCTTCTCGCATTTGAGCTGGCGTTTGGCGAACACCTCCAGCGCCCGTTCATCTGGGTTTCGCACAACGCCCAGGTGATACAGCGAAATCCACAAAGCGCGCGCCTTTTTCGCCATCTTGTGTTGCGCCGGCCGCGTGCCCTTTGCAGGGACAGGCTTGAACCCTAGCGCTTCTAGCCGCTTGATCACCTTCAGGAGCTGATCTGAAGTGCATGCTGCGAGGCTGGTCTGCCCGGTTTCATTAAGCAGAATCTGACGGTAATCGTCATCGATCAGCGCAAGCTGCTTCTTCGCGACATGAACTTTGGCAATCATCGAGCGGCGCGACTTTTGCGATGCGTCGAACGTTGCCGGGCGTGCGGCTTCCTGCAAGTTGGTCTGCGTTTTCATAATCATTCTCCCAGCGCCGCAATCCCAGCGGCGAGCAGGCAAAAGGCGAGTAGCAGCAGCGGGCCAAGCACCGCCTCTCTCAGAGCGGTGCCCGAACCCTCGAGCTCGTCGATTTCGCGTGCAGTCTTACGCACCTTGTCGAGAAGGCGGCTCATGTGGACCTCGAGGAATTGTGGCTCCACGCCTTCTTTAGATGTTGAAGATTGACCGGCTCGCCTTGGGCGATAGCCGTCATGTGTGCGACTTCGAGCGCGAACGTCGCACCGCGCAGGCCGCCCGGCTTGCCAACCATTTCGACAACGAATTCGACTAATTTGGGGGCGGTGATGTCCCATGCCTCTGCGAGCGCCTCGGCGTCCCCTTTGACCGCGCGCGGCCTTATCATTCGTGTTCCGACACGGCTGAAGATTTGTGCGAAATCAGCTGCTCGGCTCACGCCATCAATCGATTGTTGAACGCGCTCGTTGCCCATAAGGGCTATCCCGACACCGGTTTCATCATGCCAGCTCCGGATCTCTTCTAGCGCCTTGATGGACAGATGCTGGGCCTCATCGATGATAAGCACGGCATGCTTGCGGTCACGCACCCGCTCGCAGATCATTTCCGACAGGGTGGCGGGCGGCCCAACAACCCGCTTTTCTCCAAGCGAGCGCAGCACCCGGCCTTGCATCGGCATAATGCCGCTGGTCGATGGGGTCATGGTCGCGAGGTAGCTTCCAAGGTTGTTTCGCAGAAAATTCTTTGCCGACTCGCTCTTGCCGAGACCGGCACCCGTAACGATCAGGACTAGGCGTCCCCGCTGTGCCCAGTGCAGATATTGGGTGATCAGCTTGCTGGTAGGCGTCTCAAAATAGTCCGGTTTCTCAGGGAGATCGGCCGCGAGATCGGCTTGGGCGCTAAGCGTCTGGCGATAAGATGCAATCAGATCAGCGTACTTGCGGCGGTTACCGGCGTAGCCCTTGCTCCCCAGCAACTGCGAAACCGTGCCATGAGGAATCCCGGTCCACTTCGCTATGTCCTGGAAGCTAGCGGCTAGCTCTATTCGGTGCTCTTTGAGCCAATCAATTTGCTCAGCAGTAAACTGATCTGCCTCGCTGTCCGAGCCTGTGATTGCGTCGCTAAGCGTTGTCTGTGCTTTGGTTGCCATCTATCGGTCCTCCTGTTCCATGGCTTTTGGGACAGATGCGCGGGGGTGATTTGGTCGTTAGTCCCGCGCATCCTTCATCAGTCGACGATCCTCAAATTGAGTGATGTGAAGGCGTCGATGATCTCTGAATCTTCTTCGTGCTCCACCGGCACGGGTTTGAGCTTTGCGGCAGCTGCGGTTGCGCGATGGCGGACGGGCTGCACCACTTTTGGCTCTGGCAATGAGGGTGTCTCCAGCGGCCCTTGCGCAGCGGCGATCTCCGCCGCGGTAAGCGTACGTTCCGCTTCCAGACCTTCGCGAACCTTGCGACGCATGGCCTTGCGCCGCTTAGCCACTTCGATCGCGCCAGCCTGGTCAAAGAACCCTGTGTCGGCCATCAGATCGGCCTGGGCGAGATAGGCGCCGCGTCGATCGTAGAGATGAATCTCGCGATGAAGGTTGTCCGGATCGAACCTTACCGTCACGAGCTCGCCAGCCAGATCGACACATTCGGGGGCCCAGTATCGGTTCCCATATAGTTCGATCTCGGCGGTCCGCTTGTTGAGCCGTTTGCGTTCAGATGCCAGCAGCGCCATCCGTAGCTCGGCGTTGGTCGCTTTGCGGATCGGTGAGCAGGCGTAGCTCTCGGCAAACGTCGCATCGCAGCTGCGACCGCCACAAGCACCGCCGCGGCGACCTTCTCTCGCATTGTAGGCAGTAATCCCGCGCGCCAGTATGGCTTCGAACTCGGCCCAGGGGATCGCTCGCTGGCCATAGTTCGCCGGTTTGTTGAGAGCGTTGTTCCCGGTGTAGGCGCCGGCGCATTCCGGTCCCTTCGAGACGTGGTCATCGATCTCGCGGAACGCCCGCTCGATCGGTTTCGCTTGGCCATGCGCAACCGATGTGAAGCGGATTTCGATATTGAGCGAATGCAGCAGGCCTGCTGGCTCTTCCTCTATGATTTTGCCTCTGAAACGCGTCTCAGCGCCCGCTGTCAGCGCCTTACTGGCAAAGGTGCGACTGTTGTCCGCACAGTAGACCTTAGGAATACCATAATCGCGAAACAGATCGGCGAAGGCGAGCCGTGTTGCGACAACGTTCTCGCTAAGATCGAGCTTCCAAGCGAGGAATTTGCGGCTGTAGATGTCCTGAATCGCGATCAGCATCGGCCGCACGATTTTGCCTTCCTCGTGCGGATGCTCGGTGAAGACATTGCAGACATGGCCATCGATGTTGACCGCATGCAGAGCGTGCAGGCTTTCGACACTGCGCCGCACGTCTGGGATTGCGCGTTGGAGCGCATCCGCCCCTTGTCGCGCGAGCACTTGGACCGAATGCGGTACTTCCTGATCGAACCGACGCTTGAGAGTGCGGTAAGTAGGGATCGAGAGCCCGCGCTCAGCCGCGACACGTTTGATCCGTTCGTAACACGCCGAGAACGGCGGCTGCTCTAGCCGAAGCGCATCGCTCTTAAGCATATCCCACAGATCGGGATCGATTTCAGCCCGCTTACCGCCACCTTTGAAGCGCGGCGCAAGTGCGGGCAACCAGGCGCCACGTTCGATCCCGCGTACCATGGCTAGCCAGCCCATTATGGTCGACTTGCCCACCTTGTGACGTGCCCCAGCATGGGCCACCGCGGCGGTTTGGGTGGTGCCAGCATCGACCAGCAGGAAGACCTCCTGGATGATCGTAAGGCGCTCCTCGGCTTGCTGCCGAACTTTGGCTGGCTGGGTATCAAACCACGCCCAGCCAGAGCTCTCGTCACTTGTCTGGTTGCCTTCAGCGCTAACGATCCCGCGGCGCGTCAGCTCAAGTTGCGCATCAGCGGGGAGAAGCGAAACATGAAACTCAAGCCCGCCACCGCGTCCCGATCGCGGGCGCGCAAGCAGCTCGCCCTGCGCGCCGGTCCGGCTTGCCCAGCGCTGTTGCTGGGCGCGCCGATTGATTGAGCGCTTGTCGCCAGGCAACCCTGGCAGCCGTAGCTCGGCCAACTCCGTCGGTGTGAACCATTCCCGCCCGACTTGATTTGGCGGGCAGTCATTTGCTGCTCGCATCACGTTTTGCGCCCCTCTCCGGTATTTTTTTTGTGCGTTGTTTGAGCAGCTTCAGCTCGTCTCTTGCTTCCGCGATTCCGCGCTCGAGCTGCCCGATGCGCGCGATATCAACCTCTGCACCGATGAGGGCCCCGATCCCGGCTTTGCCGAGCACTGGGCGCATCAGGTCTTGACGATCGGTGACGACTGCGAGTGCAAGCAGACGACTAGCGGGCACCTTGTGATCTGTCCGCGCTGGGCTCGCGTAAGCGTCAAGCATTTCGCGGCTAACCCGGTCATCGAGCAGTACGCTCATTTCCGCCGCGATCACTTCGCGCACGCGCGGATCGGTATTGAGCATCGTCCCGACCAGCTCATTGATCTGGCGCTCGAGCCCAGCGAGCTCGGCCACCCCTTTGGCGGGCGACGGAGCGCTGAAGTCGAAGCCAATCTGATCAGGATGCGCCTTTGCCTTACCCATCAGAGCAGCCCGTCCTTTCGCAGCTGCTCCGCCATCAGCGGCGGCATGGAGGCCGGTGGCGCTTCGCCCTCGATCAGCCGTTTGATGCGCCAGAAGACCCGATCAGCCAGTTTTCCCCACCGATCGGCGTCCGGGTGATGGCGCTTCCTCATCGCATTCTCGCGGCGGCGCAGTTTCGACCAGCGTTGGCGCAAACCGAGTGGGGCCTTCCGCCAGCACTTACCGCAGATCATGGTCGTGCCGGGCTCGAACGTCGTCGCGCCGCGCTTGCAGCGAGGAATGCAGCAATTGATCCGAGGGTAGCGAGGACCGTTAGCCATGCGGCATCCCGTTATGCTCAACGCCTTCAAGCAACCGGCCTGCTGCACGTTTGCCGACTTTGAAGCCGCCGCCTTCATCGTCGAAGGCCCACTCGCCCCATTGCTTGAAGAAAAACGGGACGCCAGCGGCAGCGCATTGATCGCGCAGCGAGCGCGCCCACGCTGGTTGCATCGGCCGCGCTTTTGGGCCGCTTTCTCCGCCGCAGACCACCCAATCGATCTGGCTTTGCGGATAGTTGAAGGGATAGTTCACGAGCCAGCCAGCGGACCACTGAGAGGCGGGTAGGACAAAGGGCTCGATGTCGAGGGGACCAAGCGCGGGTTCATACGATAGCCACCGAACCGCAGCTGGTGTCTCGACCAGGTCACAGGCCCTTTGCATGAGCCAGCGCTGGTTCTCAGCGGAGACGCCTAACCAAACATTAGGAAGCGCCTTTCCAACGGGGCCAATGTCGTCAAAGCCCATCGCTTCAATGGCATGGCGAACCCCAATGTTTATGCAGGTTCCATCGCCGCAGCGGATGTAATCGCGCATCCGGCGCGATCGCTTGGTCAGCACCTGGAAAGTGTGTTGCGGGCAGAGCGCCATGACCGCGAAGACGCGGTCGATCCATTCGTCAGGAACGTCCTCATGAAAGAGATCGCCGTGGGCGCAGACGAAGATCATGCGCGGTTTCGACCAGCGCAGCGGTTGGTCCAACCATCCTTCGTTGAAGCGCACTTCGCCGGTCCAAACATGGTTGCCGTTCACCTTGTGAGTGAGGCCCGCGCGGCTCGGATGGTTCTTCATCCGCGTGCCCGCCAACTGCATGGCGTAGCAATTTCTGCAGCCTGGCGACGCGAGCGAGCATCCCGTGATAGGGTTCCAGGTCGCTTCCGACCATTCAATGAGGGTCTTATCTGCCAATCTTAGTCCCTCATCATGTGCTGGGTATCCCAGCGCTCGAAATCGCGGCGCTTGGGCTTCGGAACTGGCGGCAGCTTTGATGTGATTCCACGCGCCGCCATACGCGCACGGTGCTTCTCACGCCTCTCTGTCTCATTGAGCCACTGCTCGGCTTCCTTGGGCGTGCAACCCATTTCGAGGCCGAGCTCAAAGCACTTGCGATTGTGTCGATATCTCTCTGCGAGCGACGCGAATTTCGGCATTAGCCGTCCTCCCGCTGAGACGGGTGTTCACCGCGAAGGTACTTGCGAACCTCGTTGCCGAAGTTGCCCACTGCGCATCCGTGTCCCTTGCCAACCCAGCCCACCAGACCCAGCGAGCGCAGCATCGCGGTGTGTTCATTGCTTTCGACCCGCCATGCACCGGCATAGGGCTGGCTTTTGCTTATCCAGGCGCAGCGCAAGGTCTCAGCGGCCTCGCGGTCATTCTGGGCCAGCCACTCCGCTAGCTCAAACGGGTGAGGCAAACCCGTTGCCATCGCGCGCAGCGCATCGCGACGAGCTCGCTCTAACTCAGCAGTAGTGCAAGGCTTAGGGCCATCCCGCATAAGTCGGCGCAACTCAGCTTCGCTGCGCTGTGCGTATTCGAGCTCGTACCATTCATTATGGGGGGAGATATGGCTCATATCGCCGCCTCCCCGACCGGTACGAAGTAGAGCGGCTCGCCCTCTGGGCATCTTGGAACTGGCAAAGCGCACAGCACCTCGATCGCCCGATCCCTATTGGGCAGCTTCTTGAGCGCCTCGCGCTCGCAGAGCGCTTCGACCAGCTTGAAGCTCGACGACTTCGATGTGCCCAGAGCTTTACCGATTTCATCCAAGCTGGGCGAGTAGCCGTGAGCAGTCTGGAAGCCAGAGATGAACCGCAAAGCGTCGGCTTGGCGGGTGGTGAGCCCAATCATGACCGCAGCTCTCGCGCTTGACGCGTTATCTCACGCGACCGGCGTTGGAGCGCCTCCATCTGCTGGATGCGCCTGATTGCCTGCATGCGATCTAGACCGGTAATAACCTGTTCGGCAGCGATCGCCGCCTCACTGGGAACCCGGCTCACAGCTCGGCTCCCAGCATCGCGAACAGCGCATTGGCGGCAGCTAAGATCACGATCAGATTGATCGTCATGAGCAAAGCCCAGTCCTTCCATTCCCACTTGTTCCGTCGCATCATTTCGCTTCCTCCAGCGGTTGGATTTCATGATTTTTGATGAGTGGCGGCAGCCAGAGGACGCGCGTCTCGTTGGTCGCGGTCGGTCGGCTCACGTCCCAGACGATCCAGCAGTAATCGACCATTCCGCCTTTGAAGGCGCGGCTACCAAGGGCACCGATCATGTCGCCTGGAGGCATCGATGGCCTTTGGGACATCGGCATGATCGCCAGCGGTGGGTGTTCCTTGCGGAACAGGCTGCTGCGGTTGCTCCATTCCTTTTGGTCGACGCCAGGGGCCAACCACTTCACCGGTAGAAGCATGCAAACATGCTTGGTCGCCAGCTTGAGTGCATGTCGAACGAACCTCTCGGCGATCCCGTCGATGTAGGAGTAAGGCGGATTGCAAACGATGCTGCAGTCGTCCGGCGCTTCCTCGGTTTCGAGGAAGTCAGCGATAAAATGTTTGGGCTGGGGTAGAGCGGGCAAGCCTTCGAACTCGGACCACGCAAAGTTGTCGACCAGGTCAGAGCCATAAGTGCGAATGCCGCGTTGCCATGCCGCTTGAAGTGTGTTGCCCATGCCGCAGGACGGATCCCAAACCGCCAGATCGGCCTCCCATTCGAAACCGAATTCGTTCAGCGCGATCGCGAGCTGTTCGGCGCACCAGTGTTCATCGACACACCAGTCGAGCGGATGCCGCTTTGACTTCTTGCCAGAGGTGATTTCCCCCCTCACAGCTTGCCTTCCCGCCGCATTTGCTCGGCGATGGTCACTTTCTCGCCAGGCTGCTGAGGCTCTTCAGCCTCGATTTCTCGACTAAGCTGATCGCGCAGCTCCCGCTTCATTTCGGCGGTGAGCATGGCTGGTATCTTGAGCAGGAATTCGCGTTTCTGCGCGAGAGCGAGCCGCGCCCAGCTCCCTTCGATTGCATTGAAGTACTTTTGGTGAGGTAGGGGCGCAGGACCCGCGGGCCGATCGACCTCCGCTACAATCCGGGCGTCGTCCGCACCGATTTCATGGTCGGCGAGCAGCGCTTCTATCACGCGTCGCCGCGCTGCCTCGTCCCGGACCTGACCGATGAGCTTCAGTTGACTGGCGTTCTCGCCGACCACCGGATGCTTGGACAGCTGCTCGATTAAGTCGGGAAATGGCTCTATGAGAAGCCGATAAAGCGCCAGATCGCGGTGGATTGTGCGCTTTGAAATATCGAGCGCGTCCCCGACCGTTTCTTCCCACCCGTATACGCCTGCCATTTTGGCATACGTATCTTCGACCTCGTCACGCAGAGCCCCATCAGCGTTTTCCTGGCCATGCCTCACGCGATCCCAGCGTGCCTTGACGGCTAGCTGATGTTGACTGAGTTCCCCATGCTCACGCGCCAGCCGCGCTTGCGCCGCTTGGACCAATGCAGCGGTAAATTTTGCTCGTTCAATCGGACCTAGAGGCCGGCGATGTAGGTTCTCACTTGCCTCTAAGTCCGCCAGGTAGTCGGCGTCGCCATGAACCTCGAGCGCCCAAATGCCGACCTGCTCTAACTCTGCGCCGCGCAGTCGGTGGCGCCCAACAACAAGCTGCCATTTCTGCTTGGGGCTGCCTTTTCTGAGAACGACCTTGATGGGATCGCGTTGGCCATCGACAGCCATGAGCCTGCCTAGGGCAACAGCTTTATCTTCGTGCAGAAAGCCGATGCGTTCCGGGACATAGATGTCCTCCGGCTCCAGCAGCATCACCTCGGCGTTGCCGAAGAATGGCGGGGGCGCACTCATGCTGCGCCCCCTTCCTTCGTATGGTTTGGCTGGCCACTTAGACGATGCCCGCTTCGGACTTCCTCGCTAGCCTCCGCTACACATGCCGAGGAGAACAACCCATGACGAATGCCAGTTTCGAGCCGATCCATCAGCTCCAGAGTCAGCTCTACGCCTTGCAGCAACTGGTGCTCGCGCAAAGCATCGCGCTCGCCCACATTGACGCCCAAGCGGCCCGTACCGCACTCGGCATCGCCTGCGGACAAGCAGACGCTCTGCGCACTTTCGGTTGTCATCTCGCCAGCGCTCGCTTGAGCGGACTCGTTCAGGAGATCGAGCAATGTCTGGAGTGAAATGCGCGTTCGCGCGACCGCAGTCTTCAGGGCGATTTGCTTCACCAGCGGGCGAAGAAGCGCCTGATCGGAGAGACCATGGACACTTATTACCGTGCTCATGCCGCCAGCCCACCTTTGGCGCGCAGGCGAGCCACATCATTTGCGTCGATCTTGTCCAGCTCTCGATAGATGGCCTCAATCGAGTGAAGATTGGCGCCAACCGGGTTCGGATTTCGCTCTGTCTTGCGCCAGTTGTAAAATGTGTCCGGGTGGACGCCCGCGCGACGGCAGAGCTTCGCCAATGGGATTCGCGCATCACGCGCTCTTCGCTCGATGTCAGATATGATCGATTGCTGGTCCATGAGTGCGGAAATAACGGACTTTATTCCGTGCTGCAACGGAATTTATTCCGCTCTTTATTCCGCATCTGGTTTGTTAGCGCTCGGATATGGAGGGTTTAGAACAGGACGCGGCGCTGATCCGGGACCTTGTGCGTTATGCAGGCACTTCCGCTGCCGCGGTTGCCACCAAGGCCAGGGTTGATCCGAAAACGATACAACTGCGCTTAAATGGGAAGGCCGAAACGAGACTCAGCCAGCGAACAATCGAGAAGCTCTCAGATGCGTTTCCGCACTTCCCTGGCTGGGGTCGTCATGTACTGGCCGAGAATCGAGCGGAGTATCGACACGCGACAGAGCAGTCTCGCTTGAACCAGGAGTTTGCGGACCGGGTACTCGACACAGGCCTTGATGATGATAGCTTGTTTATCGAGTTGCTAGAGCTCGGTTATGGAATGGGTGGCACCTTTCTCGACGATCCTAGCGATCGAGGATCAATCGAGCGGTTTCCCAGCGCTTTTGTGCGCATGTTCACGAACGCTCCGGCCAATCAGCTAGTGTTTGCTCGGGGCATTGGCGACAGTATGGAACCGACCATCGGCGATCGCGACTTACTGCTCATTGACCGCAGTTTGAATTCGGTGCGACTTAATGATCAGATTTGGGTGCTCGCCAGCGGGGGCATTGGCATGGTAAAGCGGGTTAGGGTCAAGGGTGAGGAAGAAGTGTGGCTCTTGTCCGACAGTGATCGGGTCTCAGATTACACGGTCGCCCAAGATGAAATAACTGTCATCGGTCGCGTGGTGGCCATTGTTAAAAGGGTTTGAGCGCAATGACAAAAACGCTCTTGATGGGGGCGGGATTTCTGGCGACGGTCGCCTTAGGCATTGGCGGGTACTCCGCTAACGAAATGGCTACCTGCCAAGAATTGCATGAGGACCATCTCGACAGTATTGCAGCAGTGCGTGATCGCGTCGGTCTCGATATCGTGATGACGCGACTGGGTCGCGAACTGACCACAGAGCCCCCGTCCGATATGGATTACAGGCGGATCGAACTGACTTACTCCGCTTTGCTAGATCGCTGCGGCGATGATGCCGCAGCAGAGGCCTATAGGGAAGGGCAGTTGATGCTCGCTGAGCTGCTTTGATGGAAGCGATAAAACTGTCCCACTTTCGACTGGACCCGTTGATCGATATCCTGACCGAACGGCGGATTTATCCTTGCAATTCAATGGTTGCCCAGTTTGGTGTGATTTCGGGGAACTGGGACACCCTATGCCCCACTTAACTGCCTGTGAGATGCCTCTGAGCGCCGCGTTAGAGCCACCTTATTCGCCCGTTTTTGCAGCTATTCCGCGGCTGAGAGGCTGTTTGGGCCAGCCTAGTCCGACAACCACGCTCAACGCACTTTTCGCGCCAGCACCGTCTAAATCAGGTGAGGCCTTAGACAGAGTGTCAGAGCGCCCGTTTTTTGGGTCACCCAGTGAAAACGCCTCAATTCCGCCGATCTTGGCCCGCCTAATTCCGGTTAATCCCGGGAAATCCCGCCAACGGTCCCTCTAGAACCTCTTGTCCACTAACAGCAGAGCGTCTGCGGGCAGGGGCTGGCGCGTCGGCACTAGAGGGGGGGGCAAAGAAATGCTGAAGGTCGTTGTTGTAAGTGCAGGTGCAGCCGCCTTTCTGCTGATGTCTCAACCCGCGCTCGCGTCGCAGGCCGCGCCGTGCCTGCCGGAAGCGGAGTTCGATGCGGCGTTTTCTGATCAGGTCGAAAGCGGTCAGCAAGCGATCGTAACGTCGCGATTTCAAGGGCGCCAGCTATGCAGCGGTAAATCGTTTGCCGTCAGATTGCAGGAACTGCGCCAGCAGTTTTTCCCTTGGGAAGTCGCCGAACGCGAGCGCGCGCAAGCGCTTCGTGCAGCGAAGGACCGGGCTGAGCGCGAAGCTTTCGAAGCGCGCGAGGCGCGGCTGGCAGAAGCCGAGTACGAAGCCGATCTTGCTGAAGCGGAATGGCGCACCGCCATGGCCCGCGCTAAGGAGGCCGAGGCTCGCTTGAGCCGGGCAGAAGCGGAGCGCAAGCTTTCCGCCTTGCCACCGGGCCGCTTGCGTCAATCGTTGTTTCTGGCTGATGCACAGCCAGCCGATCAGGCCGCGCTTGAACGCGCGGTTGACCAGGTTATCCGGGCTGATGCACGCTCGTGGAATTGGAACAGCTATAAGCCCGGCAGCCTGTTCAACACACAGCTGCGCGCGTATGATGGATCAACCGAGAATTACCTGATTTTCTCTCGCTTCCGATATAGCGACAATAGCGTCGGCTGGGTCGAAGTCGAATATGTGGGGCGACGCTTCAAGTGTCTGACGTTTCACAATGACGACCGGACTTGCCGCCAGATCGGGGATTCTTTGTCGCGACGCAACGCATGGAATGGCTTTGAAGCGGTTCTGCTTAGCGTCGTTGGCTCAAGGCTCGCGCGCTAACGTCTTTGTGCGCGAAAGCCTGCCCGTCGACAGTTCCGCAGGCCAGAGGGAGGCTGCCGCATGATCAGGATTACCTATTGCCTCCATCGTCTGCCCGAGATGGCCCGCGAAGACTTCCAAACCTATTGGCGCGAAGTGCATGCCCCGCTGGTGGAAGCTGCAAGCAAGGCGCTGGGTATTCGCCGCTACATCCAGCAACACACGCTGGTAAGTGAGATGGCTGTCGCATTGGCATCAGCGCAGACCATTCCCTGCGGCGATGGCCAGGACTTCGATGGTATCGCTGAAATATGGTTCGACAGCGAAGCGGCGATTGCGCAAGCTACTGCGACTCAAGAGGGGCGCAGGCAAGCTCGGGTTCTGGCAGAGGACGAAGCGCGCTTTATCGACTTTTCGCGCAGTCGGTATTTCTTCACGGCTGCAAATGAGGTGATGGTGTAGGCGGTCAGTTTTTTGGGAGGGAGCCATATGAACACCGCACTGCACATGATAGCAGCCAGCACTGTGCTGAGCCTTGCGAGTACGCCTGCATTCGCTGAGGGTCACATTGAGCCGCCACCCGCAGAAATGCGCACCTTGATGCCTGAAAGCGCGCAAGGGCGTTCCATGTTCGAGGAATTCGGCTTTTCCGAAGCGGTGATCCACGATGGCACCGTGTATCTTTCTGGCGTCATCGTCGGGACGCCTCGCGAGGGCCAGAGCGAAGCAGACGTGTATGACCGCGCGTTCGAATACCTCGGCTCCGTGCTCACCCGTGCGGGGTCAAGTTGGGACGACGTGCTCGACATAACCACTTTCCACGTTGATATTGATGCATCGATGCCGGTGCTGGCAGCCGCAAAGAACAAGGTGATCAAGGCTCCGTTTCCAGCTTGGACCGCGATCGATGTGGACCGGCTGTTCGCGAAAGAGGGGCTGGTCGAGATCAAGATCGTCGCCCGAGTGACACCCGCGCCTAACCAGCAGTAAGACGATGAGCCCATTGCCTTATAAAGCCGCTCTTGCAGACGCACAGGCTGCGCTCCTTGAAGCCAAGACATTGCTCCAGAGCGAAATCTCAGACTACCCGCAGCCGATTTCGGGTTGCGATGCGCAATATGTGTGCTTGATCAGCGAGCCGATTTCGCTGGAACCCGAGCGGCAAGCTCCCCACATGACAGCCATGTGAAAACGAGAGGAGAACCCGCCAATGTCCGACATGCAGTTCCAGTTCAATTCCGACAGCTCGGTAATGGGTACCGAAAACGTTGCGGAGCGGATCGAGGCCGCTGTGCGCGGCAAGCTCAAGCGGTTTGAAGAGCGGCTTACGCGGCTTGAAGTGCATGTGTCAGATGAGAATGCGCGCAAAGGCGGTTCGAACGACAAGGCTTGCATGATCGAAGCGCGCCCGCGCGGTGGCAAACCTTTAGGGGTTACCGAGCACGCGAGCACGATTGATGATGCCGCGCGCAAGGCGGCTAACACCCTGGCGCAGCGGCTTGAGCGGCACTTTGGCAAAGGCGATCAGCACAAGCATGACGAACGGCCTGACAAGGTGCTGTAACAGCGGGCTTAGCGCACGAGTTTGAGCTTAATCGATCAGCTGCCAGTTTGAGTGGGGGTCGGCGTGGGTTCCGATTTACGCGGTTCATCGCTACCATCGACACGCGGAGCGAATTCGCTTTCGGGCGCGCAGCGATGGACCAGCAGATCAAGCCACGAGAAGTCTTTACGCCATGCCCGCTCATGGAAGAAAAACACCACAGCATTGGCAATCGGTTCGACTAAAGCGATGCCGCCTGCGAGCGCAATTTCGCCAGTGAAAGCATAAGCAACAGAAAAGCCGACGATAAAATGCAGCGTCAGAAAACTAAACGTCTTGGCGAGATCGCGGCGATAGGGTTTAGGCTCGACCATGTGGATAAGCTAGAACACGTCCTCCGAGCAAGATCAATACTCGATTTGCCATTGACCGTGTGAGCCCCGGGCGGGTCGCCTCGCGTTCCGGCAAAGCTGCGCTGGGCTGGCTGATTTTGACCTGAAAACAAGGGCTTTCGGTAAGCGCGATAAAGGCGCCAGTTCACGCCCGGTTCGGCAGAGGCTCAGCGCCTTGGTGTAAGCTCCAAAATGATCTTAAAAAGCGCGGCAAATCGCGCCTCGATCGTACCTTTCCTTAACCCCCGAGCAATAAGAATCGGGCGTATGCACACCGTCGATCACGCTTCCTTTGCTGGCACCGCCGCACCGCGTGATCCGAAAGCCAGCAAGGCTCCAGCGCTCTATGCCGCATCGCTTAGTGACTTGCGCAAAGCCTATCCCTCGCGCTGGTGCCGGCTGGGCCATCATCTGGCGGGGCACCCGTTACTCACCTTGCCTGCGCTGGCGGAACTGGTGCGGCGATTGCCGGAGCACAGTATCGAATTCAACGCCACGCTGGACCTGCCGCTCGGGATCAAGCCGGAGGATACGCCGCAGACCGGGCTCGACGTGCATCAGACGCTGGCGCAGATCGCAACCGCCGGTTCATGGGTGCTGCTCAAGACGGTCAATCAGGACCCTGCCTATGGCTCCTTGATGCGCGAAGTGCTCGAAGAGATCGCGCCGCTGGTAAAGCGGCAGACCGGTGAGATGTTGCGGCTCGAAGCCTTCGTGTTCATCTCATCGCCGGGGGCGTGCACACCGCTGCATTTCGATCCAGACTACAATATTCTGTTTCAGACGCAGGGCACCAAGCGCTTCACCGGGTTTCCGACGGCGCATCCCGAAATAATCGGCGATGCGTTTTTCGAGACCTATTTCGGCGGAGGGCCGCGCAATCTGCCATGGCGCGAGGAATGGGCCGAGCTTGGCTGCGCGTATGATCTTGCTCCGGGTGAAGCGCTCTACGTGCCGATCCTGACGCCGCACCACGTTACCGTGTATGACGAAGTGTCGATCTCGCTGTCATTGACCTGGCGCTCGCATTGGAGCTTTCGGCATGCCGATGCGCATCGCTTCAATGCCCGGATGCGGCGGGTAGGGCTGCAGCCGTCCTCGCCTCGTCTTTATCCCGAGGACAACCGGCTGAAGGCCTATAGCGAGCGGGCTATGGCGCGGCTTGATCGGCTGTTCGGGCGCGCTTGAATTCGGCTGGTTCAAGGCAGCGCAAGTCAGGCTGCGCGCGCTTGTGCTCCGGTAATGCCAAGTTCGCCCAGCACGCTATCGATTTTCTTTTTGACGCCGAAAAATCCGGCTTTGGCATGCGGCCATGTCGCGCGATCGAGCTCAGATACAATCGACTGCGCGCGGCCGCTGTCAAACATCGCAGCGAGTTCGGGCATCAGCGCATCGCGGGTCCAACCGGTCGGAAGGTAGGGTACGATGACGCGCTCAATCCCATGCGCTGCGAGGATCTCAGCCAGTGCGGTACCCTCGTGCCAGTTTTCGACCGGACAGCCGAACACATCGCTGGCCGTTTGACAGCCTTGCGTAACTGCGTCTTCGGCAAAGGCGCAAACGTGTTCGCTGGTTGTGCCGAGCGAGCAGGCGGCGGGACGCGCTGCCCCGATAATCAGCGCCGGTTTGGCGGACAATTCGAGCGGAACATGGCTTGCCGCTTCATCATGGAGCAGCAGCGCGAAAGGCTTCGCAAACGCATCCTGCGGCAGCGGACCGGGAAGATCGAGCGTGTGCCGGCCATGCTCACGCGTTTCTTCCAAGGCTGGCGCATCGCTCGCCAGCCCGTCCGCTAAAAGCGGTCCAGCCGCGTGATTGGCGGTGTAGCGCGCGATGTTGTCAGCACGGGCGAGATAGGTCTTGCCTTTGGTATGGAGCCCGCCAACCCAGCGCCAGCTAAGCGTATTGGAAGCGGCATCGCCATCAATCAGGTGGCGCAGGAAAAAGTCTGCCCCAAGCTGCCAATCAAGCTTGAGTGTGAAGATCCAGATGCTGGCAAACCACATCCGCGCGTGGTTGTGGAGATAGCCGGTTTGAGTGAGTTCGCAGGCCCAGTGATCGAAAGCTGAAATTCCGGTCCGGCCTTCCACCGCTTCGCTGTAAGCGATGCACAGTCCGGCATTGCTATCCAGCGCGGCGAAAGCCGCATCGCGCTCTTCGCAATAGCTGCGCCAGATCGTCGGGCGCTGCTCAAGATACCCTTTGAAGTAAACCCGCCAGAACACTTCGGCGATGAACTTTTCGGCGGCTTGCGGGCTATGATGCGCGAGTGCGGCGTTGAGCACTTCGCTTTCGCTCAGCAAGCCGGCATGCAGCCAAGGCGAAAGCTGCGACACATTGCCGCGCAAGCCATCATCGGCAGGCGGATCGTCATAGTTTCGCGTGTTGGAATAGGCTCGCCCAGCGCGCGGGACGAATTCATCAAGCCGGGCAAGGCCGGCGCTGCGGGTCGCGATAAAGAGCATGACGCCATAACTGGCACTTGCCGAGCCCGGTTCCCCGGTTTTTGGGTGTACCAACGGCGCACGCTGCCCTATTTTCGCCCGAAGCCTTGCTGCCAGATGAATTTTTGGAACATCCAAGCGAGCGAGGCTTTCGTAGTAATACAGGGGTGAGCGTAAAACCTCGCCGCTTTGTAATCTTCTTTTTCACTATCCACTCAAGGATGATCTCTATGAAAACCATCAAGTTTGCTGTGGCTTCGGCCATTGCTCTGTCGCTTGCTGCTTGCGCCACCGAAGCCGCTGAAGAAACAACTGCCGATGAAACCGCAGTGGCTGAAGAAGCAACCGCTGCAGGCACGATTGTCGAAGTTGCACAGGGTGATGAAAGCTTCTCAACTTTGGTTGATGCGGTCGTTGCCGCTGAGCTCGTCGAAACGCTGTCAGGCGAAGGCCCGTTCACGGTGTTCGCGCCGACCAATGATGCGTTTGGCAAGCTCCCTGAAGGCACCGTCGAGACCCTTGTCACTGAAGATAAGGAAACCCTCGCTGCAATCCTCACCTATCACGTGGTCGAAGGTTCGGTTGACGCTGCAACGCTTACCGCAGCGATCGCAGAGGCAGGTGAAGACGGCTACACCGTCGCTACCGTTGGTGGCGGTGAGTTCACTGCTGCTGTAGTCGACGATGCGGTTGTCCTGACCGACGCTGCGGGCAACACCTCGACTGTTACCACAACTGACGTCGCTGCATCGAACGGTCTGGTGCACGTGATCGACACCGTGCTGATGCCGCAATAAAAGCTGCGTCATAATGGTTTTAGAAGGCGGGCCCGTCGCGGGTCCGCCTTTTGCATTTAGGGGTCGCGTCCTTTATTCTGTCGCCGAGAGAGAGGCCTGCCATGTTGCGCGCTTGTGTGTGTCTGCCCCCGCTTGCTTGCCTTGCCATGATCGCAGGCTGTGCGCAGTCTGATCAGATCAGCCGTGATCCCGAGCCGTATGATGGGATCAGCGCGTCTGAAAAGATTACGCTTGCCGGAACCGAACCGTTCTGGTCGATCAGGATTGATGGCGAGGAGGCGACATTCTCAAGTCCTGACCAACCTGACGGCACACCTTTCGCGGTAAGCCGCTTTGCAGGCAATAACGGGCTTGGCTTTTCCGGAGAGCTTGAAGGGCAATCGGTCCAGATCGCACTGACGCCAGGCGAATGCAGCGACGGGATGAGCGACCGGGTCTATCCTCTTACCGCGACAATCGCGTTGGGTGAGAGCACGCTTTATGGTTGCGGCTATACCGACAAGCAACCGTTCACCGGTGATCCTTCGCCCTGAGAGCCCAGCATCAACCTTTAATCTTCTGACCTGTCCAAGGACTTGTTATCGCAGATGAATAGCGGCAGTCTGCCAAGTTCTTAGGAAAGGGATCTGCGATGGCGCATATGATTGGTGGCTGTCTGTATGTTGGCGCGACGCACGCGCAGCGGCTTAGCCAAATAAGACCAATTAAATCCGATATTTGCCGGACGGGCTGATTGTGCGGCGCAGAATACTCGGAACACGTTACGGCATGCACCGTTGGCCTAGAAAGCAAACAAACTCCGTCGCCGCGCCGCCCCCCGTATCCCCGAGGGCGCGAGCGACGGGAAAGCAGGTAACGTGAACACTGACGACGAGCAGGATCGTCGGCCCCTGACAGATCAGGCGTCCATGCGATTCGATGACGCCCCCGACCGGTTTCGGGCGGGGCATGTAAATGACCGCTTCTCCGGCGCGTCCGGCGTGCTGTTTGAGCAAGCCATGGCGCAAACTCGCATGGCCATCTGCCTGTGCGATCCGCATCAGCCTGATCTTCCCATTGTCTTTGCAAACCGGGCATTTCGGCGCCTTACAGGCTATGCTGAAGAAGAGATTGTCGGCCGCAATTGCCGCTTTCTCCAAGGCCCTAAGACCGACCCTGAACCAGTTGCGCGCATCCGCGAGGCAATCAAGAACGAAGACGTAGTGGTCGTCGAGCTGCTCAATTATCGCAAGAACGGCACGACCTTCTGGAACGCGCTTCATCTCGGTCCGATTTACGATGATGCCGGGCAATTGGTGTATTTCTTTGGCAGTCAATGGGATGTCTCAGACGTCCGTGCAGCGCGCGCTGAAGAACAGCACGCCAAGGAGATGGCGCGCGAATTGTCGCACCGCATGAAGAACATGTTCGCGGTCATTTCAGGAATCGTCAATGTAACCGGGCGCGTGCGCGGCATCCAAGGCGAAGCGGCTGAAATCAACTCGCGCATCCAGGCGCTCGGACGCGCTTATGAGACCACGCTTGATGATGCTTCAAGCGGAAGCATCGCGATTGGCGAAGCGATCCGCGCAGTGCTGCTGCCGTATGATCGTGATGAACAGCGCCTGGTGCTGAATGGCAATGGCGTGCGCATGCCGTTCACGATCATCTCGATCGTCGGCCTGATCCTGCATGAACTTGCGGCCAACGCGACCAAGCACGGCGCCTGGACGACGGAGAGCGGGAAGATTGCCGTCAGTTGGAAAGCGTCTGATGCTGGCGATGCGCTCATCATCACGTGGGAGGAAGACGGCGGGCCGCAGGTCGATGAAGCAAGTATCAGTCCTGGTACAGGTAGCGCAATCGTCGATCGTTTGCTCGCAAGCGGTCGTGGATCCATCACGCGCGAATGGCTTGACACCGGCCTTAAAGCGACTGTCACCGTTCCGACCGGGCGCGTGTGATGGAACACCGGCTCACGATCCTTCTGCTTGAAGATGAGCCGCTCATCGCGATGGACCTTGAATATGCGGCGCAGGATCGCGGCTGCATCGTTCTGCCATCGAATTCATGCGCGGGCGCGCTCGCTTTGATTGAGCAGCAAAGCGAAATTCACGTGGCGATCCTTGATGTCTCGCTAGGACAGGATGGCACCTGCTTTCCCGTGGCAAGGGTGCTGGATCAGCGCGCTATTCCTTACATTCTGCATTCAGGCGATCTTGATCGCCACAATGAGCGCATCCGCCAGCTTGATGCCAAACTGATCGCGAAGCCGGCTGCAGCCGAGCGGGTTATTGCAGCCGCGATCATGCACGCGCAAGGTGATGACAGCGGAAATGAAGCGCTAGCAGTCGAATAGCTGCGCGACCGTCTCGCGACTGCAATGCCGCATCACTCCTGCGGTGCTTAAGGGCCCCTAAAACAGACCCGGAATCTCATATTGCGCCGCGTTTGGTCGCTCGGGCTGAAGTGCTACGCGTCCGCCTGTGCTTTGCGCTGTGATCCCGCCACCGCTGATCGGAGTGCACGTCCGCCCGGCGAGGAAATCGAGCGCGGTGGCAATCGATGCTTCGCTGGGATCGCCGAACTGTGTGAAGATGTCATCATCTGCGCGGCATGTGTTAGGGATCACGCTGCCGAGCCCAGTAAAGTACTCTCCATCGCCATCTGCATTGACGGTCTGGAAAGTGACTGCGCGCACTCTCAGATCGCAGGCATCAAGATCGAACCCGAACTGTCCGACCGGTTTGCCGAATGTGTCATCGCCGATCAGAGCGATATCGTTGGTGCCTAGATATGAGATCATCGAATTGATCACCAGCTCGCTGGCTGAGGCGGTGCCTCCGCGACCGATAAAAGCAATCTTGGTCGGCTGGATGGCTTCGGCTTCGTTCTGGAACAATTCAGTGCTGTTTTCCGACGATTTGGATGCGCGCAGGACAGTCTCGCTCCACACCTGGCCAACTCGCCCTGAACCGAGCAGATCGCCAAACGTATCAGCGACGTCTACCAGGCCGCCGCCATTGTAGCGGAAATCTATGATCAGTTCGCTCACCCCTTGGCTGCGAAACAGCTGAAACGCATCGCGCAATTGATCGGCAGCATCTGCGACGATGAACGTGCGCAGGTTCAGATAGCCCACAGCCTTGCCGGCATCATTGAGGATCAATGCGCCATATCGGTCTGAAATCGGGTCCAGTGCAAAGTCAGTCTTGGTGATACTGGCTTCGATTGTCGCACCGCCTGGCTGCGCGAACCTGATCACGCGGGTCGTGCCTGCGGTCGACGGACCCAGCGCATCGATCACCGCCTGCGGTCCGCCCGAAGCCATGAGCGAGGATACGCTCTGCAGATTCGCGCTTGTCGTGCCGATCGCGGTCAATTCGCTTCCGCGATCAAGCCCCGCGCCAAAGCCGTTAGCACTCTCGTACGCTTCGAGCACAAACACGCGGTCATTAACGGTGTCATAGCCCAAGCGAATGCCGAAACCTGCTGTCGCACCTGAAGAGATCAGCGCGTCTTCCTCCGCAATGGAGGTTGCAAAGGTGAACCCGCGATCCACCGATTGCGCGCGGGCCGGGGCTACGCGGGCGTCGAGATAGGCCTGCAAGTCGTTGAAGTTTGCAGGGTTTACCGAGTTGTCGAGCAGGTTGGGGAACAGATACCATTCATCAAGCACGGCATCGGCGAACTGCAATTGCTCATTTACTGAACAAGCTGACGTGGTTGGAGTAGGGCTGGGCGTAGGCGAGGGGCTCGGCCCTCCTGCTGTGGGTGCTGGCGTTGATGAACCTCCACCCCCGCATGCAACAAGCGCAAGCGCAAGCGTACTCGAAAGGACCGTACGACCGATTTTCATGAAGAGTGCGACTCCGAAACGAATTTGCAAACTCGACCCTGCAACAAACCTTCAAACCATGCAAATAGCCTCAATTGACTACCGAGTTCTGTTCCATCCACCTTGGCAAAATTGCATTCTCTGCTCCGAATTTGATCGTGTTTAGGCAGGTTTTCCGCAGAAACCGGAGTAAATCTGCGCTGCACATCTCGTGTCGGCAGCTTCAACGCTTTAGCAAGCTTACATGAAAGCGACTCAATTATGACTGATTTTCCAGATTGGTTGACTGCGCATGTCCCTGCTTCGGCACGCCATCCGGGGCTTGCTATCGCGAGCTTGGGCGATGCGCGCACGCTCGGGAAAGGGGGTTTTGCGCTCACTAGCCCTGCTTTTGAAGCAGGCGAAGAGCTTGACCCATGCTTTACCGCCAAGGAAGAAGATGCAGTTGCGCCGCCGCTTGAATGGAGCGCGCCGCCGCCTGGATCACAGGAACTGATTGTCATTGTCGAAGACGCCTCAAGCGATCCGGCTAAGGCTCCGCAATGCCATTGGCTGGTTTGGGGTCTTGCCGGCCAACGCGGCAAGCTGTTCGAAGGAGAGGCTCCGCCGCGAACCGGAAAGAACAGCCAAGGCAATTCCGAATGGCTGCTACCCGATCCTCCGGAAGGGGAGACCAGACATTATGTGTTTCAGCTGTTCGCGACTGAATTGCCGCTCACGCTTATGCCGGGTGCGACAAGGGACGATCTGATCGCTTCGGTCAAAGGCTTCGTCACAGCGTGCGCGGTACTTCACGCCCCGTTCACCGGGATAGCCGCTGATGACGAGTTTGAATGGGATGAAGATGATCCCGAATAATACCAATCCAAGCTACCGCTATAACTAAAGGAGAGGATCATGGCTGGTAAGACCAATGCACTGCAAAAACCGGTGCAATTGTCAGGCGAACTCGAAGCACTGATCGGCAAAGGCCCGATGACGCGTGCTGAAGTGACGTCGAAAGTGTGGGACTACATCAAAGCGAACAGCCTGCAGGATGCTGCTGATAAGCGGCAGATCAACCCCGATGGCAAATTGGGTGCAGTGATCGGGACCGACCAGATCTCGATGTTCAAGATGACGGCTGCAGTCTCCAAGCACCTGACGTAAGCCTTACATTTGCGGGCCGCGCGCGATCCGATAGGGTCCGCACCGCTCGCGTTTAGGTTCGCCTTTCCAGGTAAGGACGATGGTGCCGGCCTCAAGCATGGAATCGACGGCACCATGAACCGCGTCCATTTGTGCTCGCCACTCACCATGTGGGCCGGCGAGCTGGCGGGCTGCTTCGCTGGGGCAGATCGTCTTGCCGGCCCCGCGCTGTGACAGCAGTTCGATGATCGCGGTTTCAGCCGGGTTCATGCGGCATCGAGCGGCTCACCCGGCTTCCATTGAGGTGGCGCGAGTTCGAACCCAGCAAAGTCGAACCCCGGCACCACTACACAGGATACAAGGCAATAACCCGCGGTCCCTTGCCGAGGGCTAGCAGACTGCCATGCGCCTTGAGGGACTAAGCCCTGCAGGCGCTCAAGACCGGGCGAAGCCGCGCCAAGAGTGATCGTTTGGACAGGTCCACTGTCGTCTTCAGCGATCGACAATTCGAGCGGATCGCCGCCTTGCCACAGCCAAAGCTCATCAGCATCGACCCGGTGCCAGTGCGAGCTCTCGCCCGCTTTGAGCAGGAACACGATGGCAGTCCCGCGCGCACGTCCCGAACCATCGGCTGCGCCGCGCCACGTTTCGCGATACCAGCCGCCTTCAGGATGCGCTTCGAGCTGCAATTGCTCGATTAGATCGTGCGCGCTATTTTCTTTAGCCAAGACATCCATCTCCTCCGATTCAGCTTATCGGGAGTATCCCAGATCATGCAATATATCGCTTCCTCGCTGGCCGCTTTAGCGCTGGTCTTCTCGGTTCCGCTGGCAGCGCAAAGCGAGCAGTCTGAAAGCGATGATGCAGCAGATCTGCCTACGCTTGTTGAAGAGCCCGCTCCCGAGCCCGACCCTAAACCTGCGCCCGAGCCTGAGCCTGAGCCTGAACCTGAGCCCGAAGATCCCGCTGTAACTGCGGCCAAGGCTGCGCTCGCAATCGCGCCCGTGTTCGATGGGCACAACGACGTGCCGATTCAATTGCGCGCGCGGCTCAAAAACCAGATCAACAAGCTCGATTTCAACGACACGTCCGGCAGCGGCAAGACGCATCCGCTCGGCCGTGCGATGCACACGGACTTGATGCGGCTGCGTGAAGGTCGGGTCGGCGCGCAATATTGGTCAGTCTACGTCTCGGCGAGCTTGCCTGAGCCCGAAGCGGTGCAGATGACCATGGAGCAGATCGATGTGATGAAGCGGCTGATCGCGCGCTATCCCGATCAGATGCGGTTTGCGACCACCGCCGATGATGTTGAGAATGCGATCGCCGATGGGGTGATTGCTTCGCTCTTGGGCATGGAAGGCGGGCATTCGATCGGGTCCAGTCTTGCTGTGCTGCGGCAGATGTATGCGCTCGGCGCACGCTACATGACGATCACGCATTCGCGTAACACGCCGTGGGCTGACAGTTCGACTGACACGCCTGAGCATGGCGGGCTGACCGATTTCGGCAGAGACGTTATTCGCGAGATGAACCGGCTTGGGATGCTGGTCGATCTCAGCCATGTCAGCGAAGAGACGATGCTCGATGCGCTTGAGGTGGCAAAAGCGCCAGTGATCTTCAGCCATTCGGGCGTGCGTGCGATTAACGGCCATGCGCGCAATGTCCCGGACAGTGTCCTGAAGCGCTTACCTGAAAATGGCGGGATTGTGATGGTGGTCGCGTTACCGGGATTCCTCAATGATGAACGGCGGGTATGGTATTCAGCCCGTGAAGCCGAGCTTGCGCGTCAAGAATCGCTGTATCAGGGACAGCCCGGCGTGGTTGAAGCGGCGATGGAGCAATGGGACGCAGCCAATCCAGAGCCGCCGACCCTAATCAGCGATATGGCTGATCATATCGATCATATCCGCACTCTAATCGGGGTCGAGTATATCGGGATCGGTGCCGATTTTGACGGCATGCCGACAGGCCCGGAAGGGTTCGAGGATGTCAGCGGGTATCCTGCCCTGTTCGCTGAACTGGTTCGGCGGGGCTATTCGCAAGTCGAGCTTGAGTTGATCGCCAGCCGCAATGCCATTCGCGTGCTGCGAGAGGCCGAACGCTATGCTGGCAGAGTTGCGGGCGAGTTGGCGATTGAAACGCTGATCGCTGAAGCGCAAGACGATGAGTAAAGGTGCTCAGAGACCGAGTGTCAGCCCCACAGAGCAGGGACGATCCACACCACGCTCATCGCGATGATGGCGAGTAGCAGACCGATCCCGAGCACATAGCGCATGTATCCTGTCGTATGCGCGGCGCGGGCATCATCGTCTTCGATATGAATAGGTTCTTCTGGCTCTGTCATACAGATCCTTTGGTCTTTGTTTTCATCGGTTTTGGCCGCTGTGCCACGATTGCATTGCAAGCGCCAGCAACACGTGAACGCGGCGTGGCATCACTCACGCAACAATTCATTGATCCCGGTCTTCGCGCGGGTTTGTGCATCGACTGTTTTGACGATCACTGCACAATAGAGCGAAGGGCCGGGCGACCCATCAGGCAGCGGCTTACCCGGCAAAGTGCCTGGTACAACCACCGCATAGGGCGGCACTTCGCCCATATGCACCTCGCCTGTGGCGCGGTCGATAATCTTAGTCGATGCGCCGAGATAGACACCCATCGATAGGACAGCGCCTTCGCCGACGCGCACCCCTTCGGCAACTTCGCTCCTTGCCCCGATAAAGGCCCCGTCACCGATAATGACGGGCTCTGCCTGAAGCGGCTCAAGCACGCCGCCGATCCCGGCACCGCCTGAAATGTGAACATTCTTTCCAATCTGAGCGCATGATCCCACGGTCGCCCAGGTGTCGACCATAGTGCCTTCATCGACATAGGCGCCGATATTGACGAAGCTCGGCATAAGCACTGCGCCTTTGCCAATAAAGCTGCCGCGCCTGACCACTGCGCCAGGAACCACCCGAAACCCGGCATCGCGAAAGCGGTTCTCGCCCCATCCGGCAAACTTGATCGCCACTTTGTCAAAGGCCGCTTCGCCGGCGGACGCGTCTTCCATCACCCGGTTATCATTCAAGCGGAAGGAGAGAAGAACAGCCTTCTTGAGCCATTGGTTGACGTGCCATACGCCGCTTGCACTTGGCTCTGCCACGCGCGCTTCACCGCTATCAAGTAAAGCCAGCGCATCGCTGACGGCGTGACGGACATCGCTCCCAGGCGTGATTTCGGAGCGTTGCTCCCATGCCTGCTCGATCTCGGTAATAAGCGTATCGGTCATAAGTCCTCCGGCAGACAGCCTCGGTAATGAAGTTCGCAATAGTAGCCAGATGCGGCGCTGGCCCCGTTATGGGCGCTGCTAGCGGGCGCAGAGGAGAGCGGCAAGGGATGTGGCCCAGAGGCAACAGCGCGACCCGCCTTAGTGCGCTTCCCTATGCGCGCTCCCTTGCACCGTAGTTAAGCATACGCTTAGTAACGGCGATTTAGGGGGACGGTGAGAGGATGCACGTCATGCTTCATAATTCCCGCTCTGTTTCTCCTGCCGAGCTTGAGCTTACTCCAGACAGAAACGCCCCGATCCGCTGGACGGTTGTTGCAGCGGCGGTCGCTTGCGCGACTCTCACAGCCTGCGGCGGCGGCGGTGGTGGCGGTGGTCCAGGCGTTTCCTCGATCCCGCCGCCACCTCCGCCTCCTCCTCCGCCACCACCACCACCACCTCCTCCTCCGCCTCCCCCGCCGCCGCCTGCAACCAACTTCAACACCGCGGAATTCCGGCGCTCTGATGGCCCCGATTTTCATGGCGCTGATGCAGCGTGGCGCCAGAACTTTACCGGCGACGGAGAGGTCATCGCTGTCATTGACAGCGGCATCGATAGCGACAGCCCCGAATTTGTTGGCCGGATCCATCCGCAATCGCGTGACATCGTAGGCAACCGCGGGGTCGATCCCGAAGATGATCACGGCACTAACGTCTCGCTGGTCGCGGCTGGCGGCCGCAACGATACCGGAGTGCTTGGGATCGCGTTCGATGCAGACATCCTGGCGATCCGTGCTGACAGCATTGGCTCGTGCGCTGGCGACACGCCGCAGGATGCGACTTTGGGATGCAGCTTTAGTGATCGCGCGATAGCCGATGGAATTGATCTGGCAATCAGCACCAATGCTGCAGTCGTCAATCTCAGCCTTGGCGGAGGCGGCGCATCGCCCACTTTGCTGAGTGCGATTAGCCGCGCAGCAAATGCCGGGATCGTCGTGGTTGTTGCCGCGGGCAATGGCGGCGACGGCTCCGAACCGGGAAATGATCCGAATGAGCCTGATCCGTTTGCAGCGAGCTTGCAGCAAGCGGGCAACGGCAACGTTATCATCGTCGGCTCAGTTGATGATCAAGGCGGGATTTCCGATTTCAGCAATCGGGCAGGGAGCTTTGCCAACTCCTTCATTACTGCGCGCGGTGAGCGGATTTGCTGTGTTTATGATGAAGGCGACGTGTTCATCGAGACAGTGGACGGACAGCAATTCGTGACGCTCTTTTCGGGGACCAGCTTCGCTGCGCCGCAAGTCGCAGGAGCGGTCGCGCTCTTGGCTCAAGCGTTTCCCAATCTGACAGGCCAGGAAATCGTCGAAATCCTGCTCGACACGGCGCGCGATGTCGGCGCGAGTGGGACAGATTCGATCTTTGGCACTGGCATTCTCGATATTGCCGCAGCGATTGCCCCGCAGGGCGCGACCACTATTGCCGGGACTGACGGTGCGGTGGCGCGGGCTGACGATTTCGCGCTTGGGTCAGCGGCGATGGGCGATGCGCTGTCAGGCGCCAGCCTTACCACCATAGTGCTCGACCAATATGAGCGCGCCTACACATATGAGCTCGGCGGCAGCCAGTCGCGCAATGCGCAGCAGGTCCAGCGCCTGCGCGGCGCAGTGGAGCGTGGCGGGTTTACGCGTTCGGCTGGCGGCGATGCATTGGCGCTCTCGGTGACGGTGGGCGAAGGACAACTCGCCGCGGGGCTCGGCTGGTCGCACACGCTTCAATTGTCGCCTGAAGACGCATTTGGGGCGCGGGTGCTCGCCGCGCGGGTCGCCGCGAAAGTGGCGCCTGATCTCAAGCTTGGCTTTGCCATTGCGCAAGGTGCCAAAGGTCTCGTTGGCCAGCTGCAAGGACAAGAGCGCCCAGCCTTCGCGATCGCGCCAGCGGCTGGCAGCGATCTCGGCTTTGTCGAAAACAGCGAAGTGGCCTTTGCTGCGCGCCGGCAGCTTGGCCCGTGGGGTCTGACGCTGTCTGTTGAAAGCGGGCGCGCATGGCTCGGCGATGATCGCCGCGCCAGCGACATCGTCTCCGGGCTGCGCGAACGGCGTCCCACTTCGCAGTTCAGCCTCGCGGCTGATCGCAGGTTTGGCGGGCTGGACACCAGCTTCGGGCTCACCTGGCTTTCTGAAGAAGGCACTTTGCTTGGCGCGCATTTCAATTCAGCGATTGGCATTACCGGTGCCGATACGGTGTTTCTCGACGGAGCAGCGCGTCAGCGGATCGACCGCAATTGGCAGCTTGGCGGCGCGGTGCGCGCAGGGCTCACCCGGCCGCGGGCAGGCTCGCTGATCGGATCGGGTTCGCAGCTCTTTACTGAAGGCTGGTCGCTTGACCTAACTCGCCGCAGCACGTTTCATGAAGGCGACAGCGTGGGCTTCAGGGTCAGTCAGCCGCTGCGTGTCAGCGGCGGCGGGCTGCGGTTCGACCTCCCGGTGGCGTATGATTATGCGACGGAAACGCCCCAGATCGGGCGTCAGAACCTCTCGCTTTCTCCTGAGGGACGAGAAATCATGAGCGAGTTTGCGTGGAGTTCACCGCTCGGGTTTGGGTTTGCTTCCGCCAGTCTATTTTATCGCCGGCAGCCGGGCCATTTTGCCGACGCACCCGATGATATGGGCGCAGTGATCCGGTTTGACGCAACGTTCTGAAGCGTCGTCTATTCCGGCATTCCTGCGGCCTTAGCAAATTCAAAGGCGCGCGCAGCGAGCGGCTGGACGCGGTCACTCATCGCTTTGGCATGAGCGGACGAAGCGGTCCCATCGATCACCCGCTTCTTGATACCTTGCATGATGCCAGCAAGCCTGAACAGGTTATAGGCGAAGTACCAGTCCATCGGCGGCACGGCATAGCCGGTGCGCGCGACGTAACGGTCGACCGCTTCGTCTTGTGAAGGGATGCCGAGCGTCTCGAGATCGAGCCCCAGCAGGCCTGCCCGCCCATCTGCCGGGTTGTGCCAGTTGAGCATCAAATAACTGAAATCGGCAATCGGATCGCCTAGTGTCGAGAGCTCCCAATCGAGGACAGCGATGATCCGGTTTTCGTCTCGGTGGAAAATCACGTTGTCGAGCCGATAATCACCATGCACCACCGAGCTTCCCTGCTGCGGGGGAATGGTTTCAGGCAACCATTCAATCAGCCGCTCCATTTCCGGCATGTGCTCGGTTTCTGAGAGTTTGTATTGCTTGGACCAGCGGGCGATCTGGCGGGCGCAATAGTCGTTCGGCTTGCCATACTCGCCGAGGCCAATCTGGTCGGGCTCATTAAGATGCAATTCGGCCATGGTGTCGATCAACGCGAAGTAGATCTCGCGCCGCTGATCAGGCTCGATCCCGGGCAGCGCGCCGTTCCAAAGCGACCGGCCATCGGCCATGCTCATGACGAAAAACTTAGCCCCGATCACGTCGGTATTGTCGCACAGGCCATAGGTTTTCGGCACTGGAAAGCCGGTTGGGTGCAGCCCGGTCATCGCGGTGTACTCGCGATCCACTGCATGAGCTGAAGGCAGCAATTTGCCAAAGGGCTGGCGGCGCAAAACGTAGTTGGTTTGAGGTGTTTCGATCTTGTAAGTCGGGTTCGATTGCCCGCCTTTGAACTTGCTGTAGCTGATCGGGCCAGCGAACCCTTCGACATGCGCTTCGAACCACGCTGTCAGCTTTTCAAGGTCAAGCTGATCGGCTTCGGGCACTGCGACAGTCCCGACCATTTCCTTGTCGAAATCAATATCCATCCATCACTCTCTTTTGCAAAAGGGGGCGGAGCGCAATGCACACCGCCCCACTTTGGCTAATCCCCTCTGGCGTGGAAGCTCGTTCGGGAGTTTCCGCTTAGCGCGCTACGCCCATATCGCCTGAGCTGAGCGCACCGGGATCGTTGGCCGCATCGCCAATGCCGCCGCGAAGCGCGTTGGCTTCGGGGCCTTCATTAGGCACGTGTTTGCCGATTTCCATCCGCGCAATCGAGCGCGCGTGCACTTCGTCGGGACCATCGGCGAGGCGCAAGGTGCGCTGATGAGCGTACGCTGCAGCGAGGCCATAATCCTCTGATACACCGCCGCCGCCATGGGCCTGGATCGCATCGTCGATGATCTGCAGCGCCATATTCGGCGCCTGGACCTTGATCATGGCGATTTCCTGCTTGGCTGACTTATTGCCAACCTTGTCCATCATATCAGCTGCCTTGAGACAGAGAAGGCGCGTCATGTCGATGTCGATCCGAGCGCGGGCAATCCGCTCTTCCCAGACCGAATGCTTGTAGATCGGCTTACCAAAGGCTTCGCGCTCTTGCAGGCGCTTGCACATCTTCTCAAGCGCTTCTTCGGCAACTCCGATCGTGCGCATGCAATGGTGAATCCGGCCCGGACCAAGGCGTCCTTGCGCGATTTCGAACCCGCGCCCTTCGCCGAGCAGCATGTTAGAGGCCGGGATGCGCACGTCTTTCAGCTCGATTTCCATATGGCCGTGTGGTGCATCGTCGTAACCGAAGACAGGCAGGTGCCGCAGGATGTTAACGCCTGGCGCATCGAGATCCATCAGCACCATCGATTGCTGCGCGTGACGCTTAGCTTCGAAATCGGTCTTGCCCATCACAATCGCCACTTTGCAACGCGGATCGCCGGCCCCCGAAGACCACCATTTCCGGCCGTTGATGACGTATTCATCGCCATCGCGTTCGATCCGGGTTTCGATATTGGTCGCGTCAGACGATGCCGTGAAAGGCTCTGTCATCAAGAAGGCTGAGCGGATTTCGCCATGCATCAACGGCTGGAGATAGCGCTCTTTCTGCTCGCGCGTGCCGTAGCGGTGAAACACTTCCATATTGCCGGTGTCAGGGGCTGAGCAATTGAACACTTCGCTCGCCCAGCCGATCCGGCCCATTTCTTCAGCGCATAACGCATATTCGAGATTGGTGAGGCCAGGGCCTTCGAATTCAAAGGTGTCATCGACATGGTGATGGCTGTCATTGCGCGGCGGCATGAAGAGGTTCCAAAGCCCGGCGTCTTTCGCGAGCTTTTTCTTGTCTTCGATCACCTGGATCACTTTCCAGCGTTCGCCTTCGGCGTCTTGCTGTTTGTAGGTACCGACATTGGGGCGCACTTCCTTTTCGATGAAGTCGCGCACGCGATCGCGCCAATAGGCCTGGCGTTCAGTGGGTTCGAAATCCATGGGAGTGTTCCTCTCGTCCTAAATCACTCGACTCTGATTGCGCTGATGGTGGCAGAGCGCGAAGGCTGCGCCAACCTCTGATTTGCTAAGGGGGTTGCTCTAAGGAGTGGCGACGGGGGCGTCCGGATCAGTGCGGACTGCATTGTCGACCGGATCAGCAGGCGCCGGAATATCGCTCGCGCTTTCGCGTGCACGCTTTGCTGCGACCCGCGCTTCATGCTGTTCGCGGGTAATCGGGAAGCGCATTAGCCAGAACGTGGCGATCAGCCCGAGTATGACGCCTACGATCATGAAAGCGAGCGCAAGCTGAGTTACAATCTGAGGCGAAATCGCGTCTTGCGGTGTGCCCTGTTCGATCCCAAGCGTCTGGATTATCATACCAGACAGAAGAAGGCCGCCTGCGCTGGCGCATTTTTGCACCAGCCAATTGCCTGAGTAGAAGGTGCCTTCTGCACGCTTGCCAGTGCGTTCCTCGAATGCTTCGATAATCTCTGCCACCATCGATGTCGACGAAATGAGCGCCACGATCCCTGCGGTGTTGCCGATGACCATAAGGCACAGGAGCAGAGCAGTCGAAGCGGTGGAGCCTGGCTGCGGCCAAAGCCCTGCAAGCAGCAGCAGGTATGGCGAAAACTGAAACACCATACCCACTAATGCTCCGCCAGCCGCGCTGTTGGGTTTGCCAAAGCGCTTATGAAGCGGGCCGACAAGCAGGAACATGAAGATGACGGAACTGGCAAGCACTACCGGCAAAATCTGGAACGCGATGTCGTTGAATTGCCAGACATACAGATTGACATAGGTCGTCATCGAAAAGGTCAGGCCCTGCCCGATGTAAGCCGCCAGCGCGCCGAGCGCGAAGATAACGAAAGCGCGCTCACGAAAAGCGTCGAAGATTTCGCCGAACGCATGCCCAAGCGAGAATTGCGGGGGTGCGGTTGGCGGACGGCGGGCAACCAGACTGTGCTGGCCGGCCGCAGATCCGATGACGGCAATCGCCATCATGACAGCGCCAAACGCACCATAAGCGGCGTATCCCGAGGGTTGCAATTGCGCTTCAGGCGTGGGGAGGAAAACCGAATACGCCATCACCATCATAAAGAGCCCGCCGAGCCATCCAGCGAGAAACCGGAACCGGAACATCGTTGTGCGTTCGTCATAATCATCGGTGATCTCGGGAACGAGGCTGATTGACGGCACTTCGCACGCTGACAAGAGGATGCGCACGCATGCAGTGAGCGCGACGATCTCCCAAAAGCCAGGGACACCAGCGAAAGGCGGCGACCATAGCAGCACCCACACCAGCGCGAGCGGGATTGGCGCAATATAGAGCCATGGCAGGCGTCGGCCCCATCGCGTGTATGTCCGGTCGGAGAGATGGCCAATCAGCGGATCGACAAACCCATCGATAACGAGGGCCGTGGCGAGCGCGAGCGAGACGATCCAAGCCTCGACCCCGAGCACCAGATTGTAGAACGGCAAAAGGAAGTAGAGAAAGCCTACATCTTTGATACCGAACGCGACCGTTCCGAACCCATTGATAAGTTTGAGCCGGAGCGGCACCTTACCTGTTATGTAACTCATTGCGTGCGCTCTGGTGATGTGGCGGCAGGTGCGAATCCCGACATTATAGCTCGTGCAAGTTAGGCTTTAGCCTAAGCGTCACGCAAGGATCGTCAATGCATGCAAAGCGATCGGCTGATTGACGCTACGGCATGCATTGCCCTTGCAAGACGCCGGAAATCCGCGCTTGCGAGGGTGTGCCAAATCACGATAACGTAAGCGTCAAGTGGGAGTTATTGAGAGGAGAATCGGATCATGGCCGATCTGGAAACATTCCGCACAGAGACGCGCGCTTGGCTGGAAGCCAATTGTCCGGCTGAAATGCGCGAGCCGGTGCGCGATGAAGAAGACGTCTACTGGGGCGGTCGCCGCGCTGAATTCAAGAACGAAGCGCAAAAGTCCTGGTTCGATGCCTGCCTCGCCAAAGGCTACACTGTTCCCGCTTGGCCGAAGGAATATGGCGGCGCTGGCCTGAGCCCTGCGGAGGCGAAAGTGCTCCGCGAGGAAATGAGCCGGATCAACGCCCGTCCGCCGCTATCGAGCTTTGGCATTTGGATGCTTGGCCCGGCGCTTTTGCATTTCGGCACTGAAGAGCAGAAAAAGCACTTCCTCGGACAGATTGCGCGCGGCGAAATCCGCTGGTGCCAGGGATATTCAGAACCGGGCTCGGGTTCCGACCTTGTGAGCTTGCAGACCTTTGGCGAACACGTTTCTGACCCTGACGGAGGCGATCACTGGATCGTCAACGGCCAGAAAGTCTGGACCTCTTATGCCGATCAGTGCGACTGGGTTTTCTGCCTCGTCCGGACCGACAAGGAGAACAAGTATCAAGGCATCACTTTCATGTTGTTCGACATGGAAAGCGAAGGTGTCTCGACTAAGCCAATCAAGCTGATCAGCGGCAATTCGCCTTTCTGTGAAACGTTCATGGACAATGTGAAAGTGCCCAAGTCCTATGGCGAAGGCATCCCGGCCTATGTCGGCGAGATCAATCGCGGCTGGGATGTTGCGAAATATCTGCTGGGCCATGAGCGCGAGATGATCTCAGGCGCCGGGGGCGGCGACCGGACTTCAGCCATCGGTGCAGCGATGAAGCGCCATGCCGCCAAGACAGGGGACGAAATCGACCCTGTGCTGCGCGCAGAGCTTGCAATGTTCGATGTCGATGCGCTCGCTTACGGCGCGATGGGCGAGAAATTTCTCGACGAAATCAAAGTTGGCAAAGCGCATCCGGCCCAGCCCAACATGATGAAATATGTCGGGACCGAGCTTAATAAGCGGCGTCATGAACTCATGATGGCGACCGGCGGCTCGCGCAGCCTCGAATGGGAAAGCGACGAGACCGATGGCGGCAAGCCATCGCGCAATTGGCTGCGGACGAAAGCAAACTCAATCGAAGGCGGCACTTCGGAAGTCATGCTCAACGTGGTTTCGAAACGCATTCTTGAACTGCCAGGCGCTTAAGCCAGGCTAATAAACTGACGGGCCGCTCTCGCATGGTCGAGGGCGGCCCGTGCCACATAAAAGACGGGAGAGGACCCTCACAATGCCGCTGTATCACGATGACGATCAGGCGATGCTGGCCGATAGCGCCAGCGCGTTCATGGCCGAAGAAGGCAATATCGCCAAGCAATTGCGCCATTATCGCGACGGCAACTGCCCTGATGGATTTGGCCACAAGCTGTGGCATCAATTCGCCGAAATGGGCTTTACCGGGATGCTGGTCAGCGAAGAGGATGGCGGGCTAGGGCTCGGCCATGTTGAAGCGGGAATCGTGCTGGAAGAGATCGGCCGCAATCTCACGCCATCGCCTTTCCTCACTTCTTCGGTTCTGGCCGCTACCGCGCTGAAGCACAGCTCCGCAGAGCTCAAGCAGCGCTACCTGCCGGGTCTGGTGTCTGGCGAAAGCGTGTTCGCTGTCGCAATCGACGAGACTGCAAAGCATCGCCCGAGCCGGATCACCACGCGCGCTGAAAAATCAGGCAATGGCTTTAAGCTGTCAGGTGCCAAGAGCTTCGTCATCCACGGGGTCAGCGCAGACATGCTGGTGGTCGCAGCCAGAACTTCGGGCAGCGATGACGATGATGATGGCATCACGCTGTTCGCTGTGCCTAAGGATGCAGCAGGGATGGCGCATGACGCTGTCCGTCTGGTCGATAGCTCGGTTGCGACCCGCACTACGTTTGATGGCGTCGAACTGGCCGGGGATGCCGTCATTGGCGAGGTTGATAATGGCCGCGAAGTGCTCAACGCGGTGCTCACCGCCGGGCGGATCGGCGCGGCAGCAGAAGGCGTCGGGGTTGCGCGCGGAGCGATGGATATGACCATCGATTACTTGAAGCAGCGCAAGCAATTCGGCCAGTTGATCGGCGAGTTCCAGGCACTCCAGCACCGTGCGAGCCACCTCTATTCTGAAGTCGAGATCGCGCGTGCCGCTGTGATCAAAGCGCAGCAATTGCTTGATGCAGGAAGCGAACAGGCTGAACTGATGAGCTCTGTCGCCAAAGCGAAAGTTGCCAAAGCCGCCGGCCTTGCTGTCAAGGAAGGCGTACAGATGCATGGGGGCATCGGGATGACCGATGAATACGATATCGGCTTTTACATGAAGCGCGATCGGGCTTTGCAGGAATTCCTCGGCGATGCCTATTTCCACGCCAACCGCGTGGCGGACATGAGCGGCTATTAAGGGGACCGGCAATGGATATTCAATCACTCTTCAGTCTCGATGGCCGTGTCGCCTTGGTTACCGGTGGATCACGCGGGATCGGCAAGATGTTTGTCGAAGGCCTGCTCGCGGCAGGCTGCGCGCGGGTCTACATCTCGGCTCGTAAGGTCGATCAGATGCAGGAGACGATCGAGCAATTCGGCGCGGATAAAGTCGTCGGTATTCCGGCTGACCTTTCTCAGATGGATGGTATACAGCATCTTGCTGATGAGATCGCCGCGCGCGAAGACAAGCTCGACATTCTTATCAACAATGCAGGTGCCGCCTGGGGTCAGCCTTATCTCGAATTCAGCGAAGCGGGCTGGCACCGGACGATGGATTTGAACGTCAAAACCCCGTTTTTCCTGACGCAGAAGCTGCACAACCTGCTGGTCGAAGCGGGTAAAGGCGCGCATCCCGCAAAGGTGATCCATGTCTCATCGATTGATGGACAGCGGATCAATCCGTGGGAGACCTATGCCTATCAGGCGTCGAAAGCGGGCGTGATCCAGCTTACCCGGCGCATGGCCGCTCGGCTCATCCAAGACAACATAGTCGTGACGTCGATTGCGCCGGGCGCGTTTGCGAGCGAGATGAACAAGGCTGCTAAGAATGCGCCTGATGCGTCGGCTGCGATCATCCCGGCAAAGCGGATCGGCACCAAAGAAGACATGGCCGCTGCCGCGATCTATCTGTGCAGCCGGGCCGGCGATTATGTGGTGGGTGATACCGTCACAGTCGATGGCGGGATCGTCAACGCAGCTTTGCCGAGTCTGTTTAACGATCCGGCAGGAGCGGGATAAGGGGCGCGGTAGCTGGCACTCTGAGCAATAGAGTGCCAGCCGCAAGCCCTTAGACTTTTTGAAAATTATGCACAGAAGGCTGACAAAGACACAATTGACTTAATCGTAACCGTTTTGCAGCATTCCTTTCGCGACGTAATACGAAAGGGCAGCGTATGGCAGACCGCGACTTTGAACGGCAATTGGACGGTTATGGCTTGCTGACCGCTGAGGTTTTCTACTTCTTGCCTGATTATCCCTCGCTGTTGCAGCAATATGTCTGGCAGGATTACGATGAAGCGCCCGATTATCCGGTGCTGTTCAAATTCCTCGATCACTGGCGGCGCGAGATTGAAGCCGCGATCCACTCGGTTAGGATTGCGCATGAGCGTGAGCTTGGCCCGCGCGAGTTTCGCACTGTCGGTACTGAGCTTACCTTGCAATAAGCGCGATCGGCGTAGGCGGTTTGGTTTTGCAGGTCGCGCCTAGGTTTCGTGCTGGTGAGGGTGTAACCAAGCGATTGCGCTGCGCGAACCTTTAACCAATGAGCACAGCCTTTGGAGCGCGTTTATGACCAGTGTCCTTCGATCTAGTGCTGTGCGCATCGCCGTTTTGCTCGGCTTTGCTTTAGCTGGTCCGCCAGGCGCTGCTGCGCAGGACCGTCTGCCGCCCCCCGATTTCAGTGAAGAGGAACCGCCAGCTGAACCAGCAGAGCCCGGGCCTGAAGTCGCCGATATCCTTGAGCAGATCGATCAGGTGATCGCCGCCCTTGATGGGGATGCGACCCGTAACGGCAATATGTGGGAGTTTTCGCTCGATGAACGCATGATGCTGGTGGTGACGGATCCCAATGCAGCGCGGATGCGCATCATCACTCCGATTGCTGCTGTCGAAGCGCTGCCAGAAGGCGCGATGCTGCGGCTGTTACAAGCCAATTTCGATACCGCGCTCGATGCCCGTTATGCGGTGGGCCAAGGGCTGGTGTGGGGCGCATTCATCCATCCGCTCGACAGTCTGACAACGCGCGATTTTGCCTCAGGCATTTTGCAGACCAAATCGCTGGCCGATACGTTTGGCTCGACCTTTTCGAGCGGCGCGCTCAATTATGGCGGCGGCGATAGCGGCGCGATCATCGAAGAGCAGCTTGAACAATTGCTCGAAGAGCTGGAACAGCGCGGGACAGCCTAGCCATACTCGATCGCGCGATCTGATGAGCCGCGCCTAGCCCATCAATTCGCGCACGAAACCGATCAATCCGGTCTGACGGGTGCGGCGCATGCGTTCCGCATCAAGCACTTCGCACACACGGGCAAAGCACTCATCAACATCGTCATTGATCACGACATAATCGTATTCGGCCCAGTGGCTGATTTCTGCGCGGGCACGCTCCATCCGGCTGTCGATCACCTCGTCGCTATCCTGCGCGCGGCTTTCCAGACGGCGCCGTAGCTCCGTGAGGCTTGGCGGGAGGATGAAGACGCTCACGACATCCTGCTGATCCTTCTGATAGAGTTGCTGAGTGCCTTGCCAATCGATATCGAACAGGAAGTCGCGGCCTTCCTTGAGCGCATTGCGGATCGCGCCTTTGGGTGTCCCGTAGCGATATCCGAAGACCTCAGCCCATTCGTAAAACTCGTCTTCTTTGACCATCCGGTCGAATTCGGTCTCCGAGACGAAATAATAATGCACGCCATCCACCTCTCCGGGGCGCGGGGGGCGCGTGGTCGCTGAGATCGATAGCGCGATCAGCGGATCAGCTGCGAGCAGCATGCGCGATAATGTGGTTTTGCCAGCGCCTGATGGAGACGAGAGGATAAACAGCAACCCGCGTCGCTTAAGCGTCTTGGTCTGAAGCGGAGAAGTGCTGAGCGGGCCGGTCATGCGCCCCGATGGGACAAAGCCTATGCGAAAATCAAGGGGTGCGGGACAAAATCATGCGTCCGGCTATGATATCCTTACGCCTGATAGGCGCTTCATTCGCCGGTGCGCGCGTTTCCTGTTCGGGCACGGCTGCGCTGGAGACGTTTGCCGCGATCATACAGGCTTTTTGCGAACAGCCCGCCTGCGACCACGGCAAGGCCTGGGACAGAGCGGGTCGCAAGCTTGCTGGCTCCATAGAGCGCAAGGCTCGTAAAGACTGTGCGGCCATCGATCAGATCGCGAGCTCTTGCCGGATCATAGCGCGCGATAACCAGGCGCTGTTCGAGCTTGTCGAGCACCACATCGCCCAGGCCTCGCAAAATGATACCAGCCAGAACGGCATTCACAGCCTGTCCGCTCGCGCTTGTTTCTGCCTTTTCCCGAACTCCGGCAGCATCCTTAGCCTTTGATTTGGATCGTAAGGGCATTGTGCAATTGCCTGTCCATCAGTCCCTTAGATCCGGCGGGCTCATTTTTTGCGGCCGAAATCGATCGACACGACATTCGATCCGTCGCCATCGCCGTCCGGGGACGGCGGTACGCTGTCACTGCCATCATTGCCGGCTTCATCATGCACTTCAGGGGCAAGATCTTCGACTGTCGCCTGGAATTGCAGCCCAAAATCGACCGCCGGATCGACAAATGCTGTGATCGCAGCGAACGGCACCTGCAATTTGGCAGGGATCTGATTGAATGACAGCCCAACCGAGAACCCGTTCTGGGCCACTTCGAGCTCCCAGAACTTGTTCTGCAGCACGATCGTCATCTCATCAGGAAAGCGCTCGCGCAAATGCGGCGGGATCGAAACCCCTGCGGCATTGGTCTTGAAGGTGATGTAGAAGTGGTGATTGCCCGGAAGCTCTCCGCCACCTCGTTCAATCTCGCCGAGCACGCGGCCGACAACAGCACGCAACGCCTCCTGGACGATCTCGTCATAGGGTATCAGGCTGTCCGGCGTATCGTCGGTCATGGTAGACAGAGAAGTGGCGAGCGGTGCGGCGCTGGTCAAGGGTTTAACGCGACTATTACCCCGACGAGCTCAGTGTTCCAATTGGTTTCATGGAAGTGCAAGGCCAGTGCTGCTTGCGTGCAGCGCGAACGCGCTTATAGCGCAGGCATGATGAACGCTGCGGCTGATGCTCCCAGAATAGGCTCAATTGTTCGGAAAACTGCCGAAACCGACATCGCGGTTACCGTCAATCTTGATGGGACCGGAGCTTATGATGTTGCGACGGGGATCGGTTTTCTCGATCATATGGTCGAACAATTTTCAAAACACTCTTTGATCGATGTCAGCATGAAAGTGGCTGGCGACTTGCACGTTGACCAGCATCACACCACCGAGGATTCGGCTCTGGCACTTGGTCAGGCGATCAGCGACGCGCTCGGCAACAAAGCGGGGATCGGGCGCTATGGCAGTGCCTATTCGCCGATGGACGAAACCTTGAGCCGCGTTGCGCTTGATATCTCGGGGCGGCCCTATTGTGTGTGGAAAGCCGGGTTCACTCAGGAAAAGCTGGGCGAATGGGATACCGAGCTTATTCGCCACTGGTTTGAATCGATTGCACAAACAGCTGGTATCACGCTGCATGTCGAGCTTCTCTATGGGACCAATAACCACCACATTTGCGAAAGCATCTATAAAGGTTTTGCCCGAGCGATGAGGGTCGCGGTCGAACGCGATCTGCGCAAAGGGGAGGCAATCCCCAGCACTAAAGGGCAGATCGGTGGCTGAGGTTGTCGCGCTCGTGGATTACGGGGCGGGCAATCTGCATTCGGTACACAACGCGCTGAAAGCCGCTGGCGCGAGCGTCACGGTCACTGCAGATGCGAATATCGTGCGCGCGGCTGACCGGATCGTGCTGCCGGGTGTGGGATCGTTCAAGACCTGCGCGCAAGGGTTGCGCGCAATCCCTGGAATGATTGAAGCGATGAGGGAGCGGGTGGAAGTGGGCGCTGCTCCGTTTCTGGGCATTTGTGTAGGCATGCAATTGCTTGCGACCCGGGGGCTGGAACATGGCGAGACCGCTGGGCTCAATTGGATTGCAGGCGATGTGCGGCTGCTTACGCCAAGCGATCCGGCGGTGAAGATCCCGCATATGGGCTGGAACGATGTCGCGTTGCTGCCGCACGCCAAGGATCATTTTGTGATAGAGGATGGAGAAGCCTATTTCCTTCACTCTTATCACTTCGCGGCTGAGCGTCCGCAGGATATTGCAGCGATGACTGACCATGGCGAAGGCCTTGTCGCCGCGGTTGCGAAGGACAATGTGCTTGGCGTTCAGTTTCACCCGGAAAAGAGCCAGGAATACGGAGTTGAGACGCTGAAGCGCTTTCTGGAGTGGAACCCGTGAAGAGCCGGTGCGCCAAGCGACAAAGAAGCGGGCTATGATCGTCTTTCCCGCGATTGATCTCAAAGCTGGCGAAGTCGTGCGCTTAGCAGAAGGCGATATGGATCGCGCCACGATCTATGGCGATGATCCGGCAGCACAAGCGATGATGTTTGCCGAAGTGGGCGCTGAGCACCTCCATGTGGTCGATCTCGACGGCAGCTTTGCCGGGCGTACCGAAAACCGCGAAGCCGTCGAAGCGATCATCGAACGCTTTCCCGGCTATGTGCAACTCGGCGGCGGCATTCGCGATGCTGCCGCAGTCGAAGGCTGGTTCAATCTCGGCGTAGCGCGTGTGGTGATGGGTTCAGCGGCGCTGAAAGATCCGGATTTCGTGCGGGCGATGGCGCGCGAATGGGAAGGTGGTATCGTGGTTGCAGTCGATGCCAAAGACGGGATGGTTGCGACCGAAGGTTGGGCGGAGGTTTCCGATGTCCCTGTGGTCGATCTGGCGCGCCGGTTTGAGGATGCAGGCGTTGCCAGCCTGCTCTTCACTGATATCGGGCGCGATGGGCTGCTGAAAGGCGTCAATATCGATGCGACGGTCGAACTCGCGCGGCAAGTTGATATCCCGGTGATTGCAAGCGGCGGAGTAAAAGGGCTCGATGACATTCATATTCTCAGTCTGCATGCGCATGAAGGGATCGAAGGGGTGATTACCGGGCGAGCGCTGTATGAAGGCCGCCTTGATCTCGCGGCGGCAATCCAACTGGGAGCGCGCGCATCATGATTGGCAGGAGCACTATCTAGATGAGGCAGATCGGCTGTCTGTTCTTTGTCCTTACCTTTCTTGCAGGGATCACGGTTTCAACGCCGCTGGTCGCGTTGATCAATGTCGTGGTATTCTTGGTTCTGGCTCTCGCAGTGGCGCAGTTCTTGGAGCCGCGCTTTGGTTCGCAAGGTCTCGTTTACGGAATGGCGGGGGCGTTCTTTGCCAGCTTTTTGTGGCCGTTCTTGCTTATCCCCTTCATTGGTGAAGATGGCTGTGAAGGCGATCAGTGCCTGGCGGGCATCTTCACGACGCCAGGGGCCCGTGTTTCGGATGATAGTGCATCATGACGGTAAGAGTGCGCGTTATTCCTTGCCTCGATGTCGCTGAAGGCCGGGTGGTCAAAGGCGTCAATTTCGTCGACTTGAAAGATGCAGGCGATCCGGTCGAGCAAGCGCGCGCATATGATGCGGCAGGGGCCGATGAGTTGTGCTTCCTCGATATCTCGGCCAGCCACGAAGACCGCGGCACATTGCTTGATATCGTCAAGCGCACCGCCGAAGTGTGCTTCATGCCGCTCACGGTGGGCGGCGGCGTGCGCACGGTTGACGATGCCCGCGCGCTGCTCTTAGCCGGGGCAGACAAGGTTGCGATCAATTCTGCCGCGGTGGCGCGGCCTCAATTGGTAGCTGAAATCGCGGAGCGGTTTGGCAGCCAGTGCGTTGTCGCCAGCGTCGATGCGCGGCGCGTTGTACCCAGCGCAGGCGAGGCTCCCCCCAAATGGGAAATCTTCACGCATGGCGGGCGCAAACCAACCGGGATTGATGCGCTCGAATATGCCGCCAAAGTCGCCGAGCTAGGTGCTGGCGAATTGCTGGTGACCAGCATGGACGGTGACGGGACGCAAGCAGGCTATGATCTGGACCTCACCCGCACGATTGCAGACGCAGTCAGTATCCCCGTGATCGCCAGCGGCGGGGTCGGCACGCTTGAGCATCTGGTCGAAGGTGTGCGCCAAGGCCATGCCAGCGCAGTGCTCGCCGCGTCGATCTTTCACTTCGGCACCCATTCGATCAGCGATGCCCATAGAGCGCTGCGCGATGCCGGCCTTCCGGCCCGAGGAGTATAACGCCTCCCGGCTTGGGGATATAGCGCCTCCCGGCGCGAGGGATATGATGCCTTCCGAACCCAGGGACATAACGCCTTCCGGCTTGGGGCACATAGCGCTTGCCTGGAAGTTCGGTTTACGCGAGATGCTTGGCCATGAGCACTTTGCAACGCCTCGAAGCCACAATCGCTGCCCGCATGTCCGCGCCGGCTGAGGCAAGCTACGTTGCGTCCCTCAACGCGAAAGGGATTGCGGCGATCGCACAGAAACTGGGCGAAGAGGCGACCGAAGCGGTGATCGCAGCGGTTTCGGGCAGCGCTGACGAGGTAGTCAGCGAAAGCGCGGATTTGCTGTTTCATTTGCTGGTGCTGCTGCGCGCAAAAGGTCTGTCCTTCGACGATGTAATGGCTGAGCTAGAGCGCCGCGAAGGGGTCTCGGGAATTGCCGAAAAAGCGAGCAGGAACGTGAAGGAATAGCTGCATGCCGATTGATCCGACACAGCCCTATGATGATGACAACATCTTCGCGAAGATCCTGCGCGGGGAGATCCCTTCGAACAAGGTTTACGAAGACGACTGGGCCTATGCCTTTGAAGATATCAATCCGCAGGCGGAAGTGCACACCCTCGTCGTTCCTAAGGGCCGCTATGTGAGCTGGGACGATTTCTCGGCTAAGGCGAGTGATGCGGAAATTGGCGGGTTCGTACGCGCGGTGGGCGAAGTGGCACGCGCAAAAGGGCTGGTCGAGCCGGGTTATCGTCTGCTCGCCAATATCGGAATGCATGGCGGACAAGAAGTTCCGCATCTGCATGTCCATATCTTCGGCGGCCAGCCATTGGGTCTGATGATCGCAAAATAGGCTCCTCGAGCCCCCTGGCCTGACCATCATCATGCACCAAATCTCTCGTTTCATCTTCGTTCAGGTGGACATCGTCAGAGCCCGTCTAGGCAGCTTCATTCAGCTGCGCTAATCGCTGAAAGTGTATGGTCGAGCCTAATCTACCTGGCGGCGTGTTCGATGGCCCGCGCCACCTTTATGGCGTCAGGGTCTATTACGAGGACACCGATCTGTCGGGCATCACCTATCATGCCAATTATCTCCGATGGTTTGAGCGCGCCCGGTCTGACCTTTTGAGGTTGCTCGGGATCGATCAGCGCGCCGCGATCGAAGCCGGTGAAGGCGCCTATGCGGTCACCGAAATGCAGATCAAATATGTCAGCCCAGCGCGGCTTGATGACGACGTCATTATCGAAACCCGCAGCACTGAGATCGGCGCAGCCAGCGTGCGGATGGTGCAGGTTGCCCAGCGCGAAGGCGATGTGCTGGCACGGGCTGAAGTGCGCGCCGGCTTTCTGACACCGGAAGGGCGACCTCGTCGCCAGCCGGAAGCCTGGCGCGCGGCCTTTCGTACATTCATGCAAGCAGAGGAGCTCTAACACCTGTGTCGCTCACTTTATTAAGCGCTGCTGCCAGCGAAACCGCTCGGCTTGACCCCTTGGAGCTTTTCCTGTCTGCCGACATCGTGGTGCAGGCGGTCATGGCCGGGCTGATCCTCGCGAGCATCTGGGTGTGGACGATCCTGGTCTCGTTTTCGCTTAAGATGCGCGGGCTGGAAAAGTCTTCAACCAGTTACGAATCCGATTTCTGGGAAACGCGCGAACGCGATGCAATGCTGACGAAAGCGGCGCGGCGCGAATATCCGATTGCCCGGGTGGCGGGTGCTGGGCTTGATGAATGGAAGCGCTCGACTGCAGGGACCACGCTTGATCGGGGCGCAGCGCGTGACCGGATCAGCGCAGCGATGGCCAGCCAAGTGGGGCATGAAGCGGACGAACTTGCAACCCGGCTGGGCTTTCTTGCAACCACCGGCTCAGTCGCACCGTTCGTGGGCCTGTTCGGTACGGTATGGGGCATCATGAACAGCTTCTTCCAGATCGGCGCACAGGAAAGCTCTTCGCTTGCGGTGGTGGCACCCGGCATTTCCGAAGCCTTGTTTGCAACCGCAATTGGTCTGTTTGCCGCAATCCCTGCAGTGATCGGATACAATCGGCTATCGGACCGAGTGAACCGCTTCGAAGCCAAGCTTCAGCGTTTTGCTGACCGGGTCCATGCCGGGCTGAGCCGCGAACTGGACAAGGGATAATGGGCGCCTCGCTCTCTTCCTCCGGGCGACCGAGCCGCCGGTCGCGCCGCGCGCCGATGTCTGAAATCAATGTGACGCCGTTTGTCGATGTCATGCTGGTGCTGCTTATCATCTTCATGGTGACAGCCCCGCTGCTCGCGGTAGGCGTACCGATCGAGTTGCCGGAAAGCCGAGCGAACCCTGTCGATCAGACGCCTGAGCAAATCACCATCTCAGTCGATCGCGACGGGATTATCTACGTGGATGAAGCCGCTGTGCCGGTCGGCGGTTTTCCTGAAGCCGTGACGCAAATCGGCTGCGGCACCGGTGCGCAGCAGCCTACGATCGTGTTTCGCGGGGACCGCGCCGTCGATTATGGGCGGACGATGGCTGTGCTGGGCGAGCTTAACCGCGCGGGCTGTTCGTCGATTTCGCTGGTCACGTTAGATTCAGGCACCAGTCCATAGACGAGGTAGGTTGATGGGAGAGACTGCCTTTGCCCGTGAAGACCGCATCGCTGTGCCGATTGCTGTGGCGCTGCATATCGGTGTTGTCGCTCTCTTGGTGCTTCAGCCTGCTCCTGATCCCTTCGCCGGGGGCGCACAGCGCATGACTGTAAGTCTTGCGAGCGAAGTCAGCCTCGAAGCGACAGCGCCTGCCATCGTGCCGGAGAGCAGAGCCGCAATCGCGCCGACGTTGAGCGATGACCCTTCGCCTGCGAGCGAGCCGGTCGAACCCCAAGTTGCGGCCGCTCCTTTGCCTGATCCGCGCGCAGCGCGCGAGCCGCGCCCGGCCAACTCGCCTGTGGCAAGGCCTGCGCCGACACCTCCGCAGCCCGCCGCAAATCGCGGCGGCAGCCGGATCGGCAATGATTTCCTGACGGGTCAAGGCGGCTCCACCAGTACTGATGAGACGCGCATTCCCGCTTCGCAAATCGGGCCAAGCGCGAAAGCCTCTATTGTCCAAGCGATTGTGCGACAAGTCCGCCCGCATTGGACGGCACCTCAGGGGATCGATGCGGACCGGCTGGTATCCGTGCTCGCATTTGAGCTCGATGAAGAGGGGCGCCTTAAAGGGCGTCCGCGCGTGATCAATCAGTCAGGGCTGACCGATTCAAACCGGCCGCAGGCTCCGCTGCATGCCGAACGTGCAATCCGAGCGGTGCAACTTGCCGCGCCGTTTGACCTGCCTGACGAATATTACAACGCCTGGAAGTCGATCCGCGGGGCGCGCTTCGATAGGAACCTGTCACAATGAAAAAACATGTGTTCGCTTTTGCGCTGCTTAGCGCTGGTTTTACTGGCGTCGGATCAGCTCAGAATTCTGACCTTGACCAGCCGCTTGCTGAAGGTGGCGCGGTGGAAACCACCGGTATCGCTCCGTCCGGCATCGATGCCGACGACGGCGGGCTGACCTTTACCGTTACCGATGAAAGCGACTGGTCCGATATCGGGATCGCGATCCCTGCGTTCGCGACGGATCGTGACCAGCCTACCCCTGCCAGCGCAAGCGGGACTGCCGCACTGGGGCAGGAAGTTGCGCGTGTGATCACCGGCAATCTCAGGAATAACGGATTGTTTAAGCCGACCGGACCGGACAGTCTTCCGCAGCCGACTTTTCCGCAGATCACTGCACCTTCCTGGGGCAGTTGGTCAGGACGCGGTGCAGAGATGCTGGTGCACGGCTATGTCCGCGCGCGCGAGGACGATAAGCTGGTGGTGGGATGCTATCTGTATGATGTTGCGCTGAAAGACGAGCTGATCCGCGAAGGCTGGGTGGTAAGCCCGGCTGATTGGCGCCGCGCGGCGCACAAATGCTCCGACTTGATCTATGCTCGGCTAACAGGCGAAGACCCGTTTTTCGACAGCCGGATCGCGTATATTGCGGAGACCGGGCCTAAGGATAAGCGCGTCAAACGCCTTGCGGTGATGGATTCTGACGGGGCCAATCACCGGTTCCTGACGCTTGGCAGTGCGACGGCGCTTACCCCGCGTTATTCGCCAGACTATTCAAAGCTGCTGTATTTGTCTTATGTCGACGGCAATCCGCGCATCTATGTCTATGACATTGGTCGTGGAAGCCAGACCTTAGTGACTGAGAACAAGAGCCCGACGCTCGCACCGCGCTGGTCACCTGATGGCAAGTTCATTCTCTATTCGATGGCGGTCGCAGGCAATACCGACATCTACCGCGTGTCTGTGACAGGTGGGGAATCGACCCGGCTCACGAATACGCCCGGTATCGACATTGCGGGATCCTATTCGCCTGACGGCAGCAAGATCGTGTTCGAAAGCGACCGATCAGGTTCGCAGCAATGCTATGTTATGGATGCAGACGGGACCAACCAGCGCCGGATCACCTTTTTCGGCGGGCGCTGTGCGACCCCTGAATGGAGTCCGCGCGGCGATCAGATCGCGTTCACGCGGATCGCCGGCGATTTCAATGTTGCGGTGATGACACCGACGGGACGCAATCTTAAAGTGCTTACAAATGGATGGCAGGACGAAGCACCGACCTGGGCGCCGAACGGCCGGATCATCCAGTTCTTCCGCACCACCCGCAATGCCGGTCGATCCGGGCTGTGGCAGGTGGATTTGACAGGGCGGAACGAGCGCCGCTTACCCACTCCGGTTGACGCGTCTGACCCTGCCTGGGGACCGATCCGGCCCTGACGCGGCAAATATGCTATTTCTATTAGCGACTCAGTCGCTGCCTTAACTTTGACGGGAAAGGATGATCATGATGAACAAGCCTGCTGCCACGGTAATGCTGCTCGCCTCAGCCAGCGCCATCGCCGCCTGCTCGCGCGAAGCGCCTGAAGAGCTTCCGCCTGCCCCAGTGGCAACGACCGCTCCGGCTCCCGCGCCCGCTCCGGCACCTGCTCCATCTGGGCCGCAGGTCGGCAGCCAAGCGCACTTCGCCGATGCATTGGGCCAATCGACCGTGGTTTTCTTCGACACCGACCGGTTCAATATCGACAGTTCCGATGCCGCGCGGCTGCAAGCCCAGGCTCAGTATTTCTCGCAATATCCGCAGCTTACCTTCACGATCGAAGGGCACTGCGATGAGCGGGGTACTCGCGAATACAACCTTGCTTTAGGCGAGCGCCGCGCCAATGCCGCCAAGAACTACTTGGTCAGTCTGGGTATCTCAGCGGAGCGGATCACGACCGTGAGTTTTGGTAAAGAGCGCCCGGTTGCACTGGGCTCTGATCAGGCTTCCTGGGCCGAAAACCGCCGCGCCGCCAGCATCATGATCAATTGAGATCAGCGATCGCGCTAACAGCGCTCACAAAGCTGACACCGGTCGAATAGTTCGCGCTGCTGCGTTCTGTGACGCTTGCCGTCACGCACAACGCGGCAAGCGCGAGCGCGCAAAACAGGCTGGAGAGGGTCAGTTGGTCGCTCATCATCATCCTGCGTTTCGGCGTCATTAGCGCCTGAGATATTCACACTTGGTTGCAATGCAACATTTCACATTGCAACTGGTTCCGCGCGTCCTTCCTGAGCTTTCCATTCACGCAATGCTGGCGTAGACTGTGCAGATGCAGCGAAGACATGTTCATGGGGCAGATCACGATCGGAGGCAGGCGTCATGAGCCGCGCGCGCCGTTCGCTGGATTGGGGCTTTCCTCGCTGGCGTGGTTACGAATCAACCCGTGAAGCGACCAATGTCAGGCTGTGTGATCGGCATGGTTGCAATGAGCCGGGCATCTGCCCTGCGCCTAAAGCGCCTAACAGCCCGGAGCGGTGGTATTTCTGTCAGAAGCACGCCGCTGAATACAATTCGAAATGGGATTATTTCGAAGGGTTGGAAAAAGAGGAGGCGGCTGCGCGCGCAAAGGCTGAACAGGCTGAAAGCGCAGGCTATGCTGAAAGCGCGCATTACGGCTGGGCCGGTTCTGGCGATGGATCGCGTTCAGCCGATGAAATGCGCGCGCTCGAAGTGCTTGGGCTCGAAGCTGATGCCGATTTTGCCGCAGTCCGAAAAGCCTATCGAACCAAAGCCAAGCTGGTGCATCCCGACGTAAAACCGGGCGATGCCGAAGCCGCCAAGCAGTTCCAAGCGCTGCAAGTGTCTTACGAAGTACTGAGACAGGCAGAGGACCGCCGCGAATGGCGGGGGTAGGGCTTTAGGTCTTATTCTCTTTCGGGCCGGCAAAGCTCTTCCCGCGCCCGTCAATCTCAGGGTTAGGGTTGTCGTTCCACCATGCGACATCAGTCCATGGGCGGATATCGATTTCATGAGTCCAGCAATTCCTGGGCTGCTGAGCAAGGTGCCAATAAGTCTCTGCAAGAGCGCTCGGATCGATCACACCGTCCTCGCCTTTGGCTGCTTTGAACGCATCGAACTTGTCACCAAGCAATTTGCCTAGAGTGTCCGGCGCATCGACTGCGCCATCGACTACGATATGCGCAACGTGGATGCCTTGTGGGGCGAATTCAGCGTTCAAAGTCTGGCACAGCATCCGCCGCCCACCCATCGCTGCGGCATGGCTGTGTTGGCCGGCATTGCCGCGCACTGCTGACGTCGCAGAGGTGACCAGTAGTGTACCTTTGCCGCGCGCCACCATCTGCGGAAATAGCGCATGCGCGAGCCGGAACACGCCATAGCATCCAAGCCGCCAGCCGAGCTCGAAGGTGCGATGCGGGGTGTCGTGGAGCGAGCGATTGCCGATCTGCGCGCCAAGATTGTAAAGCGCGGTATCGATCGGGCCGATATCGCGCTCCACTTGCTCAACCAGGTCTTCGATCGAACCGTCGTCAGCCGCGTTGAGCAACGTGCCTGTTGCGGAACCGCCCGCCGCTTCAATCTGGTCGATCAGCCGCGCCAGGCTTGCTTCATCGGAACGCCGTGCGAGCACTGCATGATAGCCGCCCGCTGCAAAACGCATCGCAGTGTGACCGCCGATGCCGGCGCCTGCACCGATAACCAGGCAGACGGGTTGACGGGTGCCCGCCTCGCTCATGCAGAAGGAGCAGAAGCGACTTTCGCTTCGTGGGCAGCGAGCCAGGCGTCCTCTTCGCCAGGCTCCGGCAGCACATCTCCACCTTCCATTACCCAACTGGCTGGGGTGTCAGTCGTGAAGACCTGCACTTCGCTCGGGTCTAAAGCCGCGTGTTTACAGACCGAGGCCTGCATATCGCTGCAGATTTGGGCCTTTTGCGCGTCAGTGCGTCCGGAGCGGATTTGCCCATAGACCATCGCGCTTTGCTCACCCAGCGGCGGGATCGGCCCGTTTTCAAAGAAGAACACATGCACGAATTTTGCAGGCGCGCCGGTGACGTTGCAATGGATCTGCGTGATGTCACGCGCGATCAGCGCTTTTGTTGGCTCAGGCACAGTCTCAGGTTTGGAATTGACGACATATACTGGCATCTTGACGGCCTCTTTCAAACGCTGGGATCGCGGATTGCAGTAACGACTTCATCAGGTCCGCGCTCCGCGTGACGTTCCCAAATCTGGCCGAGTTCGCGCAGCAGAGGTTCGCGCTCTGATGGGGCAAGTGATCGGTCGGCCGTCATGTTCACAATCACTGAGGTCGAGGGTACGCCTTCGGTAAAGCCGCTGCCTTCGGGGACTTGCAGCCATTGGATTTCTGCCGCCGCGCCGAAATTGCGTTGGGCAAAATCGCTCGTCTCAGTGCGCAGGATGGCTTCCTGGTTAGCGGAAATCTGGCCCTCTTGGACGACGCATAAGCACTGGATCATGTGATACACCTTCCCACTCCGCTTTCACCGATAGGCCTGTTTTGATGGATGTTCCAGCGCGATTGCGTGAGGTTCAACTTACTTGAAGAACTCGATCTGGTCAGTAAGGTTTTTGAGTTGAAGGCTCTGCAATGCGGCTGCACGGTTCACTTGCTCGATATTCTGAATCCGTTGCTTCACCTTTTCGTTAGACGCTTCGAGATCGGCCGCACCCCGGAATTCAACCGGTTTTGCATTGAGCTCAGCGAACCTTGCGTCGACTTCGGTGCGATATGCCGCGAACGCAGTCTGTGATGCTGTAAGCGCTGTGCCCAATTCATCGATAGCTCGTTTGTTGGCAGTCAGCGCGTCGGTTGTCGATTTCGCTGTGTCGGCAACGGTTTTAGCAAACTTAATCTCACCGATGCCAGTTATATTGGCATTCACAGTTTGCGCACCGCACAGAAACACCCCCGAAATCCCCATCAAAGCGGGAAACAGCACTTTCTCCGTGTTCTTGAAATACGCTGCGAATGCGCCAGCAAGTAAGGCTACTCCTATAACTATAAAAACAATCTCAAGAATAGTCATCGCCTGTTCTCCCACCGTGACGTGATACGTCTATCACGCCTTAGCGCGGAGCGCTCTGCGAAAACACGTCAGAGGTACTTTAGCGGTTAGTCTCAGACATGGTCTAATGCCTGCTCGAAATCTGCGATCAGATCATCTGCATCTTCGATCCCGATACTGATCCGGACCAGATTGTCGGTGATGCCTAAGGCGGCCTTGCGTTCGGACGGAACCGAAAGATGCGTCATCGCTGCCGGGTGGCTGGCGAGCGTTTCTGTGCCGCCCAGACTTACAGCAAGCTTGGCGATCGTGAGGTGATCAAGGAAACGGAAGCTTTCCGCTTCACCGCCCTTTATGAAGACGCTGAAAGTAGAGCCTGCGCCGTTGCAGTGGCGGTCATAAATATCCTGCTGACGCGCATCGCTGATCTGGCCGAGATAGCCGAGCCTTTCCACTTTGGGGTGTTGGCGGAGAAACTCGCACACCTTGGCAGCGTTTTCGCCTGCACGCTGCATACGCAGTTCCACGGTTTCGAGCGAGCGCAGCAGCATCCAGGCGGTGTTCGGATCGACAATCCCACCCATTGTGTTTCTGAGCGCGCGTACCGGGTCCATCCATTTTTTCGCGCCAGCGATGGACCCTGCGACAAGGTCTGAATGCCCGCCGACATACTTGGTAAGCGAATAGGCGACGATGTCAGCACCATGATCGAGCGGACGCTGCCACAAGGGTCCAAGAAAGGTGTTGTCGATCGCAATCGGGCAGGGCTTGCCAAGGTTGGCATTGCGGGCTGCGCAGACTGCTTCGATATCAACCAGAGCATTAGTCGGGTTGGCCGGGCTTTCGAGATAGATGAGTGCGATTTTGCCGCCGTTTTCGGCCGCTTGCCGCTTCGCCTTGAGCAGGACTTCGTCCAATTCCTCGCGGCTCGCGCCTGCTGGAAAATCGACATAGGTCACGCCAAACTTGGAAAGAACCTTAGCAACGAACCCTTCTGAGGCTGCATAGAGCGGACCGGAATGGACAATCACATCGCCGTGCGAGGCGTAAGCCATCATCAGAATGCAGATCGCGGTCATTCCGCTGGAGAAAGTCAGCGCATCTTCCGCCCCATCCCAGACTGCCAGGCGATCTTCGAGGATTTCCTGATTAGGCCCGTTAAAGCGTGAATAGACGAGGCCCTCTGCGCCGCCTTCGCGCTGACCGGTAATGCCTTCAAAATGGCGCTTGCCAGCTGCTGCGTTCTCGAAGGCAAAGGTTGAGGTGAGGAAAATCGGCGCTTTGAGCGAACCTTCGGACAGGACCGGGTCAAAGCCATGCCCCATCATCAAAGTCGACGGCTTTAATTCGCGCCCACCGATGCTGGTCTTTTCCGGCTTGGGCTTTCGACGGGGAGTGGGCGTTTCGACAGCGGAATTCTGATCGGCAGGGACGTGCGACATCGCGCGAAATCCTTCCTATTGCATGCGCTCCCAGGAAGGCAGGAGCCTCTCCACGTGCTCCGGTGGGCACCCGTTTCTAACCTCCGCAGAAACGCTTCTCCACTCCGCAGCTGCAATAGGGCCGATCTACCGCGCACGGTTTTGTGATGCAACTCGCTCAGCGAGTTTGCCGTGAGTTTTCAGGTCAATCGAGCAATCGCCCATACCATCGCAACGATAAGGCCAATCCCCACTAGATCGAGCAGTAGACCAGCGCGCACAAGCCTACCGATGGTAAGTCGTCCAGTCGCCCAGGCGATTGCGTTCGGACCCGTGCCGGCTGGAAGAATAAAGCCCCAGCTCGCAGCGAGGGCTGCTGGCATTGCAAGCAGGATTGCATCCTCGCCGAGCCCCAGCGCGGCAGAGAGGCTGGCAACGATCGGGATGATCGCACTTGCGGTCGCGACATTGCTTGCAAACTCGGTCACAAGCACCACCATCGCAACAATGGCGAGGGCCATGACAATGAGGGGCACGGCTTCAAGCGGAAGCAGTGCCGCGCCCAGCCATTCAGCAAGGCCAGAGGCCTGCATTCCTGCTGCGAGCGCAAGGCCTCCGCCGAACATCAGGATTACGCCCCAAGGCGCGCGGTCAGCTTCGCGCCAGATGAGCAATCGGCGTCCGCTGCCATCTGGCAAGACGAACAGCGCAAGGCTCGCAAGGACAGCAATCGTGCCGTCCGTCCAGCTGCCTTCAGGCAGGTAAGGCGCGACCCAGCGCCTAGTCATCCATAGTGCAAAGGTTATGGCGATAATTATGGCGAGCCTTTTTTCAGCCAGGCTCCATGGTTCATTGCGGGTTATCGCGAGGCGCGCTTTTGCGAGGTCGAAGGGATGCGCCGCCACGCGTTGAACCTGTGCGATTATCATGGCTGCAAGCGGGATCGAAAGCGCGACAACCGGCAAGCCAAACATCATCCAGCGAGCAAAACCGATTTCAAGCCCGATCATATCGTCGAACAATTGCACCGCGATCCCGTTCGTGGGTGAGCCTACTATCGTCCCAAGTCCGCCGATTGATGCCGCAAACGCGATACCCATTGGCAAAGCGCCGGACAGGCCCTCTGTCTCGAGCGCGAGGTGTTCAGCGCTCTTGCGGATCTCGCTCTGGACGGGCGAGGGGTGAGCACCGCAAGCCTGACCACCGGCTAACACAGCGAGCGCCATCGGCATCATGATCAAAGTGGTTGAGGTGTTGGAGATGAGCATCGAAAGCAGCGCAGCGCTGACCATGAAAGCCAACAATAAACGGCCCTGTCCGCCGCTCGAGCCGATTGCACTCAGGATTGCGACGCTAAGCCGTTGGTGCAGCCCGGTTCGCTCAATCGCCAGCGCCAGAAAGGCGCCTCCCAAAAGCAGGAACAGGATCGGTGCATAATAGGCGCTCGCGGTTTCGGTAGCGGTCATCACGCCGCCAAGCGGAAGCGCCACAAATGGCAGCAGCGCGGTCGCTGCGAGCGGCACCGCTTCGCTTATCCACCAGCTCGCCATCCAGATGACCAGCCCGGCTACCAGCCATGCGCTTGGCGCCATGCCGCCAGGCGGAGCAGTAAAGGCCGTGAGCGCGAAGGCGAGCGGACCAACAAAGAGCCCGATCCGCTGCACTGTCATTCTGTCTCCCTCGCCCTATCTGCGCCCTTTTGCACGACGCGTTTGGCGGCTACACTCTGCGAGTATGAACGTTTCAGCAAGCTTGCTTGCCAGCATAAAGGCGGTGTTCTTCGGCGCAGCGATTGGAACCAGCCTTCCAACCTTGTTGATTTTTGTGTTTCTTGCCCGTGATTTGGTACGCAGCCCGGGCGAAACCTTATTGGTCATGATGATGCCGCTCGGGCTTGGTATGGCGATATCGGCTGTCGGACTGCTTGTAATCGGCGGCCCAGTAACCTGGTGGTTATCACGCCGCGGCGAGGAAAGCTGGCGAGCCTATTTCATTGCCGGGTTGATCGGCGGGGTGGTTCCGGTCTTCTTGGTCTATTGGCTTCTTCTCGAAGTGCTTTTAGGCGCGCTTGTCATTGCGGCATTCGGCGCGCTGACAGGCGGCGCAACGGCCCATTTCTGGTGGCAATTCGCGCGCAAAGACGCGGCCAGCAATGACGCTGAACGGCTGACTGAGGTGTTTGAGTAGCTCGAAATGGACGATGCGCTAAGCGCTAAAGACCCTTAGTTTTAGCGGATTACTCGACCTCTTTCGGTGCATCACCTTCGGCGTACTGCCCATCGCCAAAGATCACCATGCCGGTGCGAATGCCGCGCCGATAGGCCTTGTTAAGCTTGCGCGAGCGCTCTTCTATCAAGCGTTGCAATGCACGATTAGGCACTGTGCGTTGATCTGAGCAATTTTGAACGCTTGGCGCCTGCAAGAGAAAGCCGAATTCGCCCGCGAGCTGCGTACACACAAAATTGATACCCGGATCGCCTCTCCCATACAGCAGATCGGCGATGTCGCTTTCGTACCGCTTGTAGGCGATGCCGCGATCAGAGCTGAGTAAGCCTTTTACATCTTCGCGAGCGTAGGTGTTGAGGTGTTCGCGCAGCGCGCTTTCGTCCTGGAAAAAGAAGGGCTCAGCGTCGCGATAGATGGGGCTTAACCGCAGCGATCCTCCGTAGGCTTCAATCCCCCGCAGCGAGTTAACAAACTCTTCGGCTGAGAGCGCCAGCAGCACATCGACGTTCTCGCCAGTAAAGGCCACTCGCTGGATCGATGGCCCGCCAATCTCACCGCGCCAAAAGCCATACAGCACTTTTGGGTCGCGCCAGTTGGGATAGACGATCCGCTCCCGAATATCGCGCGGGCTCAATTCAACCCCTTTGACGGTGACGAGTTTGGCATCTTGGAGGCCCGCCTTGTTCGTGCCGAACGCGCCTTCTGCAGGATCACGCAAGGGATATTCCTGCGCGATCGCTTCGACGACTGCCACATTGTGTAAATTGAGCCAGAATGCGAGCTGCTCATTGCGGGGGAGCCGAGTGAGGTCGAGCTCGTTTCCAACGCGCTCCAGATCGCGGCGATAGTCAGTCAGCGATTGCTGCACATCCTCATCGAGAAAGGAAAAGGCAATGCGATTGCCTTCCAAACGAAAGCGCGAGCGATGGCCGTAGACGATTCGTGTGCCGGTGCCCGGTTCAACTCTGGGCGCGCCTTCGCGTAAGGATGGCCCCATCGGGATCACAAAAAAGCTGAGAGCTTCATCCCAGTGTCTGTAGTCGATCGTATGGGCTGTGCGATCATCGTCCGGAGCAAACAGAGCGTATGGACCGCCTGTGTCGGCCTGCACAGCGGCTGCGAAAGCCGTCTCGCTGGTATTGGCGGCTACAGGTCCTGCAACCATAAGGATTGCGGCGCAACCGGTGAGCCAAGGGGTTAAACGCATCGGCATTTATCGTCTCCCACAAAGACCATAAGTCCCCCGAACCAATACAATCATGCGTGATTGAACCCTAACCGCAGGTGAACAAGCGGGCAGCGCTCCTTCGCTTAAGCAGCCGGTGTTGAAGCGAACCTTGGTTGCCGGATGTGCCGTTCTTGAATTGCAGACCGCAAAGGCCTGCAGACAGCTAGAGCGTCCCCATCGGTGTGCGCTGCGTCACTCGACTTCGTTCTTGTCTTCCGGATCACCCGGTAGATCAATATTCGTAAAGGTCACTGTGCCGGTACGACCTTGACGGATAATCTGCTCAAACTTGCGTTCGCGCTGTGCCAATAGCCTGGCCATGCTTTGCGGTATACGCGTACTGATCGCAGAGCCGTTCGACGTGATGTTCTGGTAAGTTGGCTCGCGTACGCCGCCCGCAAGATCGGCAATGTCATGCTCGTTGATGTTGGCCTTAATTTTATTGGTCTTGGCGAGGATCTCGCGAACCTGCTCGGTTGCATATTGATCGAGATGAGCGCGCACATCCTTCTCAAAGTCAGGAAAGTAGAACGGTGCGACTTCGGCATAAAGCTCAGATACTTCGAGTGTTTTGCCGCGCTTTTGAGTGCCGCGTAGCGAATTGACAAAATCGCGCGCGCCGCGTGCCAGCAAACCCCCGACATTCTCGGCATTAAAGGCTTCCTTCTGGATTGAAGGCCCCCCGATTTCGCCGCGCCAGAACCCGTAGATGACCATTGGGTCTTTCCAGTTGGGATAGACAATCTTCTCGCGGATATCGCGTGGGGAAAGCTTGATGCCTTCAACGGTGATAAACTTCGCATCATCCAGCGGCACTCCACCCACTTTCAGCTCGCGTGGCTGGCGTAAAGGCCATGCTTGCGCGATTTGTTCGACCATCGCGACATTGTGCAGGTTGATCCAATAAGAAAGCTGTTCGTTGCGCGCGAGCGACTGGATGTCGAGTTTGCTAGCCGTCGCTTCGAGATCGCGGCGATATTCGCTGAAGCTTGCTTTGACCTTGTCATCAAAGAAGCTGAAAATCACGCGCGTGCCTTCGAGGCGATAGCGAGAGACATGGCCATACTGTCGGCGTGTGCCAAAGCTTGGATCAGGCAAGCCAGCGCTTTTGCGCAGTGACGGACCCATCGAGAGCACAAGGTTCTGCATCGCTTCTGTCCAGATCGAATAATCAATCCGATCATCATTGGGATCAGTGCCCGGCACAAACGTCGCAAATTGCGGATCGCCCGGGTTTTCGCGCGCCTGCGCTGGCACTGTCATAAGTGCGAGCGCGCTGATGCTGCCAAGTACCAAGGCCAGTTGCGGCATGTGCAAAGCGCGGGGCGAATGCTTAGAAAGCTTGAAATGTCTCATGATATCAATCCTTCCTGAACTCGCTTTTTCAATCGAACGGCCATTCTTGCGAGGCCTTACAGATGTGTGCCCTACCAATGCATGGTGAGCGGGTTGGTTGCGCACCGCCCAAAAAGCCGAAGCAGCGGCGCGCGAGGCGACAAAATGGAACAATTGTTCAGAGTTCGCCCTTATCGCGGTACATAGACCGCGATTTGCAAGGAGGGTTGCCGATAATCGAACGAGGTGTGTTATTCGTAGAATACACCCGCATTCGCCGGTTCCGCTAAATGCGCTATTTCGGTGCTAGCACCATCAGCATCTGGCGACCTTCGAGGCGTGGGAACGCTTCGACTTTGGCAATCTCTTCGACATCGGTCTGCACGCGTTTCAGCAAATCCATGCCGAGATGTTGGTGCGCCATTTCGCGTCCACGAAATCGCAAAGTGATCTTCACTTTGTCACCGTTATCGATGAACTTGTTCACATTGCGCATTTTCACATCGTAATCATGCGTGTCGATGTTGGGACGCATTTTGACTTCCTTGATGTCCTGCGTCTTCTGCGTCTTGCGTGCGGCATTGGCCTTTTTTTGGGCCTCGTAGCGATACTTGCCAACATCGAGGAATTTGCACACCGGCGGGTCCGCATTAGGGGACACTTCGACGAGATTAAGGCCCTTATCCTGAGCCTGCTCAACAGCTTCGCGGGTGAACATCACGCCCAGGTTCTCACCTTCATCATCGATCACGCGGACCTTGGGCACTTGAATAAACTGATCGTAGCGAGGGCCGCTTTTAGTTGGCGGGGCCATCTGACGCCGAGGGGGACGGGCTATGTGTGTTCTCCTGTTACAGCCTGTTAATGAGTCTCAAACATAGGGTTTCAGGTGGGGAAAGGCCAGCGGAGTCTGAAGCGATTTAGAGTTGAACACCCCAGGATAGTTTTGGAATGTCGATCAGGCCGAGGCCGACCATTCGCGGCAAGAGCCAAACCGCGCATCCAAAGAAGGCGCTCCCCAATATCATTCCAAACGCAGCAAACCATGCAGGGAAGGGCGTATGCTCAACATCCTTTTTGTTCGATAAGAACAGCAAAGCGCAAAATCCTGCTCCAAACCAAAGCCCGGTTGGGAAGACGGTGGCGAAAGGGTACTTATCTCCAAAGGCCTGACCGACCATCAAGCAGGCTAGGCCGTATTGCATCGCGAGCATCCAAAGGAGTGTAACAAGTTCTCGTACAGAAACTGGCGAGCGAGAGTTTTGAATCAGGTTGATGCTCATCATCAAACTCAATCCCAACCAGATTACAAAGTGCCAAATCGTGAGTGTATTCAAAAGATAGTAAAGGGGCGCTAAGGACATTAAGCTGCTTCGCGGTACAGCGGAAAGCTTACCAATTTGCCTTTCGCAGGCAGCACCGCGTCGATGCTTTGTGCAGGGCTAAGCGCTTTCAGGATCTCGGGCGCGTCTGCGTCCATGCCTCCGGTATATGCGCCAAAGGCCGGGGCGATCATGCGGTCGCCTGTCTCGCGCGAGCGGCTCATCACGCCACAAGGCCGCGCAATATAGCGATTGCGAACCCGCACGCGCATTTTGGGGTGGAAGTGACCTGAAAGCTCTGCGCCAAGCTCGCCGGGCTTTGCTTCGTGGCGCAGCATAATCCCGTTCAATTCAAGCTCGCCTGTTAGCGTTGCTCCGAAAGCGCGCGGCATGCCTTCGTCATGATTGCCAGTGATCCATACCCATTCGAGTGCGCGGGTCAGGCTCTCCAGCATTCCTGCGGCATAGGGATCGAGCCGGTGTGTGCCTGCATCATCATGAAAATTGTCACCCAGCGTTATGACGCGCCGCGCGCCAGTGACTTTTACAGCATCGGCAATCCGCTCCAGCGTTTCGCGGCTGTCGTAAGGCGGGAGCAATTGTCCTTGCTCAGCATACCAGCTGCCCTTTTCCAGATGCAGGTCTGCCACCAGCAGCGCTCGCTCGCTCGGCCAATAAAGCGCATTGCTCTTCAGCAGCACCAGTTCTTGCCCCGCAAATTCAAGCGGAGCGCCAAAATCGGGTGCGAACGAAACGTGAACCATGATGCGCGTGTGCCCCGCTCAATTGGCTTTGGCAAGACCGAACATGTCTGATCGTATGGTTGACTTGATCTGTGTCAAAGCAGATTGACGCAAGGCACGCCATCGGGACGGTGACACAAACGATAGGACGGGAACGGGTATGAGTGATTGGACAGCGCACCAGACGCGCGCGCGCGCATGGTTTGAAAGCCTGCGCGATTCTATTTGCGCCGCATTCGAAGAGATCGAGCGCGAAGCGGGCTCCGACGCCGCGTTTCAATACACACCGTGGGAACGCGAAGAGGATGGCAACGATCATCCCGGCGGCGGCGTCCAGGGGCTCATGCAGGGCCAGGTGTTTGAGAAAGTCGGCGTGAACTGCTCGACTGTTGCGGGCAATTTTCCCAAGGAATTTGCCGCCAGCATCAATGGTGCAGACGCTGACAATCCTGGATTTACCGCGACCGGTATCAGCCTTGTGGCCCACATGGCGAACCCGCATGTACCGGCAGTTCATATGAACACGCGATTTCTCACCACTGGTAAAGCGTGGTTTGGTGGAGGCGCAGACTTGAACCCGCCTATCCCTTACGATGAAGACACCGCCGAATTCCACGCCAGCATGAAGGCCGCCTGCGACCCGCACGGCGATGATTACTATGATCGCTACAAGAAATGGGCGGATGAGTATTTCCATATCCCGCACCGCAATGTTGATCGCGGCGTGGGCGGGATTTTCTACGATCATCTGGAGTGCGCAGATGAGACGGCGTGGGAAGCGAATTTCGCGTTCACCCAGGATGTCGGCAAAGCGTTTCTCGACATCTTCCCCAAGCTGGTCCGCAAGCGGATGGGCAGCGATTTCACCCCCGAAGACGAAGCCGTGCAGCTCGATTATCGCGGGCGCTACGCCGAGTTTAATCTGGTCTATGACCGGGGCACGATCTTCGGCCTTAAGACCGGCGGGAATGTCGATGCCATCTTGATGAGCCTGCCACCGCGCGCGACGTGGAGCTGATGGTCTAGCGTCGAGTTTTTTACGCGACAGGGAGCAATCACTTTCCGCATTGCAATAAAGACGGGCGGGCCGCACATTGCAGTGCAATGCTGCGCCAGTACGAACTTGTTGAACGGGTCAAGGAATACGATCCGACCGCCGATGAGGCGGCGCTGAACCGTGCCTATGTCTACACCGTGCAAAAGCATGGCAGCCAAAAGCGTGCGAGCGGCGACCCGTATTTCTCGCACCCGGTTGAAGTGGCCGGGCTTATGACTGATCTGCAGCTCGATCAGGAAACGATCATCACCGCGCTGCTTCATGATACAGTCGAAGACACGCTGGCGACAATTGAGGATATCGAGCAGCTTTTCGGGCCGGAAGTCGCGCGGCTGGTCGATGGCGTGACGAAGCTCTCCAAGATCGAAGCGATGCCTGAAAACGAGCGGGCGGCAGAGAACCTCAGGAAGTTCCTGCTCGCGATGTCGGAGGATATTCGAGTGCTGCTGGTCAAGCTGGCAGACCGGCTGCACAATATGCGCACGCTTCACTTCATCAAAAGGCCGGAAAAGCGCCAGCGTATAGCGCGCGAGACGATGGATATTTACGCGCCGCTCGCTGAACGGGTCGGTATGTATGAATATATGCGCGAGATGCAGGCGCTGGCTTTCCGCGAGCTGGAGCCTGAAGCCTATGCAACCATCACGAAGCGGCTCGACGATTTACGCAATCAGGATGGTGGCCAAGTCGATGCAATTGCGCTTACGATCAAGCAAGCACTCGCAGAAGCCGGTTTGAACGTCGAAGTCTGGGGGCGTGAGAAGCACCCATTCTCGATCTGGCAGAAAATGTCGGAGCGCCATGTTAGCTTTGAGCAAGTGACGGACATCATGGCATTTCGCGTGCTGGCCGATAATGAGGCTGATTGCTACCGCGCGATGGGGGTATTGCACACCACCTGGCAGTTCCTCCCAGGGCGGTTCAAGGACTACATCTCAACCCCTAAGACCAATGGCTATCGCAGCTTGCACACTTCACTGATGTACGAAAACTCGATGCGGGTGGAAGTACAGATCCGCACCCGCGAGATGCATCGGCGCAACGAGTTCGGGCTCGCTGCGCATTGGGCGTATAAGCAAGGCGACCGGCCCGATGGTGCGGTTGGGTGGCTGCGCGATCTGATCGAGATTGTCGATGCCAGCCACGATGCCGAAGAATTGCTCGAACACACGCGGCTGGCGATCTATCAGGATCGGATATTCGCATTCACTCCGAAAGGCTCGCTGTTCCAACTGCCGAAAGGAGCAAGCTCGGTCGATTTTGCGTTCGCGGTGCACACTGACTTGGGTCTTGCGACTGTCGGAGCGAAGATCAACGGCCGGCACATGCCGTTGCGCACTCCGCTAAATAATGGCGACGTCGTCGAGATCATCAAAGGCAAATATGCCGAGCCGCAATTGTCATGGCTCAGTTTTGTAGTGACGGGTAAAGCACGCGCCGCGATCCGGCGCTCAGTGCGTCAGAAGGAGCGCGCTGAAGTCTCCGCGATCGGGTCCAAACTGTTCGATGAGATCGCCGCGAGGGTGCCGGCCCGGATCGGTCGCAAGGCAATCCGCGCAGCGATTGAGCGGCTGGGGCTTGAAAGTCCTGAGGAACTGATGTTCTCGATCGGCTCAGCTAAACTGACTGACCGCGAAGTGATGGAAGCGCTTGTGCCGGGGTGCACCAGCGACTTTGAAGAGGATGCCGAATGGTCCCGGCGCGAGCGGGTAATTTCGATCCGAGGGCTCACGCCGGGTGTTGCGTTCGAGCTTGCGCAATGTTGCCACCCGGTTCCGGGCGATCGGATTGTGGGCCTGCGTCGCAAAGGCGAAACGGTGCTGGTCCATACAATCGACTGCCTTGAACTGGCGAGCGGCGAAGACACCGATTGGCTCGATTTGTCATGGGGGCGGCGCTCGCATGGTGCGGTAGGGCGCTTGTCCGTGACGATCTATGACCGTCCCGGCACTCTGGCGGAAATGGCGGGTATCTTCGCACACAACAAGATCAATGTGACGAGCCTAGAGCAGACCCAGCTTGATCACCCTTTCACGACCTATGAAATCGATGCTGAAGTGCAGGATTTAGCTCACCTTACGCGCTTGCTCAGCGCTCTTCGCGCCAGCGATGCAGTGGCTCAGGCAGAGCGACTTTAACAATATATACAATGCTCTACGCATGATTGCGTAGTTAATACCTGATTTACCACTCCTTAAATTCGCGAGAGATACTGCCTTTGATATCGAGCGCGTCATGCCAGTTGTGACCCGCGCTAGACGAAGGACCAAAAGCAGTGAGCGGACCCGATCTTCTCGCGCGCGCAGAGCAGGCATCCGATCGTGCCACCGAGGCCTCTCCTGCGCCGGCGAGCCCATCGCCACAGAGCCAATCCCGGCTGCTCGGTTGGCTTGATCGTTTCTCGCTGACAGCCAAACTGCGTGTCGCGGTGATTGGTAGCGCAGCGGTGATGCTGTTCATATCCGTCATGGTGCTTGCCAGTGTCACCTATCTTGCCAGCGGAGCGCGCCATACTGCGGACATGGCACGGATCGATATCCGCGCAGCGCATGCCACAATTGAGCTTGATGAAGCGCAACGCGCTTTGCGCAGCTATCGCGACGACAACAACCGGTTCGCTTTGGCGCGTGTTCCAATGGCGCTTCGCAAGGCGCGCGACCACGTCAATTTTGCGCGGGAATGGACGACCAGTACCGTTCCCACGGAAATCTATTCCGAACTCGACCAGTTCGAAAAATGGATTAAAGCGATAGATCAGGAAGTCGCGCTGCTTGACCGTACACCTGAACCTGCTGTGCTCGCGCGGATTGAAGATGATCTCAGCACAACAAGAATGGAGGTCGCTGCGTTCGCGCGCGGGATCCAAGGCACACTGGAGCCAGCCTCAGGCGAACTCATCAGCGGTGTTACAACCGTCTTCACAACGGCTGCAATCTTGGTGCTTGGCGCGATTGCCATTGCTTTGCTTGGTGCGCGCATACTCATTCGCAACGTTGTAGGGATGATGCGATCAGTCACGCAGGCGATGGAGAGCCTTGCGATGGGAGAGACCGATGCCAGCATACCCGGGCGCGAACGCGGTGATGAACTTGGCGCGATGGCGCGAGCGCTAGGCGTGTTTAGAGCATCGATGCTGGAATTGCGCGATATCCATGACACCAAGGCACGTGAAGCCGAACAGCGTCTACATCAACAAGAGACCCTCGCGGCGCGCGCGGAGGCGTTGCGCGGGGAAAAGGCCGAATTGCTGCGATCCTTAGCAGACCGGTTCGAAGTCTCCGTCGGCGAAGTCATCGCTTCGGTCTCGTCTGCATCGGATCAGTTGCGCCTGATGGCTCAAAAAATGACGGTCCTTGCGCAAGGGTCGGTCGAGCGCTCAAGCGGAGCGAGCGCAGCGATGAGCGATGCCAACATCAATGTCACCGCCGCTGCCGCAGCCACTGACGAATTCGCAATGTCGATCAATGAAATCAGTGCGCAGGCTTCGAGTTCGGCGGCGCTGGCGCGCGAAGCCAGCTCGCTGGGCGTGGCGGCTAATGCGCAAATGAGCGATCTGGCGGTCGCAGCGGAGGAGATCGGCGAGATTGTCGAGCTCATCCAGACAATCGCGCAGCGCACCAATCTGCTTGCGCTTAACGCCTCGATCGAAGCGGCTCGCGGCGGCGAAGCGGGCCGAGGCTTCGCTGTTGTTGCGAGCGAAGTTAAGGAACTCGCCAATCAGACAGGGGCGGCCGCGCGATCCGTATCTGAGCGCATCCACACAATGCAGTCCTCAACCGCGTCGAGCGTATCCGATCTGACCTCGGTCGTCACTCAAATCGCCGAACTGGAGCAGGCCTCCCAGGTCATCGCGAGCGCAGTCGATCAGCAATCGCTGTCAGGCGAGGACTTGGCCCGGAACATTGATGTCGCGGCGGTGGGAGCAGCCGATGTGGTTGAGAAGCTTGAGCAGTTAGGCACCGCCAGTCGCGAGACCGGCGCTGCGGCAAAGGAGATGTTGCGCAGCGCGAATGCGCTCGGGCAATTGGCAGACAGTCTGCGCGGAAATGCCGGCAGTTTCATCGGTGATGTGCGCCGTTCAGCGCGCGAGCTTGACCTCAACCCGGGTGCGATTGAAGCGGGCTCACTCGAAGAGCGGTCTCTCCCCGATGCAAAAGCTGCTTAGAGCAGATAAATCAGCAGGATAACCAGAACCAGCGAATAGCCGAGAACGCCTAAAAGTATCGCCAGCGGATTGAAGGCCGGCGCCAGCGTCGCCTGCGCCAGCTGGCTGAACTGGCTTAGCATTTGTGGCCAAGTGTAAGCCACAAAATCGCCTTGCGACATGACAGACACCAGACGCTTATCCTCGTCCACGATCGGCAGACGGCGAAACCGCTCATTCGACATCACTTGAAGCCAATCAAGCACGTTGTCGTCTTTCTTGGCCATGCGCACGTCAGTTGTCATTACATCGCTTACAGGGGTCGTCTTGGGATCGCGGCTTTCGCCGATGACGCGGCGGAAGATATCGCGCTCCGTCATCACGCCGAGAATATGATTGTCGGGATCGGTGATGAAGATCGAACCGAAATTCTTCTCTGCCATCTGCGTTACCGCTTCAAACACAGTCACATTAGGCGGACAGGTAAGCGGCGGGGCTTTGTTTGCGAATTCGGTGCGGTCTGCGATCTTCATCATGGCAAATATCCCTCGACAGTGCTGCCATGCCGCGTCTGCCGCGCGATCTAAGCAGAGATGGGTCGAGCGCTGATCATACTCGCCCACGCGCTGAACGAAAGCCCCGATATGTTTTGCACCTCGAGCCTGATGCGGGTCGCAAGCTCAGGGTTCCCCGGTGTACTCGAAGGCTCGCACCGGGACCGGGATGTTGCAGATGTCTGCGCCGCCAGCGGGGTGAATAAAGAACGGGTCGCGGCGATTGGCGCGCGCTTCGGCATAGCGGGCGAAAGTTTCGGTTTCGGTCGAGAGATATTCGTATTGCGGGCGTTCCTCCTCGGGCAGATCGCTCGCAACCCGGATCGAGAGGATCGGCGTGCGCTTTTCGGCCTCGTCTTTGGTGTAAAACCCCAGCGCACCAGAGCCACGCGGCAGCGAGGAAAGATGCTCCATGCCACTGATAATCCGCCCGACCAGCGCGATGTTGCGATCAAGGTGCCGGGGCGCGTGGCCGATGACGGTGTAGAGTTCAGGGCCCGTGCCGGTGTCAGGCGAGTAATTGCGGCCTACGCCGACCATGCCGTAGCAGTGGACGGGCCAGTGGCCTGAAGAGCCCGATGCGATGGGCCAGCCTTTGTAGTTTTGCGCAAGGTCCGAATAATGGCCTTTAATAACCAAGCCCACTGATGCTGCTTCTTCTCGCGCAGCCTCGAGGGCATCGAGAGCTGTGGCCGAAGCTGGATTGAGTCGCGAACGCGCTTTCGCAAGCGCTTCGTTGAAAGATGTCGCGTTGTTAGTCTCGATTTCTTTAGCCCCGGGGCTTCTCGCGGAAACGATGTAATCGCCTTCTTCCATAACCCTCAGGCCCTCAGGCAGCGGCTTCTTCGCCTCACCTGCCGCTTCAGGATTGTCGTGATTGGGATCGCCCCATTGCACCACGTAATTGTCCTGCACGCGGTTGATACTGATCCCGTCATACCACTTGGCGCGCGCGAGCGTCTTGATGTTCTCGACCCAGCCCTGGCTGAAGGGCGGCGGCATCAATTGCAGCACGACTTTGCGCTCATTCCCGTCGCGATCCGGCGCTAGCGTCATCACCAGCATATCCTCCGGCGCAATCACCACCCAATCGGATTGCGGCGCAGCATTGACGATATCAGCGGGGCCAGGAGCGGGTTTCGCCTCCTCCTGTGCGGCGAGGGGGAGAGCGCAGACCAGCGCGGCGAGGGTCAAGAGAAGCGGTTTTTTCATCCGCCGCTTGTGGCAGCGTAGGAGCATACACAAAAGCCCCTTTCCACGCGTTTTGAGGGGCGGAAAGAGGCTTTCGTGACAGCGTTTGCAGGGAATGCCGATCCGCACAGCGCTGCCCAATGCGACTCAAATACCACATTTGTGCGAGTCTGGCCATGAGCCTTGCGCTTGGCCTGCCTTGCGAAGCGTCTCAACTGGGGCTAGGGGCACGCGGTCTTGGAGCGATGCGCTGCGCGTAATGGCGCGGCAGACTTTCGAAAAGACCTGCGGAGCAGTGGCCGAGTGGTCGAAGGCGCACGCCTGGAAAGTGTGTATACGGCAACCCCGTATCGAGGGTTCGAATCCCTCCTGCTCCGCCA
>JBCCJD010000005.1:0-91985 GCA_039027955.1 Pseudomonadota bacterium
AGACGATGCTGAAATGAAGTATGTCGTTGTGCACATTCACCGATTGCTGACACCGGAAGTCTAAGTGCGCCCCTGCAACAGGCTTCATGAATTACCGGGTTCGTCTATTTCGCGAGAGCGATGCTCCTAAGCTCGCCGAGCTCACGTCGTCGGCGATCCGCGAAATAGGCGCTCAGCAATACAGCGCTGAGCAGGTGCAAGCATGGGCTTCGCGGCATCAAGCCCCTTCCCGCTTTGCTGACCGCGTGGCCACAGGTGCGATAGTCTTTGTTGCAGCAATGCCCGATGACGAGCCAGCGGCTTACGCTTTGCTTGAAAGCGACGGTCATCTCGACATGCTGTATTGCCATCCTGACCACGCCGGACACGGCCTTGCGGGACGGTTGTTAGCTGCAGCGCAAGATCATGCAATCGCGTCTGGATGTGACCGATTGTTTACAGAAGCGAGCGAACTCGCACGCCCCGCTTTCGAGCGAGCAGGATATGCAGTTCAGCACCGCCGCGATTTCACAATCGAACATGAAGGTCGCGACGTGCCGATCCACAATTACGCCATGGAAAAGCGTCTACGCTAGAGAGCTTTGGCTCGGCTTGTTAGCCCCGCGTCAGATAAATTCGATCTTTTCGACCAAGTAGAACTTGTCGCCAGAAGGCACAGTCACTTCGATTTCATCTTCGACCTGCTTGCCGATCATCGCGCGCGCCAGCGGTGAGGAATACGAAATCCGCCCCTTTGCGGCATCGGCTTCGGTCTGGCCCACGATCTGATACTTGATGGGCTTGTCGTCTTCATCAAGCAGAGTGACGGTCGCGCCAAAGATCACCTTGTCGCCTGACAGCGTCGCAGGATCAATGATCTGTGCCCGGCTGACCTTGTCCTCAAGCTCGGCAATCTGTGCCTCTACCTGCCCCTGACGCTCTTTCGCCGCGTGGTATTCGGCGTTTTCCGACAGGTCGCCGTGCGCACGCGCCTCTTCGATTGCATCGACAATCAGGGGGCGTTCCTCACGCAAAGCTTTGAGATCAGTCATGAGCAGCTCATAACCCTCAGCCAGCATCGGAACCTTTTCCATAGTTGCCATCCCGTAACTTCCTTCTCGTACCCTGCCTCAGCCATTCCCAGCCAACTCGACAGTCATTTCTAGCGTGGCCGCTCCGTAAGAGGCGAACCGTAGACGTCGAAATGTCGGGAAAGGCGGCGTGTCAGCTTACGTATAATAGTCTTGCAACGAGCGGACTTCAAGTTGCTCGGGTATAATCGCTGCGATTGACGCGGCTGCTGCCACTGACGCCGCTGCTGTGGTGTAATACGGAACCTTCTTCTCAAGCGCTGCTTGACGGATGGATTTGCTGTCGAGCAGCGATTGCCAACCTTCTGTCGTGTTGAAAATCAAAGCGATTTCGCCATCGATAATCTTATCCACGATATGCGGCTGTCCTTCAGCCACTTTGTTGACCCGCTCTACAACTAGGCCCTGATCCGCCAGATAGGACTGTGTTCCTGCCGTGGCCACAATCTTGAAGCCTTGCTCAATAAGGCGCTTCACCGCGAACACTATCACCGCTTTGTCGGTGTTCTTGACTGAAATGAACACAGTGCCGCCGCGCGGCAATTCCATTCCTGCACCCAGTTGTGACTTCAGAAAAGCCGCTTCAAAAGTGCGGTCGATCCCCATCACTTCGCCGGTTGATTTCATTTCCGGCGTGAGGACGGGGTCTGCGCCGGGAAAGCGGCTGAACGGAAACACTGCCTCTTTGACTGCCATATAGTCGAATTCGCGCTTGAACGGCTCGAACGCGCTCAATGGCTCGCCTGACATGACCCGAGCAGCTATCTTGGCGACCGGCTGACCGATCGCTTTGGCTACAAAAGGCACCGTCCGACTGGCTCGCGGATTGACTTCGATAAGGTACACTTCGCTATCTTTGACGGCGAACTGCACGTTCATGAGGCCGCGCACGCCGAGCGCGCGTGCGAGCGCCTCGGTCTGGCGCTCCATTTCGGCGATGATATCAGGCGCCAGCGAATAGGCAGGTAGCGTGCAGGCGCTGTCGCCTGAATGCACGCCAGCCTCTTCGATATGCTGCATGACGCCAGCGATCCGGACTTCGGAGCCATCGCACAGCGCATCGACATCACATTCGATTGCATCGCGTAGATATTGATCGACAAGGACCGGGCTGTCGCCCGACACGTTGACTGCGGTGCGAATGTAGTCATCCAATTGCGCTTCGGAATCGACGATTTCCATCGCGCGTCCGCCCAGCACGTAAGACGGCCTGAGCAATACCGGATAGCCGATACGCGCTGCCACCGCAGCTGCTTCATCGCGGCTGTAAGCGATCCCGTTGTCCGGCTGTTTCAGCTTCAACTGATCGACCAGTCTGGCGAACCGCTCGCGGTCCTCGGCCAGATCAATCGCATCCGGGCTTGTGCCAAGGATCGGAATTCCAGCATCTTCCAGGGCCTGAGCGAGCTTAAGCGGGGTCTGCCCGCCAAACTGCACGATCACGCCCGCAAGCTTACCCGCTTGCTGTTCGACCCGCAGGATTTCGAGCACATCTTCTGCGGTCAAAGGCTCAAAATAGAGGCGGTCGGACGTGTCGTAATCGGTTGAGACTGTTTCCGGATTACAATTGACCATGATGGTCTCATAAGCTTTGCCGTGCCATTCCTCGCTAAGCGCAAAGCAGGCATGAACGCAGCAATAATCGAATTCGATGCCCTGCCCGATCCGGTTTGGCCCGCCGCCGAGGATAACGATCTTCTTGCGGTCGCTCGGGTTGGCTTCGCATTCAGGCTCACCAAAGCTCGGCGCTTCGTAAGTCGAGTACATATAAGGCGTGATCGCTTCGAACTCAGCGGCACAGCTGTCGATCCGCTTGAACACAGGCGCAACGCCGAGTTTGCGGCGCAAGTCACGCACTTCATCGGCACTGGTCGCTCCCGCCATGGCCTGAAGGGCATCATGCAACAGACCCGACCGGCGCGCCTGTGTCTCGGCGAGCCCATCTTTTACCCCGACCGAGCGCACCGCCAATGTCGCTAGGCGCTGATCGGAAAAGCCCATTGCTTTGAGGCGGCGAAGGCCGGCTGCATCGGTTGGCAGGCCGTCCGCCTGAACCGAACGCTCAGCCGCAATAATCGCTTCGATCTGGCGCAGGAACCATGGATCATAGCCTGTAACACTTGCGATATCCTCGACGCTCAACCCTTCACGAAAAGCCTGTGCAGCCTTCAGCAGCCGATCAGGTGTGCGCTTCGACAAAGCGGCGGTAACGACATCGGATGAAGCGCCTTCTAACTCAGGCACCCTGTTGAACCCATCGAGCCCCGTCTCGAGCCCGCGCAGCGCTTTCTGGACGCTTTCTGCAAAGCTGCGGCCAATGGCCATCACTTCGCCGACAGATTTCATCGCGGTGGACAGGTTGGCTTCGGTGCCTTTGAATTTTTCGAAGGCGAACCGCGGGATCTTGGTCACGACATAGTCGATGGTCGGCTCAAAACTCGCAGGCGTTGCACCTGTGATCTCATTGGTGATTTCATCGAGCGTGTATCCCACAGCGAGTTTCGCCGCGACCCGGGCAATCGGGAAGCCTGTCGCTTTGGAAGCCAGCGCCGATGAGCGCGACACCCGCGGGTTCATCTCGATAATGATGAGCCGGCCATCCTTGGGATTGACTGCGAATTGCACGTTCGATCCGCCCGTCTCGACCCCGATTTCACGCAGGCAGGCAATGCTCGCCGTGCGCATGATCTGGTATTCCTTGTCAGTCAGCGTCAGCGCGGGAGCCACCGTGATCGAATCGCCAGTATGCACGCCCATCGGATCGACGTTCTCGATCGAGCAGATGATAATGGCGTTGTCTGCGCGGTCACGCACCACTTCCATCTCGTATTCTTTCCAACCGAGCAGCGACTCCTCGATCAGCACTTCAGTCGTGGGCGATGCATCAAGCCCTTCACGCACGATCTGGTCGAACTCGGCTTTGTTATAGGCAATCCCGCCGCCGGTACCGCCAAGCGTAAAGCTAGGGCGGATGATTGCAGGCAAGCCGGTTCGCTCAAGCACGTTGCGCGCTTCCTCAAGCGTATTCGCGACTCCGCTGCGTGCGCTTTCAAGTCCGATTGAATCCATTGCTTCTCGGAAACGCTGGCGATTTTCGGCTTTGTCGATCGCATCAGCCTTCGCGCCGATCATCTCCACGCCATGTTCAGCCAACACACCCATCTCATCGAGCTTAAGCGCGCAGTTCAGTGCGGTCTGCCCTCCCATGGTCGGAAGCAGCGCATCGGGCTTTTCCTTGGCGATGATCTTGGCGACGATCTCCGGCGTGATCGGCTCGATATAGGTGCTGTCTGCAAACTCGGGATCTGTCATGATCGTTGCCGGGTTCGAATTGACCAGCACGACGCGGTAGCCCTCTTCCTTCAGAGCTTTCAGCGCTTGCGTGCCCGAATAGTCGAACTCGCAGGCCTGGCCGATGATGATCGGCCCCGCGCCAATCACGAGGATTGAAGAGATGTCAGTGCGTTTAGGCATCAGGCGCTACGGTCCTTCTGGAGTCTCGTTTGCATCGCCAGCGTCCGGCTCAGCATCAGTTCGCATCGGCATGCTAGAAGTGGTCAGGCTGATAAGCCGCATTCCGGCTTGCTGGCGCTCACACCCTTTTGTGATAACCTCATCGACCGCGACGGGCTCGCCCCGAACCCGGTAAAGCGCAGGATCGCGGCCCAGATAGAACGCGCCTTTTTCATCGACCGATTGGTTCATGAATTGATCGACTGCCGTGGACACTTCGTTCGTCCGCTTGCGAGTGCGCACACCGGCCGTTTCGTCACTGCCACTAACAATCAGCGCCTGCATCGCTTCCAGGTCCATCTTGGTCACGTCATAGGTGTAGGTCGGCGTCAGCAGGCCCTTGTGGTCCGCAAGCTCGCGCATCTGCCGCGCAGTCTCAGCGGTGATGCGGCTCACGCACTCGGCTGCTGGCTCTTCGCCTTCGCGTGGATCTTCGGGAAACAGCAGCGAACACCCGGAAAGCGCGGCAAGGCAGACAAGACCTAGCAAACCGGCGCGTCTCATCCCTGGTCTCCTGCACTGGGTTCAAAAGCATAAGTGATCTTGGTGTAGCGATAGACGTAAGGGAGCACGTCAGGGCGCGAGACGCTGCGGCCATAGACAAAGGTGCAATTGCGGCGAATATCGATCAGCCGCTCGCCATCGCGCACGAGAATATAGCTCAGCACATAGCGCTGGAGCGGATTGGTCCGACGGCCGACCACATCTAGCTGGCGCACATTATCGCCGAGATCGCGCAGCACGTCTTCGTCCTTGAAGCCCTGCCGCTCGCGCGCTTCGACGATCGAGGCGTGGAGCGCATCGGGATCGAACGCCTCTTCGCTGAAGGCGCCATCCGAGGCGACGATCTTGCAATCCATCCGCCCTGCAACGGGCCGCTTGGTGTTTTCCTTGAACAGGATCGGTCGCCAGAAATTGAGCACCGGAATGCCGCCTGCACCCTGTTCAAGCGTGACCGAGCCATCACCTTGGAACGCCACACCATCGACGATTTCTGCACCAGGCCATTGCGACAATGGGGGGGGTGTCATTGCCGGGTTTTGAGCGGTGAGGAGAGCAATAAATGCCCAAACTTCAAAGGTTCGGGGCATCAGGCATCGCCCTTTTGGCCGACACAACCCCAACCATCGCATTCAACGCCGAAGGTGTCTTCCATTTGAAGATAAGTGACCGCCAACTCGCGAATGGATTCTTCGTCAGCGGTCTGGGTACGCACTATGAAGAGCCATGGGTTACCCTCTTCGTCTTTTTCGATCAATTCCTGAACTTTGAAGCCAAAATTGCCACAGGCGCCGGCCAAGGCACGGAGAGCGCTCAGAGTGCCTCTGAATGAGACATCGATTTCGCGAGGTATAGACGGGATATCGCCGTTCTCTTTTAGGTTACGAAGGACATCCAGATCAGCGGTCCAGACCTCGTCCCAGCGAGTTGGATCAATCGGCTTCACCCCAGCCCCCCGACAAACTTCTCGAACAGATAAAAGCTGTCCTGCGGGCCTGGTGAGGCTTCCGGGTGGTACTGCACGCCGAATGCGTTCTTGCCCTTCACCGCGATCCCGCAATTGGAGCCATCGAAAAGGCTTACATGGGTCTGTTCTAGCGTCTCAGGCAGTGTGTCCGCATCCACGGCAAAGCCATGGTTCATGCTGGTGATCTCAACGAGACCCGAGGTCTCGCCCCAACCTTCTCCGACACGTTGCACCGGATGGTTCGCGCCGCGGTGGCCCTGGTGCATCTTTACCGTTCTCGCCCCTGCCGCGAGCGCCAGCAATTGGTGACCAAGGCAGATGCCGAACAGCGGGATGTCTGCCTCCAGCAATTTCTGGATCACGGGCACCGCATATTCGGCGGTCGCTGCCGGATCGCCGGGGCCGTTCGAAAGGAACACGCCGTGAGGTGCAAGCGCCATGATCTCGTCGAAGGTTGCTTCCGCCGGGACAACCGTGATCCGCGCACCGGCCTTGACCAGATTGCGAAAGATGTTGTCCTTCGCTCCGTAATCGACCGCTACGACATGCGGGCTCGCATCGCGCCCTTCTTGGTCCCACCGCGAGCGCCCATAGCCATGGCCCAAACGCCAATAGCCGCCTTCCCAGCTTTCTTGAGCTTCGCGCGACACCCGCGCGGCGAGGTCCATCCCTTCAAGCCCGGCCCATTCGCGTGCGCGCGCTAACAAGGCAGGAATGTCGAACTGCCCGGTTGTCTCATGCGCGATCACTGCGTTTGGAGCGCCAGCCTGCCTGATCCGCCGCGTCAGCGCGCGTGTATCGACGCCAGCCAAGCCGATCTTGCCATGCCGCGCCATCCATTCGGCAAACCCTTGGGTGCTGCGGAAATTGGAAGGGGCGGTGATCGTTTCGCGCACGACGCAGCCCACGGCGCTATCAACAGACTTATCGACAGCGCTTTCCACATCTTCGGGGTTGGCTCCGACATTGCCGATATGCGGGAAAGTGAACGTAACGATCTGCGCTGCGTAAGAGGGATCAGTCATGACTTCCTGATAGCCGGTTATCGCGGTGTTGAAGCAGACTTCGCCCACTGCGCTCCCAGTATGCCCAAAGCCTTCGCCCCAGATGATTGTTCCATCAGCCAGAACAAGGGCACCCGTCGCGCCTCGAGGCTGCGCAGGACGTGTGGCGGATGATGCCATGGGGCGCTCCGTTCAAAAGAGATTTCCAGCGATGTCGCTAAGTCTTACGCGCTAGGCATGCGCCTTGCCCGCGTCAACCTAGGCGTGGAGCCGGTGATGCGTTAGAGCGCTCGTCACCGGTAACTCATCCACAGCAAAGTTAAGCGACACCATGATCCGAGACGATATCAAAGCCGCCACTGTTACTGCAATGAAAGCCAAAGAGAAGGCGCGCACCGCGACGCTTCGGCAGATCGCAGCAAAGATCAAGGATCGCGATATTGAGCAGCGCACGTCGACTAAGGATATCGACGATGACGCGCTCGTCACGTCAGTTTTGCAGAAAATGGCGAAGCAGCGGCGCGAATCGATCGAGATGTATGAAAAAGGCGGACGCGCTGAACTTGCAGCCAATGAGCAGGCCGAACTTGCTGTGATCGAGGAATTCTTGCCTCAAATGATGAGCGAGGAGGAGACCAAGGCTGCGATTGATGCGATCAAGAGCGAACTCGGCGCGTCCTCGATGCAAGATATGGGCAAAGTGATGGGCGAGCTCAAAAATCGCCACGGGGCAGTGCTCGATGGGAAGCTCGCCAGTGGGCTGGTGAAAGCTGCGCTGAGCTAAACCGAAAACGATCCACACCCGCTTGAAACCGAGCGCATCGCAGCGCACTCTTGATAGATGACGATCACGCCGCAATGGAAAGATGAGCTGCGCGCGCGCATCACGCTTTCAAGCGTGGTCCAGCGCACCACAAAGCTCACTAAAGCGGGGCGCGAATGGAAAGCGTGCTGTCCGTTTCATGACGAAACGACGCCCAGCTTCTATGTGAATGATCAAAAGGGCTTTTATCACTGCTTTGGTTGCGGGGCGCATGGCGACGTTATCACGTGGATGATCGAGCAGCGCGGGCTTGGTTTCATGGACGCGATCAAGGAGCTTGCTGCCGAAGCCGGGATGGAAGTGCCCGCGCCTGATCCTGTGGCAGCGAAGAAGGCTGAAAAGCGCGCTGAACTGGTCGATGTTACAACCGCCGCGCAGGAATGGTTTGTCGATAACTTGCGCGCAGCAGATGGGCGCCAAGCGCTTGAATATCTCAAACGGCGCGGATTGACATCGGATACGCTGCGCGAATTTGGCTTCGGCTACGCACCTGAAAGCAAGCAGGCTTTGTCGAAAGCGCTGGCTCGTTTTGAAGCTCAAATGCTCACGGAAAGCGGGATGCGGATCGTAACCGATGACGGCGCTGCATATGATCGGTTCCGCGGGCGCGTCATGCTGCCGATCCAGGATGCGCGCGGACGGGTGATCGCGTTTGGCGGACGGATCCTTGAAAAGCGCGACGGCGTGGCGAAGTATCTCAATTCGCCGGACACGCCGCTGTTCGATAAAGGCCGCACGCTTTACAACCTGCATCGCGCTGCGCCCGCCTCGCGCCAGTCTGGCCGTGTGGTCGTGGTTGAAGGCTATATGGATGTGGTCGCGCTTCATCAGGCCGGGATTTGCGATGCGGTAGCGCCTTTGGGCACAGCGCTCACCGAAACCCAGCTCGAAATGCTGTGGCGAATGGTCGATACGCCAGTTTTGTGTTTTGACGGTGATGCTGCGGGCCAGAGGGCGGCGATGCGGGCAATCAGCCGAGCGCTTCCGATGCTTGGTCCGATGCGCTCGCTTAGCATCGTAAGACTGCCGAGTGGTCTCGATCCCGATGATCTTATCAAACAGCAAGGCGCGCAGGCGATGGAGCAATTGCTCGATCAGCCCGCCAGCCTGCTTGATGTCCTTTGGGAAGTCGAACGCGACGCACAGCCGCTCAGCACCCCTGAAAACAAGGCAGGACTTAAATCGCGGTTGATGGCGCATGTTGACACAATTGGCGATAATGATGTGCGTGCGCTTTATCGCCGCGAGCTGCTCGATCGGTTTTCCGCATTCGCCTATCCGCCGCGCCCACCGCGCCCAAGAAACTCTTGGCAAAGCGGGAAACCAGCGGTTCAGCCGCTTTCAAGCGAGGCGCGAAGCGCGCTTAAAAAGGCCGTTTCGGGTGGCGCACGCAGCGGCTTGATGAACGCGGTGTTTGCAGGCCTCACCCGCTTTCCCGATCAGATCGACCGCCATTGTGAAGCGCTTGTCCAGCTTGCCCGGCTCGACCGAGATGCCGCACCTGTAATCGAATCGCTTATAGAGCTGTCGGAAAGGGTTGATTCGCCTGATCAAGCCGCCATATTCGAGATCGAAGGTCAGCTCGCCCCACCGGACGTTAGTCGATACGCTTTCCTCAGAGAAGGCACACCACCGGGTGAAGCGCGCGAGGAACTGGCCGAAGCTGTGTCGCTGCTGGCCCAAAAACCAGCGCTCGAAGCTGCTATGGCGGCAACGATCGCGCGTTTCGATGATGATCCGGAAGGATCATTCGCCGAACAAATGCGGCTGCGACAGCAGCTTGCAGCAGTCGATGAACGCTTAAAGGCTTTCGGGCGACGCAAGGCTGCTCCGGCAGCAGGCAATCAGGACGCTGGTTAAACAGCGCCGCGGGGAAAAAATTTTGGGTCTTGGCAGATGTGATCGCTGCTAAGGCCCGCAGTGGATTGATAGCGATAGATGGCAACCAGCGCGAAAACTCAGGATAAAGAAGACGCTCCGCTGATCGACCTCAACGAGGCGTCAGTGAAGAAGCTCATCACCAAGGCCAAGAAAAAAGGCTATGTAACCTATGACGAGCTGAACGAAGCGCTGCCAGCGGGCGAAATGAGCCCCGATCAGATCGAAGACATCCAGACTGCCCTGTCCGAAATGGGCGTGCAGATCGTCGAGAACGACGAAGAGGCCGAAGCCGAAGCGGAAGCGGAAGCCGAAGTTGAAGAGATGTCAGTCGGTGATGACGCCGATGACAAAAAAGACGCGAAGAAAGATCCCAAGGCCGCTGCGGCTAAGAAAACCGGCACCGGTGAGCGCACGGACGATCCGGTGCGGATGTATCTGCGCGAAATGGGCGCGGTCGAACTGCTCAGCCGCGAAGGCGAGATTGCGATTGCCAAGCGGATCGAAGCTGGTCGCGACATGATGATCATGGGCCTGTGCGAAAGCCCGATCACCTTCCACGCGATCATTCAGTGGTCCGAAGCGCTGAACGCTGAAGATATGCAGCTGCGCGAAATTCTCGATCTTGATGCGATGCTCTCAAAAGAGCCTCCGCCAGACAAGATGGAAGAGGAAAACGAAGGCGACGCAGGCGAAATCTCTGAAGAGACCGCTGGGCCGACCATTCGCGAAGATGACGAAGTCGAAGACCATCAGGAAGAAGACGAAGACGAAGAGGGCGAAGAAGGCGGCTCCAAGCGTGAAGAGGACGATGACGAAGACAACACGCTCTCGCTCGCGCAGATGGAAGCCGCGCTGAAACCAGACGCGATTGAGCGCTTTGCCCGGATCACTAAGCTCTTCAAAACTTTTGAGAGACTTCAGGCTGAGCGTGTCGATACGCTCGCGATCGGCAATGAATTTCCGAAGTCCAAGGAAAAGAAGTACGAACAGCTTGGTGAAGAGCTCACCGGCGAAGTGGAATCGATGCAGTTCCACGCGACCAAGATCGAATTTCTGGTCGACAACCTCTATGCCTTCAACCGGCGCCTGACCGCGCTTGGCGGGCAGATGCTGCGCCTTGCCGAACGCCACAAGATCAAGCGGATCGACTTTCTCAAGTCCTATGTCGGCAATGAGCTGGACGACAGCTGGATCGCGGCTAACGCCAAGAAAGACAAGAAATGGGCGGCTTTTGCTGACAAGGAAGCAGCCGCGATTGAGCGCATCCGCGCTGAAATCACGGATATCGCTGCACAAACCGGCATGGCGCTTCCGGAATTCCGCCGCATCGTCAACATGGTGCAAAAAGGCGAGCGCGAGGCTCGCATTGCTAAGAAAGAGATGGTCGAAGCGAACCTGCGCTTGGTGATCTCGATCGCGAAGAAATACACCAATCGCGGGCTGCAATTCCTCGACCTTATCCAAGAGGGCAATATCGGCCTGATGAAGGCGGTCGATAAGTTCGAATATCGCCGCGGCTACAAGTTTTCGACTTATGCCACGTGGTGGATCAGGCAAGCGATCACGCGCTCGATTGCGGATCAGGCGCGCACTATCCGCATCCCGGTCCATATGATCGAGACGATCAACAAGCTGGTGCGCACCTCGCGGCAATTCCTGCATGAAGAAGGCCGCGAGCCGACGCCTGAGGAAATGGCTGCGCGCCTTTCCATGCCGCTTGAGAAGGTCCGCAAGGTGATGAAGATCGCCAAGGAGCCGATCAGCCTCGAAACCCCGATCGGGGATGAAGAGGATTCGCATCTGGGCGACTTCATCGAGGACAAGAACGCAGTGATCCCGGTTGATGCCGCGATCCAGGCCAACCTTAAAGAGACGGTCACCCGGGTGCTTGCAAGCCTTACGCCGCGCGAAGAGCGCGTGCTGCGCATGCGTTTTGGGATTGGGATGAACACCGACCACACGCTCGAAGAGGTCGGTCAGCAGTTCTCGGTGACGCGTGAACGCATCCGTCAGATCGAGGCCAAGGCGCTTAGAAAGCTCAAGCACCCGAGCCGTTCGCGCAAAATGCGCTCGTTCCTGGATCAATGATGCAGCGATGAAATCGGAACTAGGAAAGGACGAATTTCTTTCCTTGTCTGATGGCCGCCGCCTCTGTTGGCGTTCGTATGGTGATCCAAACGGCTTCCCTGTCGTCTATTGTCATGGGACACCGAGTTGCCGTCTTGAGGCCGGCTTTGCCGAAGAAGCGGCTCGGGATAACGGCTTGTGGCTGATTGCCCCAGACCGCCCGGGATTTGGTCGCTCTGACCCTGCTCCCGGTCGCAACGTCGCTGAATTCTCCGCAGACATCCTAGCGATCGCAGATAAATGCGGGTTCGAACGCTTTGGTTTGGCGGGATATTCCGGCGGGGGTGCCTACTTATTCCGTTGCGGTGCTATTCTGCCAAGGAGGAGGCTGGCCTTTCTTGCAGGTTTCGCGCCATGGGCGAACGTGACCAGTCTTGATGACCTCAATGCGCTCGACAGAGCTTACACCAAGCTTGCCCGTTCGCTTCCACAACTGAATTATCTCGCTTTCGCCCCTTTTGCTCTTTTTGCCCGCTATTGGCCTTCCGCATTTGTGGCGCTGTTGCAACGCGCGGTCAGCCCTCCGGATCAAGCGGAGATGGACAATCCCGCAACTCGCGAAGCGTTCAAGGTGATGTTTGCTGAAGCGATGCGGCAAGGCAGCGGCGCGCTGGCACAGGAGGCCAACCTACTTTACCAAGTGGCGGATCCGGATGCCGATGCGGGTCCCATCCAAGCGCCGATCCGGATAGCAATCGGCGATGCCGATATCTTCGTACCCGTCTCGATGGTGGAACGCGCCATGATACCTCATCCCAATGCCGAGCTTACGGTTTCTCCGAATAAAGGGCACTTCGCATTTGACCAATGGCACGAAGTGTTTGCTAATGCAGTCGCGGCAATACGGGGCGCCTCGCAAGACCCTCCCGCGATCGACCCATAATCGAGAGAACCTGATGCCAACTATAGCCATCGTTAGCCAAAAAGGCGGTTCGGGTAAAACCACGCTGGCCGTGCATATCGCAACGCGCGCGGCGCAGGCCAAACATGAAAGCTGCGTGATCGATACTGATCCGCAAGCGACCGCGGCGGCGTGGTCCGATTGGCGCGGTGATTTCTTGCCTGTGGTGGTGACAAGCCCCCCTGCCCGCCTCACCCGCACTATCGAAAGCGCGAGGAAACAAGGCGTCGATTTCGTTGTCATCGACACTCCGCCGCACGCCGATGCTGCCGCGCGTGAGGCGATCAAAGCAGCCGATATCGTGTTGATCCCGACCAAGCCGCGCGCGTTCGACTTGGCTGCGCTTGAGCCGATCGCCGATCTCGTGGGCTTTGCCAAAACCCCTGCATTCGTAGTGCTGAATTCGGTTCCCGCAGGCGCGACGGTGCTCGCCGAAGACGCCCGCACCGCTGCAAGCGACATGGGGCTAGAGATTTGTCCGGTCGAACTAGGTGACCGCGCCGCGTTTCACCGAAGCTCTGCCAAAGGCGAGACAGCTGCGGAAATCGATCCTGCCGGCAAAGCCGCGTTGGAAATCGAAGCGCTGTGGAAATGGCTTTCCAAACAGCTCAAAGCGGCTGTCAAAGCTTAATAGCGCCGCCCTGCATCGTCGCGATAGCTACGCGCATTAAGCGCATATTTGAGCATGAATTCGCCGGGAATATAGGGAATTTCCGCTTCAGGCAGTTTTTCGAACCGAGCCGCCTGGCTGCGCCAATGCTCCGGCGGAATGCGCGACCATTCGACTGTGTTGCGTGCGGTGAGCGCGAAATCGCCGCCATTGGTAAGCGCGCCTGCAACCACTTCGATGATGGGGGCCTTCTCGCCATAGCCGCGGCTTGGCCGAGCGACCGTCTGTTTCGATCCCATAATGTTGCGATCAATCAGACAACGTTCTTCAGGCGCTGGCACCTTAGGGCAGTCCATTCCATGCGCGGCCAGACGATAGCGCCCAGCAGGAAGCTGGTAGGCTCGCACCTTGTGCTTGGTGGTGTCATTGCCGAACGCGAAGAACCCCTGCCGCCGCTTAAACCGAACGACATCTGCGTCGCTCGCAATATCGCCGCCTTCGCGCACGAAGTAGAGCGTAAGCGGCTCATCAAGGTAGAGTTCGCTTCTGATAGACATGATCAGCGCGCCATGGCCCGGATCAAGCTGGCTTGCGCGAGTGAGCCGTTCAGCTGGCGTTCCCGGATCGGCTTGTGCCGCAGGTGCAGCGAGCCCCGTAAGCCAAAGCGCTACAAGCACCATTTGGATGATGTATCGCATCGACAACCCCTGTTTGTTTTTGGCTACCAACATCGAGGATGCGATATCGCCTGTCGCTGCGCAAGACGCCAAGCTGTGCCAACGCACAACAACGTCGAAAAGCGCTGCCTTCGGGGTGGAGGAATAGCTGCAGCGCTCCTATGTAACCGCCATGCGTATTGCCATTGCTTCTGATCACGCCGCGACTGACCTTAAAGCCCAATTGGCCGAATGGCTGATCGAAGAGGGATACGAAGTCGCCGATCTCGGCCCACAGGCTGGCGAAAGCGTCGATTATCCTGATTATGGCTATAAGCTGGCAGAGATCATCGCAGAAGGCGTAGCGGAATACGGGATCGCGCTGTGCGGCTCTGGGATAGGCATTTCAATCAGCGTCAACCGGCATCCGGCGGTTCGCTGCGCGCTTGTCTCTGAACCGCTGTCAGCAGCGCTCGCGCGCGAGCATAACAACGCCAATGCAATTGCCCTTGGTGCAAGGTTGACCGGGATTGAAATGGCAAAGAGTTGTATCGCCACGTTCTTGAATACCGAATTTGCCGACGCTGAAGATCCAGCAGGACGACATCAACGCCGGGTCGCTAAACTCGGCAACCCTCCCATCCAATCAGATCATATCGAGACTCACCAATGAGCACACTTCCTTCAGATGTAGTCGATCCGATGCACGGCTTTTGGCACGATGATTTAGCCGCGGCCGATCCTGAGATCGCAGCGGCTGTAACAAGCGAACTCGCCCGCCAGCGCGACAAGATCGAGCTCATTGCGAGCGAGAATATCGCCAGTCGCGCCGTGCTTGAAGCAACCGGCAGCGTCTTCACCAACAAATACGCCGAAGGCTATCCCGGCAAGCGGTATTACGGCGGATGCGATTACGCCGATGTGGTCGAAACACTCGCAATCGAACGCGCTAAACAATTGTTTGGCTGCAACTTTGCCAATGTTCAGCCCAATTCCGGTTCACAGATGAACCAGGCGGTGTTCTTGGCTCTGCTTCAGCCGGGCGACACCTTTATGGGGCTCGATCTCAACTCGGGTGGGCACCTTACGCACGGTTCGCCGGTGAATGTCTCGGGCAAATGGTTCAATCCGGTAAGCTATGGCGTGCGCCAGGACGATGAGCTGATCGATATGGAAGCGGTCGCGGCCACCGCGCGCGAGCACAAGCCGAAGCTTATCATCTGCGGCGGCACCGCCTATTCGCGAATTTGGGATTTTGCCGCTTTCCGCGCGATCGCCGATGAAGTCGGTGCGGTGCTTCTATGCGACATGAGCCACATTTCAGGGCTCGTCGCAGGCGGAGCACATCCCTCGCCTTTCCCGCATTGCGACATCGTTACCTCGACCACGCATAAATCCCTGCGCGGGCCGCGTTCCGGGATTATGCTGTGGAATGATGAGAAGTTTACCAAGCCATTGAACATGGCGGTGTTTCCCGGTCTGCAGGGCGGGCCGCTGGTTCATGTCATCGCTGCCAAAGCGGTCGCTTTTCGCGAAGCGCTACAACCTGAATTCAAGCTCTATGCGCAGCGGATCGTCGAAAACGCCCGCGCACTCGCGGCGAGCCTTGAAGACAACGATCTGCGGATTTGTTCAGGTGGGACCGACAACCATTCCATGCTGGTTGACCTCACCGCAAAGGGTGTGACCGGCAAGGATGCGGAAAAAGCGCTCGATCGTGCATGGCTCACCTGCAACAAGAACGGCATTCCGTTCGATACGCGCTCGCCATTTGTCACAAGCGGCATACGGCTCGGCACGCCGGCGGGCACAACTCGCGGATTTGGTCCGGTCGAATTCCGTAAAGTGGGCGCGCTGATCGCTGAAGTGGTTGATGGCCTCGCTAAGAACGGTGCTGAAGGCGACGGGCAGATTGAGGAAAGCGTGCGGGGGCAGGTCGCTGCGCTATGCGCTGATTTCCCGGTCTATCCCGGAATGTGAGGGACGCACGAGATAGATGCGTTGTCCTTTCTGCGCTCATGAAGACACTCAGGTAAAGGATTCGCGCCCCACCGAAGACGGCACGACGATCCGGCGGCGGCGGCAATGCAATTCATGCGGCGCGCGCTTCACCACCTTTGAGCGGGTCCAATTGCGCGAAGTCGTGATCGTCAAAGCCAGTGCCGGCGAAACGGAGCCGCGCCGCGAGCCGTTCGATCGATCTAAGTTGGAAAAGTCGGTTACACTCGCTTGCCGCAAACGTGGCGTCTCGCCTGAACAGATTGATCGGCTTGTCTCAGGTATCCAGCGCCAGGTTGAAACCGCCGGCGAAGCGGAAGTCGCTTCGGCGCGTATTGGCGAATTGGTGATGGAAGGTCTGCGCCAGATCGACAGCGTCGCTTACATTCGCTTCGCCAGCGTCTACCGTGACTTTTCCGAAGCGCGCGATTTTGAGGAATTTGCGCATACGGTCTCCGAAGCGGCGAAGGATTGAACGCCGCAATGAGCGCAGGCCACAAGCCAGTGATCGTGCTGGTCCGCCCGCAACTGGGCGAGAATATCGGCAAAGCGGCGCGAGCCATGCTCAATTTCGGTTTGACGGAGCTGCGGCTCGTTGAACCGCGCGATGGCTGGCCGAACCCATCGGCAGGTCCTGCTGCTGCCGGTGCAAATGATGTGCTCGATCAAGCCAAAGTGTTTGCAACCACCGCGGACGCGGTCGCCGATTGCGCTCATGTTTACGCCACAACGGTAAGAAAGCGTGGTGTGACCAAGCCGGTGGTTGGGCCGGATGATGCAGCCCAATTGATCCATCGCGAGCCTGGCCGCCATGCCGTGCTGTTTGGCCCGGAGCGCTCAGGGTTGGAAACGGGCGATGTGGCCCTTGCCCGGCATATACTGACGGTCCCGATCAACCCTGAATTTGGGTCTTTGAACTTGGCGCAAGCGGTCATTCTGATTGCGTATGAATGGTCTCGTATTGGGCGCGATATTGGCGCGGAGGAGACCGCGCTGATCCAGCCAACTGCTGATGATGAAACGCTGCCCCCTGCCCCCCAACGTGAGCTCGATGGTCTGATTGAGCATTTTGAAGCGCTCCTTGCCCCGCGCGGCTATTTCTTGCCTGAAGCACGAGCCGAAGCGACCCGCAGAACTCTGCGCAGCGTGCTCACCAAACCAGGCTGGAATCATCTCGAAGTGCGAACTCTACGCGGGATCTTGAGCACTCTGGAGCGGGGTAAGACACTCAACGATCCTGAAACATAGGCAATCGTTTGCCTGACAAATGACGAATGGCGCGAGCTCAATAATCGGCGATGATCGTTCGGTTCAGGCTTAGCTAAGGTTAATCCTTTGATTGTCTCGCCACGTCAGGTGGGAGGTCAAAGTGATTGGGTTAGTTATCACGGCATCACTCGCGTTAGTTCCGATCGAAGCTGACGACCCGCGTCTTGCCAATGGCAAGACCTTCATCTCGCCCGATGCTGAAAGCGCTCTGGCGCATCCCCGCGGCGAGCGGGTGCTGTGTCTTGAGCGTCAACGCAACCGCACGGTCTGCTTGACTGAAACGCAATGGGTCAAAGCGCTTGGTTTGCGCAGCAAACAGAACCGGTTCGGGCCGTTGGCCAGCATAGGCTGACCCAACCGGCCGCTTCTAACTTGACTAGACCTGCAGCGGTGCTATGCGCGCGCCTTCGCAAATGGACCCCGCACCCCGGTGAAGCGGTGGTCGCGTCTGAGATTGGCTCAGGCGGTGCGAAGCCGGGTTGAAGCGCCATCAGCGGGATGGCGACATGCATATTTGAAGGACAAACCTATGTCGAAGCGCACCAGCGCCAAGTACAAACTCGATCGCCGGATGGGCGAGAACATCTGGGGTCGGCCCAACTCTCCGGTGAACAAGCGCTCCTATGGTCCAGGCCAGCACGGCCAGCGCCGCAAGAGCAAGATGAGCGATTTCGGCCTGCAGCTGCGCGCTAAGCAAAAGCTCAAAGGCTATTACGGCGACGTCACCGAGAAACAGTTCAAACGCACTTACACCGATGCAACGCGGATGAAGGGCGATACCGGTCAAAACCTGATCGGCCTGCTAGAGCGCCGGCTCGATATGATTGTCTATCGCGCCAAGTTCGCTCCGACGATCTTTGCCGCGCGTCAGATCGTCAATCACGGCCACATCTATGTGAACGGGGTAAAGTGCAATATCCCGAGCCGCCGGATCAATGTCGGCGACGAGATCAGCCTTGGTGCAAAGGCCAAGGAAATGGCGCTCGTGATCGAAGCGCAGAGCCTTCCTGAGCGTGAAATTCCGGACTACGTCGTGCCCGATGGCAACGACAAAGTCGCTTTCACACGCGTGCCGAAGCTTGATGAAGTGCCTTACCCGGTGACGATGGAACCGAACCTCGTGGTCGAGTTCTATTCGCGCTGATCCGGCCGAGAAATCTGCAAAAATGGGGCGGTCCTTGAAGGGCCGCCCTTTTCTTTTGCGAGGAGCGATGTCAGCATTAACCCAATAATCATTGGGGGTGCGACTGGTGAATGTTGTGTTGATCGACGCGCATCCTGACGAAGGGCGCTACTGCTCACACCTCCTCGATGTGTACGAAGGGGCTCTGCCGGCTGAGGCCAAAAGCACCCGCGTTGCCCTGCGCGACCTCACCTTCACACCGCATCTGCGCCATGGCTATGCCCAGCGCACCGATTGGGAGCCTGATCTTCAACACCTCGCTGAGCTGCTTGATGCATGCGATCACATCGCGTTCGCGTTTCCGATGTGGTGGGGAGCAGAACCGGCGGAGTTAAAGGGCCTACTCGATCGGCTGTTCCTGCCCGGTTTCACTTTCGCCTATCACGACGATGACACCTGGTGGGACAAGCTAATGGTCGGGCGTTCCGCTGACGTGATCATTACGATGGACACCCCGCCATTTTTCCTTCGGTTCGCTTATGGCAATCCGATCATTAAGCGCTGGAAGAAGCAGGTGCTTGGCTTTGCCGGCTTCAAGCCCGTCAGGATATTTCCAGTGGGGCAGATCAAGTTTGGCGGCACTGAGAAACGCGGCGCTAAATGGGAAGCGAAAATCCGCAAACTCGCGGCCTCTGCCAGGCCCGCTGAACCTTCGAAGAAAGCGCTGCGTCTGGATCGCTTTCTTGGCAAAGACGCTTAGCTGCGGGTCGCGTCCCAGACTTCGAATTCATAAGCGATCGAGCCTTCGACCAGACGATCCCACAATTCCGCGATGACGGGACCGGGAAGCCCTCGTGCTTCGGCATCCGCCACGGCTGCTGCGATGACGCTGGCTTTGCGTTCTTCATCTCTTACCGCCTCACGGGTGGGCTTAATGCGGGCCGCCGCGCGCATGTAGCCAAACCGCCGCTCAAGCAGTGCGACCAATTCCCGATCAGTGTTGTCAACGCCTATGCGCACTTCAGCCATCGTCTCGCACTCTTCAGGAAGCTTGACCGGAGGCTGAGACATCAATCTGACTTTCTGAGATAATTGCGCCGGAACTCGGCAGCAAATGAACCAAACCGCTGATCTGCAATGGCATCCCGCATGGCCTGCATCAAGGCTTGGTAAAACGCCAAATTGTGCTCAGTCACCAGCATTGCGCCAAGGATTTCGCCGGCTTTGTGCAGATGGTGCAGATAAGCGCGCGAATAGTCCCGCGAAGCCGCACAATCAGACGTCGGATCAAGCGGCTCATTGTCTTCGGCAAACTTAGCATTGCGCAGATTTATCGGGCCATTCCAGGTGAACGCCTGGCCATTGCGACCTGAGCGCGTGGGCAGCACACAATCGAACATATCGATCCCGCGCTCAACCGCGCCGACCAGATCATCAGGCTTGCCCACTCCCATCAGATAGCGCGGACGATCAGCCGGGAGCATATCAGGCGCGTAATCGAGCACGCTGAACATCGCCTCTTGCCCCTCGCCTACGGCCAGACCGCCTACCGCATATCCGTCAAACCCGATCTCGATCAGCTTTTGAGCGCTGACTTTGCGCAGGTCCTGATCAAGCGCACCTTGCTGGATACCGAACAAAGCCGCGCGCTCGGCATGATCTTCGCCTGCATCAAACCCTTGGCGGCTGCGTTTGGCCCAGCGCATCGAAAGCTCCATGCTTTGAGCGATTTCATCATACGGCCGATCAGCGCGCGGGCATTCATCAAAGGCCATCACGATATCTGAACCCAACAAGCGTTGGATTTCCATTGAGCGCTCGGGCGTCAGCATATGCTTTGACCCGTCAATATGGCTGCGAAACTCGACCCCTTGCTCTGTCAGTTTGCGAAGCTCAGAAAGGCTCATCACCTGATATCCGCCGGAATCGGTCAGGATCGGGCGCGGCCAGTTCATGAATTCATGGAGCCCGCCAAGCCGCGCAACCCGCTCTGCGCCGGGCCGCAGCATGAGATGATAGGTGTTGCCAAGAATGATGTCTGCGCCAAGCGACCGCACTGCCTCCGGCTTCATCGCTTTGACTGTGGCAGCCGTCCCAACCGGCATAAAGGCGGGGGTGCGAATCTCGCCGCGATACATCTGGATCGTACCTGCACGTGCCTTGGCATCGACTGCATGCAGGCTGAACTCAAATCGCTGAACCATCGCTGCCTCGCCTAGACAGGTTTGATCAAGGATGCGAGTGTCACAAACACATCAAACATCGGGTCGCACCAATGGCGTAAAGCAAGTCTCAGACACTTGGGCAGTCTGACACGGGAGGGGGCGATGGCCGTTTTGAAAAGGCAGTTGACGCAAAGTTTGAGCATGGCCTTGGCCGCTTTCGCGCTGGCCTCATGCGCGGCAAAGCCCGGGCCTGTGATGAACAAGGCGACCGACAAGCTCATCAGTTATTTCGATGCCAAGCAGGACCTTGCCAATACGCTTCAGCAACGGCTTGGCGGGCCAACCCAGACGAGCCCGCGCAATGAGTATTTTCAATACCGTCTCGTCGCCATCAACGGCCCAACTTACCCGGTTGGCGCGGTTTTGGCGGTCGGAAATTCGCTTGATCTGATCACCCGGCGCTGCGTGATCGAAACCACGGCGATCCCGCTTGAGCCTTGGGCGAGCATGCCGCGGTGGACCTCCAGTGCGGTGCTGGATACTGACCTTGGGATCCCGGCGCCGATGCGCGGAGTGTTTGACAAGACCTCACTCGATGCCGGGCTAAAACTCGAATCGGCGAGCATCTACCAGATCGAAGAGATCGGGCAGCGCTTCCTTGCGCGCGATGAGATGGAGCGATTTGTCGCAAGTGGCGAATGCGGTGACTATCTCAGAACGCTGCGGGAACCGGTGATCTTTGTGCGCGGGATCATCTACGGCAAGGAGACGCTCAAATCAGCTAAAGCCTTTGCCGCTGGCGTCGATTTGCGCGTCGTCGAAGAAGAAAGCGGGCAATTGCGCTTCAAGTTCGACACTTCTGGCGCCTATGAACTGTCCGATGCCGCAGTCGTCCCGAAATTCGCGATCATGGCCAAGCTCCAGCCCAGAATGTCGGTAATTAACGGCGACCAAGTAGCCACGACCGGCTCGATCGGTCTGCTTGGGATGTCTCAACAAGGGGCTGCCAATCAGGCCCCGTCACCAAAGCCGGACAACCAGCCAATTGCGGATCTTCAGCCTGCTCCATCGACCGAGGAGCCGGGAGAAGGCAGCGTAATCGGGAAAGCAAAGCGCTTTGATCGGCCACGGCAAGACCGTTTGAGCATTACCAGCGGGCCGACCGTTGCTTCGCGCGAGCTAAGCGCGCGCTTCACAGTGGCTCCGCTGAGCGATGAAGAAGTGGTTCAGATTGAACAGGCTCAGCGCTACGACGCGCCGCCTGGCGGTTGAGCGCTGCCCTCATTCCCTAAGGCGCCAACCGGTTTTGAAGATCACCGCGATGACTGCGATGCACAGCGCCAGAAATCCCAGCGTCATGCCGAGCGATAGCGCGATCGGAACGTCCGTTGTCTCATAGAATGTCCAACGCAGCCCGCTGACCAGAAACGCAATCGGGTTCGCCAGTGCAATCGTGTTCCATGGCGCAGGCAGCATTTCGAGCGAATAGAATGTGCCGCCCAGAAAGGTCAGCGGCGTAAGGATCAGTACCGGAATTACGCCAAGTTTTTCAAAGCTGTCTGCCCAGATGCCGAGAATGAACCCGAACAGGGAAAAGCTTGCCGCAACCAGCATGATATAGCCAAGCGCCAGGAACGGGTGCTTGATCTCGTAATCGACAAACAAGGTCGCTGTGCCAAGGATGATCGCTGCCAGCACCAGGCTTTTGGTCGCGGCCGCGCCAACAAAGCCGACCAGCGTCTCAGCGACGCCAACAGGTGCGGAGAGCAGCTCGTAAATCGTGCCGGTAAAGCGGGGGAGATAAATCCCGAAGCTCGAATTGCTGGTCGTCTCACCCAACAGTGTGAGCATCAGCAGGCCAGGAATGATGAACGCGGAATATTCGATCCCGGCGATCGGCTCCATCCGGCTGCCAATGGCCGAGCCGAACACGATGAAATAAAGCGACGTCGTCAAAACCGGCGCGAAGATCGACTGGAACGCGGTGCGCACAGCGCGCATAAGCTCGCGTTTGTAGATCGACCAGGCTCCGATTGCATTGAACCCCATCACGCGTGCTCCTCCGCGCCAAGGAGCCCGACGAAGATATCTTCAAGCGAGCTGTCATGGATGTCGATGCCGCGATAGTCGATCCCGTGGACAGTCAACGCTTTGGTCAGCGCTGCGACTTCAGCGCGGCCGGTTTCCGCGCTGCCGCTTCCGCCGCGGTAACACAGCTCACGTCCATCAGCGCGCAGTTCAACCGGGAATGCTGCGATTGCGCTTGGCAATTCCGCAAGGGGCTCAGCGAGTTCTATCATCGCTTCTGTTGTGCCAAGCCGCTCCATCATCGCGGTCTTGTCATCAACCATCAGGATCTTACCGCCGCGGATGATCCCTACCCGATCCGCCATCTCTTCGGCTTCAGCAATGTAGTGCGTGGTGAGAATGATCGTCACGCCGCGTTCGCGCAGCGCGCTAATCTGATCCCACATGCCTTTGCGCAGCTCCACATCCACCCCGGCGGTCGGCTCGTCCAGAAACAGCAATTCAGGTTCATGCGCCAGCGCCTTAGCGATCAGCACGCGGCGTTTCATTCCCCCTGACAGCGCCCGGATTTCCGTATCACGCTTGTCCCACAGGCTGAGCGAGCGCAGGATCTCCTCGATCTTGGCCGGATCGGCATGATGCCCGAACAGCCCGCGCGAATAGCTGACGGCGCGCTCGACTTTCTCGAACATGTCAGTGCTCAGTTCCTGCGGGACAAGCCCGATCCGCGCCCGCGCTGCGCGCCACTCATGCGCCAGATCATGACCGAACGCCGTGATCGTGCCTGACGTCGGCCGCACAAGCCCGCAGACCGCGCCAATCAAAGTCGTCTTGCCTGCCCCGTTAGGCCCGAGCAGTGCAAAGATCTCGCCTTTGCGAATGGCAAGATCGACCTCATCAAGCGCGCGCACTTCGCTGCCGCCTGCGCCTTTGTAGATTTTGGACAGCCGCTCGATTTTCAGGATTGGATCGCTCACCGCGCCTAAGTGGCATAGCCGGGCATGAATGCAAGCGCATGGGCGCGTTTAATCACGGCAGGAGCAGCGAGGAATCCCCGTAGGAATAAAACCGATAGCGCTCCTCGATAGCGTGAGCATAGGCGGCCAGCATCCGCTCACGCCCCATCAGCGCGCTCACCAGCATGATCAAAGTCGACTTCGGCAGATGAAAATTGGTCATCAGGCCATCGACGCCTTTGAACGTGTATCCCGGCGTGATGAAGATATCGGTGTCACCGGAAAACGGAGTAAAACTACGATCTGGGCGCGCTGCGCTTTCAAGCAATCGCAGCGACGTGGTGCCGACTGCGATGATCCGCCGACCATCGCTGCGCGCTGCATTCAGTCGGGCTGCAGTGCCTTGCGTGATCCGACCGAATTCGGCGTGCATTACATGATCGTCAGTGTCTTGGGCTTTCACTGGAAGGAAGGTCCCTGCCCCGACATGCAGCGTCAGCGTTTCGCGTTCGATCCCGCGCGCATCCAGTGCTTCTACAAGCGCTTGCGTAAAGTGCAGCGACGCAGTGGGCGCGGCAACGGCGCCATCTTCGCGCGCAAACATGGTCTGGTAATCCGTGCGATCCTGCTCATCGATCGCACGCTTGGCAGCTATATACGGCGGCAATGGCATAGTCCCGGCGCGATCCAGCAAGACTTCGACCGGTTCGTCGCCGCCAAAGGCCAACGTGACGCTGCCATCCTCGTGCCGCGTTTCAGCGATCGCGGTGACACCGCCACCAAAGATGATCTGGTCGCCAGATTTCAGCCGCTTGGCATTGCGCACGAAAGCCTGCCAACGCCGCAGATCAATCCTTTTATGGAGCGTTGCGCCGATCTTCGCTTCGCCGCCAGCACGCCTTCCTTCGAGCTGCGCTGGGATTACGCGCGTATCGTTGAACACCAGCACATCGCCTGATTTCAGCACGTCAGGCAAATCGCGCACGCCGCGATCAAGCAGCGGCGCGTTGCGTCCTTGAACGACCAGCATTCGAGCCGCATCGCGCGGACTTGCTGGTCGCAGCGCAATCAGGTCTTGCGGCAGCTCGAAATCAAACAGATCAACGTGCATTGCGGCTCGCCCTAGCGAGGCTTCACCTGCACGAAAACCCTATTGCTGCTCGAGCGGCGCGCTCAACAAATCAGCGGTGATTTCCTGTTCCACGACAGGCGCAGCGGTTGCTGGCGGAGGCCGATTGTCGCTGGCCAAGGAAGCCTGAAGAATGCGCGTCGGGTCCTGCGGCGGCTCACCTTTGTTGATCGCATCAACCCCGCTCATATTGTCGATCACGCGACCGAAATTGGTGTAGCGCTTATCAAGACTGAAACGCGGATAGAACACGATGAAGAACTGGCTGTTAGCGCTGTTTTCGGCATCGGCCCGAGCCATCGATACAGTCCCACGCACATGCGGCATCGGATTGAATTCCGCTTCGAGGTCAGGCAGCTCTGAGCCGCCTTGCCCGGTCCCGGTAGGATCACCGCCTTGCGCCATGAACCCATCGATTACACGGTGAAACACCACGCCATCATAAAAGCCGCGCTGCGTCAGCTCTTTGATCCGGGCGACATGATCAGGAGCCCATTCATCCATCAAGCGGATCTTGATCCGCTCGCCATTCGATAGATCAAGCACCCAGATATTCTCCGGGTCTTCGCTCGCGTCGTAATTGATCAACGAATACTGGCGCGCTGTGACGGGCGCTTCGTCCTCTGCCATCTCGTCGTCTGACGTTTCGCTTTCGGCAGCGGTTTCCTGTGCGGCATCCTCCTGTGCGGCGTCTTCCTCAGCGCTCTCATCCTGCGCGGCAAGGCTCATCGGGAAAGTTAGCGCAGCAAAGCTCGCTGCGGCTGCGAATAAAGTCTGTTGCATGGCCATCTTAAGACTGTCTCTAGAATGATCGGCATCTAGCCAGAGCTTGCTGACACTTCAATGAATGATCCGGCGCTCATCGACAGTGCTGTTAGGTGCAGCGCAGATATGCCTGAGATCGTGGATCGGTTTTCGGTTAATAATCGCCTCGTCGGCCAAGCTGCTCGACCCGGGCGTTGACATCCTTACAGATCGCCGGGCTCACAAACGGACCGATATCGCCGCCGTAAAGGCCAATTTCCTTGACCAGTTTTGATGCGATCGGTTGCAATGAGACATCAGCCATCAGGAACACGGTCTCGATCTCGTCATCGAGCTGCTGGTTCATCCCGGCCATCTGATATTCGTATTCGAAATCAGCCACGGCGCGCAGACCGCGTACGATCACGCTGGCGCCTTGCGCGCGCGCGAACTTCATCAACAGCGCATCGAACCCGACAACTTCGACATTGCCAAGGCCCATGGTCTCCGTCTCGCGGCGGACCATTGCGAGCCGCTCTTCCGTTGTGAACATCGGATTTTTCGATGGGTTGGTAGTGACCCCGATAATCAGCCAATCGACCAGTTTGGCGCCGCGCCTAATGATATCGGCATGGCCTAACGTGATCGGATCGAAGGTGCCCGGATAAATCCCCACACGCCGTGTCATTGCGCGTTTCTCATGCTTTTGTCCTCTCCCATTCGATGCTGCCATATTCGGCCGGTGACGTGACCGTAATCAGCAGCAACTCGCTGTAGTCAGGCCTGTACGGATCGACCCACCGGCGCTCATCGCCAGCGCTGAACCCACGCCGGTCAGCCGCTTTGCGCAATTCCGCTATACACTGCGCGGGAGCAGAAAAGGCGGTGCGATGCTGGTAGGTTCCATCCTTCTCGTTGTCGCGAAAAGCAGACCCCAGCGGCTCAATTTCGCTACATTCAGTCAACGAAAAGGCCTCGATCAGACAGGCACTCTGTCCCGCGGCGCTGCGTTCGCAGGACTTGGCTGTGATGCCTTCGGCGGCATCCGCAGAGCCCTCACCCGTCCCGGGGTCTGGTGTTGCCTTGCAGCCTGCAAAAAGCAGCAAGGCGGTAACCATAATGGCGCGGTTCACCGATCGCGCTCGACAATGAACCGAGCGAGCGCCCGCAACAGCTCGGCCTCTTGACCGTGGCTCGCCAAATGACCAACCGCCTGCTCGACCAGAACCCGCGCCTGCTTTTGCGCCTGATCAACCCCCATCAAAGTGACAAAGGTCTGCTTGCCTTGGCTTTCATCCTTGCGCAGCGCTTTGCCCGCTTTTGCTTCATCGCCGGTCACATCGAGCAAGTCATCGGCGATCTGGAAAGCAAGGCCGATATCGCGCGCATAGGCGCGCAAATGGGCTCTGCCTTCGGGCGGAACCTTGCCCAGGATCGCGCCCATCTCGACACTTGCCGCCAGCAGCGCTCCGGTCTTCAATTGCTGGAGCCGAGTGATCGTGTGAAGATCGTAGTCGACCCCTTCCTTATCAGCCACCATATCCATCATCTGGCCGCCTGCCATCCCGTTCATGCCGCTGGCCTGGCCAAGCGTCGCGATCAGTTCAGAGCGGGTGAAGGGATCAGCACTGGTTTCAGGATCAGCGAGGACTTCAAACGCCAGCGCGTGAAGCGCATCACCGGCAAGCACCGCAGTCGCATCGTCGAACACTTTGTGCACAGTCGGCTTGCCATGGCGCAGATCATCATCATCCATGCATGGCAGATCATCGTGGATCAACGAATAGACATGGATCGCTTCGATCGCAGCGCCGGCTCTGAGTGCTGCGTCGCGCGCGACCCCAAACAATTCCGCTGTGCTCACCAAGAGCAGCGGGCGGACCCGTTTGCCGCCTCCGATCGCGGCATAACGCATCGCTTCGATCAGGCGTTTGCTGGTATCCTGCGGGACAGGAAGAAAGGCATCAAAGACCGAATCAATTTCGTGCTGAACGCGGCGCAGACTATCGGCAAGCAGACTGCTTCCCACTTCGACCAGCGGCACTTCAGCTGTCTCCGTCAAGCGGCGCGGTGCCGCTGGCTGAGCCGTCTGCAGCGGTGACGATCTTCTCGATCTTGGCTTGCGCTGCATCAAGCCGCTGTTGGCATGCCGCGCGAAGTTTCTCGCCGCGCTCATAGAGCGTGATCGATTGATCGAGCGGGACATCGCCGCGCTCCAATTGCTGCACGATCCGCTCAAGCGCGCTGAGCGCGTCTTCAAAGCTGAGCTCGGCGATGTTGTCCGCTGGGATAGTGCGGTCTGGTCCCTCGTCCATCGCCAGAGCATTGACCGCGCAGCCGCGCCCGGTCAAGGCTCGCCATGGTCTAAGGAAGCCCTGACTATGGTGAGATTGCTGATTGCGTATGTCCTTGCTGCGCTCGTGTTTGGCGCGCTCGATGCGGCATGGCTGAGCTGGGCAGGCCCTAACCTTTATCAACCGATCATCGGTGAGCTTATGGCGGACAGCATCAATCTGAGTGCCGCTGCGGCGTTCTATTTCATCTATCTTGCAGGCATGGTCTGGTTCGCTGTGCGACCCGGTCTGGAAAGCGCAAACGCATTGCGTGCGCTGCTTAATGGGGCGCTCCTCGGAGCGCTGTGTTACGCCACTTTCGACCTCACCAGCCAAGCGGTGTTTAAGGTGTGGTCGACCACGATCACGCTGCTCGATATCGCATGGGGTGCTTTTGCGACCGGAACAACCAGTGCAGTGGTGACTGCAATCACGCTGCGCGTCGCAAAATCCTGAAGGATTAGAGCAGCTAGGGTCGGGGAGAATCGTGATGTCGCGTCATCTGACCGCTTGGCTCGCTTGCGCCGGTCACTTAAGGCACTCGGCATGACAGCGATCACCCCTGACATCGTCGAACAACACGGCCTTTCGCCTGAGGAATATGAGCGTGTGCTGAGCGCGCTCCAGCGCGAGCCCAGTCTCGTCGAACTCGGCATCTTTTCCGTCATGTGGTCTGAACATTGCAGCTACAAGAGCTCGCGCCTTCACCTCAAGAAGCTCCCAACCGAAGCGGATTGGGTGATTTGCGGGCCAGGCGAGAACGCCGGTGTGATCGATATCGGCGAAGGCGCCGACGGGCAGAAGCTCGCCGCGATCTTCAAGATGGAGAGCCACAACCACCCCTCCTATATCGAACCCTATCAAGGCGCAGCGACCGGGGTCGGCGGGATCCTGCGCGATGTCTTTACCATGGGCGCGCGGCCTATGGCGAACATGAACGCGCTGCGCTTTGGCCGGCCGGATCACCCCAAGATGAAGCATCTGGTGCAAGGCGTGGTCGCAGGGATCGGCGGCTATGGCAATTGCGTCGGCGTGCCGACTGTGGGCGGCGAGACCAACTTCCACCCTGCTTACGATGGCAACATCCTTGTGAACGCCATGACCGTCGGCATCGCCGATGCGGACAAGATCTTCTATTCAGCCGCCACAGGTGTCGGAAATCCGATCGTCTATGTCGGCTCGAAAACGGGGCGCGACGGGATCCACGGTGCAACCATGGCGTCTGCGGACTTCGAAGAAGACGCCGAAGCCAAACGGCCGACAGTGCAGGTCGGCGATCCCTTCACTGAAAAGCTGCTGATCGAAGCCTGCCTTGAGCTAATGGCGACCGATGCCATCGTCGCGATCCAGGACATGGGCGCAGCGGGGCTCACCTCTTCGAGCGTCGAAATGGCGACCAATGGCAAAGCGGGAATCCGGCTCGACATGGACAAGGTGCCTTGCCGCGAAGAGGGCATGACACCGTATGAAATGATGCTGTCAGAGAGCCAGGAGCGCATGCTCATGGTGCTGAAGCCCGGCAAGGAAGCGATGGCCCGCGCGATCTTTGAAAAGTGGGAGCTCGATTTTGCGGTGATCGGTGAAGTCACCGAAGTGCAAGCGGATGGCGGGCATATGGTGCTCGAATGGAAGGGCGAAGTGGTTTGCGACATCCCGCTTGGCCCGCTTGCTGCCGATGCGCCTGAATATGACCGCCCTTACCTCTCCAAAAAGGATTATGCCGCGTGGGCAGGGATCGAGCGGATGAAGGAGGCTCCTGATTGTGAGGATCCTGGCGCAGACCTGCTAAAGCTGATGGCTTCGCCTAACCTCGCGTCCAAGCGCTGGATTGCTGAGCAATATGACAGTCAGGTCATGGGCGACACGCTTCAGACCGGCGGCGATGCGGCAGCGGTGCGCATTCACGGCACGAACCGAGCGCTCGCGATGAGCACCGATTGCACCCCGCGCTATGTCTATGCCGACCCCTATGAAGGCGGGAAGCAAGCGATTGCCGAGACCTATCGTAATCTGTGCAGCGTTGGCGCACGCCCGCTCGCAGTGACCAATTGCCTCAACTTCGCCAATCCCCAGCGCCCGGAGATCATGAGCCAGTTTGTCCACGCGTTAGAAGGCATGGGCGATGCGTGCCGGGCGCTCGATTTCCCGATCGTGAGCGGCAACGTCTCGCTCTACAACGAAAGCAAGGCGACAGGCGGCGGCTCTGCGATCCTCCCGACCCCGGCGATTGGAGGCGTAGGCGTGATCAACGATGTCTCGACAATGATGACGTCTGCTTTCAAAGCGCAAGGCGATGCGATCTACCTTATTGCGCCGGAATTCTGGGCCAAGCCCGACCCGACGCGCTCGCATCTGGGCAAATCGCTGTGGCTCGATGTGGTCCATGGCCGTGACGAAGGCCGCGCGCCTCCGGTAAACCTCGCCGCCGAACTGGGCGCGGGTCAGATTGTGCGCAAGCTGATCGGCGAAGGGCTGCTTTCCGCCGTGCACGATCTGTCGGACGGAGGCCTTGCCGTGGCGCTCGCTGAAATGGCTCTCGCAGGAAATCTTGGAGCGCAGGTCGAAGCCAATAAGGACTACACCGCGGCGCAATGGTGGTTCGGCGAGGATCAGGCGCGCTACGTGATTACCGTCGCACCTCAGAATGCTGAGGGGTTCAACCGCATTGTCGCTGAAGGCCCTGATATCTCCGAAGCCGAGATGGTCGGGTTCCACCGGATCGGTACCGTCGGCGGCGACACCCTGCTTGGCATATCGCTCAGCGATCTGCGCGAGGCGCATGAGGGCTTCTTTCGCGACTGGATGGAGACCTGAAAGCCATGCCCGCAGGCTATTCTGGTACGCCAACCGCAAAGAAGCTGACCCTCAAAGAGGGTATGCGGGTGTGGTTTGACGGCATGCCGGAAAGCATTTCGGCTGAAATCTCCGAGACCGTTTCCAAGCTCACCGAGCTCGATGCCCCTGAGAGCGGCCTCGATGCAGCGCACATTTTTGTCACCGAAAAGGCCGATCTCGAAGCCAAGCTTGCCCAGCTTCGCGGCCTCATCGCCAAAGATGGGCAGGTCTGGGTGAGCTGGCCCAAAAAGGCGTCAAAAATGCCGACTGAAATCGATCAGGCCGAGGTCCAGAAAGCAGGGCTTGCAGCCGGATTTGTCGACACCAAAAAATGTGCTGTGGACGACACCTGGTCAGGGCTCAAATTCGTCATCCCCAAGGCGGATCGATGAGCGACACCAAGACCTCGCCCGTCCCCACTTCGACGCTGATCTTCGTCGCGCTGATCGTTTTCATCGACATGATGGGGATCGGGCTGATCGTGCCCGTTCTGCCCGGTCTGCTCGAGGATCTCACCGGCGACGGGCTTGATCGAACAGCGCAGATCGGTGGTTGGCTACTCTTCGCCTACGCGCTCATGCAATTCCTGTTCGCCCCCGTTATCGGCGGGTTGTCCGATCGCTACGGTCGTCGGCCGGTTTTGCTCATTACGCTGTTCATCCTTGGCCTCGACTATCTGATCATGGCGCTGGCCCCTGACTTGATGTGGCTCTTCATCGGTCGCGTTCTCTCCGGGATCATGGGAGCCAGCTGGGCGGCGGCCAATTCGTGCATCGCCGATGTCGCGAACGCGGAAGAGCGCGGCAAGTTCTTTGGGATCATGGGTGCGGCAGGCGGAAGCGGTTTTGTCATTGGCCCGGCGATTGGCGGGATCCTTGGCGAATACGGCGTGCGGCTGCCCTTCTTTGCCGCCGGAGCGCTCGCTGTCACGGGCGCTGTTGTGGGCTATTTCATCCTGAAAGAAACCTTGCCGGTCGAGTGCCGCCGAGCTTTCACGCTGGCGCGCGCTAACCCGCTCGGCACGCTCCTCCAGATGAGCCGAAATCCCGTCGTCATCGGTTTTATCGCCGTCGTCTTTTTCACGCAGCTCGCCGGGCAAGCGCAGATGTCGGTGTGGTCCTATCACACTCAATTGATGTTCAATTGGAGCGAGCGCGACATCGGCTTTAGCGTGGCCTTGTTCGGGATCATCATCGCGGCGGTCCAAGGCGGATTGACCGGTCCCGTGATTGCGAAGATCGGCCCCGCGCGCACGACGATGCTTGGCTTTCTTTTGGCCTTCCCGGCCTACTACCTCTTCGCGTTTGCCAACACCGGTTGGGTCATGGTCGTCGGGATCGTGTTTGGCGGTCTCGGCGGGCTCACCCTTCCGGCCATGCAGCAGATGATGAGTGCGCGCGTCGCGGAAGACGCACAGGGCGAGTTGCAGGGCGCGCTCGCCAGCGCGATGAGCATCACGAGCATAATCGGCCCGCTAATCATGACGGCAACCTTTGGTGCGTTTGCCGATGATAAGGGGCTGTACTTTCCGGGCGCGCCTTATCTTCTTGCAGCGGCGCTTGTGGTCATAGCTATTGTGATCGCGATGGTTACGATCAAGCGCATGGATCGAGCCACGGCAACAGCGCCAGGCTAGCGCCAGCCCTTCCCCTTCACAAATACGCACGCTTGCCCGATAGCGATAGTCATGCGTGACCACGAGACTGTCCCCTATTCGCTTGAGCCTCTGCCCGATGAAGCGAGCATCGCGCGTGCCCGCGCGTTTCGCGATGAACTCAAACAGCGCCGCACCTGCCGTTACTTCTCCGATGCGCCTGTCCCGCGCGAAGTGATCGAAGCCGCGATCGAAGCCGCTGGGACAGCGCCCAATGGCGCTAACCATCAGCCGTGGCATTTTGCAGTTATCGAAACGCCGGAAAAAAAGCGCGCAATCCGCAAAGCCGCTGAAGCCGAAGAGCGCCGCTTTTACGGCGATGACGGCGATGCACCTAAGGCCAGCGAAGAATGGCTCGATGCGTTAGCGGATCTCGGCACCGATGCGGACAAGCCGTTTCTCGAGACCGCGCCGTATCTCATCGTGGTGTTTGCGCAGCGTAAAGGCGGGATCGAAGAAGACGGTGTGACGCAGAATTACTACGTCAATGAAAGCGTCGGCATTGCCTGCGGAATGCTGATCGCCTGCCTGCATCAAGCAGGGCTTGCAACGCTCACCCATACCCCTTCGCCGATGGGGTTTTTGCGCGAAGCATGCGCGCGGCCCGAATGGGAAAAGCCGCTGATGATCCTCGTTGTTGGTCGGCCGAGTGCGGATGCCAGCGTCCCGGCCCATGCGCTTAGGAAAAAGCCGCTGAGCCAGATTGCGAGCTGGCTTTAAAGCGAGCTGTAACGCGGATTGTTACGCTGCGACCGGCTCGCTTTCAGTGCGCTTACTTGCGAGCAGGTTGTAGGGATCGATCCCTTCCTCGCGCCAGATGCGGTGGCATTCGCGATACTTGGTCGGCTCAGGAATGTTGAGCTTTGCGCGCACTTCTTCAACCGGGAGCGGCAGCAAGTCGCGGATCGATTGTGCGATCATCGATGGAGCGCCGCGCCCTGTGCGCTTGGCTTGCTGTACTGCGCCCATCACCGGCGCTTTGCTGCCTTTGGCCTGCATCTTGATGTTAGCAGCACCTGCATAGCCGATCAGCAGATGGCCATGCGTCGGACTTTGGCCATGGGTAAACAGCAGCACGCATTGTTCGCCTAGCGCATCGCGGCCATAGCCGGTCAGCACATGGAACAGGTCGTGCGTGTCGCGTGAGCGATCCGAAAACCACTCAACCAGATCATCATATTTGCGCCGTCCAAGCTTGTCGGCTTCGGCCACGAGACCTGCGGCGGAAAGCCCTTCGCTTTCCATAAAGTCGCAATAGGCATGCGCGAGACTGCCCTGAGGCGTTTGCCGGAGCGCTGCATGATCATCCAGAATTTCGGGCAGGTTCGGCTCGCTCGCGCGCAAATGCTCGCCATGATCCGACAGAGCGAGCGCTTCAACTCGCGGCATGAAATCTTTTGAAGGCAGCGATTCGTAGATCTTGAAGACGAGGCTCGTGTCTTCCTTGTCTTTCATCAGCAATTGGAAGTTCTTGATCGCATTAAGCAGCGAATAGCGCGGATTAGGCCGCTCCGGATGGCGCAGCGCGGTGCCATCGGCAGCGAACTTCGTGGTGTATTGAGCGTAGTCGATCATTTCGCAGGCCTCTCTGGAAGCGCTTTACCGCGCGTTACTTACATTTGTGTAAATAACAGATCAGTTGCGAAATCGAAACCTTTTTTTGAGATTAGTTAACCTCGCGCGGTCATGCCGCCTTCCAATCGCTCCGCGCCACACCAAGCAAAGTGAGAACAGCGGTCAAATCGGGTTGGTTGATCTCGCCGTTAGCGGCCGCACGGGCTTTAGGCTTAGCGCAATAGGCAAAGCCGTAAGTTGCCTCTTCAATCATCGGGATGTCATTCGCCCCGTCGCCAATGGCGCAACTGGCCACGGGCCCACTACCCTTTGGAATCTGCGACATCAGTTCCGCGCGCTTGACGTTGCTATCGACAATCCTGCCTTCAAGCGCACCTGTCAGCGTGCCGTCTGCAACGCTCAATCTGTTACCGACGACCCGATCAAACCCAAGCCGAGCCCCCAGCTCGTCTGCAAAATGGTGAAAACCGCCTGTTACGAGAACGGTTGTGCATCCTTTTGAGCGTAGAGTCCTGACAAGCGTCTGCGCGCCAGGGTTTGGCCGAATGCGTTCCGCAAGACACTGCGCGATCGCAGTCTCCGGCAGCCCTTTGAGCAAAGCGACCCGTTCGCGCAGCGCGTTTTCAAAGTCGAGCTCGCCTTGCATTGCCCGTTCAGTGATCGCCGCAATCTGCGGCTTGATGCCAGCATAATCGGCGAGTTCATCGATGCATTCCTGCCCGATCATGGTCGAATCCATGTCAGAGACGAACACCCGAGGCAGCGCGATTTCACCATCGCTCACCAGCATGTCAGACCCTGCGAAATGCTCGCTAACCGCGCCTTGGACAGCCGCCCGATCATGTCCTTCGATGCGCATTTCGATCACACTCGGATCGCTCTTAAGCTGCTCTGCGGAAAGCACCTGCGCACCTTCGCGAAGCAGAGAGGCGCGCGCTGCGTCATGCCGTGTTTCCCAATCGGGCATCTCTGCTATGAGCCGCGCAATGACCACTTCGTCGTCTCCTGAAAACACGGCTCCGCCGCCGCTCGCGCTCATTGCAGGGCCAACCGCCAGCGGCAAGAGCGCGCTTGCCGTCGCGCTGGCTCAAGAACTCGGCAAAAGCGGACGCGAAGGCATCGTCATCAATGCTGACAGTGCGCAGGTCTATGCCGATCTCAAAGTGCTCTCCGCGCGTCCAAGCGAGGAGGAGATGGGCGGGATCGAGCATCGCCTGTTCGGCGCGTGGGATGGCGCTGAAGCGTGCTCCGCTGCGGCCTGGGCGAGCCGCGCAAAAGCCGAGATCACTGACTGTCACGCCAGCGGCACCGTGCCGATCATAGTCGGCGGGACCGGGCTATACTTGAAAGTGCTGCTGGAAGGGATTGCCCCGATCCCGGAGATTGACCCCGTTATACGCGAAGCGACCCGCGCGCTTTCAACCGAGCGCGCTTATGCCGCTTTGCAGATCGAAGATCCCGAACGCGCCCTGATGCTTAATCCGGCGGACAGTCAGCGCATCGCCCGCGCGCTTGAAGTCAAGCGCTCGACCGGCGTTACGCTAGGCGATTGGCAGCTGGCAAAGAGCGGCGGCATCAGCGAAGACGTCGCGCTCCATGCCGCCGTGCTCAGCCCGGAACGCGAATGGGTCTATCTGCGCTGCGAACATCGCTTTGCAGCCATGCTTGAAGCCGGCGCAGTTGCTGAAGTCGAAGCGTTATTGGCGCGCGAACTCGATCCTGACCTGCCGGTCATGCGCGCCATCGGAGTGCCTGAAATCACCGAGCATCTGGCCGGGCGGCTATCGATCGCGGATACGATCATCAATGCAAACCGAGCCACAAGGCAGTATGCAAAGCGCCAATTCACTTGGTTCAAGAACCAGTCGCCGACTGATTGGGCCCGGATCAACTTTGACGAAGGCTCTGAAAATATCGACATAAAAGCAATTTTTGCAGCTTTATTACAATCTTAAGCGTTGACTCGATAGATTCAGTTATCTAGCGCTTCATTCCGCCAAGCGATCAGTGAGCACTTGGACGTATTCGCAGATCGCATTAAACTCTATCGCACATTCACAATGGAAAGACTCAGATCATGCTTATTGTAATTCTCGTAGAGGACACCGGGCTGATCTGAGAACCGCTTGAACACAGCATATCTCAGTCGGCTCGATGCGAACCACACGCGTCGGGCCTTTTTTATGGAGAGTAATATGGTGGCGCAGCCTTCGGGTGCCGCAATCCTGGTTGAAGGTTTGATCCAGCAGGGTGTCGAATTCGTGTTCGGCTATCCCGGCGGGGCAGTGCTGCCGATCTATGATGAAATGTTCGGCGATGAGCGCATCCGCCACATTCTGGTGCGCCATGAAGCAGGCGCTGCTCATGCCGCTGAAGGGTATGCGCGTGCCACCGGCAAGCCCGGCGTGGTCTTGGTCACTTCCGGGCCCGGCGCGACTAACGCAGTTACTGGGATCGCTGATGCATGGATGGATTCGATCCCCTTGGTCGTCATCACCGGCCAAGTACCCACTGGTCTGATTGGCACTGATGCGTTTCAGGAAGCCGACACGGTTGGGATCACCCGGCACTGCACTAAGCATAACTATCTTGTGAAAGACCCGGCCGACCTTGCGGCAACGATCGAAGAGGCTTTCTGCATCGCCACGACCGGTCGCCCTGGCCCGGTCGTGATCGACATTCCCAAGGATGTTCAGATCGCTGTGCCTTCGCAAAGCCGTGCATCGCGTCTTACCGCAGCGCATCGCTATATGCCGCAAATGGTCGCTCCGGCAGAGCAGATTGCCGAAGCGATCGATATGATCGCAGCAGCCGAGCGGCCGATCCTCTACACCGGCGGGGGTGTGATCAATTCAGGACCAGAAGCAAGCCGCCTGCTGCGCGCATTTCAGGACCTCATCGGCGCGCCTGTCACATCGACCTTGATGGGGCTCGGCGCATTTCCATCCGAGCATCCGGACTGGCTCGGTATGCTTGGAATGCACGGCACTTATGAAGCGAACATGGCGATGAACCGGGCTGATGTGATGGTCTGTATCGGCGCGCGGTTTGATGACCGGGTGACCGGGCGGCTTGATGCGTTTTCGCCCGATTCAAAGAAGATCCACATCGATATCGATCGGTCATCGATCAACAAGAACGTACCTGTCGAGCTTGGCATTGTCGGCGATTGCACGAACGTGCTGGCGCAGCTGATCGAAGCCTGGGGCACGCGCAAACCGCATATTCTGGGCGAATGGAAAGCGCGCATCGCCGGTTGGCGCGCGCGTGAGTGTCTCGCTTATCCTGAGAAATCAGCCAAGCATCCGCACATGATCATGCCGCAAAAGGCGGTGGAGCGACTACATGCTTTAACGCATAAGCGCGAGCCGGTTATCTCAACCGAAGTCGGTCAGCACCAGATGTGGGCCGCGCAGTATTTCGGCTTTGAAAACCCCAATAAATGGCTCACGTCCGGCGGGCTTGGAACGATGGGTTATGGCCTCCCTGCGGCAATCGGCGCGCAATTGGGCGATCCTGATGCGCTGGTGATCGACATTGCTGGAGAAGCGTCGATCCAGATGAACATTCAGGAACTTGGCACAGCCTCGCAATACCGCTTGCCGGTCAAGGTCTTCATCTTGAACAACGAATATATGGGCATGGTCCGCCAGTGGCAGGAGCTGACTTATGAAAGCCGCTATTCAAACAGCTATTCAGACAGCCTGCCTGATTTCGTCGCGCTCGCTGAAGCCTATGGCTGGAAAGGCATTCGCATTCACGATGAAAGCGATCTCGATGCCGGGATCGTGAGAATGCTCGAGCATGATGGTCCTGTTATCGTCGATTGCCTGGTCGCACCTGATGCCAATTGCCTGCCGATGATCCCTTCAGGCGCAGCGCATACCGATATGCTGCTCTATGGCGACCGGGTTGACGGGACCATGGATGACGAAGCGAAGGCGCTGGTGTGATGTGGAAACTCGTTCCTGATCTCATATTGTTAGCAACGATTTGCCTCGGAGCAATGGCGGTCCGCGAATTCATGCGCGGGGACTATCTTTGGGCTGGGGTCGGAGCGCTGGATTTTTTAGCATTGGCGGTGTCGGTCTTCGCACCGTTACCGACACACGCGGTTGATATCGAGCTTACGAAACCCAACTCATGAAAATCAAAAGCGCCGCTTCTGAGCGCCATGTCCTCGCCGTCACGGTCGATAATGAACCCGGCATTCTCGCGAAGATCACCGGGCTGTTCACCGCGCGCGGCTACAATATCGACAGTCTGACGGTGGCTGATATCTCCGATGACCATGCGATCAGCCGGATCACCGTCGTCACTAATGGCCCGCCTGAAGTGATCGACCAGATCGAAGCCCAGCTGGAACGGTTAGTGCCAGTGCATAAAGTGCTCGATCTGACCGCGGCAGGCCCGCATGTCGAGCGCGAACTGGCGCTGATCAAAGTGGCTGGTCAAGGCGAGAAGCGGGTCGAGGCGCTGCGCATTGCTGAGCTTTTCCGCGCCAAAGTGGTCGACACGACCACACAGAGCTTCGTGTTTGAACTGACCGGCGCGCCTGACAAGATCGACAGCTTTATCGCGTTGATGCGCGAACTGGGCCTTGTCAGCGTCGGGCGATCCGGTGTGGTTGGCATGATGCGCGGCGCGAAGAGCGCGTAATGTCAGAAGAGCTAATTCAGATAGTCGTTGAGTTCATTCTCGGCGGCATCATCATCGCAGTACTCGGCTTTTGTTTTCAGCGACTCAGCTGGCAGAGGGCTACAAAGCATGACCTGCAGGTCAAAAATGCAGAGCGATCCCACGAGACCCTGAAATTCGTCTCAAACCTAATTGATTCTAGGATCTATTGGACCAACCAAATGATCACGGCCCTTAAGCGAGGGAAAGATAAAGAGGATTACGAGACCATCAAAAAGGGTTTCTTCGGAACGGTGGAGCAATGGAATGCGAATTTGAATTTCGCCCTCGCGAGCCTCGAAGCAGATTTTTCCCACGAACTGCGATTAGAACTCGAAAACGATATCGGGACCAAAATTACAGATGTCGCAAGCGAGTTAGCTGTCATGATATTAGAGGGACCGGTTAATGAAGAAAGACTCAATACGTTAGACGCGCTTGTAACGGATGTCAGAAAGAGAGTTCTCAACTTTGTTATAAAGATGATGAACACTCTGAGTGAAAAAGAAAAAAAGCTTAGCGAATTTAAGGACCATACATGAAAGTCTATTACGACGCCGATGCTGATCTTGGCCTGATCAAAGCAAAGAAGATCGCTGTGCTTGGCTATGGCAGCCAAGGCCACGCCCATGCCCAGAACCTGCGCGACAGCGGCGTTGCAGAGGTCGCGATTGCGCTGCGCGAAGGCTCATCCAGCGCGAAGAAGGCTGAGGAAGCGGGCTTTAGGGTGCTGTCCAACACAGAGGCGGCACAGTGGGCGGATATCCTCATGATCCTTGCGCCCGATGAGCATCAGGCAGGCATCTGGGAGAACGATCTGGCAGGCCATATGAAACCGGGCTCAGCGCTCGCCTTCGCCCATGGCCTTAACGTGCATTTCGGATTGATCGAACCGCCCGCCGATATCGACGTCATCATGATCGCGCCTAAGGGTCCGGGCCATACAGTGCGTAGCGAATATCAGCGCGGCGGCGGTGTCCCTTGCCTGATTGCGATCCATCAGGATGCGAGCGGCACAGCCCACGACGTCGCCCTCGCCTATGCATCCGGCGTCGGCGGCGGGCGATCCGGCATTATCGAGACCAACTTCAAGGAAGAATGCGAAACCGATCTGTTCGGCGAACAGGCGGTGCTTTGCGGAGGGATCACTCATTTGATCCAGGCCGGTTTCGAAACGCTCACTGAAGCCGGATACGCGCCCGAAATGGCCTATTTTGAGTGCCTTCACGAAACCAAGCTGATCGTCGATCTGCTCTATGAAGGCGGGATCGCCAATATGCGCTATTCGATCAGCAACACGGCGGAATATGGCGACATCACCACCGGCCCGCGGATCATCACCGAAGAGACCAAAGCCGAAATGAAGCGGGTGCTGGCAGACATTCAGGCCGGGCGCTTTGTGAAGAATTTCGTGCTCGACAACCGCGCTGGCCAGCCCGAGCTTAAAGCTGCGCGCAAAGCCGCCGAAGCGCACCCGATCGAGAAAACCGGGGCAGAGCTGCGCGCGATGATGCCTTGGATCGGCGCTAACAAGCTGGTCGATAAGTCGAAGAACTAGCCCGCTTGCGCCTCTTTAAAAATACCGCCCGCGTGAAGCCTTATGACAGGGCTTCGCGCAGACGAAGTTGATCCTCCTTGAGCTGCGACCCTCGGGTCAGGAACAGCGCCGTCCGTTGGACCTGGCTGCGCCATTAAAAAAGGGTGTGACCGGCGGGGTTAGGAGGAAGCTCCCTCCAGCCACACCCAAGCAGCACGCCGTCAGGCTTTCGGCGCGCAAGCAGAAGCGGAACATTGAGCCGCGGCGCAGGCATCGCTTGCCGCCGCACAAGCGCTGGGTGCGCACGCTGCAGCATCGCATGCGCTGGCCGCGCAGCCAGCAGCGCTGCAATCTGACGCAGCACAGGCGCTCGCCGCACAAGCGCTGGGTGCGCACGCTGCAGCATCGCATGCGCTGGCCGCGCAGCCAGCAGCGCTGCAATCTGACGCAGCACAGGCGCTCGCCGCACACGGATCAGCCGCACACGCTGCTGCTGCACAAGCAGAAGCGGCGCAGGCAGCGGCAGCGCACTTGGCACGCTTTTCAGCAGCCTTGCGCGCTTTGCGCTCAGCGCGAGCCTGAGCGCGAGCGGCCGACGACACGCTGGAAGAGCTTGAGAAACCCGATGGGCCACAGGGCACATCAGCCACAGCCGGGGCCGCCGCACTCGCAGCGGCCAAGCCGCCTGCAACCATCAGCATTTTAGTAAGCGAATTTGAATGAGACATGATCAGTTCCTTGATTGAGTTCAGAAATGAGAAAGAGACTGGCCGCAGCACGATCGCTTCGGCCAGTCAGTCAGCGGTGGATTATTGTCCGAAGCGTTTGCCCGCCGGGATCTTGGCCCAGGCCGGGTCGGACTTCGCAATGAAACCGGGAATGTCGCTCAGCCAGGTCTGCTGAACATTCTCGTTGAAGTTCAGATAGAGCTTGCCGTCGACGACCTTGTACAGCGTCGGATCACCCGGAGCGAGCGACCCGCGGCTCATCGCCCAAGCGCAGTGACCGCCATATTGCGGAGCATAGCGCGACGGATTGGCCTTGAAGGTATCAGCGTTCGCCTGGCTCGAAAAATGCCACTGCGCACCGTTGTAATCGACAGTGTAGCGGGCATTGCCTTTGACGGGCACGCCGCCGCCTTGGAAATAGCTGACTGTGTCATAGCCGCTTACAGCGATCGTCTCGCCTTCAACGCCTACAAACACACCGCCATCAGCATGAGCCGGAATCGCGATAGCGAGCGGCGCAGCCAATGCAGCGAGTGCAAGGCCAAGATGGGTAAGTTTCATCGGGGTTCTCCTGGGAATCGTAAGCCACAAGGGCTGAAGCGTGCAGCGACCACCCGAGGCTCAACGGACGAGGTCGTCAGGGGGTTAGCCAGTAAGGGGGAACTGGCTTGGGGTGTCCTGCCGAGCCGCCGAATGGCCGCGCACATAAGATCGTTCGCGCGGGCACCACGATTGGTGACACCCCGCATGAAAAAAATTCAAGGCGACATGCAAAAACGGCAGATTGTGCCGCCTCTCGACAGGTCTGCGACAATAAGTCACAGGGCTGCGTAAGGGGAATTTGCCGCAATGCGACTTGCAGACTGCCACAATGTCGATGACTTTCGCCGCCTGGCAAAAGCGCGCCTGCCCTTCCCGGTATTCGACTACATCGATGGCGCGGCAGACGACGAGCTTACCAAAGCGCGCAACACCGCCGCTTACGAAACCTGTGATCTGGTGCCTGACGTACTGGCCGGCGTTGCCGAGATCGACACCTCTTGTACGATCTTGGGTCGGACCAGCGCGCTCCCGCTGATGCTGTCGCCCACAGCGGTGCAGCGCGCTTTCCATTGGCAAGGCGAAACCGCAGTCGCGAAAGCCGCGCAGAAATTCGGCCTGTGGTTCGGGATTTCGAGCCTTGCAACCCGCTCAATCGAAGAGATTGCCGCGCTGAGCGATGGTCCAAAGATGTTTCAGCTCTATGTGCACAAGGATCATGGCCTCAACACGCACATGATTGAACGGTGCCAGGCGGCCGGGTTCGATGCGCTGGCGCTGACGGTTGATACGATCGTTTCCGGCAAGCGGGAGCGATGCTTGCGCTCCGGCTTTACCACCCCGCCCCGGTTCACCCCGGCGAGTGTTTGGAGCTATGCGACCCGGCCCAAATGGACACTCGATTATGTCCTGCGCGAGAAATTTCGGCTTCCCAATCTCGATACGCATGTGAGCGAAGGAAGCACGCAAGCGGTCAGTATCGCGGACTATTTCAACACCATGCTCGACACCCGGATGGATTGGTCGACGGCTGCTGCGATCCGCGAACAATGGGGCGGCACTTTCGTCCTTAAAGGTGTGATGAGCGTTGCTGACGCGCGCCGCGCTGTTGAAATCGGCGCTGATGGGATCATGCTGTCAAACCATGGCGGACGGCAATTGGATGGCGCACGCGCGCCGTTCGATCAGCTGGCAGAGATTGTCGATGCGGTTGGCGGCGAGATTGAGATCATCTGCGATGGCGGGGTTCGGCGCGGAACGCATGCCTTAAAAGCGCTGTGCACCGGAGCGACAGCTGCATCGGGCGGGCGGCTCTATCTCTATGCGTTGGCGGCAGCTGGCGAGGCGGGCGTTGAGCGCGTGCTGGGGCTGCTGCGCGATGAGATCGAGCGCGGGATGCGGCTGATGGGTGTGACCCGGGTCGATCAGCTCACCCGCGAGCGATTGCGATGCCGATAATGGGGTGCTGCGCTGCGCCGTCTCCCAGTTTCATCCCCCTTGTGCAATGCCTGTGTGCCATCCCCCGTGTGTCATCCCCCGTGTGTCATCATTCTGAAACGCACGTATCGCCTTAGCGCTGGCACGATATTTGACCCTCGAGGACTTCCCATGACAAAGCTCACCACCGCCTTTGCTGCCGCTTCGCTCCTCGCGCTGGCGGCCTGCGGCAGCAATGCCGAAGAGACCACCGCTAGCGAAGCCGATGATTTTGCTGCGCGGATCAATTCCGGCAGCAAGGCGCCGCTGCCTGAAGCGACTGTTTCACCCAGTGTTGCGCCGCCGCGCCCGAATGCTGCGCAAGGGCCGTACCGTCCAGGCACTGCAACCGATCCGGAATCGGCGATTTGCGGGGCCAACGAGATGGGGCCGTTCCTGGGTCAAGAAGCGACCGATGATGTAAAGCTTGAGATCATCAATGTGATCGACGGCGCGAACGAAGTGCGTTTTGTCATGCCGAGCGGAGTCACCGTTACACCCGATCCGACCAATCCGCGGCTTAGCATCATGCTCGATGCGCAAGGCATTATCCGCGATGCGCGCTGCGGCTGAAGTCGCTTGGAGCTAACGCGGGCACAAGCGCTTGGACTTGCGACATGAAAACCCCCGCCAGCCATAAGGCCAGCGGGGGCATTGTAGCCTGAAATCAGATTAACGCAGATCAGTCCTGATAGTGCTCATCGGGCGAGTGCGTCGGGTAATTGGTGTCGGCCTTTGCGATGAAGCCAGGAATGTCCGCTTGCCAGCGGCCCTGCACATCTTCGTTGAAGTTCAGATACAAAGTGCCATCGACGATTTCGTAGACGTTGGGATCGCCTTCCGCGAGCGCATCGTTCGCGCCGATCGCCCAAGCGCAATAGCCGCCATAAGCGGGCGCATACTTGGCCGGATCTTCGATGAACTGATTAGCGTTCTCTTCGCTTGCAAAGCGATAGTCATAGCCTTGATAGCGCACGGTGAACTCTTCTGCGCCTTCAACCGGAACGCCGTCGCCAACGAAATAGCTCACCACGTCAAATCCACGCACCGCCAAAGTGTCGCCTTTGGTCTTGGTGTAGATCGGGCCGCTTGGATCGCCGCCAAGATCGGCTAGCAAAGCGGTCTCAGTGGTGGCTTCCGCTGAAGCCGCATCCGCTGCGGGTTTAGCTTCGCTGGCAGGGGCGCCGCAAGCTGCGACTGTGGCCATGAGAGCAAGCGCAAACAGGGATTTCTTCATTTGTCGTCCTCCTTCGATGTGAGTGCGCCGGTAGCCTGTTTGCCGGCGACACTGGCCCATTCGCGGCGCATTCGCGATTGGTTACACGAAATCTTCAGTTGCCTGACCATTTGGTCTGCTCGGACTTCGAGCAAGCACGTCTTGCAACCTCCGCAAATTTCCGCAAGAGACTGAAAGATGCATCGTCATGCAAGCCTTATTCTACGACTTATGCGCCCTTGGGCGTGAGCGGCTGCGTGCGAAGTCGGCGCAGCCCCGCTCCCAAGGGTTGAAAGCCATCACACCTCGCACATAATTCGCCGCAAAGGCCTGTCCGCCATGACCATGCTCACCGATCCGTCTCGAAAGTACCGCCCGTTCCCGCCTGTCGATCTGCCTAATCGGCAATGGCCTTCGCGGGCAATCACCACCGCACCTCGCTGGCTGTCGACTGATCTGCGCGATGGCAATCAATCGATCATCGATCCGATGGACCGAGTCAAGAAACGGCGCTTTTTCGATCTGCTAGTCGAAATCGGCGCGCAAGAAATCGAAATCGGGTTTCCTAGCGCAGGCGCGACTGAATTCGACTTCATTCAGGAATTGGTGCAATCTCAAACAATCCCGGACGATGTCATCGTCCAGGTGCTGACCCAATCGCGCGAAGATCTGATCCGCACCAGCTTTGATAGCCTTGCTGGCGCGCGTGCAGCGATTGTCCATCTTTACAACGCGGTCTCCCCTGCTTGGCGCGATATCGTGTTCCGGATGTCCCGAGACGAAGTGCGCGAGATCGCCGTCGCCGGCGCTAAGGTGATGCGCGAGGAAGCCGCCAACAGGCCCGAGACCGACTGGCATTTCCAGTATTCGCCCGAGACGTTCTCAACCGCCGAACTCGATTTTTCAATCGAAGTGTGTTCGGCGGTGATGGACGTGCTTGAGCCTTCGCCCGAAAAGCCGATCATCCTCAATCTGCCTGCTACGGTCGAAGCGGCCACACCTAACATTTACGCTGACCAGATCGAATATTTCTGCCGCCATCTGCCAAGCCGCGAGTGCGCGGTGATCTCGCTCCACACGCATAACGATCGAGGCACCGGGGTTGCTGCAGCTGAGCTTGGCCTGATGGCAGGTGCGGACCGGGTTGAAGGCTGCCTATTCGGCAATGGCGAGCGCACCGGCAATTGCTGCCTCGTGACGATGGCGCTCAATCTCTACAGTCAGGGAATTACCCCGGGGCTTGATTTCTCGCAGCTTGATCGCGTGATCGAGACGGTTGAATATTGCAATGATCTGCCGGTCCATCAGCGCCATCCCTATGGCGGCGAGCTTGTCTACACCGCGTTTTCCGGAAGCCATCAGGACGCGATCAAGAAAGGCTTCGAAGCGCGCGAGACGCAAAACGATGAGCATTGGCGCGTGCCTTATCTGCCGATTGATCCGGCTGATCTGGGGCGCACTTACGAAGCGGTGATCCGGGTCAACTCGCAAAGCGGCAAAGGCGGGTTCGCCTGGGTGCTTGAGAAAGACCAGGGGCTGCGCTTGCCTAAGAAGATGCAAGCGGATTTCTCCAAAGCTGTGCAAACTCTGGCTGACGAACTGGGCCGCGAACTCGAAGCAGCCGATATCTGGGATGCGTTCCGCCGGACCTATCACGTCAAGACGCCGGACAAGCACTTCCAGCTGGTCGATTACGAAGAAAGCCGCAGCGCTGATGGCACGCGCATCTTTGCCGGAACGATCGCAGTTGCTGGACAACAGCAAAGCGTTTCCGGGCGCGGCAGCGGGCTTATCTCAAGTGTGGTGACAACGCTTGAGCAGAATTTCGGGCTTGATCTCAAGATCCGCGACTACACCGAGCATGCGCTCGGCTCAGGGCGCGATGCACGAGCCGCAGCCTATCTCGAATGCGAAAGCGGCGGGCGGGTAATCTGGGGCTGCGGGATCGATCACGATGTCGCGACCGCAAGCGTGCGTGCAGTGCTGAGCGCGGCCAACTCGGCAGTCACTGCGGCAGATGAATCAGCACAAATGGGCCGAAACTAAAGACTTTAATGGGCGGGGTCGGTGGCAGCCGGCTCTGCCTCAATGTCTTCGTTCACCAACTCAGCGGTTCTGCTGGTGAGTTGGCCAAAGAAGGTATCAACCCCGTCACGCAAGCCGCCGAATTGCTGGTTGAGCTTCACAGCAGCGCCGGTCGCCTTGTTGAGTTCATCGGAAAGCTCGACCACCAGCGTTCTGATCTCGCCAACGGTTTCGCTTGAGCGCGCCGCCGCATGCGCAGTCTCATCGACCCCGGCTGCAATGCCAGTGACAGCTTTGGTTTGCGCATCGACTTCGCTGCACACGACATTGGTTTCATCGCGAACTTTAGCAAAGGTCTCAAGCATTGAGCGATTGGCTTCCGCGGCAAGCGCGCTGGTCGTTTCAATCGCGCCGAGATGCTCGACAATCTCGCGGGTCGCGCTCGCAGTCTGCTTGGACAGCGCTTTGATCTCGCTTGCGACAACCGCAAATCCCTTACCCGCTTCGCCTGAGCGCGCCGCTTCGATGGTCGCGTTAAGCGCCAGAATATCGGTGCGCTCAGTGATATCTTCGATGAGGCTGATGATCGAATGGATCGAGGCGCTTTTGCCTGTCAGGTCATCCACCGCAGCGGCAGTGTCTTCAGCAATTCCGCTTGCTTCACCGAGCGATCCCGAAGCTGAGGAGAGCCGCTCTGCCATCTCGCCAAGGACGTGACCAAGGCTACCGGCTGCCTCGGCAGCATCGCTCATCACATCGGCAGTCTGGCGCGAGGCGGTGGTGACATCATCAGCGAAAGTCAGCAGATCAGTCGTCAACTCGCTTGCTCGCCTGGCCTGCACTTCGCTTTCAGCGCTGGAATGGGCGGTAAGCTCGACCACAGAACTGACCGCTTTGGTAAAGCGCTCTTCCTGCTGATGGATCCAGTCGGAATGTTTGCGGTTTTCGAGCCGCTGGATCGTGCTCAACAAGATCTCGGCATCGAACGTGTTGAGCATGGTGAATTTGGAAATCAGCCTGATCGCGGTCTCGCGGTCTTCGAACGCATCGTTGATCAGACTGATTTCTGTGGCCTGGACAGCGGCAAACGCCCCTAAATGCGCCGCCGGATCAGTCCCGCGCTGATGCACGGTCTGCGCGACCCGTTCTGACAAAATGCTCCAGTCGATGCCGTCTTTCGCGCTGTAGCGCTCTGTAAACCCCGCCGCTACGCGCTCGCAGAAGGCCTTATGAGCCTGCTCGTCCATCGGTTTGCCAGAGACGGCAAGCAAGCGCTCGACATAGATCTGTGCAAGCGCATCGGAATGCGGTTTTAGAGCAGTAAAGACCCGCTGAATGTCAGGTTCTTCACTATCGGCGAAGCCAAATTTCTGCATCCGCCGCATGGCCCGCTGTTTCTGCGCATATTCGGCGTCGTGATACATGGCGAAAGACTCTCTGAATGCGAACGCGGCTTGCTTGCAGCGCGATGGTTAACTCAGCGCGGAACTGAAGCTTGGGAAAAGCCCGCAATCAGACGGGCGCGACCTTCGACCTCAATGCTTTCCTAATTAGCAAGCGCGCGCTAATTTTGTGTTATGACCAATCGCCATTTAATCGATTTTTTCGATCAAAAGCTGCTTCTGTGATCGATTGGATTTTTACCCTAAGACTGTGTTCCATGTGTTCCAACCGTGCATGACGTGCGGTGAATTGAGGCCGGCAAACCGGCCCTGACAGGGAGAGACAAGACGATGGCTGAACCGATTCTCGAACCTGAGCTGCCGATTATCGATCCGCATCATCACCTTTGGGACCTGCGTCCAATGGTGCCGATGTTTCCAGAACCGCGTCATCCCTTTCTCGAAGCGCTGGTGCCGTCAGCCTATTACACCTTCGATAACCTGCATGCCGACCTCACAAGCGGTCACAACGTCATTGCGACAGTCTTCATGGAATGCGGCGCGTATTACAACGCTGCCTATGGCGAAGCGAAAAAGCCGCTTGGCGAAGTTGAATATGTCAATGGCGTCGCGGCTCAAACGGCGAGCGGGATCTATGGCGACCTAAGAGCATGCGTAGGGATCATCGGACATGCCAACCTGACGTTGGGCAATGCAGTCGGCGAAGTGCTCGACGCGCATCACGCCGCCGCGCCTCAGCGGTTCAAAGGGATCAGGCACCAAGGCGCATGGGATGCTGATCAAGACGTCCTTGGCCAGCCCTTCCACGCCCCGCCCGAACTTTACCGCGACAGCACCTTTCGCGAAGGATTTGCTGAACTTGGCAAACGCTCAATGACGTTCGATGCCTGGGTGCTCGAGCCGCAGCTGCCTGATGTGATCGATCTTGCAAACGCTTTTCCCGATCAACCGATCTGCCTTGATCATTGCGGCACGCCGCTCGGCATTGCGAGCTATAAAGGCAAACTGCATGAGCGCTTCGACATTTGGCGTCACAACATCAAAGAGCTGGCAAAGTGCGAGAATGTGGTGGTCAAGCTGGGCGGACTGGCAATGGCGTTTTGCGCGCTGCCCGAAGAAGGTCCGGCGGCAGGCTATTCGTCTGAACGTCTGGCAGCACTATGGCGGCCTTATATCGAGACGTGCATCGATGCTTTCGGGCCGCATCGGGCGATGTTCGAAAGCAACTATCCGGTGGATTATTGGGGCGCTGACTACGCTGTCCTGTGGAATGCCTTCAAACACTTGACCCTAGGCGCAAGCGCTGAGGAAAAAGCCGCGCTCTATGCCGGGAACGCAGCGCGGTTCTACGGCATTGAACACGTGCTTGCCTAATTCTGCAGCGCCTCTTAGCGCGCTTGCACATTCACTTCAGGAGACCTTGATGCTGCTTCCCGCCCCGTTCGATCGCCTTCGCCTGCCGCTGATCGGCTCTCCGCTGTTTATCGTTTCTGGCCCCGAATTGGTGATCGCACAGTGCAAAGCCGGGATCATCGGCAGTTTTCCGGCGCTGAACGCCCGTCCGCAAACGCTGCTCGATGAATGGCTGCACCAGATCACGGAAGAATTGGCGAAGCATAATCGCGAGCATCCCGACCGCCCTGCAGCCCCCTTCGCGGTCAATCAGATCATTCACAAGACCAACGACCGGGTCGAAGCTGACATGGCAACCTGCGAGAAATGGCAAGTGCCGATGATCATCACGTCGCTCGGCGCTCGCACAGAAGTGTTCGATGCGGTGCGTAATTGGGGCGGGATTACGATGCATGATGTGATCAACAATCGCTTTGCCAATAAAGCGATCGAGAAAGGCGCTGATGGCCTGATCCCGGTGGCAGCGGGCGCTGGCGGCCATGCCGGCGCGCTTTCACCCTTCGCGCTTATGCAGGAAATCCGCGAATGGTTTGACGGACTGGTCGCGCTATCAGGCTCGATCGCACATGGTGCTTCGATCCTTGCAGCGCAAAGCCTGCGGGCCGATTTCGCCTATTCCGGCAGCGCGTTTATCGCGACCGAAGAAGCCAATGCCGATGCTGGCTATAAGCAAGGGATCGTCGACAGCGATGCAAGCGGCATCGTCTACACCAACCTGTTTACCGGCGTGCACGGCAATTACCTGCGGTCCTCGATCGAAAACGCCGGACTTGATCCCGATGACCTTCCGGTGAGCGATCCGTCGAAGATGAATTTCGGCTCCGGCGGCAACACTAAAGCGAAGGCCTGGAAAGACATTTGGGGTTCTGGCCAGGGCGTTGGCGCGGTTAAGGCGGTTGGCACAGTTGAAGATCTGGTCGCGCGCATGGAGCAGGAATATCACGATGCAAAGCAGCGTCTGGCTAAGCGGACCGATTACAGCGCGTGGACGGCGCTGGCAGAAGCGGCTGAATGAACCTGCGCGCACCTTACGCTAGGTCGCGTCCCACAAGGCTTCGGCCATTGCATCGAGCTCAGTAAAATCGAACCCGGTGCCGAGCGGGTCCTTGCGGTTCAAGACCAAGCGGCGGTGTTCGCTCAGGAGCCGCCGCCGCAGCGCGGACTGGAGCAATTGGAGCCGCATGAGCGCTTCGGCCATCGCCGCTTCGGGATCATTGAGGCGGGTTTGCGACCAGCTTTGCTCGATCCGTCCGACCCGCTCGATGACCAGCTCGTTGTAATGCCGGTGCGGTCCGCGATGAAGCGGCATCCCGGTGCGCAGCGCGGCGGCCTCGGTGGCAGGGAGCAGCAGGCCATTCACGCGGAAATCGTCGAACCCGACTGCATTTCGTCCGACTTTCGACAGCATCGCTGCAAAACTGGGGCGCGACAGCAATTGGCGCGGAAGGAGATGGTGACGTTGGAGGGTCGGGTCATAGCCTGCACAGTCACGCCGATTGACGGAGCGAAATGCGATCGAGAGCCGAGCGTTAGGGTGTGCGCGTGTGCCTTCGGCAGACGCCGGTGCGATGACTGCAATGTGCCCCCCGCCCCGTTTCATTATCTATTCGCGCCAGACCCTCACAAACTTACCGTTACGCGAAGGGCGCATCACCAGCAGTGTTCCGTCAGGCGCGGTGATCCGCTCGCTTTGCTCAAGCCCGCCGACAAGCACCAATTGGTTGACCAAGCGCACCCCAAGGCGCGTTGCTGCGACACGGTCATTGGACAAGGGAGGTTCGATCCTGAGCTCTTGTCCGATCCAAAAATCGAGGCCAACGCTTTGCATCGCGCCATCGATGGTTTCGCGAAAAGCGGTCAGGCCAAGCGCAGGGAAGGCGCCGCCTTCAAGCCAGGCCGTCGATACCGATTCGAAGAATTGCCGTCCGATCGCGCTCGCCGAAGGGGGCCATACGACCCCGGCGAGATCATCAAACTGATGCGTCAGATCTCTCGCCAACGCGATCATACCCTTGACCACAGGCATTGTCGCTTGACCGCTGACGAGATGCTGACCCGGGATCAAGCGCATCGCGTCACATCGAAAAGCACTATTTTTCTTGTCGAGATCAAACCGGTGTTCAATCTGTGGAAAATCGTATCCAGGGCCCGGTGCAAGCCCTTGGAGGTCAAAAGTCAGCCCATTGTAGAGCAGCTCAAGCCATAATGTGTCTTCGGATTCGTGTTGAGCTTCAGGCTGCGAACCGACCTGTTCGCCATCCGCTGAGACCAAATGCAGTGGAGCGCCGACCATCGGATCATAGGACACCGAAACAGCCCGCTGAGCATCCGCAAAACTGCGGATATCCGCGCGATCTGGCCGCTTCCCGCCAGCAAACAACAGATACAGCCCTGTAGGCTCTACATGCCGATCAAGAACGATTGCCTCTGACCCCTTCTTTTGTTCAGCAAACTTCTAGCCAACGCGATTAACACGATAGTGACGGCATTTGTTGTCAGCGTCGAGTCTAGAGTGTTCGCAGCCGGTACCCATTACGTAACACTAAAACACTCCGCAACGCAGTCCTTCCCCTAAAGTAGCTCCAAGTTCACAGCATTGTTGCAACACTGCATCCGGTACGGTTTTAGGAGCAAGGATCGCCTGTTTGGTTTCGGCGGAGAAATTCACGATCAGCGGCTCTGCTACTCTGCGCAGCCGCCATCCTGTCGCGATCCGGTCCATCTGCCGCTGCGCACCCTCCCCGTCAGAGCCGGCCGCGATGATCGAAGCGAAGGGGCGCCCCTCAATTTTGCCGAGAACGGGATAGTAGTTGCGATCGAACATCTCTTTCATCAGCCCGCTCATGCTGGCGAGGTTTTCAGGACAAACAAACAGATACGCGCCAGCCTTCATAAGCTGCGCAGCGCTCGCATCTGCCGCACTTACAAGGATCGCCGAGCGATCGCTCGCCGCAGCGCGTGCCATGGCTTCACTGGCTCCGGTCCGGCTGTGCCAGATAACAAGAAAGTGCGGCTCGATCAGTTCGCTTGCCATACGATGGGACGCAACACGATCAGGCTGTCGATTGTCAATCGCTAGCGCTGTTGTGCCATCACGCCTTGCGTTACCATGCTAGTCATGTCGGTCCGCTCGCTTGCTAATGTACTTGGTGTCTCGAAGTCCGTTTCGGGCAAAGCTTGGCATTGGCGCGGCGGCAATATGGAGCTTGATGCTGATCCACACAGCCTCGAGCAGGACATCCGCTCGCAATTGTTGCTTACCCGCGGTGTCCCGCCTGAAGAGCTAGCTCGCCATGCGCAGCCGACTTTACGCGAATTTCTGCCTGATCCATCCGAGTTTCAGGACATGGAGCAGGCGGCACAGCGCCTCGCACAAGCAATTTTGACAAAAGAGAAGATTACCGTTTTCGGTGACTACGATGTCGATGGCGCAACCAGCGCGGCTTTGTTGATCGACTTGCTGCGGGACCTGGGCTCGCAAGCCGACTACTATATCCCGGATCGCCTGCTTGAAGGCTATGGCCCGAGCGGAGAAGCCCTCGTCAATCTGGCGAAAGATGGCTCCAGTCTTATCGTGACGGTCGATTGCGGAGCGATGGCGCATGAAGCGCTGGCATTGGCGCACGAAGCTGGCGTCGATGTGATTGTTGTCGATCACCACAAATGCTCAGCTGAGCTTCCTGCCGCAGCAGCGGTGGTGAACCCAAATCGCTTGGACGAAAGCGATATTGCCGCTGCGCATGGGCACCTCGCGGCTGTCGGCGTGGCCTTTTTGCTGGGCGTTGCGTTAGTGCGAACTTTGCGCCGACGCGGCTTTTTTGAAGAACGCAAGGCACCCGAATTGATGGGTCTGCTCGATCTTGTTGCACTTGGCACGGTGGCAGATGTTGCGCAACTGCATGGTCTCAATCGAGCATTCGTCGCACAAGGCTTGAAAGTGTTGGCTCGGCGCGAGCGGATCGGAATGGCGGCGTTGATCGATGCCAGTCGTCTGACCCGCGCACCGCGTGCCTCCGATCTTGGTTTTGCGCTAGGGCCACGAATTAACGCCGGCGGACGGATCGGTGAAGCGACCCTTGGCGTGCGCTTGCTAACAACCGCGGATCACGATGAAGCGCGCATGATTGCTGAGCAACTCTCCCGGCTTAACGATGAGCGGCGTGCAATCGAAGGAGAAGTTCGCGATGCAGCAGAAGCTCAGCTTGCTTTGCAGCAGGCGCGTTCGGTCCATGTCCTAGCGGGAGCCGGTTGGCACCCCGGTGTGATCGGGATTGTTGCGGGGCGGATAAAGGAAAAGGCTGGCAAGCCATTACTGGTCATTGCGATCGATCAAGAGACAGGCCTTGGAAAAGGCTCAGGCCGCTCGATTAGCGGCGTCGATCTGGGTGCTGCGATAATCGCTGCGCGCGAAGCTGGTTTGCTGGTCGCAGGCGGCGGCCATGCGATGGCAGCGGGCCTCACGATAGAGCTCGAGAAACTTGATGCATTTGCAGACTATCTCAACGATCGCCTCGCGCGCGATGTTGCTCGGGCGCAAGCAAACCTAGCCATGCAGCTTGATCTTTCGGTAGCCCCCGGCGGCATGACACCCGAACTGGTCGAGACGCTGGAAAGCGCTGGACCATACGGCGTCGGATGGCCTGCACCGCGGATCGCTGTCGGGCCGGTGAAGATCGTAAAGGCCGATGTCGTGGGTAAGGATCATGTGCGGGTGATCGCAAGCGGACTTGACGGCAAATCTTTCAAAGCAATGGCGTTTGGCGCGGCGGACGGTGAACTCGGCCAGACGCTGCTGCATCGTCATAAAGGTCGCCGGTTCCACTTTGCTGGAAGGGCTAAGCGGGATGATTGGGGCAGCCGCCCCGCGGCTGAATTGCACCTCGAAGATGCCGCGTTTGCTGATTGATTGCCGGTTTGCGATGCGAAAACACGGGTCGCCTGACACGAGGACTTGACCGATACCGCTTGCGCCCTTAAGTGCGCGCTTCCGCAAGGCAGCGTGGCCCGTTCGTCTAGCGGTTAGGACGCGGCCCTTTCACGGCTGAAACACGGGTTCGATTCCCGTACGGGTCACCAACTTTTTTTTCCCATCAGCGCCCAACATCTCCGCACACGGTACTTAAACGGTGCGGGCCTTTCTTCTTGCAGCGCTTCGCGATATTGCACCTGCATCATGGGTTATCGGCAGACAATTCCTGTGGTCGGCTTGGTGCTGGCACTTATTACGTGTTCTGCGATGCTCATGGTTGGGCTGGAGCCGGTGATTGCGATCGCTGTGCTGGTGGTCTGGGCAGGATCGCTGCTCGTTGCGGCAGGACGCCCGCCAGAGCCGCCTGCCATTGTGATCAAACAGCCTTTTACGAAAGATGCGATGCGCAAGCTTGTCGAAAACTCGTCAGCTCCCATGCTGGTGACTGAGCGCAATACCATTGCGATCGCCAATCGCAGCGCACGGCGCATGCTTGGCCCGCATATAATCGGGCAGGATGCGAGAGTTGCTTTTCGGCAACCGGAAGCAATTTCGCTGCTGGGCCAGGATCGGAGCGGGCAAGCCATCATCCGCGGCCTCGTACGTCGGCAGGATATCTGGCAGATCAATCGGCGAGCGATGGATGAAAGCATGGCGGTGATCGAGTTGATCAACCAGACCGCTGAAGCCGATATCAGCAGAGCGCATACGGACTTTGTCGCCAATGCAAGCCACGAACTGCGCACGCCACTAGCCGCGATCCTCGGCTATGTTGAAACACTCAGTGAAAGCGCCGAAAGCCTTGATTCTCCGACTTCGCAAAAATTCCTGAACACCATCCAGCGTGAAGCTGAACGCCTTCACAGTTTGATTAGCGATCTTATGAGCCTCTCCAGAGTCGAAGCGGAAAAGCATGACCCGCCTAAGGAACTCATCGAGCTTGGCGAATTGGTGGAACGCGCCGCGCGTGATGCGGCAGGCAGTGCGCGGCTCGATCGGGTTGACATCGAACTGATCGAGCAGCCGCGAGTGCATGGAGATCGTGGACAGCTAGAGCAGGTGATCCGCAATCTGGTCGATAACGCGCTCAAATACGGATCGCCAGAAGGCCAGGTAAGAGTGGTGCTCGACTTTTCGCGCGACGGGCAAGCCCGGATTTCGGTGAGCGATAAAGGCGATGGCATTGCCCCTGAGCAAATCCCGCATCTTACACGCCGATTCTACCGCACTGATCCGGGCCGCAGCAGAGCATCGGGCGGGACGGGTCTTGGTCTGGCAATTGTAAAGCACATCGTCGAACGTCATCGCGGACGGCTCGACATTGATAGCGACTTAGGCAAGGGCACTCAGGTGGTGGTGCGTATTCCGCTGGTTGAAGCAAGTCAGGTTGGTGACGATGCAGCGGAGCAGGACAACCCGACTGCAAGCACGCTTGAAGCCACGTCGCCGGGTTGGAGATAACAGAGTCTTATTTTTTCAACATCCGAACGCCATTGCAGCGCGAGCGGCGATCTGTCGAAATGGTAATTCGCCATGGTAGAGCTGCTCGCAGGGGAAAAAGGTAATCGATGTCGCCGATCACGCTTATCCTGATTGCTATCGGGCTTGGCCTTGCAGGATGGCTAGCTGGCCGGGCCAAAGCCTGGAGCTTTCAGAAGCAAAACCCGGATACACGTGCGGTTGCCCGGCCGATCTATCATGCTTGGTACGTCGCTGTGTGGATCGTCATCCCCGTCTTGGCATTTATCGTCTTGTGGGCCTTCATCGCGCCGCAATTGGTCACTCAAAGCGTGCTCGCATCACCGGGCGCTCAAAGCTTGCCAGAGTTCGGGTTCGAAAGACAGGCATGGCTTTCTGAAGCCCGAGCCGTTGCCAGTGGCAATGCTCCGGGGGTGTTTAACGACGGCGCAGAAGCGCTGGTTGAACCATTTCGCGAAGCTTTCGGTCGCTACAATCTTATCGGCATTGTCCTTACCATTCTGATCGCGTTCGGCGGCGGAGCGTTTGCTTTCTTGCGAATTAGGCCCGATTTCCGAGCGCGAACGAAGGTTGAGCGCACCGTTATGGTTGTGCTTCTGCTTGCGTCTTTAGTGGCGATCCTCACCACGTTCGGCATTTTCGCGAGCCTCGTTTTTGAAACTGTGCGCTTTTTCGGGATGATTTCACCGATCGATTTTCTGTTCGGGACGTTCTGGTCACCTGATCCGATGAGCAATCCGGAAAACCCGGATGGCTCGCGTTATGGCGCGATCCCGTTATTTTGGGGCACCATCTTCATCGGCGCGATCATCGCGATGATCGTTGCAATCCCGCTTGGCCTGATGAGCGCGATCTATTTGACGCAATATGCCAATCCGAGCCTTCGAACTTGGGTGAAGCCTGCGCTTGAAGTCCTCGCCGGCGTCCCGACTGTGGTTTACGGCTATTTCGCTGCATTGACGGTTGCCCCGGCGATCCGCGATGCCGCTGAAGCGATCGGGATGACTAACGCCTCGACCGAGAGTGCTTTAGCGGCAGGGGTCGTGATGGGAGTCATGATCATTCCATTCGTCTCATCGATGGCCGATGATTCCATTGCTGCGGTACCGAGCGCTATGCGCGATGGAAGCTACGCGATGGGGGCGACCAAGTCTGAAACGATCCGCAAAGTGCTGTTCCCTGCGGCTCTGCCGGGGATCGTTGCCGGGATTATGCTCGCGGTAAGTCGAGCGATCGGCGAAACAATGATTGTGGTGATGGCCGCGTCCACCGCCGCCAATCTTAGTATCAACCCGCTTGAGCGAATGACGACAGTAACCGTACAGATCGTGAAAATGCTGACAGGCGAAGGCAGCTTCGATCATCCAGCAACCCTATCGGCGTTTGCGCTTGGGTTCGTGCTGTTTCTGGTGACCCTCGCGCTTAACTTCATCGCTTTGCGCGTCGTGAAAAGGTTCCGGGAGGCCTACGAGTAAGATGGCAACAACCACTGCCGATATGGGCTCGGGCCGCTCTGCAACAAAGCAGCTCAATGCCGATCGCCCCACCCGGACGGCCGCGTTCGAAAAGCGTCTGGCTAAAAGGTATCGCGCCGAGCGTATATTCAAGTTGATGGGCCAGGCGGCGATCGTATTTTCGGTCGCTGTTCTGATCTTCTTGCTTGGAAACATGCTGATTAACGGAATTGGCGGCTTTCAACGCGCGGAACTGACTGTCCCGATTGATTTTCCGGCGAGCGGCGTGAGTGGCGATGAAGTTTCGCTATCTGCGCCAAGCGCGATCCAGACGCTCGAAATGCAGGGTCTGCCAGACATCACCGAGTTCTATGCTGAAGAAGCCCTTGGCCCCGAAGGCGCAGCGCAAGTCAGCGACGATGCGTGGCGCGACGTCGCAGCCGCGCTGATGGCTGAGCCTGGCATGATCGAGCGAACCCAAGTGTTTAATCTACCGGCATCATCCGATCTTGCAGCTGGTCTGGCTGGCGAAGGCTCGCCAGAAATGCAGGCGCTCGCTCAACAGCTCGTCAGCGAAGGTAAACTGGCTGAAAACTGGGACTTGGGTTTCATGTGGCGCTCCGATGCGACGAGCCCTCAGCAGGTTGGGATTTGGGGCGCGCTTAAGGGTTCGATCCTGACCATGATTGTGACGTTGCTGCTGGCTTTCCCGATTGGGGTGCTCGCGGCGCTTTATCTCGAAGAGTATGCTCCGAAAAACCGCTGGACTGATCTTATCGAGGTCTCGATCAACAATCTCGCTGCAGTGCCATCAATCATCTTTGGGCTGTTAGGTCTTGCCGTATTTCTCGCGATCTTTCCAAATTTCCGGTCAGCTCCTTTGATCGGAGGTATGACCCTTGCACTTATGACTATGCCGGTGATTGTGATTTCGGGTCGCAATGCGATCAAAGCGGTGCCTCCTTCAATCCGGGATGGCGCTTTGGCAGTGGGCGCATCACCCGTTCAAGTGGTGTTCCACCACGTTTTGCCACTTGCCCTACCCGGCATGCTGACCGGCACAATCATCGGCATGGCCCGCGCTCTTGGCGAAACGGCACCGCTCCTCATGATCGGCATGCGCGCCTTTGTTGCAACCCCGCCAGACAGCTTCACGTCGCCAGCGACGGTCCTCCCGGTACAGATCTTCCTGTGGTCGGACGAGATCGACCGCGGCTTTGTCGAGCGCACCAGCGCTGCGATTATCGTCCTTTTGCTGTTCCTCTTGCTGATGAACGGCCTCGCCATTTACCTACGCAACAAATTCGAGAAGACCTGGTGACTGTCATTCACGAAAATATGGAAGACGCCGACGCCAAGATGAAGGCGCGCAGCGTTTCGGTCTATTATGGCGAAAAGAAAGCCATCGATGATGTGTCGATCGACATCGCCCCTGATTATGTGACCGCCTTTATCGGGCCTTCAGGCTGCGGCAAATCGACCTTTCTGCGCTGCTTCAATCGCATGAACGATACGATTTCCTTGGCGCGAGTGACCGGCAATATTGAGCTGGAAGGCGAGAACATCCTTGATGATACAATGGATGTCGTTCAGCTGCGTGCACGCGTTGGCATGGTGTTTCAAAAGCCCAATCCGTTCCCCAAGTCGATCTATGAAAACATCGCCTATGGGCCGAAAATTCATGGACTTGCCGAGAAAAAAGCTGATCTCGATGCGGTTGTTGAAAAGTCCCTAACCCGGGCCGGGCTGTGGGCTGAGGTTAAGGATCGTCTGGACGATTCAGGCACCGCGCTTTCAGGCGGACAGCAACAGCGCCTTTGTATCGCGCGTGCTATTGCAGTCGATCCCGAAGTGATCCTGATGGACGAACCGGCCTCTGCGCTTGACCCTATTGCCACCGCCAAAATCGAAGAACTGATCGATGAACTATCAGGCCGCTATGCCATCGTGATCGTCACACACTCCATGCAGCAGGCTGCGCGAGTAAGCCAGCGCACCGCGTTTTTCCATCTTGGCAAGATGGTCGAATACGGGCCAACTTCGGACATCTTCACGAATCCAATCGAAGAACGCACGAAGGACTACATCACCGGGCGCTACGGTTGATGGCGGAACACACGGTCAAGGCCTTTGATGAGGATATTACTCGCCTTCGCGGCTTGATCGCGGAGATGGGCGGCCTTGCTGAAGTCGCGATTTCCGAAGCACTCGACGCAATGGTGCGCGGCGATGAGGAATTGGGTGACCGCGTGGTGGCACGCGATAAACGGATTGACGCATTAGAAACCGAAGTCGACAAACTCGCAGTGCGCATCATCGCTTTGCGCGCTCCGATGGCCGATGATCTGCGCGAAGTGATCGCAGCGCTCAAAATTGGCGGCGTGGTCGAGCGGATCGGCGATTACTCGAAGAACATCGCCAAACGGGTTGGGATGATCGAAGGCCGGGACCGGTTCGAGCCGCTCACATTGCTGCCAGCGATGGGGGAATTGGCCAGCGAAATGGTCCACGATGTGCTCACCGCCTACGCCGCGCGCGATCCCGGTTTGGCACGCGAAGTGATCAGCACAGATGCCAAGGTCGATGCGTTTTACAACAGCATCTTTCGCAATCTCGTCAGCCATATGGTCGAGAATCCTGCGACAATTTCGAGCGCCGCCCAGTTGCTGTTCGTAGCCCGAAATCTTGAGCGGATTGGCGATCACGCAACCAATGTCGCTGAGATGGTCCACTTCGCTGCAACAGGGACATATCCCCCGGAAGGGGATCGCTGAGCTGCGGTGGTCATTCCCCTCAGAAGTTGACTGGGGATAGCTTGTGGATAAGTTGAATGCGTTCGTTTCATCAAACTGTAGCTAAAGTGAAACATGGCCGCTCATGTCGCTCCTGATCGGGGTTTAGGAGACAGCTAGCCATGTCCGCTGCTAAATTGCTTTTGGTCGAAGACGATCCAGCGCTTTCAGAATTGCTCGAATACCGCTTTCAAAACGAAGGATACCAAGTCCGCAGCACCGGCGATGGCGATGACGCTTTGGTGCTTGCCAGCGAAGACGTCCCCGATCTCATCATCCTCGACTGGATGATCGAAGGCACAAGCGGGATCGAAGTCTGCCGACGTCTGCGCCGCGATAAGGAAACAGCGCATGTTCCGATCATCATGCTGACCGCGCGTGAGGCAGAAGATGACCGTGTTCGGGGCTTAGAGACCGGCGCTGATGATTATCTGACCAAGCCTTTCAGCCCGCGCGAATTGCTCGCTCGGGTGGCTGCCGTGATGCGGCGCATCCGCCCTGCCCTAGCCGGAGAAACGATCGAGGTTGGCGATATCAAGCTGGACCCGGTTGCCCATAAGGTTCAGCGGCGCGGACGCGCGTTGCAACTTGGACCGACCGAGTATCGCTTGCTTAAGTTCTTCATGGAAAGCCCGGGCCGGGTGTTCAGTCGTGGGCAATTGCTCGACGGTGTATGGGGAACAGGCTCTGACATCGAGCTGCGCACGGTTGATGTGCATATTCGGCGGCTGCGTAAGGCGATCGGCGTCGATGGCGCAAAAGACCCGATCAGAACCGTGCGCTCAGCCGGCTACGCTTTGGAAACGGCTTAGCGGCTCATCGGCATACCCCAGCCCAGCGCTGGCCTTGGTCAAAGTGAAAATGGTCAGCATGAGCGGCGTTGAAATCAGGCGACAATACGGTCGCATAGACGCCGCAAGCTCCATCGCGCACGTCGCGCAGGAACTTTGCGGCAGGCTCATCGCCGTTCCATCCCTCTAGCACCGTTATTCTATCGCCATTGCTCAGCACAAAGGCCGAGATGTCAAGTGCATTGCCAGTCGCGTGCTGGCTCCAGGCGGCAGAATTGGTGCCTCGAATGCGGCGGCAATTATAGACACCCATATGCTCAATTCGGACCAAGTCTGCGCCAAAATGCCTTCGAGCGGCCGGCTCCACACTTTGCTGCCGCCACATCTCAAGTGCTGCGGCAACCGGACAAGTGACCGCAGGGCTGCTGGGAGTAAGCGGAAAATCGCTGAGCTGCGTGCGGTCAGGCCGCGCGCACGGCCCTTCGCCGGTCGCGGGAAAAGTCTCGAAAGGCACATTGCTGCGGACCAGGACCGCGCGGCATTCAGGGATATCCTCGCGCAAGGCAACCAGCTTGGATGCTGTCGCAAAACCGACGGGATCGTTTAAGTCGAGCGGCGCCCAGGGATTATCCCCCGGATGGGTTTGCAACCAGGCAATCGCCCCAAAGAGCACTACAAACACCGCTGCGACGCGCAGCAACCGTTGATCAGTCCGGCGCTTTCGTACTGTGCGGCGACGGACGCGGCGTTTTCGACCCATGGCGTAGCCTTAATGGAAATCGCGTGACTTCGGAATAATCCGATGGTTGCGTGGATGGCCTGTCACATTTGGCAATTCATCGATGATCTCACGCGGGCGGATCGGTTCGGGATCTTCGTCCGCAATCGCTTCGCCCAGCGCGATTGTAGCTCGGCTTGCTGGCATCTTATGACTGGTGAGCGGCGAGTTGACGTGATCGGCCCGCGCGATTGGCGCATTCAACATGTCATCGGACAGTCGATAAAGCTGATCGGTCGCATCGGTCATATGCTGCGCGATGACATGGATTACTTCGTCATCATATTCGACCCGCCCGCGCACTTCCATCAATCGAGCGCCCATCACCACCCGGCGCTGTTTCTCTTTAAGATCAGGCCACACCACAATGTTTGCTACGCCAGTCTCGTCTTCCAGAGTGATGAAGCACACACCTTTGGCAGAGCCAGGCCGCTGGCGGATCAGGACTACGCCAGCCACTTGGACCATGGAACGGAACTTGCGATTTCTAAGATCGCACGCCCGAACAAATCCACGCTCCCCCAGCGATGGTCGCAAAAACGCCATCGGATGCGCTTTGAGGCTGAGCCGCGTGGTCTGGTAATCAGCCACCACTTCTTCAGAGAGCGGCATGGCTGGAAGCTGAGTGCGCGCACGCTCAGCCCCTTCATCGCGCTCAGATGCGGCTGTGAACAGCGGCAGATCAGGCCCTGCTATCAAGCTTCTGGCGTCCCATAACGCTTGGCGGCGCGAAAGCTCCAGCGACGTGAAGCAATCCGCACTGGCAAGCCGCTCGATATGAGAGGGAGACAGCCCGGCTCTGTCTTTCAGGCTTGCTACGTCCTGATAAAGCCCGTTGTCCTCGCGTTCGGCAATAAGCCGCGCTGCCATGTGCTCAGCAATGCTATCGACTTGCCTTAGCCCTAGGCGCAACGCGATATGAGTATCGAGCCGTCTTTCAGAAGCATTCTCAAGCGGGCCAATCTCTTCAAGCGTGTTGTCCCACTCAGAATGGTTCACATCCGCTGGGAGCACTTCAACCCCGTGCTCTTTTGCATCGCGCACAATCTGCGCTGGAGCATAAAAACCCATCGGCTGCGAATTGAGCAGCGCAGCAGCAAACGCAGCGGGGAAATGGCATTTGAGCCAGCTTGAAACATAAACCAGATGTGCAAACGAGGCTGCATGGCTTTCCGGAAAGCCATATTCACCAAAGCCTCTGATCTGGTTGAAACAGCGTTCGGCAAAGTCTGGATCATATCCGCGTTCGACCATGCGTCCGACCATCATATCCTGCAATTCATCGACCATTCCGCGCGAGCGGAAAGTGGCCATGGCCTTGCGCAGACGATTCGCTTCAGTCGATGAGAATTTCGCGGCATCGAGCGCGATTTTCATCGCCTGTTCCTGAAAAATTGGCACCCCCAGCGTACGCTCAAGAATGCTCGACAATTCATCGGGAGGCCCATGCTCTGGTGACGGCGCAGGAATCTGGACCGGCTCTGCCCCCCGGCGCCGTTTCAGATAGGGATGAACCATATCGCCCTGGATCGGACCAGGACGAACAATCGCGACTTGAATCACCAGATCATAGAATTCGCGCGGGCGCAGCCGCGGAAGCATGTTCATCTGAGCGCGGCTTTCGACTTGAAACACGCCGAGCGAATCCCCTTTGCGCAACATCGCATAGGTCTCTGGATCCTCGCGCGGGACTGTCGCTAAGTTCAAACGACGGTCATGATGCGCCTCCAGCAGATCAAGCGCCTTCTTGATGCAAGTCAGCATGCCGAGCGCTAGGACATCGACTTTGAGGATACCAAGCGCTTCGATGTCGTCTTTATCCCACTCGATAAAACTGCGCTCTGGCATGGCCCCATTGCCGATCGGCACCGTCTGCGTCAGCGCGCCTTGTGTGAGGATGAAGCCCCCGACATGCTGCGACAAATGACGCGGCATTCCAATCATCTGCTCGGTTAGCTTAAGCACCCGCTTCAAATGCGGATCGCTTATATCAAGGCCGGTTTCGGCCACATGGGCTTCGCCAATCTCGCGTCCATGACCGCCCCAGACGGTGCGCGCCAGAGCGGAGGTGACATCCTCTGACAAACCCATCGCTTTGCCCACTTCGCGGATCGCCATGCGCGGACGGTAGTGAATGACAGTCGCTGTGAGCCCTGCGCGATGACGGCCATATTTGCGATAAATATACTGGATGACCTCTTCGCGCCGTTCATGCTCGAAATCGACATCAATATCAGGGGGCTCTTTGCGATCTTCCGAGATGAAACGATCGAATAGCAGTGCGTGCTTGGCCGGATCGACACTTGTAATGCCCAGACAATAGCAGACGGCCGAATTGGCCGCGCTTCCCCGCCCCTGGCAAAGGATCGGCGGCTCGACTTCGTTGCGAGCATAATCAACGATGTCCTTGATTGTGAGGAAATAGCGCGCAAGCTCCATCTTGCCGATCAGCGCGAGTTCCTTTTGCAGCGTCGCACGGACATAATCCGGCAGACCGTCCGGATAGCGCCATTGCGCACCTTTCCAGGTTTCGCTTTCCAGATATTCCTGCGGGTTCATACCGTCAGGGTAGATTTCCTCAGGGTATTCATAGCGCAGTTCATCAAGGCTGAATTGGCAAGCATCCGCGACAGCGCGCGCCGCCTCGATGGCATGCGGCCAGCGGCGAAACAGCTGCGCCATCTCAGCCGGGCTTTTGAGATGCCGCTCAGCGTTAGGATTGAGCAAATGCCCTGCCTCAGCGACACTCGTTTTGTTCGCGATTGCTGTCATCACGTCCTGAAGCGGACGGCGTTCAGGCGCGTGGTAGTGCACATCATTGGTCGCCAGCAAAGACAGACTGTGATCGCGCGCAAGCGCGTCAAGCCGGTTGATCCGAGCGATGTCATCCCCGCGATAAAGATAACTTGCTGCAAGATGGTGCAGCGTCGGTAATCCGTGGATGAGGTGAGTAATGATATCTGGAAAGGCAGCGCTTACCTCTCCCACGACGTCACGACCATCGAGCGCCACGACATTGCTCGCCCACGCAGGAATGGTGAATTGCGTCTCCAAATCCTCCGGCGCAAGCAAAATCAGTTGCACATCATCCGAATGGTCAGCGAGCATAGCAAGGTCGATTTCGCACACGCCTTTCTCCTGCCATTCTCCGCTGAGCGTCTGCATCCGTCCTGTGCTGATCAACTGGCACAGTCGGCCATAGGCAGCACGATTTTTGGGATAAGCGAGAAAGTGGAGCCCTTCGACTGTCTCGATCCGAGTGCCGATCACAGGCTGCAGCTTGAGCGTGCTCGCTTCGGTGTGGATGCGCACAACGCCTGCAAAACTGTTGGCATCGGCAATTCCGATCGCATCATAGCCGAGCGTGCGGGCAGTCATCACCAAATCGACTGCATCGGATGCTCCACGCAAAAAACTGAAACAGCTGACCAGACCCAGTTCAACAAATGGCGCGCGTTCCGGCTTATCGATCAGATCAGGATCGACATCCAGCGTACGCTTGTCAGGGGTAAGCGGTGCATCAGGCATATTACGCGCCGAGCTCGCTAAGCCGAGCTTTCACTGCCGCCAGATCCGCTGCAAAGCGTGCTTCTTGCTCTTCGCGGGCTCGTCCATCAACCCGCAGCAAATAAGATGGGTGCGCTGTCACCCACAATTCGGCTTCATCATCAAGCGCGATTGGCGTCCCGCGAACTCGCGCAATGCTTACCGTTTTGCCGAGCAACCCGCGCGCCGCTGACGCTCCTAAAGCCAAAATCACGCGCGGTCTGACAATTGCGCGCTCAGCTTCAAGCCACCACCGGCAGGTATCGATCTCCTTAGCTGCTGGGGAGTGGTGAATGCGGCGCTTCCCCTTCCACTGGAATTTGAAGTGCTTGACCGCATTGGTGACGTAAGCGGCATTGCGCTCAATTCCGGCATGCGCCAGATACTGGTCAAGCAATTGTCCTGCTGGGCCGACAAAGGGCCGGCCCTGATGATCCTCCTGATCACCCGGCTGTTCGCCGACAATCATCAGCCGCGCGCCAACTGCGCCTTCACCCATCACCGCACGCGTCCCGCATTCAGCGATCGGACAATCGCGGCACCCGCTGATCCCCTGCATAAGCGTCTCGAGTGTCTCGGGCTGTGCACGCTCTTCGCGCGCTCCGGCCACCACCATGCCTGCCTCTCGCGCCTGCGCCCCGGCAATGAGATCGGGGATCAGCTCGGCTTCAGGCATATTCTTCCAGTATTTCTTCGGCATTTCCGCCAGCATCGCGCCCACTTTCAGCCGCGCCGGATTGAAAATCGAAGAATAGTAAGAGCGCCATAACTCCTCGACCGGATCGCCTTCAGGGGCATCTGAGCGCCGCGCTGGACCGCTCTCACGCATCGTCGTCCCATCCCAATGCAGACAACCGCGTGGGGTCAGGATCGACCAATTCATATTGGCAAAGCGGCGCATGAAGAAACCGGCATTGGCGCGAACGATGTGGTGGTCAGGCTCGAACCACGCGACATAGTGCTCAGCTCCACTGTCATCGCGCACTTCGCGAAAACGGACAAAAGCATGCATCTTGTGGCTATCGCGGCGGACCGATTTATCGAGTTCCTCGATCCGGCGGACATCCGGATCCGCTTTATCATCCATGCAGCGCGGGTTTGATTGCAGCCGCCACAGCACGCGGTAGAGCAGGCTGAAACGCTCAAAGTCAGAATGCAGCGCGGCATTGCGCGCAAGATTCATAAAACGCTTGCTCGCCCGCACCGGCCGTGCGTCTTTCTCAGGTATCGGCAAGCGACGCTCTTTGCTTGATGGCGCATCGCCGATATGCGCGAACAGATCGCTTGTGCCGCCCGGCTCAACCCAGCTGACCCGGTCAGGTGGGACATCGCATTGAACAAGCCCGCGTGCTCGTTCGCGCCAAAACGCAAAATCATCTGGCTCAGGCAGATGGACTGCATAATGCGCGCCTAAAGACATATTCTGCATGACAGTCATCAGAACAATTCCAGCTGCTCTGATTTCGGCGCCAGTAGCGCGCGCAAATCCACTCGGTCCGTCAACGCAGTCGGACGCCAGTCAAGCGCCACCAGAAACGGCCGCACTTTAGCAATCGACTGAGTGAGCCGCGCGACATCATCGAGCCGCAAAGTGCGATGCCGCCGCGCGCGCAAAATCCGTTGCACTGCGGTCGTGCCCAGGCCAGGTACACGCAGCAATTGCTCTTTCGACGCGCGGTTTACATCCACTGGAAATGCGCCTCGAAACTTGAGTGCCCAAGCAAGTTTGGGATCGATATCAAGCGGCAGATTGCCATCGGCCTCAGTTGCCTGAGCCACTTCACCGGGAGCATAACCGTAAAACCGCATCAACCAGTCCGACTGATACAGCCGGTGCTCGCGCATCAGCGGGGGACGTTTCAGCGGCAGCACAGCTGATGCATCCGGAATCGGCGAGAACGCGCTGTAATAGACCCGGCGCAAGCCGAATGCGCTGTAAAGCTGGCTTGCTTTACTAACGATAGCAGCATCATTGGCATCGTCTGCTCCGACAATCATCTGTGTTGATTGGCCAGCAGGAGCAAAGCGCGGCGCATGGCGAAAGCGCTTCCTTTCATCCTTGGCTTCAATGATCCGTGCTTTGGTCTTAGCGATCGCGCCTTCGATCTGCTGCTCGTCCTTGTCAGGCGCGAGCCGGGTCAAACCTTTGCGGGTCGGCAGCTCGACATTGATCGACACTCTGTCAGCATAAAGACCTGCCTGGTGGATCAGTTCAGGATCAGCTTCGGGAATGGTCTTCAAATGGATGTAGCCGCGAAAATCATACTCCTCGCGCAAGATCCGGGCGGTCTCGATCAATTGCTCCATCGTATGATTGGAGCTTTTGATAATCCCGGAGGACAGGAACAAACCTTCGATATAATTGCGCTTGTAAAAATTGAGCGTGAGGTCGGCTGCTTCCTGCGGCGTGAAACGCGCGCGCTGGACATTCGAGCTCTTGCGATTGATGCAGTAATGGCAATCAAAGATGCAGTGATTGGTCAGCAATATCTTGAGCAGCGAGATACACCGGCCATCAGGAGCATAGGCATGGCAAATGCCCATGCCTTCGGTCGACCCGATCCCTTTTCCGCCAAGCGAGCTTTTTTTCGCCGTACCAGATGAAGCGCACGACGCATCGTATTTAGCGGCATCAGCGAGGATTTCGAGTTTCTCTCTGAGCGTTTGTTGTCGCATTGTCTGTAAATCCAAAGTCGCTTTTGTTCATTATATGTTCTGGTGTTGGATTCACAAATGCAAAGCTTGCAAGTTGCAGACACTTGCCTCTCGATGATACGCAATAGTGCAACGTGCCGGGCCCCTCTGGCGAGCAATCCCGCTCGTGATGTCGGACGTAACGCGCGGCGCATGTCGCTTCGTTTAGGAGAGGGGGTGTAAGCTCCCTGCAAGGGAGAATTTGATGAAGAAGTTCGTTTGTGTTTCTGTTCTTGGTGCAAGTTCACTCGCGCTCGCAGCTTGCGGCGGAGACGAGACCGCTACAGCGGATGCAGCAAGCAGCGATCCTATCACCACCGAAGAAGTTGAAGCTGCTCAAAAAGCCTGGGGTGAAGGCATTGTTGCAATCGGCAAGGTCTACACCGACGAAGGTGATTATCGCCAAGCCGCGACCGATCACATCAACAATTATTATGCCTACGAAGAGAGCGACACCGTCCTGTTCAAACCGACACTCGCTGCTGAAAATCAGTTTCGCGGCACCTTTGAAGGGGCGCTGAGCTATTTTGTCGGGACTGAAGGGACTGAAGATAAAGGCTTTGCGCTCGCGCCTTACACTGCCGTGCGGTGGGAAAACGAAGGCACTGTGATCGACGAAGACGGCGACAAAGCGGTGGCCATGGGTAATTATTATTTCACTGGTACCGATGGCGAGGAAACCAAGGTCGAATACACCTTCGGTTACATCAAAGATGCAGAAGGTGATCTTAAAATCACCGTGCACCATTCTTCGTTGCCATTCACACCGAGCTGATCGATATCCGCTAACGAGCGGGGCTTTGCCTGTGGCATTGCCCCGTTATTGGCGTGTTCAGACCCGGCGCAACTTCTGTTCGACTTCGGGTGTCAGAGTGCCGCCGGTTGTCGCGCGCAGATTGTCGAGCACAGCTTCATGAATCTGGCCTTCGAAGGCCACTCCAGCCAGCTTGCCATCGACCCATGCGACAGTGCCGAGGGGAGCATTGATCTTGCCGACTTTCATCATGATGCGATCACCGATTTCAGCGAACCCGGCAGATCCTTTGATTTTGCAGCCACCTTCAGAAATATCGACCAAATCGACATACACCACGCGTGAGGCAACCCGGCTCTTCACCATCAGGCTGAGCGGATGGCGTTCAGCAGAACGAGGAATGCTTGGCAAATTCATATCTGCCCGATGCCACAAAATAGTGAACGAAGTTTAAGCATAGCGGCAGATTGAGCCCGTTTTTTCAAGCATAGAGCCCTTGCAGATACCAATCCGGCATTCCGCCTCGTCCATCATCCACCAAACCCTGCCGATAAATCCAGTACCTTGCTCCAAGAACATCCTCGACTCGGTAATAATCGCGTAGCCGAGTGGTTGATTTTTCGCGCCACCATTCAGGAGCAATCCGCTCTGGACCCTCTACCCGAGCCACTTCATGCACTGTGTCGCGCCATCGAAAGCGCTGCGGATAGCCATCGGGAGAAGCGTAGAGCACAGCAATTTTTTCAGGCCTATCAAGCATTTTCAAAGGCCTGGACTGAAATTCGAACACACCTTGCGAACGGGGTTCAGGCTCCAGCGCGCTTTGCCAGCGCTGCGCTCGCTCGGGCAGATGGCTGGCATAAGGGATCGGGCGCCGCACAGCTGTAGTGCCAAGACGCACTGTCAATCGATCAACGCAGGCCGCCAATGAAGTGCCATGATGCTCAGCCGCCGCTTCAATCTCGCCTTGCGAAAGCGCTAAGGGTTCAACCCAGCTGGCGCGCAGTCTGACGGTTTCAATCCCGAAACCTGCATCGACATCGTCAAGCTTTGCAGCGAACAGGCGGGTTATGTGGCCTGCCTCACGTGTAGCAGCTGACAATTCGAGCCGTCGCACTAACACTTCGCCATCGACGCGCCACAAGCCAAGCTCAAGTCGGCGGGCACCTTCCCCGCGCCCTTCAAGCGTACGCGCCATATCAGTTGCAAGATCGCTTAAGACCTGATCAAGCAAGTCGCGATGACGGATCGGCTCAAGCAGGCGGCGCTGAACCATCGGCAAGTGCTGCGGGATTACGGGCAGCAGCGGTTCAGGCACATTCCCGAGCAACTGATCGAGCCGGATCAATGGATTGGCTGTAGGCGATTTGCGATTGCGAAACCGGCGGTGCAAGGAATCTCGCCCGCCGCTGGCTGAAGCCATATCCGCATCGGCGTGGATCACTTGAGCGAGATCGCCAACCCGCTTTAAACCCAGACGCCGCAGCACAGTCAGCACATCCTGATCGAGCCTGAGCGCTGCGACGGGCAAATCCGTAAGCCGATGTAGGATCGGTTCTCCTGAACAAATGATCGCTTGCGACTTGTCAGCCGGACGCGATCCACCGGCAAAGTGAGCCAGTGCCCAGGCCGCTCCAGCAGTCGAGGCAATACCTGCACGAACCATCAGTTTGCGCTCGGCAAAAGCGCGCTCGACATCAGCCAGCATGTGCTCTTCGCCGCCGAACAGGTGAGCTGCGGCAGTGATATCGACTAATATTCCATCTGGTGGATCAAGCGCACTCCAAGGTCCCCAGCGCTGAGCCCACAGACACAGCTTTTCCAGCATCGCAAGGTCGCCAGCTGGATCAGCAGGAGCGGTGACAAGCTGTGGGCAAAGCGTTCGAGCATCCGCCAGCATCATCCCGGGCTTCGCTCCGGTTGCATGACCAGCAGGATTGACAGCTTCGATCCGCGGCCCATGCGCGGTTTCGATAATCAGTGCAGTTGGCTGAGCATCCGCAGCCTCGCCTGCTTCACACCCTTCCGCAAGCCGCCAGCGATCGACCGACAGTCGGGCGCACCAGATCGCTAAAATTCGCCGCGGCGAAGTGGGCCGGAGCAATGGGCTCAGAGCCGGCTTTGCGGGCGACAAGTCCGCCTGCGCTTCGTGATCGGTAGTCATGCTGCAATATCCAGTTTCCGGGAGCATGAGTGCGCGCACGAAACAGCTCGGCCTGCCAGGCAGGGATACCTGGAGCTGCATCGTTCCAGCACAAATGCTCAGAAGGAGCCGGCTCAACTCGCCAACGCATCCGCGCTGAGGACAGTTCAGCTTCAGCTTCAAGCCGTACCAGCCATAGCGCGATCCCGTGCTTTTCAGCTGCGAGGCTAAGCCGGCGCGACGCAGTGAAATCAAGTGCACGCGGATTGCCGACTATTTCGCCAATCACGCATAACAGGTCGCGACAACGCAGCCCTTCTTCCAGCGCAAACAGAGTATCTTCAGGAGTGCCCGTTTCGACATGAATCACCCGGTCGCGCAGATCAGACGGCAACCCGTGGCGATAAAGCCGCCCACCGCGCTGGATCGCGCGCGTTTCTTGCACCCACAGAATTTGCCGCCGGTCATCGACTTCGGCAAGCGGATTGGCCGCGTGTGTAGTGTCTTGTTCAAAAGCCACTCGGATCGCATCGCGCGCTAATTCCAACGCGACTCCAGCCCCGCTTGCATTCATGCTGCTGGCAAAGACTTCGCTGTGGAGCGGTTGATCCTTCAGCCCCGGACGCCAACGCGCTTCGCGCAGCTTGGATAGGCGTGCGATTTCTCCTGCGGATAGGCGCGATGCTGCCTTGCCCGTGTTCGCGCGTGAAGGCACGGGAACGGTCTGCAGCGCTTTAGCGCTAGAGGGGGAGACGGAACGCAACATTGGAACAACTCGATTGAAAGACTCAGACGAGCCTTGTTTGTTCCTATTATGTTCCACACTCAGTGCATGATTGCAACGCCTTCTGATCAGCGCAACCGCTCTGGCTCCATCACGTGAACAATCCAAATGCCATGATCACTGTCAAAACAACCGGGCACACAAACCGCACCAGCGCGCGCCAGACAGCATGCAGCGCTCCATCAAGGCCGTTTTCATCATCAATCAGCTTCGCATCAGCAATCCAGCCGACAAAAATGCAGGTCAGGATCGCCCCGATCGGCATGAAAAGCTTGGCTGTGACACCATCAAGCGTATCGAAAAAATTGGTTTCGGCGAACAGCGGAATGAAACCGAGCGGATAAAATTCCGCCATATCGTTAAAAGAAAGCGAGGACAGCACACCCAGAACTGCGGCTCCAAAACCCACGACAAGAGTAGCGACTGAACGCTTCATATTGAACTTCTCAAACATCCAAGCGGTAGGCGCTTCAAGGAGCGAGACCGAACTTGTTAATGCTGCGAAAAATACCATCGCAAAGAAAAGCAGGCCAATGAGGGAGCCGAATGGCATCGCCTGAAACGCCAGCGGCAGCGATTCGAACATCAGCCCCGGCCCCGCATTCGTCGCCAATCCCGCCGCGAACACAATTGGGAAGATCGCCAGACCCGCAAGCAAGGCCACTGCTGTATCGGCGCTCGCGATTATCCCTGATGTCTCACCCAGATTGGTTTCGCGATTGGCATAGGCGCCATACGTCATCATCCCTGCCACCCCGAGCGAAAGCGAGAAGAACGCTTGCCCGACAGCGGCAAGCATCACCTCACCGGTCAACTTCGAGAAATCGAAAGTGAACAGATAGGCAATCGCTTTGCTGAAATTGCCGGTGAAAGCCCCGTAAATCGTAATGCCGAGAAACAGCAGAAAGAACATCGGCATGAGATAGACAGCGACCCACTCAATCCCGTTCGAAACGCCGCGCGAAACGAAGAACATGGTGATCGCGAGAAAGCCGAGATTAAGCCCGACCATGAGCGTTCCATTGCCAAATAGGCCAGGCATCAACGCTTTGATATCTTGTGCTTCTCGCCCTTCAAACGCGCCGCCAGCAAGGCCCGTTTGGAACAGATCATTCAAGAACACGCCGATGTAATAAACCACCCAGCCCCCCACCACGCAATAGAAGCTGAGGATCAAAAACGCTGCAAACACGCCTAGAGAAGCAAGAATACTCCACCCTTCCGATGCCTTGGAATCGCGTGCCAGACGGCGAACGCTTTCCGGCGCGTTCGCTTGACCATGACGGCCTATCAGCACTTCTGATAACAGCACCGGCAGGCCGATCAGAAGCACGCAGAAGATATAGAACAGCACAAATGCGCCGCCGCCATTCTCGCCCGCTTCAGCAGGAAACCGCCACATATTGCCAAGGCCAACAGCTGAACCCACCGCTGCCAGAATGAACGCTGTGCGCGAAGACCAGTTTTCGTGGCCCGAACCTGTTGCTGCCATGAAGTGAGATGTCCCTGATGAAAGCGCTTCCCCAAGCGCCGCGATCTTTGTTGTCACCTCTCTGCAATGATTTTGTCGCGCCGCCAAGGGGCCATGCATCTATGCTTGCTTTGCCTTTGCAGATTGCGGGCGCTAGAGGCGTAGCGATATGTCGACCACTTTCCAGCTCGATACGAGCACCAGCAGAGCGAACCCTACGCCAAAGCCAATGCGCCGGCTCACGGTTCCGCGCATCCGCGCGCGCAAGAAAGACGGTATGACCGAAGATCCTCTGGTCATGCTCACCGCTTATACCGCACGGCAGGCTCAACTGCTTGATGCGCATTGCGACATGCTGCTGGTCGGGGATTCGCTGGGACAGGTGATCTATGGCCTGCCTTCGACCATCCCGGTAACACTTGAGATGATGGTTAACCATGGCGCCGCTGTGGTCCGCGGGAGCTATCATTCGGTTGTGATCGTGGACATGCCGTTTGGATCTTATGAAAGCTCGCCTGAGCAAGCCTTTGAAAGCGCTGCGTATCTTTTAAAAGAGACAGGCGCTGCGGCAGTCAAACTCGAAGGCGGCGAAGCGATGGCGCCTACGATCGAATTCCTCAATTCACGCGGCATTCCGGTGATGGGCCATGTCGGCCTGACCCCTCAGGCCGTCAACGTGCTGGGAGGCTATGCCGCACGCGGACGCTCTGACACTGAAGCGGACAAGATCGTCAGCGATGCGGTCGCGCTCGATCAGGCCGGCGCTTTTGCAATCGTGATCGAAGGCGTGGTCGAGCCTATCGCAATAGCGGCGACAAAAGCTGTGACGTGCCCAACAATCGGGATCGGCGCGTCAGCACAATGCGATGGGCAAGTGCTGGTAACCGAAGACATGCTCGGCATGTTTGAACGCGTCCCACGCTTTGTTAAACGTTATGAAGATATCGCCAGCGTGATCGACAAAACCGTTCAGCGTTACGCCGACGAAGTGCGCGACCGCTCCTTTCCTAGCGAAGATCAGACGTATCAGCCCAAGAACTGATCGGTCCCGCATTCGGCAAGGTTCTCTACACTCATGCAGACACTCCTGCGCTATTACACGTTCTCTCTTGCTTTTACCGCAGTGTGTTTCGGCCTGGCTGCATGGTATGGCTGGGTCAGCACAGGCACCCTTCTTGGCACTCTTTCGCTGCTGTGGATTGTGGTTGTCCTGTCGATCCTTGAGGTCTCGCTGAGCTTCGATAACGCGGTGGTCAACGCAACAGTGCTGCGGGAAATGGATCCCGTTTGGCAGCGCCGCTTTTTGACGATCGGAATTCTGATCGCTGTATTCGGGATGCGGATTGTCTTTCCAATCGCAATCGTTTCGATCGCAGCTAACATTGGGCCATGGGCCGCGATTGAACTCTCGCTTGGCGACCCGGAGGAATATGAGCGGATCGTCTCTGCCGCGCATATCGGAATTGCCGGATTTGGCGGCGCGTTTCTGGCGATGGTGGGCCTCACATTCTTCTTCGACAGTGAAAAGGACGTGCATTGGATCGGCACCATCGAGCGCATGATCAATCGCTTTTCCAGCGTACCCGCGGTCGAGATAGGCCTGGTGCTCGCGCTCATATACGGCGTTTCGCTTCTTCTGTCGGCTGACGACGCGCTGGCCTTTATGACTGCCGGCGTGCTCGGCTTGTTGACCTTCATTGCGGTGCACGCGCTTGGCGCACTGATCGAACAACGCGAACAACGGAAGAAAGCGGCAGGCGAAATCGTCCGCTCCGGCCTTGGCGGTTTCCTGTATCTCGAAGTCCTTGATGCAAGCTTCAGCTTTGACGGAGTGGTCGGAGCGTTCGCGTTATCGAACAATATGATCGTGATTGCGCTTGGTCTTTCAGTCGGAGCGATGTTTGTGCGTTCCATGACGGTTCACTTGGTGCGGACCGGAACACTGGCGCAATATCGTTATCTTGAACATGGCGCATTCTGGGCGATTATCGTGTTGGGAGTGATCATGCTGGTCTCCGCTCGATATCATATCCCTGAGACCATCACGGGCTTGATCGGGGCTAGCCTGATCGGCCTATCACTGTGGTGGTCGATCAGGCACAACCGGGCCGAACAAGTCAGCTCTCCTCAGATTCAGCCAGGTGAGTAGCAAGCGGCGCCGCCACCACCAGCTGCAACAGATGGTATAAAAGGAGCGGTGCGAGCACAAAGCCAGCAATCGCTGGCGGAAACAGCAACGCTGCGAGTGGCGCACCGATCGCAACACTCTTTTGTGCTCCCGCAAACAGAAAGGCGATCCGGTCGCCGCGGGCAAAACCCATCAGCTTTGCCGCTAACCAGGCCCCGCCAATCGCGATGATCAGAAACACGCTCACTAAGGCTAGCAGCGCGGCTGCATCACCCGCTGAGAGCATACTCAGCAGGCCTTGTTCGACCGCGCCTGAAAACGCGACATAGACAGCGATCCCGATCACAATGCGATCAAGCCAAGCCACTTGCGATTTGCGCGCTGCGAGCCAAGGACCAGTCCAGCCTTGCACGGCCTGGCCAAGCACGAAAGGCAGGACAAGGATCAGAGCGATCCGTCCCAGTGTCTCCCCGCTCATCGAAGCGGCATCGCTGCCAGCAAGTGTCGCAAATAGCGGCGCTGTAACGAACACACCGGCAATGTTGATCAGCGCAGCCCCCACCACCGATAGCGCGACATTTCCTCCCGCCAGCGACGTGTATGAGGTTGCCGACTGCACTGTCGATGGAAGCGTGCCGAGATAGAGGAAACCAAGCGCGATAAGCGGGTTGAGAACGTGGCCGCCCAACTGCGACAGACCAAGCCCGAGTGCTGGCATCGCTCCGAATACGAACAGGAATAGCGGCCCGAAAAAACGCCAGTTTGCAAACCCTCGCCAGATTTCCGCGCGCGCGATCCGCATTCCATTGACGAGGAACAAAGCGAAAATCGCAATGTTGGAGATAGTCTGAGCAATACCTTGCGCAGAACCGGTCGCTGGCACTGCGAACGCCAACGCAGTCGCGCCAATCAGCACCGCGATCATCGGATCGGCCAGTACGCCCTGCCTTGCGCGCATCTTGATCGTCAGCTGCCTGTAGTCTCAGACATGAGCGAAGCTGGACGCAGTTGTTCTTGTAGAGCGTCCAATTCCTTTGCCAACTTACCATCGCCCGATGCTCGGGCCGCATCCGCTCTCAAAGCGAGCACCATCGGGTCGTTCGCTCCGCCGAGCTTTGTGACGTGGCCGAGCAATGCAGCAGTGCAGGTCCAATCCCCTTCATCCGCACAGGTTTGAGCAAGCATAATCAATGCTTCAAGATTGCGCGGTTCGCCTCTGGCATACCGTATCAGCAGCGTTCTTGCTGCGGCATCATTGCCAAGCTCGCGATAGGCCGCAATCAATTTGCGGGTCAGCGGCCATGGGCGGCGTATCCGCGCAGCGACTGTGTATCGCTCGAGCGCTTTAGCTGCATCTCCGCTTTCGAGCGCTGCATCTCCTGCAAGGACATGGATGTCTGATGAGCCCGGAAATCGCTCGAGTAACTGCTTGGCAAGCTGCTCTGCGCCCGCACGATCGCCTGAGCGAACAAGCTGTCGCATTGAGAAGGTTTGCTCAGGCAAGCCGAGAGGATTTCCATTCGGGGCATAGGCCGTTTGCCATTCATCCGGTGCCTTCGCATAGGCCTGCTCGATAAAAGGCGCAGCCTGCTCGCGCTCGCCCTGGCGTTCGAGTGCGCGGCCAACGAGCATTATTAGGTAAGCCGACGCATCAGGTGCCTGCGCTTGATCGAGAAACCGAGCAATCAACGCTTCATCACGGCCACCGCGCCAGAGTGACAAAGCATGGAGATCGCGTAATCGAGCGTTAGCGGGCTGTTCGCTGCTTAAGGCTTCAAGGCTTGCTGCCGCGCTGTCGTAATTTGCTTGCTGAAGCGCGATTATCGCATCAAGCAACCTGGCAGACGGCACTCCTTGTTCGACCAAGCCCGAACGGGCAAGCAGGCTGCGCGCCAGCACCAGCTTGCCCGCTCGAGCAGCCAGAACGGCTTGAAGATAAGGCGCTGACTGCGTGCCTGGCGCGCTGGCAGACAAGCGCTCGATAGCTTCGAGCATGTCACGATTGCGCCCCAGATCACCCAGCGTGGCGGCATATTCAGTCAGAGCCGCCGCATCGCTTCTGTCCGCCGCCAACGCCGCTTCAAACCAAGGCAAGGCATCGTTTAGCCCATGTGCATCGCGGACCATTTGCCCTCGCAGTAGCAAAGCCGGTGCATATTGTGGACCAAGCTCAAGCGCGTAGTCAGCAGCGTCGAGCGACGCGAGATGCTCGCCTCCTCGATACCGCAGCCGAGCAATCGCGACCCATAACGCAGCGCTGTCCGGATCGAGTAAGCGTGCCTTATCGAGCAGATCAGCGCCTGCCTGCAAATCGCCCGCGCCCATGGCGCTTTCAGCTTCGGCGATAAGCGCTGCCGCAGGGCTTGGTGCCAGTTCGGTTGGTGTTGTTTGCGGGTCCGCTGGCGCGCTTATCTCCTCGGCGCACGCTGAGGTACCAAGCACAGCAAGCAAAGCGAGCCAGCAGCTTTTCACATCACGCATGCAGATCGTATTGCTTCAACAGATCATAGAGCGTCGGGCGGCTAATCCCCAGCAGCTTTGCGGTGCTTGAGATATTGCCTTCGCTGCGGGCCAGAGCATGACGGATCACGCGGCGGTCGGCCTGTTCGCGCGCCGCTTTCAAATTCAGCACTGCGACCTGCTCTTCGGCATCATCCGTTTCAAAATCCAAATCCTCTGCGCGAACCAGCTTGTCTTCCGACATGATCACCGCTCGCTTAACCCGGTTTTCAAGTTCACGCACATTGCCCGGCCAGTCATGCGCGTCAATCGCTGCGAGCGCATCCGGGGCAAACCCGGTAACGGCAGGGTTCATTTCACTGGCAAACCGCTTCAGGAAGGCTTTCGCTAGAAGAACCGCATCACCATAGCGTTCAGCCAAGCCGGGTATGCGAACCACGATTTCAGCCAGGCGATAGAACAGGTCTTCGCGAAAAGTGCCTGCACCGATCATGCTTTCCAGATCCTGGTGCGTCGCACAGACAATCCGTGTATCGACCGATATGGTTTTGCGACCTCCGATCCGCTCAATTGTGCGTTCCTGCAGAAACCTTAGCAATTTGACCTGAAGCGGCAGAGGAATATCGCCCACCTCGTCAAGAAACAGTGTCCCGCCATTGGCGCTTTCGATCTTGCCTTCGATGGTCTTTACAGCTCCTGTGAACGCGCCTTTTTCGTGTCCGAAAAGCTCGCTCTCAAGAAGGTTTTCCGGAATAGCGGCACAATTGATCGCGATGAATGGGCCATCCGCACGGTCGCTTACGTCATGCAGGCCTTGCGCCAGCAATTCCTTGCCCGTCCCGCTTGCACCAAGCAGCATTACAGATACGCTGGTGGTTGCGACCCGTTCGATCGTCCGCGCGACTTTGAGCATTTCGGGCGCGCCTGTGATCAGCCGGCCGAGCACAGTCTTGTCTTCGCTGGCATGGCTGACGAGGCGCCGGTTCTCTTCCTCGATCTGATGGAGGTTATACGCGCGGCGCACAATCAGACCCAACGCATCGATGTCGACCGGCTTCTGATAGAAGTCATACGCCCCGCGCTCGATCGCCTGCAGCGCACTTTCACGGGCTCCATGGCCGCTCGCTACAATGACTTTCGTATCTGGCTTTAAGTCCATGATCGCATCGAGCACAGCAAAGCCTTCAGTGGTGCCATCAGGATCAGGCGGCAGTCCAAGATCAAGCGTGACGACCGCTGGCGCATCGCTGCGCAAGCTTGCGATTGCACTGTCTCTGTCTCCGGCAATCACCACTTCAAAGTCGTCATAGGCCCATTTGAGTTGAGCCTGTAGGCCAGCATCGTCTTCGATAACCAGCAATGTCGGTTTCTTGTCAGCCATCAGGCGACCTCATTGGTTTCGTTTGAAGTTGGAGTGTCGGAGCGCGCCTGCTCACCAGCGCTCGCAAGCCGAGCGCTTTCTGGCACCGGCAGCGATACCGTGAAGCGCGTGCCAAGACCTTCGCGAGATTCGACTGCAATGCGTCCGCCCATCGCTTTAATGATCTCACGCGCTTCGAACGCGCCGATCCCGAAGCCGCCTTGCTTCGATGAAACAAACGGCTTGAACAGCCCAGAGCGGACAAATTCCGCGGACATGCCGGTACCTGTGTCGATGATCTCAATCTGGCCGCTGAGACCTTCATGCAGCACGTTAATGCAGACCTGCGCGCTGTCTTCGCTTGCATCAATCGCATTTTGAACCAAGTGGATCAGCGCCTGTTCGAGCGATTCCGGATCAGCCAGCACTTGGACCGGCGCGGCCCGGGTGAGGACCACAGGGTGAACCCCGGAAAATCTGTCAGACAACGCTTGGCCAAGCGCTGCCAGATCGGTTTCACGCGGCGCTCGCGCTTGGCCCGAGCCATACCGTCCCAAACGCGCGAGCAATGCAGTCAGCTTGTCTGAGGAATTCTGGAGAGTCACCAGCATGTCTTCGCGGAAAGCTGGGTTATCCGCGTGCTTTTGCGCATTCGCTGACAGCAGCGACATCTGACTTGCGAGATTCTTGATGTCATGCATCACAAACGCCATCCGGCGATTGAATTCATCAAACCTGCTTGCATCCATTAACGCTTGCTGTCCGGCCTGCTCGGCAAGATAGCTGGCCAGCTGCTGGCCCGCCACGCGCAGGAGATCGAAATCCTCCCAATCGAGCCGGCGTTGAACCCGGGGTCGCGCCAATATGATCGCACCGATCAGGCGGTCGAAATGAATGAGCGGAACCAGCGCCCAGGCATCTTCGGCTTGCGCCAGCCAGGCCGGGACGTGCCGCAATTCGCCGTGCCGGTCGATCCCGCGGCGCACTTCATCAAGATCGACAATATGGTGATGCTCTTCGATCAACCCGGACAATGCATAATCGCCTGCCAGCGCAGGAACTTCGATTGTTGGCCAGTTCCACCGCGCAACCAGTTCCAGCTGAGCCTCCTCGTTTGGAACCAGCAACAATCCGGCTGGACTGTCAGTTATGTCGGCAATCGCCTTTACCGCGCGCTGGTGGAAGCTCGCGCTGCTGCTTGAGGCCCGACCGATCGTGCGGGTAAACCGCAGCCATTCTTCGCGGTAGTCGTAGCGATGCTGAAACAGGTGCTTGGTCGCAGTTACTCTGAACCAACCGCGCAGACGCTCCGATGGAAGCCAGATGATCGCCGCAAGGATAGCAAGCACGACAAACACGATCTGGCTCGCGCGCGCTAGATCGCCGCCAAGCAAGGCGAGCGATCGTGTGATCAGCACCATGAACACGAGATACCCGCCGATCACAAGCAAAGAGAGCGTCTGGAATGTCACAGTACGCGAAGGGCGGAACTGCAAGTCAGCGCTTCTTGCGTTCGAGCCGAACGCAAGCGCTGCGGCGACGAGCCCTGAGACGATTCCACGCAGCGCTGCCAGCACCTGCGGCTGCTCTCCCGTGAGATAGGCAACAGTGTTGAAGTTGAGTTCAAACGCGAACAGGCCTGCAAGTGCGATCCCGCTCCATCGCAGAATCTGCCGGGAAACGGCTGCCGCTCCAGCATACAGGTTATGAAGCAGCACCAGCGCTCCAATGGCGACCAGCATATTAAGGATCGTGCTGGCTTCGAAGAACAGCTTCGCTACGCCGGGAAAGGCACCAAGCCGGGCTTCAAGCAGCAGGATCAGCGGCTGGAACAGCTGCACCAGCGCCAAGGCGATCAGAACGGGGCGGATCGGCTTTAGGCTTTCATCGCGGCCATCGGCTGAAAACAGCCGGAAGATAAGCGCAATCCCTGCAAGGTTGCGCCCAGTTTCAGTAAGCCGCGTCGCAGTCTCGGCAAAGCCAATCGATGCTCCCAGAACACACCACAAAGCCGTTGCCAACGCGACCGCGAGCGCTGCATGCCAATCAGGGCGTGACCGATCGCCAAAGCGAGCGATCCATAGCGCCGCACCCGCGCTCAAGACTGCGCCCGCCAGTGCACTCACAAACTCAAGCTGGGTCTCAAAGCCGACTGGCAGCACCATTACCGCGCTCCTTCCGGCCACAAGATCACTCGGACCGTTTGCAGCAGAATAACGAAATCGAGAAATGGCGTGTAATTCTTGGCATAGTAGAGATCGTATTCGAGCTTGCGGCGGCTATCCTCGATCGACGCGCCATAAGGATAGTTGATCTGCGCCCACCCGGTAATGCCGGGTTTGACCATGTGTCGCTCGCCATAAAACGGAATTTCCTGTTCCAGGCTGTCGACAAACTTAGGCACTTCCGGCCGCGGCCCGACAAAACTCATCTGCCCTTTGAGAACGCTCCAGGATTGCGGCAGTTCATCGATCCGGACCTTGCGAATAAACCGACCAATGCGGGTTATGCGCGGGTCATCTTCTTCAGCCCAACGCGCGCCATCTTTTTCGGCATCGATCTGCATCGAACGAAGTTTGATGAGATTGAACGGCTCTCCGTAAAGGCCGATGCGTTGCTGACGGAAGAACGCCGGGCCTTGGCTATCGAGCTTCACCAGCACGGCAAACAGGGCGATGACCGGCAAAGTCAGCACCAGCAGCAGCACACTGACAGCAACATCAAACAACCGCTTGACCGCGCTTGAGACCATTCGACTTGAAGAAAAGCCATCGGAAAAGATAAGCCAGCTCGGATCAACCGTCTCAAGATCAACCCTGCCCGTTTCGCGTTCCAGAAAGCTCGAAAAGTCGTTGACGTGGACCCCTTTGGTCTTGATCCGGAGCAAGTCCTTAAGCGGGAGAGCGTTACGGCGCTCCTGCAGAGCGAGCACCACTTCGCTCACGCCCAGATCTTCGACAAATCGGCCAAGATCGTGGATTGCCGAACGCGCGATCGCTTCATCGACGACTTGTTCTGATTTGCTCATGGCGATGAATGCAACCGTCGCGAACCCGCTTTCCGGGCGTTCGGCGAGCCTTTGAAGGCGCCGTGCGCGCTCCCCTGCCCCTAACACCATCACGCGCCGCTTGAAGGCTGAGGAACCCAGAAAACTGTTAAGCAGCAACCGATCAGCAACCAGAACAATGATGGCAAAGCCCATCGCGTAAAGCAGCGTTGAGCGCCAGAATGTGTTGCCCGGCAGAACAAAATCGATGCACGCAAGCGCAATGATGCCAAGGCTGATCGCGACGAGAAGGCGGGCGCCGGCAAAGCGCAAGGATCTCAGCGCGTTCGGACCATAAACGCCGACCGCAATCATCGCGAGCCACACCACCACGGCTGATCCGACCAACGGCATCCAGCGCTCGGTGAGCGCGCCCGGGTCCATCCCGATCTGCCAAGCACGCACTTGCCAAGCGAGCTCGCTTGCCAGCATCAAGAGCGCAAGATCAAGCAGGCCAAGCAGCAGCACAGCATGAGGAATGTAATGCTTGAACAAACGGATCATAGTGCGGCGCGATGCTCGTTCAGTCTTGAGGGTTAACCTGCTCTACGCGTGACTGTTTAAGTGTCGGTAAACCTTACAATTGCACCATAAGTCGCTGATCGGGCATGTTTCAAGCGGTAAACGTATTGCTAAGCTGCATTGTTGGCTCGGCGTCGGTCCGGCCGCGCCATCCGCATCGGCGCCGGCGTTAGGCAGTCAAGCCGCCCGCAGCGCGGACACCCAACCCCAAGCGGCATCGCATCCGCAAGATCAAGCGAGATACCGCGCGCATGCGCCAATTCGCCAGCGAAACGCGCCTCTACGCCGAGCACAATGGCACGCCGCGCCGAGCATGCCACGCCGTCCACTTCAACCGTGCGGGCCATAGTGAACCAGTGCTTAGGCGCAGCCTCACCAGCAGCAAAGGTTACCGCTTGCGTGAGCATCGTGCCCCGGCTTTCGAAGGCTGCATACGGCGCCCAAGCCGGCCAGCGCGCACTTTCGAGCGGATAAAGCGCACCGCTTGCCCCTGCGGTGAACGCGACCATTCGACCGGTCCTGCCAAATCGGGCGCTGAAAAACGGCAGGCCGCGCTCACCGACACGCTGCAAAGTCGTCAGCCGCTGAGCCACCTGATCGAAACTCGAGGCAAAACGGCGCTGCAGGATGTTCACATCATAACCGGTTTGCTCGCAGGCCCTTAGGAACCTGCGATAAGGCATAAGGAGCGCGGCAGCGACATAGTCGGTCACGTGTTCGCGAAACCGTTCGCGCGCTTCTGATGATGGAAGGTTAGCGCCAGCCACCAGCAATTCGATGTCGTCGCGCATTTCCAGACTGCCGATCTGGCGCGCGATCTGAAACCGGCGCGCGGCGCCTGGCAGCATCTCAGAAAGCTGGACCTGGCGCGCGTGCAGATCGAGCCGCTGAATGAGGCCCGGCATAACCTCAGCGGGCAAGACACGCACCGAAAGTTGGTGTTTTTCGCGCAGCCGATTTGCAAACGCCCCGCTGATATCGCTGTGCGACAGCCGCAATTCTTCCGACAGGTCTTCAGCAGCGTGGTCAAGATCGGCAAAATGGTTCTGCCAGCGCTCGACGGCTATGCGGGCATCGGACATCGGATCTTCGGCTGGCGTTCGGCCTGTCCCAGCGGCGTCGTAAAGGCGGGCAAAGGCTGCGGCTGCTTGCGGCGCAGATGCTAGAAACTCCTGCACTTCTTCGCGATCGATGTTGAGATCATCAAACCGTTTGTCGCTCATCCGGCGGATCATCCCGTCAATCCCGCCGATCGCTTCATCCTCTCGCAGCGAACGCGGATCAAAGTCGAACCGCTCGATCACCTGCACTAAGACGCGGGCTGAGAGCGGACGTTGATTGCGCTCGATCAGATTCAGATAGCTCGGCGAAATGCCAAGCGTTTTTGCCATGACGGCTTGGGTTAATCCTTCGCGCTTGCGCAAGCGGCGCAGCGCAGGCCCGGCAAGAAGAGCGTTTTCAGGCATGATGCTCGCTGTAAATTAATTTACAGATTGACACAAGTTTAGCCTGTGATCGCACGATATAGACAAGAAATTCTGTAACTTTACCTGTCTTGCTGCGCTGCACCATGGCAATGAGAAGCATCACTCCCCAGGACACATAGGAGATTCCACAAATGAGCTACACCGACACGATCGGACAGATGCGCACTCTGGTAAGCGCAAACGGACCTGCATGGGGCGCAATCGATCCGGAGAGCGCGGCACGCATGGTGCTGCAAAACCGCTTTCCAACCGGGCTCGATATCGCAAAGTACACCGCCAAGATCATGCGCGCCGACATGGACGCCTATGATGCGAACCCTGCCAATTACACGCAATCGCTGGGCTGCTGGCATGGATTTATCGCGCAGCAGAAGATGATCAGCATCAAGAAGCACTTCGGTTCGACTAAGCAGCGCTACCTCTATCTGTCAGGTTGGATGGTCGCCGCTCTGCGCAGCGAATTCGGTCCGCTGCCTGACCAGTCGATGCACGAAAAAACCTCAGTCCCTGCCTTGATTGAAGAGCTGTACACGTTCCTGAAGCAAGCGGACGCACGCGAACTTGGCGGCATGTTCCGCGAACTCGACGCTGCGCGCGAAACAGGCGACGAAGTGAAGGCGCAGGATCTCACCAACCGGATCGACAATTACGAAACCCATGTCGTCCCGATTATCGCCGACATTGATGCAGGCTTTGGCAATGCCGAGGCGACGTATCTCCTTGCCAAGAAGATGATCGAAGCAGGCGCCTGTGCGCTCCAGATTGAAAACCAGGTCTCCGATGAAAAGCAGTGCGGCCACCAGGACGGCAAAGTCACCGTTCCGCACGAAGACTTCATCCAGAAGATCCGCGCTTGTCGTCACGCCTTCCTCGAACTCGGCGTGGACGATGGTATCATCGTCGCGCGCACCGACTCGCTGGGCGCAGGCCTTACGAAACAGATCGCCTTTTCGACTAAACCAGGCGATCTTGGCGATCAGTACAACAGCTTCATCGATGCAGAAGAAGTCGATCCGGCAAACATCACGAACGGCCAGGTCTTCATCAGCCGCGATGGCAAGCTGCTTGCGCCTAAGCGGCTTCCTTCGAACCTTTACCAGTTCCGTGCTGGCACCGGCGTAGACCGTGTTGTGCTCGACTGCATCACGTCACTCCAGAACGGGGCAGACCTGCTTTGGATCGAAACTGAGAAGCCGCATGTCGAACAGATAGCGGGCATGGTCGACAAAGTGCGCGAAGTGATCCCGAATGCAAAGCTTGTCTATAACAACTCACCGAGCTTCAACTGGACGCTTAACTTCCGCCAGCAGGTGTTTGATGCGTGGGCCGAAGCCGGCAAGGACGTGTCAGCCTATGATCGTGAAAAGCTGATGAGTGTCGATTATGATGCGAGCGAGCTTGCCGCCGAAGCCGATGAGAAAATCCGCACCTTCCAGGCGGACGCTTCGAAGCGTGCTGGCATCTTCCACCACCTCATCACTTTGCCGACATATCACACAGCAGCGTTGAGCACCGACAATCTCGCTAAAGAATATTTCGGCGAGCAGGCGATGCTCGGCTACGTCAAGAATGTGCAGCGCGAAGAAATTCGCCAGGGTATTGCGTGCGTCAAGCACCAGAACATGGCTGGCTCTGACATTGGCGATGACCACAAGGAATACTTCGCCGGTGAAGCCGCGCTGAAAGCGGGCGGCAAGGATAACACCATGAACCAGTTCGAAGCCGCCTAAGGTATTTCGCGTTGCGGATGGTCCCCGTGCGGTTTGCACCAAATGCAAGCTCGCGGGAACCAACCCGATGCTGCATACACTGTATCTCCAGAACCCAAGGAGAGTGACAATGACCGATACCGAAACGCCGAGCCGCGAACCTTCGCGCGCCCGCGCGCTGCTTTCAACGGCGGATATGAAGCTGCTGCGCCGCGCGCTGGAAAGCCACGCCCGCACCACAGAAGATCGCGAAGAGCTCGCCAAGATCAACGCGCTGCACCACCGGCTCGGGACTTACGTGCCTTCTGCCGGGTAGGAACCCGCGCCTAACATCATTTCCAGTTCTCCTGGGGAGGAGAAAACGACCGTCGAAGTCCTGGCCCCTGCCAGAGCTTCGGCGGTCGTTCCTTATCCGCTGAAGCGATGCTGGTGCGTTTCATCTGTGTTTGACCAAGCCACCTAAGCCCGCAGGGCTCTTCGGCAAGAGAGCCGTATGAAGCTCAGTCCAGCGCGGCTTTGCGAGCTGAGCCTAAAGGCCGTACCACAGCACTAACAGGACCGAGAGCGTCGTCACCATGATCGCCACCAACGGCACGCCAGTGCGGATATAATCGGCAAACTCGTAATTGCCTTCGGTCATGATCAGCATGTTGGTCTGATACGCAATCGGTGTGGCGTAACACAGATTGCAGCCGAACAGCACCGCGAGGATCAGCGGCTCAGGCGGCAAACCAAGCTGCTGTGCAATACTCACTGCAATGGGCGTGCCGACCGTCGCTGCGGTCGCATTCGAGGCAAAATTGGTAAGCAACGTCACAAACGCCATGATCGCAGCCAGCACTAAGGCTGGAGGCAAGTAATCAAGCGCAATCGACAGCGCTACTCCGAGCCAGGCGGCCGCACCGCTTTCCAGAATGATCCGCCCGATTGCGATACTTGCCGCAACCAGCACGATCACTTTGGCGGAAAGCGCTCGTCCCACTCGGTCGAATTTCACGCAGCCTGTCACGAACATCAGAATCGCGCCCGCTAGCGCTGAAATCGCAATCGGCAGCCAGCCAAGCGACGCGGTGAAGACGCTCGAAAACATGATCGCCGCCGACAGGAACGCTTTCGAGCGGCGCGGCAATTCGCGCGCACCTTCAAGCATCAGCAAACTGTCATTGCGGGCAAAGTTCTGAAGATCCTCTTCGATCCCCATCACCAGCAGCACATCGCCTTCCGCGATCCTTAAGTCACCGCCCTCTGAATACTGGTCTTTCTCACCCAGAAGCCGCTCAGGCCGGTGAATGCCCAGCACTGCGACGCTATAGAGATCGGCGATCCCGCTGCTCGGAAGAGTTCGCGTAATGAGCCGCGAATCCGCCGTCACCGTCATTTCAACCGCGACGATATCTTCCTTCTGCGAGGATGCCGTCCGCTTGATCCGGTCAAGCACCCAGTTCGGCGCAAGCTCGCCTTTCAGCACCCGGGTCGCGTCCTCGAGCGCTTCGTGCGTGCCTGAGATATTGAGCCGTTGTTGCGGCTGAAGCGGCCCTGATGGCGGTGAATGGAACTTGATCGTGTTCGGCAGCTTGTCGCGCACGGCATCGAGCTCTGCGCCTGACAAGATACTGTCCGTTCCCACCCTTAACCGGGTATGGAACATGCGCGGCGAAATGTCGGCTTCGACTCTGTTGTCAGCCAGCAGGCGCGGCATCACCAGCCACAGATAGGGCATCGCTATCAAAGCTGCGATCAGTACAATCGGGGTGTAGTGGAATACGCTCATCTGCGGCTGGCCAAGGTCAACCGCGATCGACGTGACCAGAATATTTGTCGAAGTGCCGATTGTGGTCGCCATTCCTCCAATCAGCACCGCAGCGTTCAAAGGGATAAGCGTTTTCGAGGCTGGCATGGCTCCGCGTGCGGCAAGCGCAACGAAAATCGGCAACAGCAACACTAAGACAGGCGTATCGTTCACCGCCATCGAGAGGAAAAACGCAATCAGCAGCGACACCAGCAAGCCGAGTTGCAGATTGAGCTTGAACATTCCTTCAAGGAAGCGCGCGGCGGGTTCAAGCGCGCCGGTTACCACCAGCCCTCGCCCCATAATCATCAGCGCGCAAATCGTGATCAGCGCGTAGTGGCCAAAGCCACCAAACGCGAGCGCGAGGCCATCGGTTGGTTTGCTCCCTTCGAGCGGGAAGAAATAGAGGCCCACCGCGATCACCGCGATGGTCATCAGGCTCACAATCTCGACCGAAAGCCGTCCACGTGCGAACGCAACGAACATCGCAATCGTCACCGCCATAGCGGCCAGTGCATGATAGGATGGAGGCTCTAGCATAGACCCGTCGTTACTGATTTCTCAGGCCAAGCGGTGAATGGCAAGCGCGTTTTTTGAAGCTGTACCGGGAACGCGCGCTGGTGCCCCTGGCCCGACTCGAACGGGCACTCCCGAAGGAAAGCGATTTTGAATCGCTCGCGTCTACCAATTCCACCACAGGGGCACTGCTTGAGCGGAGCGCGGCTGTTAGCGAGGTCTTCGCTCGGTGACAAGCCACCCCTCGTTCCTTCCTATCGAAGCGAATTTGCCAGGATCTTGTGCAGCTTGGAATGGAGCGCATCATTGGCTGCGAGCACTTGGGCTGAATGGATCGCGGCGGAACGCCCGCGAAAGTCCGAGACGAACCCGCCCGCTTCGCGTACCAGCAAGCAGCCCGCAGCGGTATCCCAATCGCTGAGGTCGCTTTCCCAGAACCCGTCAAACCGGCCTTGCGCAACATAAGCGAGGTCAAGCGACGCTGCGCCATAGCGGCGGATACCGGCAACTTCCGGGCCGATCGCGCCAAAAATGCGGCTCCATTCAGCAAAATCGCCGTGCCCGGTGAAAGGAATACCGGTCGCGATCAGCGCATCAGTCAGCTGAGAGCGTGCCGAAACGCGCAACCGGGCATCTTGCAGCCAGGCCCCGCGAGATTTTTCCGCCCAGTAGGTCTCATCATTGATCGGCGAATAGATCACGCCAGCGGTGACTTCACCCCACGCATTGCCCTTTGAATCTGGGCCGCCGAGCCGTGGCTCCTGCACTGCGATGCTGATCGCGAAGTGAGGAATACCGTGCAGGAAATTCGACGTGCCATCAAGCGGATCGACAATCCAGCGCGGTTTACCTTCATCGCCTTCGATAACGCCCGCTTCTTCCATGACGAAGCCCCAGCCCGGCCGTGCCTGGCTAAGTTCATCATAAAGGGTGCGCTCGGCGCGCATGTCGGCTTTGGAGACGAAGTCAGCGGGCCCTTTGCGGCTGACTTGCAAGTGCTCGACTTCACCGAAATCGCGCCGCAGTCGTCCGCCCGCTTTGCGCGCGGCGCGTTCCATCACCCGGATAAGACCGGAAAACATCGACATGAAGGCTTATCCCGCTTTGCCTACATAGGTTTGCTCATAAACATCGACCACGACCCGCGTGCCGCTCTCGATATGCGGAGGGACCATGATGCGCACGCCATTGTCGAGCACAGCGGGCTTGTAGCTCGATGAAGCCGTCTGGCCCTTCACCACGGCATCCGCTTCGACAATATCGGCTTCGACCTGTTGCGGAAGCTGCACGCTGATCGGCTTTTCTTCCCACAATTCGAGCATCACCTGCATCCCGTCCTGGAGGAACGGACGCGCATCGCCGAGCAGGTCGGATGGCAACGTGATCTGCTCGTAATTTACCTGATCCATGAACACGAGCATGTCGCCGTCTTCGTAGAGAAACTGGTAGTCGCTGGTGTCGAGCCGCACTTTCTCAACTGTGTCAGCGCTGCGGAAGCGGACATTGGTCTTGCGGCCATCTTGCAGGTTCTTCATCTCGACCTGCATATAAGCGCCGCCTTTGCCGGGCTGGGTGTGCTGAATCTTAGCGACTTTCCAGATCCCTTTCTCGTATTCGATAATATTGCCGGGACGGATATCGACACCGCTGATTTTCATGAGTTTTGACTGCTTTCTTGTGGGAGATTGCCTTTGCAGGCATTGCTAAGCGCTGCGGCGCAATAGCCGAGCGCCTGTACGACAGCAAGGCCGCCTCAGACGCGATGTAAAATCATGCGTAACCAGTAGTCATGCCGCTTTCTCAGTGATATTGCGTGTCAGACAGGGGTCACACAACCAAGATGCAATCGTTCAATATCGCCTTGTTAACCGGCTTTGCCGCGCTTGTTGCCGCGTCCGGCACGAGCTTTGGCGTGCTTGAAGACGCTGCGGCCACCGCACCGCCTTCGAATGCACCGGCAGGCGGCATGCTAAGAACGATGCCGCATGGCACGTATCAATGCGCGCTGCCCGGCGATGTCACAGGTCGAGCGATCACGGTCGTGGCCGAAGAGAACTTCCGCATTTCTGGGGCTTCGCGCTACCGCGCTGCTCAAGGCAGCGGGATATATCTGTTGCGCGGACAGACCTTGACGTTCACGCGAGGGCCCAAAAAAGGCGAACGCTTCCGCCGCGTTGGGACGAACCAGTTGCAGCGGCTCGGGGCTGATGGCGAACTGGATAAGCTGATCTGCACCCGGCTGGGCAACAGCGGCTAAGCGATCCGAGAAATGGGCTAGACACCGCCCGGAACACGGTCATAGGATACATAGTATCATTTGATCAGGAGTTTCCTAAGGTGCCCACTATCGCGCTTCCCTCTGCCATCCATGTAGCGCTGCTGATCACTGCCGCTCTGACGCCTGTTGCAGCCTTAGCGCAACCTTCCCCAGAGCCTGCCGAAAGCACTCTGCCGACACCCCCGGTCGATCGCGAAGCGCTGCTGAAGCGTTTGCAGCAAGGCGGCCTTATCCTGCTGATCCGGCACGAGCGCACTGAGCTTCCGTCGCGGCCAGATGATTATACGCGCGCGCCTGAAGAATGCCGGGCTCAGCGCAATCTCTCGCTTGCAGGCGTGGCCGGATCGCAGGAAACCGGGTTTGTGCTGCGTATGCTCGCAATCCCCGTGGGGCGCGTTATCACCAGCCCGATGTGTCGCAGCGCTGAGACCGCACGGTTCATGTTCGGAACCGGCTACGAAACCGATACGCGGCTGATGCACCATGATCCCGACCCGGAAGGAGGACGCGATCTTGAAAAAGCGGTCGAGGAATTGCGCGAGATGCTACGCGAGATCGCCCCGGGCGAGGCTGGGACTAATATCGCGCTGATCAGCCATGGCGGGAACATCGTCAAGGTTTCGGACCTGCGACTGTCTGAAGGGGAAATCGGCGTGCTTGAGCTCGATGAGAGTGGCACAGCCACTGCGCTCGGACAGTTTATGGGCAGCGATTTATCGGTTTACGCACGGCGCAAAATGATGGCTGAATCTGGGGGCGATAAGTAACGCGCGGCGCTCATTTGGCTGCGATCTGCTCAGCAAACGCTTTGATCGCAGCGACTTCATCCCCGTTCCAGACCCCGCCTGAAACCGCGAGAAAGTCAGCCCCCGCCTCGATGAGCGACTGGCAATTCTCCGGCGTGATCCCGCCGATGGCGACAACCGGGATTTCGAACAGCTTCACCCACCACTCGATCAGGTCGGGCGAAGGCCGCGTCGCGTCGCCCTTATCCTTAGTGGTCGAAGGAAAGAACGCGCCGAACGCCACGTAATCCGCGCCTGCCTCACCCGCTTCCATCGCGAGATGCTTGGAGGCATGGCAGGTCACTCCGATCTGCGCGTCGCGTCCTAGCGCCTCGCGCGCGTCCTTGGGATCGCCATCATCCTGACCCAGATGGACTCCATCCGCCTTCAAACGCTTCGCAAGCGGCACGCTGTCATTGACGATGAACGCGCAGTCATGCGCTGAGCAGAGAGCCTGCAAAGGCTCCGCCAGCGCAGCTGCTTCGTGCTGATCAACGCCTTTCACACGGAACTGAAACGCAGCGACAAGCCCATCGCCTGCCGCCAGTGCCCGCTCAAGCCGGACGGGGAACTCCCCACCCACCTCAAGCGGTGAAATCAGGTAAAGTTGGGTCGCCTCGCCACTCACCTGCGCGCTTTAGCCAGCAACGCTGGCGGCGGCAATCTGCTCTATCGCACCGCCCAGTGCGCCGTCGAATTCATCATCTGACTGACCTTTGCGTAAGTCCTGCAAAAGCCCGCGCGAAAAGCTCGCGATCATGCCTGGGTTCTTCGCCAGATGCGCGCAGGCATCATCGGTTGAATATCCGCCTGACAAAGCCACCACGCGCAGCACATTGGGATGCTCGATCGCGGGCGTGTAATGGCCGGGCTTCACCGGGATCGAGAGCTTGAGCATGACTTGGCGACCCTCAGGCAGAGCGTCCAATCCCTTCATGATTTCCGCAAGCAAGATGTCCTCTCCCGCCTCGCGGGTCTCGCTGGTGATGTCGTATTCCGGCTCAAGCATCGGCATCAAGCCGGCATCAGCAATCTGAGCTCCGACTTCGAGTTGCTGCGTGACGATCGCGGCGATCCCGCTCGGGCTGGCCGACTTGATGACGGAACGCATCTTGGTCCCAAACATGCCTTTGGCGACCGACTTTTCAAGCAGCGCAGGCAGCTTGTCGAGCGGATTCATCAATTGGACGCCGTCGGCTTCGTCCGCGAGGCCCTGATCGACTTTGATGAACGGGACAATCCCGCGCGCTTTCAGTGCATCAGCGGTCGATTTGCCATCGACTTCGCCATCCATTGTCTTTTCAAACAGGATCGCGCCGATCACCTTGCCGGTTGCAAAGCAGGGCGAAGTGATCACGCGGCTGCGCATGGCA
>JBCCJD010000006.1:0-91730 GCA_039027955.1 Pseudomonadota bacterium
GTTCGTGCCATGCGAAGCTTATATCCTCGCCGAACCAATGAATAACATCTCAATCCTTGATCCCGGCGACAACATCGCATTCGACGCTGCGGCGTTGTTCGATTTGCCGCGCCCAGCCGAAAGCTGTCGGATCGTGGTCGCGATGAGCGGCGGCGTCGACTCGTCTGTGGTGGCAGCGCTCGCTGCACAGACGGGCGCGGAAGTGATTGGGATAACGTTGCAATTATACGATTATGGCGCAGCGACCGGGCGCAAGGGCGCCTGCTGCGCTGGAGATGATATCAGTGACGCCCGCGCTGCCGCCGATCGCTTAGGGATCGCACATTATGTGTTTGACCACGAAAGTGCTTTTCGCGAAGACGTAGTCGACCAGTTCGCTGATGAATATCTTGCTGGTCGCACCCCAGTGCCCTGCATTCGGTGCAATATGGGGCCAAAGTTCACCGATCTGTTCCAAATGGCGCGGGAACTCGGAGCAGATTGCCTTGCGACCGGACATTATGTCCGGCGAGTCAAAGGCGCTGCACAAGGCAATTCTGGTCCCGAACTCTTCCGCGCGCTCGATCCAGCGCGCGATCAGTCGTATTTTCTGTACGCGACAACGCAGGAACAGCTTGATTACATCCGTTTCCCACTTGGCGGCCTGCCTAAGTCCGACGTGCGCCATCTTGCTGAAGTTGCGGGCCTTCGCAACGCTGCAAAGCCCGACAGTCAGGACATCTGCTTCGTCCCTGATGGAAATTATGCGAAGATCGTCACCGCAATGCGGCCCGAAGGCGCTATTCCAGGCGCGATTGTTCACGCCCTGACCGGAGAGCGCCTAGGTACGCATAAAGGGATCGTCCACTACACGGTGGGCCAGCGCAAAGGCCTTGAAATCGGCGGCCAGCCAGAACCGCTCTACGTGATCAGATTGGACGCAGAGCGGCGCGAAGTGCTGGTTGGGCCCAAGCGGCTGTTAGCGGTAGAAAGCGCAGCCTTGATCGAAACGAACCGGATCGGCCCGTTGCCCGCTGGCGAACAGCTCACTGCGAAAGTGCGCAGTTTGGCAAAACCTGTGCCGATTGCCCTGGAAGGCCCGCTCGGCAACGGCGCCAGCACGGTCATCCGCTTTGTCAGCCCTGAATATGGCGTCGCGCCAGGCCAAGCTGCAGTCCTCTATGCTGGCGAGCGAGTCGTCGGGGGCGGCTGGATCGACAGCACAGTTTCAGTGAGGAGCTGACAAATTACCCGGCTGTTTAGGGCTGGCTTGTGATTAACCGTGCCACGCTTCCAACACGCAGCCATAGCCTTCGCGATAGGTTGCTGTATTTGCTGTCACTAGTGGGAAACGAGCAGTCACACTCCTCGCGTCTGGGTTATCGACCAGCGTCACCAGCTCCATGCCGCCGAGCTTGTCTTTCGCGCAGTCATCGATGCTTCGACCGGCCACAAAGCGGCAGGAACATGCGACCCTGGCGGCGTAAGATGTGCCAACTTCGGCATAACCGGAAATCGGCTGACGATAGGTATAAAGAACTGCCCCTATCACGGCGACGAGCGCCACCAGAAACCACAGGCCCAATCGTCCACGCTGGGGGTTTTGTGCTTTTGCCATTGCCAACCTTTATCGCTTGCGAGAATGAAAGCGCAGTTATGTCGCTTCGTTTCGCCCTTATCGTCGCTGCAGCCTGTCTGCCAAGTCTCACGTCTTGCAGTGAGGCAGCGCCAGCCCAGCCCCTCGCGCTTTCTGAAGAAGCATTAGCGAGCATAACGGCGGACGCAGGCGCGCCGCGTGATCAGCTGGCGCGCGAAGTGGATGACCTGTTTTCGGTCGAAGGGCTTGGCGAGACCCGCGCCGTGCTTCTTCTGGCAGATGGCAAGATCGCTGCTGAGCGGTACGGCGACGGCTATAGTGCTGATACTCGCTTTATCAGCTGGTCGATGGCTAAGACCATCACGGCGGTGATGATTGGTCTATTAGTGGCTGATGGTCGGCTAAGTCTGGATGACCCAGCGCCGGTTCCGCTCTGGCAGCGTTCCGGCGACCCACGAGCCGACATCACTTTGCGCCAGCTCCTGCAGATGCGCTCAGGCCTGCGGCACACCGAGGCTGGCGATCCGCCTTACGAATCGAGCGAAGTGCGCATGCTGTTTCTTGACGGGCGTGATGACATGGCGCGCTGGGCGATCGAGCAGCCGCTCGAAGCCGAGCCTGGCGCGGAATTTGAGTATTCGTCCAACACAACCGTGATTCTGGCGGACATTGCTGCGCGTGCGCTAATCGAGGGCCTAGCCGACAGCGATGATCCTGAAGCGCGTCGTCAAGCGGTTACAGACTATCTCGACGAACGTTTGTTTGAGCCGCTCGCAATGTCTTCGATCATGCCCGAATTCGATGCGTCCGGAACACTCATCGGCGGGAGCCTGATGCATGCCACCGCACGCGACTACGCAAAGTTCGGAGAATTCCTGCGTGCAGGGGGAAGAGCGCCCAGCGGTGAACAAGTCGTCCCAAGTGGTTGGATCGAAGATATGCTTACCCCAAGCCCGGCCAGTACGCATTACGGCTTTCAGATCTGGCTAAATCGGCCCGAAGCACGCCTTAAGAGCGCGCATCCGCTGTTCCCAGAGCGTGCGCCAGCGAGTCTCTTCGCGCTGATCGGTCATATGGGCCAATATGTCCTGGTCTCACCGGATCAAAAGGTAACCTTGGTAAGGCTCGGCCATTCGACCAGCGACGAACGCCCTCCGATGCTTCAGCAAGCGGCTGACGTGATCGCGCTTTATCCGAATAGTGGCGACTGATCGCAGAGGCTTTAAACGCCATCTGATTGAGCATTGACCGGGTCGCGGCTCCCTGCAATGCGCAGCGCGTCGTCGATAAGGGAAGGCAGCACTCAGTGAGCAGCACGCGCAAAGGAATAATCCTGGCAGGCGGATCAGGCACGCGCCTGTACCCTCTCACCCGCGGCGTCTCGAAACAATTGATGCCGATCTTTGACAAACCGATGATCTACTATCCGCTAAGCACGCTCATGCTGGCGGGCATTCGCGATATCCTGATCATCACCACTCCTGAAGACGCTGCGCAATTCCAGCGCGTATTAGGCGATGGCTCGGATTTGGGGGTCGCGCTTAGCTACGCGCAACAACCCCGTCCGGAAGGGCTCGCGCAGGCTTTTCACATTGGTGCAGACTTCGTTCGCGGTCATCCAAGCGCGCTTATTCTGGGCGACAATATCTTTTATGGCCATGGCCTGCCTGAGCTGCTCAAAAGCGCAAATGAGCGAACCAACGAGGCAAGCGTATTCGCTTATCGCGTTACCAATCCGGAAGCATTCGGTGTCGTCGAGTTCGATCCAGAAGGCCGCGCGATCTCGATCGAAGAGAAACCAGTTGCGCCCAAATCGAATTACGCTGTCACCGGGCTTTATTTCTACGATGAAAGTGTGGTCGAGCGCGCACGTGATCTGACGCCATCGGCGCGCGGTGAGCTTGAAATTACGGATCTCAATCGGCTTTACCTCGATGAAGGCTCGTTGTCGGTCGAGATCATGGGGCGCGGCTTTGCCTGGCTGGACACAGGAACTCATGCGTCTTTGCTTGATGCGGCAACCTATGTACGGATCACGGAAGAACGCCAGGGCCTCAAAATCGCTTGTCCTGAAGAGATCGCCTGGCGTCAGGGTTTCATCACAGCAGAAGATCTGGAACGGATCGCGCAACCGCTTCGCAAATCAGGCTATGGCGAATATCTCCTTGCATTGCTCGATCAACATGTGCTGCCAGCATGAAGGTGATCGAAACGGCTATACCCGGACCGATTATAATCGAACCTCGCGTGTTCGGAGACGCCCGCGGCTTCTTTACGGAGAGTTGGAACGCGCAAGCTTTTCATGAAGCTGGAATTGATGTGACTTTCGTCCAGGATAATCACAGTCACTCGCAAAAAGGAGTATTACGCGGACTTCACTTTCAAAACCCTGGTCCGCAAGGCAAGCTGGTACGCGTCACAAGCGGCGCAGTGTATGATGTTGCGGTCGATGTAAGGCGCTCGTCACCTCATTTTGGTGAGTGGATCGGGGTTGAATTGTCTTCGAGCAACCACCGGATGCTGTGGGTTCCCGAAGGCTTTGCCCACGGCTTTCTTACGCTCAGCGATGAGACAGATTTTCTCTATAAATGCACCGCGTTCTATGCACCTGACACCGAGCATACGCTCGCATGGGACGATCCTGCCTTAGGGATCGAATGGCCGATCGATGGCTTTGATCCGATCATCTCTGAGAAAGACAAAGCTGGCTCGAAACTGGCGGATATCCCGGCATTCGCATGAAAACCCTCATCACCGGGGCGAAGGGACAGCTTGGCGGCGCGCTTATCAAGACTGCGCCTCAAGGCGCATTGCTGACCGCGATTGACTTGGAGGAACTTGACTTAAGCGACCTTGCCGCAGTGCGCACCTTTTTAGGCGAGAACCGACCGGACGTCATCCTTAACGCAGCCGCTTACACCGCTGTTGACAAAGCGGAAAACGACGAAGCGCTCGCACACACGATCAATGCGGAAGTGGTCGCGGTCTTAAGCGAAACTATGGCAAAACATGGCGGTAAACTGGTCCACGTCTCGACCGATTTCGTGTTCGACGGGTCAAGCGCGCGTGCCTATCTGACAGACGATCAACGCAGCCCCTTATCGGTCTATGGCCATACCAAGGCTGCTGGCGAAGACGCTCTTCATACCAATGACCTGCTGGTCCGCACCGCTTGGGTCTATGAAACAGGTGGAGCGAATTTCGTACGCACGATGCTGCGGCTGATGCGCGAGCGCGAAGAGCTTGGGATTGTAGCCGATCAGATCGGCGCGCCGACCTGGGCCAGGGGCCTTGCTCAAACCATCTGGGACCTGGTGGCAGCCGACGCGTCAGGAATATTTCATCATTGCGATGCCGGAACCGCTAGCTGGTATGATTTTGCTGTGGCAATTGCAGAAGAGGCCCACGCAATTGGCCTTCTTGACCGCATCCCCGCCATACGCCCGATCACAACTGCGGATTATCCCACTCCGGCAGCGCGTCCCGCATTCTCCTTGCTTGACTGCCGGGCAACCCGCGAAGCGCTTGGCAGCGAGCCAGTGCATTGGCGGGCCAATCTGCGCTTGATGCTCGCTGAGGAAGCAATGCGAGGCTGATTGCGCCAAGGCTTTTACAAGTAGAACGTGCCTTCGACCACAGTCACACATGGTCCTCCGAGCCAAGCGCGATCACCCTCAAGTCGCAAGTTCAAGTGTCCGCCGCGCTCAGACGCTTGATATGCGGTGAATGTATCGCGGCCCAGCTTCCTTGCCCAATGCGGTGTTAGCACGGCATGAGCGGAGCCGGTTACGCTGTCTTCATCTACTCCGGCGCCCGGCACGAACACACGGCTGACGATATCAGTGTTGTCGCCAGGGGCCGTGCAGATGAACTGATCGACGCCCATTTGACCGAGCGCTTTTAGGTCTGGCGTTAGCGCGCGGATCGCCGCTTCGTTCTCGAATTCAAAGAGAGTGTATCCGATCTGCTCTTCGCCCGAACGATACGTCGCAGCGGGAACTCCTCCAATCAGTGCTGCGGCCTCCGGATTATCTCGCGCGCTGGTAGAGATTGTCGGGAGGCCCACTTCGTACATCTCGCCCCCTTTGCGCACTTCGAGGATGCCGGACTTGCGAGTGCGGAAGGTGATCCGCTCGCCGCCATCACGTGTGAGAAGGATATGACCGCTGGCAAGGGTTGCGTGCCCGCATAAAGCAATCTCGTAAGTGGGGGTGCACCAGCGCAGTTCCCAATCTGCCGCGCCAGTGCTGTCGGGCACCACAAACGCAGTCTCAGCAAACAGGTTTTCACCTCCGATTTGCACTAATGTTTCATCGGAAGGCCACTCTTCAAGCACCATCACGGCGGCCTGGTTACCGCCAAATGGAGCATCGCTGAAAGCGTCGACATGCCAATAAGGAATAGCGTTAGTCATTCAAATCTCACGGATAAAGCAACGTATCGGTCCAGCGCCACGCATCGCCAACGCCCGCTCGCGTGAACAGACGGCGATCGTGCAGTCGGTTGTCGCGATCTTTCCAGAACTCAATCTGGTCCGGGCGACAGGTGAAACCGGTCCAATGATCAGGGCGCGGCACTTCTCCCGCCGCTTCATGCTCCGCCCAAACGGCCTGAACCCGGTCGAGATAATCGCGTCGCTCAGGCAAGGGACGTGACTGATCGCTTGCTGCTGATCCAACCTGGCTTTTGTAAGGGCGCGAGTGAAAATATGCGTCCGCTCTTTCATGGGTGACTTCAATGAGTGAGCCTTCGATGCGGATCTGACGGCGCAGACTCTTCCAGTGAAACAAGAGCGACGCGTGCATGTTAGCTCGAATTTCCTGTCCCTTACGGCTATCGGCATTAGTGAAGAAGGTGAAACCTCCCTCATCAGCGCCATGGCCTTTTAAAAGCACCATCCGCACCGATGGACGACCGTCCGGGGTCGCAGTTGCAAGAGCCATCGCATTGGGATCGTTGATCTCATGTGCCTGCGCCTCAGCAAACCATTCACCGAACAGCGCAAACGGATCGACCCCGGCAGGGATCTCGCTGTCAGCAAGCTGCGCTGCATCAAGATTGGGGGGTCTGGTCGTCATTTCGTTCATATTCACCGGTCTCACACTGAAGGCTGGGGCGAACGCCCAAGGCAAAGCAAAAGTAGGGACCATTGGGTTGAGGACAAGCTGCAAGCGCACACTTCCTAAAGCCGATCAGGCAGTCAGAAACGGTCCCGCGATCGTGCCAGATAGGGGCATTCGGAGAGTCCCCTTGCACGGTTCGACCGTCTCACCTAGCTAACTCACCATGTTGGATCCGTACCGCACCCTTGGCGTGGCGCGCACCGCGTCCGAAAAGGACATCAAAAGCGCCTATCGCAAACTGGCGAAGGAGCTCCATCCGGATCGCAACAAGGATAATCCGAAGGCCGCGGAAAAGTTCTCGAACGCGACCAAGGCGTATGATCTGTTGTCCGACAAAGACAAACGCGCGCAGTTCGACCGCGGTGAAATCGACGCTGAAGGTAACCCGCTCAATCCGTTCGCAGGGATGGGCGCAGGCGGTCCGGGCGGAGCGCGTGGGTTCAATCGTGCAGGTGCAGGGCCAGGGGGATTCGCTGGAGGCGGGCCACGCGGCGGATTTCGCGATAGCGAGTTCGGCGGGATGAGCCCGGACGACATGGATCTAGGCGATCTGTTCGAAGGCTTGTTCGGCAGCGGACGCAGTCGTCCCGGAAATGGAGCGCCGAGCGGACGCCGCGGATTTGGGCAACGACCCGAGCCGCCTAAGCGGGGTGCTGACATCAATTATCGCCTTGCGGTTCCATTTGTTGATGCCGCCATTGGACGCGATCAGCGCATCACGCTGGCAGATGGCAAAGCGATCAACCTCAAACTGCCGCGCGGAGTGGAAGATGGCACTCAGATGCGGCTCAAGGACAAAGGGCATAGCGGGCCGGGCGGCAGCGGCGATGGCATTGTGGTGGTCGAGATTTCTACGCACCCTTACTTTCGGCGCGACGGGGATCACATCCGCATGGACTTGCCGATTACGCTTGATGAGGCAGTGCGCGGCGCAAAGGTCAAATGCCCGACAGTTGATGGCCCCGTGATGCTGACCATCAAGCCAGGAACCGATGGCGGCACCGTTATGCGGCTTGGGGGTAAAGGTTGGACGAAGAAAGCCGCTAAGGAACGCGGCGACCAATTGGTGACCCTTGAGATCCAGTTGCCCGAAGACATCGCTGGGCTTGCCAAACGCCTCGATGGGTGGTCTGATTCGGCTAAGCCGCGCGACAAATTCGGTCTTTAAGGCCTGCGCGCGATCATTGAGTAGAGGTGCACGGGAGCAGCGTTCGCTCATGCCGCCAGATGTCCGGCCCGCCGCTGATCGCAGGATCGCGTCGCTTTCACCCGAAGCTCGCCGCCAGGCAGCACAAATGAGCACTCCGCCGCTAGGCTTGGCGGCTACCGCATCGAATTTCCAATCGTCTGATCGATCACAGCGGGCACCCCTGCCACCGCGCTTGCGAACATTAGGCGCGCGCGCAGTTGAAGTGATCCGGCGCATAGCGACCGGCACCTATAATGACGGTTTTATCCACGCCGGTAACCTTGCCTATCTCTCGATGCTGGCGATTTTCCCATTCTTCATCCTCGGCTCGGCCATGTTCGAACTGATCGGCGGGCGAGGGCAAGCGGACACTTTAATCAAGACGGTGCTTTTGGCTGTCCCGCCTAACGTTGCTGAAGTGCTCGAGCCTGCCGCCGGAGACGTGATCGATGCTCGCACTGGCTGGCTTTTGTGGTTCGGTGCGGGAGTTGCACTGTGGACAGTATCAAGCCTGGTTGAGACTATCCGGGACATTCTGCGCCGCGCTTATGGCACGGTAGCGATCAGAGCATTCTGGAAATATCGCTTGGCTTCAGCTGGCCTTATCCTGGGTGCGGTGGTGTTGTTGATGGCAAGTCTGTTTGCCCAAGTCGCGATCGGCACTGCGCAACAGGTGATCGACGCGCGACTGCCGCAGTTAAGCGAGGTCTTGGGGACGTTACGGCTTTCAAGAATTGTTCCGGCGATAGGGCTTGGGGCATCCTTATATCTACTGTTTTATAGTCTCACGCCGCTCGAGTACCGGGCGAAGCGCTATCCGAAATGGCCCGGCGCTATGTTTACTGCGGCTTGGTGGCTTGGCGTAACGACCGCAATGCCGCCTATCCTGCGGGCATTTTTTAGCTACGATTTGATCTACGGTAGCCTTGCCGGGATCGTGATTGCCTTGCTGTTTTTCTGGTTTGTCGGGTTGGGTCTCGTTATTGGCGCAGAACTCAATGCAGCGCTTGCTGAGCCCGAATGCGAGTCGGACACATGATCGGGCCCAGCGCAAGATCTGCGCCAAGAGCCGAGCCAGGTAAGACTATGGAGAAGCCGAGATGACGCAATTGATGGCGGGCAAACGTGGTTTGATCATGGGTTTGGCGAACGACAAATCGCTCGCTTGGGGAATTGCCAAACAGCTAAGCGCACATGGCGCAGAGTTGGCGTTCTCATATCAGGGCGAAGCTCTGGCCAAACGCGTGAAACCGCTTGCCGCTCAGCTCGGCAGCGAATTCACCTTCGAGTGCGACGTGTCGGACATGTCCTCACTTGATGCAGCTTTCAAACTTCTCAAAGAACGCTGGGGCACGCTAGATTTCGTGGTTCATGCAATTGGCTTTTCGGACAAGAATGAATTGCGCGGCCAGTTTGTCGACACCAGTCTCGACAATTTTCTGATGACCATGAATATCTCGGCCTATTCATTAGTGGCTGTGACCCAGCGCGCCGCCGCGATAATGCCGGAGAACGGCGGCAGCATATTGACGCTTACATATTATGGGGCGGAAAAGGTCGTTCCGCATTACAATGTGATGGGCGTTGCAAAAGCGGCGTTGGAGACCAGTGTGCGCTACCTCGCGAACGATCTCGGCCCTCGCGGGATCCGCATAAACGCCATCAGTGCTGGGCCTGTAAAAACGCTTGCAGCGAGCGGAATCGGGGATTTTCGCTATATTCTAAAATGGAATGAGCTCAATTCCCCGCTACGCCGCAACGTAACGATCGATGATGTGGGCGGAGCTGGCCTCTATTTTCTGTCAGACTTGGCGTCGGGGGTCACCGGTGAAGTCCACCATGTTGATGGCGGTTATCATGTGGTCGGAATGAAGCAGGAAGACGCGCCTGACATCGCGCTCACCTGACACCAACGCGGGCGTAACAGCATTAGTCAGCGGCGCTCGACATCGAAACGCTTGATTTCGCCTGAGAAAGCTGCGCCCATTAAGACCGGGCGCGCAAACAAGCGAATACGCACGAAGTCACAGTTCCCCGAGGGTACGGGGACAGCGTATCGGGCTGGGCTGGCAACCAAATCAGTGTCAAAAAAGGGCTGTTCAGCCCACCCGCAAGACGCCTGAACACGGGCGGGCTCTATCCGATTTTCAAGCTTGAGGTCATGTTCGATCCGCAATTGCAGGCTTTCCTTCGGCGCTTCGATAAAGCGCTGCATCACCGTGCCGTTACGACCTCGACGCACAGTAAAGCGTATCGCCTTTTCATCCCGCGTCGGTCGGGCTCGGAGGCCACCTTCATTGGCAAGATCCCAATCAAAAGGTGGATATGCGAAACGAATAGCGTGCTCGGCTTCTGCTTCCGGCGTTTCACGCGACGCACTGGCCAATCGATAGATTTCCTGCGCGGTCGCAAACTCGCCCGTGATCGATAACCGCCGCACAAGTCTGCGATCAAAATCCGCATTTTTTACATCGACGTCGCGCCGAACGCTTGCAAGCCTCAGAAGGCTCGCATCCCGCTCGACTGCAAACAGCAGAAACCCGTCGAACCACAGCGGCGGATCGCTTGCGAGGCGCGATAGCGCGGGAGCGGCACCATCCTGCAGCAAAGCATCGGTCAAGACTGGATAAAACTCGTCACTGCGTTCAGGACTTACGCGAAGGATGCGGTTGATCGCGCCGAAAGTCGCATCGTAATCACCTTCGGCCAATGCGTTTTGAAGTATGACGCCTTGCAAAGTGACATCGCGCCGGTTGAGCGCTTGGCCCATACGAGCGATTTCGGACCGTGTGGCATCGTTCTCGCTTGCAATAGCAAGTAGCGCATGCGCCTTTGGCAAAAGTGGATCAGCCGCAAGTGCAGAGAGTGCCAGCGGCCTTGCATCGCGAGCTGCCGAAACGATCGCAGCCGAGATATCCTCACCCGGCTCAGGTTCCTGTGCTTCAGCTCGTGAGCGGAACATGTCCAACGCGGCTCGCTCGCGGGCCAAACCGTTTCCTGGCATGAGCTCGTCGGCTAGGGTGGGTGCACGCCGAGTGCTGAACAAGCTAAGCGCCTGTAATGCAAGGATAGCTGCAAGTGCCAACCCAATAAGAGCGCAAACAACGAGACGGCCAGGCTTATCGATCTGCCAGCGGCGCGCAGAGCGTCCCATGACGCTTACGCCGCTTGCGGATCGCTGGTGGCCCGCTTCCCATAACCGTAGCCATAACCATAACCGTAGCCATAACCGGATCCGGCTTCATCGAATTTCGTAACGATCGCGCCCAGCATGTTCGCATTGGCTGAGCGCAGCCTCCCAAGCGCATTCTCGATACCGCGCAGCTTAAGTCCGTCCGCTTCGATCACGTACAAAACACCATCGACGATCCGCGAGAGCTCGACCGCATCGGCTAGTGAAAGTAGCGGGGCGCTATCGATGATGATCTGATCATAATGCTGGCGCGCAGCGGCCAGAACTTCCCGGAAGCGATCACCCGCGAGCAATTCGACAGGATTGGGCGGCTTGCGTCCGACGGGAATGAAGTCAAAACCAAACCTTTCAAGGCGCAACGCCACTTGCGTTAGGTCTGTTTGATTGCCGGTCAGCAAAGCAGACAACCCGACTTGAGGCGCTGGCTCGATCTCGAGCGTCTCGACCAACCGGGTGTTCCGCAAATCGGCATCGATCAGCAAGGTTCGCCGGCCTAGCTGCGCAAAACTTGTTGCCAGCGCGCTGGCGGACACGCTTTTTCCTTCGCTTGGAACCGACGAGGTCAACATGATAACCTCTGGTGCGCCATTCGCTGTAAGAAAGCTCAAGTTGGTGCGAACAGTAGCGTAAGCTTCGTTTGTGTCTGAGGATCGGGTTGTGATCTCGCTTGTAAAGTCATCGGTTTCAGCCTGCGGTATAGTTCCAAGCAGAGCGAGACCAAGTCGGCGCTCCACATCCTGCGGATCGCGCAAGGTCTGGCTGAGCGCTACCCGCAGATAGACGAGGGCCGCGGCAACCGCGAAGCCCAGCGCGAGCGCGATCATCAGATTAAGCGGCAGGGAAGGGGCATAGGGGTCTTGAGGCGGGACCGCCTGATCAACCAGCTTGATGTTGTTCTGCCCTGCACCGGCCGCTTCAAGTTCTTTGTATCGCTGTAACAGCGCTTCGTAGAGCTCGCGGTTCGTGTCGGCTTCGCGCTTTAGAATACCGTATTGAATGCTCTCATTTTGTTGCCCGAGAAAATCCTGTTTTGCGGAATCAAGTTGACCGCGCAATTCTCGCTCGCGCAAAACAGCTGCATCGAGCGCCGCACGCAATTGGCCGGTTTCGGCCTTTTCTTCGCTGGAGATTGCTTGCTTGATCGCTGCGACTTCCTCGCGCTTTTCAATGAGCGTTGGGTATTCAGGCCCGAAGAATGATTGCAACGACGCAAGCTCGGCTTCAGCGTCCGCGAGCCGCGCATTGAGCAGGTCGTAGCTTTCACGTGAAGCGACCGAATTTGCACGAAGCGCCGCTGCAGCTGTGATCCGGTCTGTTAGAGCGCGCGCTAGCGCGGCGTTGATTGCGCTCAGATCCGACGCGATGAGGGATTGACTGGCAGTACCGGTGCTCGAATCCGTTCCATCGCTCGCTTCGAGCACCAGAATCTGATTGGCATTCGCATATTCGACCAGCTCTTTTTCTGAATCGGCCAGACGAATGCGCAGCTCTTCGATCTGCTGCTCGAGGAATTGCTGAGCCTCGATATTCGCGCCAAAGCGTTTTTCGTAGTTCGCAGCAACAAATTCATCAGCCCACATATTAGCGATCTCTGCCGATAAAAAGGCATCAGAGCTCGCAAAGCGGATATCGACCAAACTTGATTGCTGGATCGGGCTCACCGTGAGATTATCGAGCAACAATTGCTCAAGATCACGCTCGTCAAAGCCCTCGTCTTCGGGATCTATGCCAAAGGCTTCAAGAAAGCCTTGGTTGCGCAGCAAGTCTCCCGCTTCCGCAACGCGTTCGGTCATAAAACGGCTGGTGAGTAATTCGTATTGTGTGTTGAGGTATTGCTGTTCCGAGACGAGATTGTCCGCTTCAAGTGTATCGATATCAGTAACGTTGGCAGCGACCTGAGAGATTTCGAGGCGAGCCGTGGCGCGAAACTTGTCGGTCGACAGCAATGTTACGACCAGCCCGCTCATCACTGCGAAGGCCAGCAATGCCACTATCCACAAGCGCAGGGATTGCGCCTCTGCCCAATACCGTTCCAGAGCGAGCTGAAACTCGCTGTCGCCAGAAGACGGGTTCAACTCAAAAGCGGACTGCGTCGATGGTCTGGTAGGACCAGGATTAGACATGAAGATGCGCCTTAATTGGTCGTGCGATCGATCAGGATAGCGACAGGTGTCGCAATCGGGACGAGCTGCAAAAGGAATTCGAGCCGACGCCGCGCTGGATTATCGCCCACCATGACAATGTCGTCGGGAAACAGGATCGGATCCGATGTGTTTCCGCGCTGGACTGCTTCCAAGTCATACAAGCCGATGTAGTTTTGGCTGTCCACTGTGCGCATGATCAGAACATCGTCAGCTTTGCCGTAATCGGTCAATCCACCAGCCGCATTGACTATCCGCAAGAGCGTCTGCTTTCCTGCGGCGGGATAAGACCCGGGGCGCTCAACCTCCCCGCCGACAGAGATCGAAGGCTCGGGAAACGCTTCCGGGATCACGCGGACCTGCGGATTGACGAGATATTTCCCCCGCAGACCCTGCGCAATGAGACGGGAAGCATCGGCCGGAGACTTATCCGCGAAGTTCAGGGTCCCCAGTAAAGGGTAGTCGATCCGAACTTCTTCATCAGTCAGAAACCGGCCGCTGAGCAGCTCAGCTCCGACGACCTGAATCTCTAGCGCTTCTTGCGGACCAATCTGATAGATAAAGTCGCCGCGAGGTTGTGGCAGCGCGCTGAGGTCGGTGACCTCGATATTGGGCGCTACACCAAAAGTACGGTCTGTCGCGCAAGCTGCCAGCAGGACGCTTGCAGCCAACAGAACGAATCGCGCAACAATCGCTGGCGCTTGAGAAACGATAGAAGGTTTCAAATCAGATAGACGTCGCATTTGGCCAAGCAGATCAAACATGTCGGTCTCAGCTGCCTGTCGCATGGTCACTAGCGGCACGTGGCTCAAACGCCAACGCCACCAACAACCAAATCGCGACTAGCTGAAACAGTGGAGCGCGCAGCGGATAGTCAACCACTGAAGCGATGGCAATAATCATGAAAAGCGAAAGCCATGCAAGCCGTGCTGCGAACGATGAAATGCCATTGCCGGCCAAACCTTGCATCTGACGAAAGATCCACACCACCAGCGCTGCTATTATCGCGATTACCGGCACCCCTCCCTCAATAATAACTTGAGCCCAATCGTTGTGAGCCTGATTGACGTAGCTTGGTAAAAGCAAATCGGCAGGCTCAAAGATATGATACACCTCTTCGAACGAGCCGAAGCCTGCGCCAAAGAGCCAGTACGTCTCGATCATTGCAATAAGTGTCGGGAGGATCGCAAAGCGCAGATCTTCAAACGTGTCGCGTGCTACTGCATCGGACAAACCTGGCGCTCCCTGTAAAGCGAAGAAAGCCCCAACCAAAGCAGCCAAGGTTCCGATAGCGGCTATGGCTAACAATTTAGGGCTCGGTTCGAAAGGCAACGCCTTAGCGACCTTGCGCTTATCCTGCGTTTTCTTTGAAATCGACAGCCATACCAAGGCGGCAGAGCCTGCAAGCGCGAGAAGCGTCGTTAGCGCCCCGGCACGCGATCCGCTGCCAAGCGCCGCGAGAAGCACCAGCAGATAGGCTGCTGCGATCAAGGCAGGCGCTGCACTGTTACCTTTAGCTCGCAATTGCGACGCACCAAGCTGGGCCAGCACGACAAGCGAGCAAGCGGAGAACACCGCCGAGTGGTTTTCGTTGGCAAACAGCCCAACAGGCGATCCTGTATTGGTCAATGCATAGAAATAAAGCGGACTACGCGGACCTGCCGCCACTTGCAGCAGGCCTAAAGCCGCATCGGCGATCCCCAGGCCGGCTATGATCATCAGCAGAAAACCCGAAGGAATTCGCAGCGCAACCGCGAGAACAAGGCCAAGCATAGGTATGATCAGACTGGCAAGGGCGTTCCAGCCACGAAACGGCGAGAGGGAAATGGGCCGCCAGGTATCCTCAAGCCCGATCGCCGCATCCATCGCCGCAATTGACTCGCGACCCGGCAGCATATGCCAAACGAAAGGCGGTAACGGGATCAATTGGATCAACATCCAACCCGCTAAAGCGCCGAGCATGTAAAGCAACGGACGAGCTTTGCTCCAATCTGTGTCTTTCAGCAGATAGAGTGCCGGGATCAAAAAAAGGGCCGCGAGGGGCCGCAAAGCAACGATCTGCACTTGATCGGTCCGCGCGCTTCCACCCAAGACTGCTATTGTCGCTGCGAATGCGACAATAATCGCGACCTTAACGCCAAAAGCCCACTCCGCCGCGCTGTCGCTGGATAGGTTCCCCCTAGAGTGAGCACGGTTACCTAAGGGCTGAGACCCCATTAAATTCTTCCTTGCAAACGTGACCGCGGCGCTGGCCCTTGAACAATTGCTGCGTCCCGGCGAATGTTTAAGCGTTGCCGGTCGAGCGATAATTATACCGCACACCATTGAGCGCAGCCGCCAAATAAGGCCAGCGCTTTGCCGACAGCCTATCCGATAAGCAATGCAAAATACCGCTCTCCAATGACCCGCCAAGTGTAACGTCGCCTAGCAATCGCACCCATTTCAGTGCCAATTCTTTCTGCAGCTTGCCCAGTGAGGGAGCTTTCGATGCTTCTTAGCTCTTCACTAGACGCAAAATAGATTGCTGAGCCTTCGGTCGTATGCCGATTAAACTCGCAGCCATGCGCGAGCACCGGAATGCCGAAATGCATCATTTCGACCAGTGATGGGTTTGTACCGCCAGCCGAATGGCCATGCACATAAACCTCAGCGCCGCTCCGGATCGCCTTCAGGGCGTCCTGATCGTAGATCGGCGGATGGATCGTTATGTTAGGATGGTCGCGGTACCTCTGAGCGAGCTCTTGCCCGTAAGCGCTGTTGGACCAATTTCCGACAAACACCAAAGGTCTGCTCGCTTGGGAGAAAGCCTCAAGGATCATTGCGACGTTGTTCTCAGGCTCAATCCGGCACAAAGCCAGTGCATAGCTTTGCGGCAATTGCTCGATTGCCGCCGGATTGGCTTCACCAGACAATGCATGGTCACCGCCATAGGCGATCACTTCCGCATCAGCGCGATATGTGTCGCTAACATAGTCAGCAATCGCCTGATTATCGGCAATAACGATGTCGGAGAACCTGACCGCGGCACGCTCTGAAATCCTCAGAATGAACTTTGCTAGCCCGCGCCACTTTTCCCGGCGCCATTCAATGCCATCGATATTGGTGATTATGCGAGCGCGAGTAAACAGCCGCAAAACTGGCAGGAGCAGCGCTCCTGATACCCCCAGCAAGAGGATATCCCGATGGCCCCGCAAGATCGCATCGATAAGCGATACCATGTCATAGAGCACCGATTGCGGTCCGTTGGCATCGAATGGAACATATCGGAGCTTGGCATCAAGGTAATGCGCCAGACACTCACTTCGATCTTTTGATGAGCAGTAAATCGTGAGCTGAGGCGCAGCGTCCATCGAACGATGATACTGCGCAAGGTTGTCTGCCAGCGTTTCGAAGCCGCCATATTTGCCCGGCACGCCGACAGTGCCCAAAATCGCGACTTTGCGCGGTTCGCTCACGTAATCGCTCCCGCATCACCGGCCTGCATCGCACGCTCGCGCATCAATCCGAGATTACGTTCGGTCTGGGCAAAGATCGGAGCTAGCCAGCGAGGCAGCTCGAGTTGATCGGTGCGTTCCGGATCAAGTAGGGTGCGCACCGCATATTGTTCGAAAACTTCATCCCGCTCCAAACGCATGAAACGCTGCAGCGTCTCGCTCCATTTCTGCGGCTCTGCGCAAAGTGCTTCGTAGGGAACATGCAGGACATTGGTCTCACCATCGGCGATCAAACGCATCCCTTCGCGCATCGACAAAATCCATTCCACTGCAGCGCGTCCTACGTGATCCAGGCTGCTTAGTTCAGCCTGATGCTCAGCAAGATCGGCATGCTCAGGCACGAGTTGAGCGCAAATAAGCTTCCATTTGCGATCATCTGCTCCCCACCAATCATGGACTTCGCCATCTTCCTCCGTCCCAAGACGGTCGGACCATCGATCGATCGAAGCGCAAGTCGCGGCGCCCGAGCGAGACAGAAACAGGAACCGCGCATCAGGGAAGATCGCCTTTATGAAGGGCACGCGAAAAATCATCTCGGGATATTTGTCTACCACCTTGCGGGTCCCGCTTGCGGCTAGATATGCGCCAAAGATCTTATGGGCAGCCGATACTAAATCAGCCGATGCATCTAGGGAACCAAGCCGGTAATGTGCCGCATTTCGATTGTAGCTTCCTATCAAGTCTTCGCCGTCATGCAGCGCAGCCCACAGAGCCTTCGGCTCGTTAAGAAAGCCAACGTCGCGGTGCATGCTTAAAACCAGTCCGAGAATGGTCGTGCCCGATCGGCCTGTGCCCAGAATGTAGACAGGAGCATTGACCTGCCGCAGCTTTGGCAACGCCTTAGCAGCCTTGGTGTGCGCAAAGATGAAAAGGTTGATCCACCGCCCCCGAGTGGTGAGCGGGCGGCCTTCGAACAGCGCATAGCTGACTAAGCGTGACCACAATCTGGTAGGGCGTGTTGCAATGTACGCTCGGCTGAGTTGGGCGACCATGGTGCTGGCCTCACGTCTCGTTGTGTGATGCGCGAGTTATTCTACGTCTCGGTGCGCGGCGGCTTGCGCGCAAACACCAAGTCCTGGCCGAAATCGGTGCGCGCGCCCTCAACCGCGCGGCCTTTATCGCTGTAAACTGGATCGGCGATGCGTTGGAGCCCAGACTTCGCCAACTCCGCATCGAAGAAATGCATGTAGTAGCCAACACAGATTTCATGCATATCCTTGTGCGAAGATCGATACGGTCCAGAACCATAAACAAAATTATTTTCGCCAAAAGTTGTGCCGGCATCCATCACGAACGTCGTGAACATCACCACGCCGCCTGGTTTCAAAATCCGCCCAATCTCGCTGATGTAATTGCTTACATTGTCGGGAAGCATATGAGTGAACACCGAAACAAGGAAGACGACGTCAAAGCTTTCATCACTAAAGTCAAAGCGATAATGCGCAGCTTCGATTTCACCTTCAGGGTTGTACTCGGCGTTATGTACGTCAAGGCTATAGAATTCAAAGCTCTTGTCGTTCAAAAAGCGATTGCGCTTTGCAGCTTCGACGGATGGCCTGTCGATATCAACGCCGATGTAACCCCCATCGCCAAGGACCGGCGCAAGCGCAAATGCGAAGCGCCCGCAGCCGCAACCAATCTCAAGCACCTTTGAACCATGGGTTAATCCGGCTCGTTCGATCAACTCTCGCGCAATCACACCGCCTAGCCGATCAAACCTTTGACCTCCAAATTGATAGCGCAGCCCATTAGAGCGGACACGAATAGACATAGGCGGCAAATGACGGCGACCGCTCACTGGATGGACCAGGCGGTCAATCAGATTGAGACGCTGGAGCCCTGCAGCGATTAAGGGATGCTTCAAGCTTACACCTTTGAAAACTGACTGGCTTAACATCTGAGACAAGGCGGTTCTCCGAGAATGAACAGGGCGGAACGGGAGATACTTCTGGAACCCGATGACAAGTTAGTTCAGCCAAATCGACGGCGGATAATTTCTGGCAGATTACGGAAGCGGTTGAGATTCAGTACGCCAGCCAACGCGAGCTTGAGAGGGGCTGAGAGCTTCAATATAAACTTAGACAGAGAGTTTGCCGGCGGATTACCCGGCTCATATCCGTGGCGCCGCATATTGTGGTAAGTGATCTCCTCGCAAACAGCGAGTTCAGCAGGTGTCAGGTTGCCCCGTTGCCATGCGCCAATTCGGCTCTTGTCAAATCCGCGGCGCTCGGGTCGATCGGAACCGGTGGATGAGCCGATTTGCGCTACGCCCAGCATTTCAGGATGGAATGACAGTCCTATTGCGTTGCACAAATCGCGAAGCACTTGTTCTGGTTGTCGCAGCAGGCCCTCATAGCTAACCGAGTGGAAGCGCGGGTGATCATCGAGCGAGTCAGCCGCGCGGACGGCGGAGTTCCAAAGTTTCGAGGTCGTAACTGGATGGTAATTGCTCCAGCTTCGCAAAGTCCAAATCAGTGGCACATGGTCTTCTGTCAATTTACCACGTCGCCAACGGTTTTTCTGTGAAAGAAGCGCATCGCGCGGATCACGAATTATATTGATCATGTGACTATCTGGAAATGCGGTAAGTATTTCGTGTCCGTAAAATATATATCGTGGCGTTTGCTCCAGTGGCACTGTCTTTCCAGCTCGGGCAGTCTCTAACTCAAGAATAGACCGATAGAGATCGAGGGGAGTGCGTCGCTTCAATTTCTCCAAGCAACTTCTAGTATCGCAATCATATTTTCCAGCTCGTGCTGGAGTGAAGAGACCTTCATTAGCCGTTGTAAAGAGCCGATTTCCTAGTTTCATTAGTTTTTGATCAGGCCATTCTTTGTTTTCCTTCAAAGCGGCTGTATCGATTTGCTGCTCAAAGAAATGCAACTCTTCAAACTTGTGCACCTTTGGATTGAGGCCAAAAGCGCGTGCGAGCATCGTTGTGCCGCTGCGACTGTTGCCCACCACGAAGATCATGGGCTCGTCTCATTGCTTTGCTGAGAGACCCATTGCCACGTCCGCGCAACCCCGTCAGAAAGCGATATTGTTGGGCTCCATCCAGTGGCGTTTTGCACCTTGCCGATGTCGAGCACGATGCGCGGAACATCAATCCGCCGCGCGGGGTGGATTGCCGGATCTAACTCTTTCCCGACGACTTGGCCGATGCACTTGATCACGTCTCGGATCGAATGGCCCGCTCCGCTACCCGCGTTGAAACAGCCCGATAGGCCCTGGTCAATGGCAAGCATTGTGAGGCTGGCAAGATCCTCCACGTGCAAAAAGTCGCGTACGACGCTGCCGTCCCCCCACAATTGGATCTGCTCGCCGCGCGCCAGATTCCAAAGATACGTCCCGATGACCCCCTGTACACCGCCATGTCCTTGGCGCGGTCCGTAAGGATTGGACGGTCGCAGCACTGCGTAGTCCAGGCCATGCAGGTGTCGCTCCATATGAAGGTATTGCTCAATCGCAGTCTTGACGATCCCATAAGAGTTTATCGGCCTGAGCGGATGATCTTCGGTAACAGGGTCCGTCTTGGGAATGCCGTAGACGGTTCCGCCAGAGGACAGGAAAATCAAACGCTTGGCGTTCATCGCGCGCATGATCTCAAGCAGCTGCACCGTTCCGATGAGGTTTCCGTCGATGTCTGCGACGGGATTGAGATTTGAAGTTCCCGGCACTGTTGTCGAGAGCGAATGGACGACGACGTCAACGTCGCTGACCGCTTCGCTCAGCATGGCCGTGTCGCTGAAACTGCCTGACATGAAGTGGACCTGAGCGGGTAGCGCATGGAATTTCGGCTGGGCACGGTCGAACACCCGGACACGGTGACCAGCGGTCACTGCAGCGTCTACGATGTGCGAGCCGATAAAACCGCTTCCGCCAATAACAAGGATTTTCAATCAATTACCTCGTTGTAGATGCGCTCCAGACTCGCGTAGATCGCTTCGTCGCTGAAAGTCTGAGCGACATAGTCCTGCGCCGCGCAGCCCATGGAGACGATCTTTTCGTCAGGCAAGCCCTGAACAGTCTTAGCAGCATGCGCGAGTTCGTCAGGATCGAGCGGATCAAACAGCCAGCCATGCGGGCCGGCTGTCACCAGTTCAGGAATTCCTCCCCGGCGCGCTCCAAGCACCGGCGTTCCCGCCGCGAACGCTTGAAAGATGACATATGGAAAGTTCTCGTGCCATAAAGAAGGAACAACCACTGCCCGGGCAGCGTGCAGATAGGGCTTTAGGGCATCGCCCCAGACAGGTCCCACAAACGTTACATTCTCTAACTTCGCAGCAGCGTCTTCGATAAAAGGACGATCTGGCCCGTCTCCAACAATCACGAAAGGCACTTCCGGCGCGAGCCTTGCAGCGGCGAGCAAAGCAGTGACCCCTTTCTCCTCGATTAGGCGGCCGAAATATAGGATTGAGGACCCAGCATGCGCTTCGACAAAGTGCTTTTGGGCATCGAAAGGGTTTTGCAAGATGTCGGTGTTGACTGCCCCTTCACCCCAGAACTCTAAGGTCTTGTGCGCCATGAACTGACTGGCGAACAAAAACCGATCGATCCTTCCGCGCCATAAATTGAGATGGTCATGCACATAGGCCTCAAGGGCGGACACAGCGCTTACAGCCAAGCTATCATGCGCACAGCGATTGCGGATCGCGTTGTAGAAAGCACCGCCCTTGCAGTCCTCACATAGCCTTCCGTGATGGAACAGTTTGTAATTCGGGCAAATGTGCTTGTAGTCGTTGCACGATACGATCGTTGGGATGTTGCTCGCTTTTGCAGCATCAAAGATCGCCGGAGTAAGGCGCCCATAGATTGCGAAGCCGTGCACGATATCCGGCTCGAACTCCGCAATTGTCTTTGCAAACCCGTCTCGCGCATCGCGATTGTATATGACAGACGGGACTCGCCTGATCTTGCTAAGAAGCCCCCCATCAGCATAGTGCTCAACTTCAGGGAAATGCTCTGCATACGGAACATTCAAGTCGTCTTCGGCGCATGCGAATTTGGCGACTTGGTGCCCGTTTTGTTCGAGCAGTCGGCCAATTTCATGAAAGAAGACTTCGGCACCGCCGGTGATCGAGTAATAATTATGCGTCAACAGAACGCGCATGCTCGGCGGCCTCTCTTTGGGAGTAGGCTTTGAGCCCAAGCAGCAGCCCCACCAAGGCGAAGAACAACTGATTATTCGTTGGCATCGACAAGAAGATCTTGGAGCATGCAAATGCGACCGTGAGCGAACAGCACAGCGCAAAAAAGGCGCGTTCAGCCTGATCAGCTGGGTCGGGGCGATAGCTCATGAACTGACGCAATAGTAGCCCGAGGGACAGCAACAACAGCACGAAGCCTGGCCATCCGCTCTCCAGCAGGGTGCGCAGGTAGTAGTTATCGATATTGCTGATATTGAAGAGCGTGCGGGTCACGTTTTGCAGCATGCCTGATCCGAACACAGGGCTTTGTGAAACGGTGTCGAACACCTGCTGGAATTGTAAAGCCCGACTATAAAGACTGCGTGCGCGGCTATCAGCCACTTGGTCAAAGCGAATGCCCGAAGCTTGCTGGATCATCTCTTCGATAAAGACGCCTCCGCCGATTCCCACGAGAAGGAACAAAGGTATGACCAACACTGTAATGGTCGAGCGCGCAGCACGGGAAAGACTGGTCCATGAAAGAAAGACATAGAATGATGCAATTGTGATCACGCTGAAGATCATAAAGCCTCGTGAGGCTGTCAGAAGGCCGATCCCCATGATCGCTGCCAACATCAACCAACCCGCATATTGGCGGGCAGATCCATTGGCGCGAAACAACGCAAATGGAATGCAGTAAAGCAGAAACTCAGCAAGTTTCAGACTGTTATCAAAGCCGCCTTGGATGCGATAACCCCGGTTCAGAGTGCGGGTCTCAAGAAGCTCCAGCCGCACCAAAGCAGGATCCGCAACAAAGTGGTGAAGGGGCTGCTGCAGTGCCAATTCCAAGGGGATTAATACAACCAGAATGGCGATCACAGCGAGCAACACCAAGTTCACGGCACGAAACAACATTGGAGATGCTACAAGGTAAAATACCGCCAAGACGATCACAGAAAATAAAATCGATTCAAGAGCATAGACTAGCGGAACCCCATTGTAAGCTGTGCCAATGATGCGGTGGGCACCCAGCAGGATCAGGACGATCATGAACGGCGATCGCAGTAACGGTCCGATGCTCAAAAAGCGCTCTCGATCCTTTGACAGGGCGTAAATCAGCAAGCTTAAGGCAAGGAGTGGAAAAGCTAACCGCGGGAAAGTGATCGAAAAATCCGATCCTGTTGGGCTAAATCCAAGTGTGCGCGGCGCAAAGGCAAGAAACATCAGATAAAGGCATGCCGCAAAAACGAAACTCCGCAGGCCTGAAAGGAAGATGGCCGATGTTTGCAAAAGCGCGATCATTTCGGATTAACCTGTAACTTGCTCAGTCAACCTGTGTCAGAAATATTTGAAGCCTGTGAACTTCAACCGAGAGCGCACGAAACCATAGGCCGCGATGTTCGATACCGAGAGTGCGAGTGCAGAGGCGATCGCTGCGCCGACCATCCCGTAAAACGGGATGAGGAGAGCAGAGAACCCGATCACAGTCGCAGCTCCGGCAAGCGTAGCGGTACGCACCTCGCGTTCATGCCCGGTCATGATCAATAGGTGGCCGACCGACCCCATCACCGCTTGGACCATCTGCCCTGCGCCTAAAATAATAAGCGCGGTTTTGCCTTCGACGAATTCTTGCCCAAACAAAATCAGCACCTTGTCACCCGCAAGCAGCAAAAGAACAAATAGGCAGGCAGTCGCAGGCAGCAATCCTGCAATGGTAAACCGGTAGAGATTTTGCATCGCTTCGTGCTTACCATGCGCATGCAGCTGACCGATTTTTGGAGCGACAGCGGCGTTCACCGCTAAGATAAAAAAGCTGAGGAGTAGTGCGATTCTCGTCGCCGCCCCGAAGATCCCGGTTTCCTCAGGTGTCGCCCAAACCCCAAGGAACAAGAGCGGGGTCCATGGGATCACACCGCGATTGACCAACGCCATGACCCATAGCGGTCGACTGCTCGCAAAGAGTTCACCTGTTGGTACTGCACCGCCTTCTCCGCCGCGACGCTCGCGCATGAACCACAGCCACAACCCAAAACCCAAAGCGCCTGCACAGATGACACCGATCGCGTAGGATGCGGCGGCCCCAGCCGGGCCGTAAAGCGAGGTCAATGGCCACAAACACAAAAGCGCGACCAGCGGAAATATAACGGTTACAACAATCACCGACGAGGCGACTTTGTTGAGCGCCTTAAGGCTTTCGGAAAGCGTGAACATCATTGCTGCGCCCATAATTGCCACGCTCATGAACCGAAGAGGCTGGGCGAGTTCGGGCAGGTCGAACACATAAACTGCAAAGATGTCCGCACCGATAACCACCAATAAGGCGAGGCAGGCCGATGACAGTAAGACGATTTTAGCGCCTTTCGCAAAGATAGAGCGCGCCTTCGTCCATTCCTCTTTCGCCGCAGCAGCGGCGATGAACCGCAACAAGGCGTTGTCGAGACCCTGGCGGGCGATCAAGGCGGCGATTGTAGTGATCGACAATGCGAGAAAATATATGCCTGCGCCGCTCGCGCCAAGCAGACGGGCGATTACAGCATTAAGTGCAAACGCCAAAAGTGCCCCGATCGCTCGCAAAGCCAACGCCAGCATGGTGTTGCGTAACACTTCACGGTTGTGCTCGTTCGGCGTCAGGCGCGTGGTGAGTTTTCTTAACATGCTATGTTGCGCCACAATCGGGCCAGATTTGGAGTACGTTGCTGCGATATCGCGGCGTTGATCACAGCACGCAAGAGCATTGCGAGACAAGAAGAGGCCAAAATCGAGTGCGACGCTTAACTTGGGGTGAGGCTCTGACTGACCACCTGATCGCAAAATTGATTGCCTTGAAATGGCGGCACAGAGGTATGAACCCCAGAATAATCAAAATCTAAGGCCAACCGGCAGCCTTAATAAATGCACCACAAGTATCTCATCAATTGTTCAAAGACGTTGTGATCCTTAGCTTGCGCGAATTCACTAGACTGGCAAGCAAGCGGTGACCGCCTTGCGCCTATGTTCGGTAGACCGTAGGCGCAAGAGAGTTGATCGCGTCGGAGAATATCAATGTTGGTGCGACAGGCGCCTGATACGGTGCTGGAAAAGAACCAGGCGATCACTACTCGTGAATTGCAGTTGGTGATCCTCTTGAGCGCGGGGCTTGTGCCACCGCTGGCATTCTGGACACTTATCCGAGGTGACGACGTCACCTCGGTTTTTCTGATCAACACTTTGTACGCGTTGACACTGGCAATCAGCTTTTCGTGGTATGCGCTCGGTCGCCTGCGGCAATACGCCAAGGCGCGGCAACTATCCTATGTCCTCCCCGTGAACTTTCTCGCATTTGCAAGCGTTCTGGCTGGCATTGCCCTGTTACGCGCGACCTACTCAATCCCGTTGTTCATGATTGGTGCGGTCTGCAGCTTTATCGCGAGTTATCTGCTCACAGCGTTTAGTCGCCGCGCGATCCGGCCGCACTTCATCGTTCCCGGAGGACGTTCGGATGAGATTGCTATTGGCGGCCAGTATCTGCCATCGCCAGACATGATTGAGCTTGAGAGCTTAGTCGAGGCAAAACGTATTGATGGCGCAATCGTCGCAGATTTGCATTTCGATCACTCGCCCGGATGGGAAAGACTATTCGCCAAAGCGGCACTCGCAGGGGTTCCCGTGTACCATTACCGTCAGGTCGCAGAGATGCAGAGCGGTCAAGTCAAGATCAACCATTTGGCTGAGAACGACCTTGGCTCGTTGATACCTAACGTTCCTTACATGGCGACAAAGCGAGCGATCGATATTGTAGGAGCTTTAGTTCTACTGCCATTCTGCCTCTTGGCGTTTCTGGTGATAGGCCTCGCCATTCGGCTCGACTCACATGGCCCAGCATTCTTTATCCAAGAGCGTGTCGGTTTTAGAGGCGAACGCTTTCGAATGATCAAATTCCGCACAATGTGCGAGCGCGATCCGATCGCCGAAGAGGCAGGACAACGCGATGACGCTATGACAAAGACCGATGATGCGCGGATCACGCGTATCGGACATTTCCTGCGGAAGACGCGGATCGATGAATTGCCACAAATATTCAATGTCTTAAACGGAGAAATGAGCTTCATTGGGCCGCGCCCAGAGGCGATGTCGCTATCCAAATGGTACGAGCGCGAACTGCCGTTTTATTCGTACCGTCACATCGTACGACCGGGAATCACTGGCTGGGCTCAAGTGAACCAGGGCCATGTGGTTGACGTGGCCGACGTTAATGCAAAATTGCGCTTTGATTTCTATTACGTGAAGAATATCTCGATGTGGCTCGATTTCCTTATCGTGCTTAAGACCGTGCGCGTCATCCTGACGGGCTCGGGTGCAAAGTAAATCGCAAACGGCAAATCGAAAGAATCTTCCCTTGCAGACAGTGTTCATCACCGGATCGGCCGGGTTTATCGGCTACCATTTGGCTGAGCTCTTGCTTAGCAAAGGGTATCGGGTTGTCGGTTATGACGGCATGACCGACTATTACGAGGTGCAGCTCAAGCAGCGCCGCCATCAGCGCCTGATGCAACACCAGAACTTTTCCGGACATGAAGGCATGTTGGAAGATTTCGACAAGTTGCACGCGCTGGCAATGACTGAAAAGCCCGACATCATTGTCCATCTGGCAGCTCAGGCCGGCGTTCGTTACAGCCTTGAAAACCCACGAGCCTATATCGATGCCAATCTGGTCGGCGCTTTCAACGTGATGGAATGCGCCCGCGAGCTGGAAGTTGATCACTTGCTGATGGCATCAACCAGCTCCGTCTATGGCGCGAACGAAGAAATGCCATTCGATGAGCGGGAGAAGTGTGACACACAGTTAACGCTTTATGCCGCAACAAAAAAAGCGAACGAGGCAATGGCGCATTCCTACGCGCACTTGTGGAATCTGCCGACCACCATGTTTCGGTTTTTCACGGTTTATGGCCCTTGGGGGCGCCCGGACATGGCGCTCTTCAAGTTCACACGGGGAATCCTCGAAGGCACTCCTATCGACATTTATAACAATGGAGAGATGTACCGAGACTTCACCTACGTCACTGATCTCGTTCGCGGAATCGGACTTCTAATCGAACAAGCGCCGGTCCGACCGGACAGCGCAGAGGATATCCCAGAATGGGATTCGCTTTCGCACGCGGCGCCTTGGCGCGTCGTTAACATTGGCAATTCGGACAAGGTCCGGCTGATGGATTTTGTGACCGCGATCGAGCGTGAGTGTGGGCGCGAAGCGATCAAGAACTTCATGCCAATGCAAAAAGGTGACGTCCCTGCAACGTGGGCCGATGCAACCTTACTCCGTGAATTGACCGGATATGCGCCTCAAACCGGCGTCGATGAAGGGATCAAACACTTTGTCGCGTGGTATCGCGACTATTACGGCGTTTGAATATCCAAGCTATGCAAGATCGTGCGAGCGATTTGCTTAGCGTAGCGGGGGCTCTTCCGCTGGCGGACCGATTACCGGTTTGCTCGGCGGAACCGCAGCGTCATCTGCCGGAGCGCTCTCTGCAGAATTGGCCACACCGTCCACCTCGGCTTCTGGCCCACCAACCCGTTCGATTTCTCCCGGAAGCGCTTGCGAACGTTCGCGTTCGAGCCGCTCAAGATACTCACGCTCGATCTGCTCGACCCGTTGTTGTTCCGCAGCCGCATCGTCATCAATTGCAGACAGTCGCTCTTGGCGCGCTTGCTCGATCAATTGTCCGAACCGGACATTCTCAGCTTCTGCGCGATCTTTATAGGCAGCATCAATGAACTTCTGCGTGCACCCGGTAAAACCGCCTGCTCCTGCGGGACTGCAGGACATGGTCCCAAACTCACCAGCATAGCGGATTTTATCGACTTCGCGGGCCCAAGACTGGTTTTCCGGTGAATCGCTGGAGCGAAGATTGGACGGGATCCGATAGCGCTCAGCCTCGACCAGGATTTCGCAAACGACGATTTCGTTTTCACGGGCTTCAGGGCATTCATCCTCGCTGTAAGCGATGACCATATTGACCTTATCGCCTGCTTTATCCTGCGCTGCGGCAGGGAATGCGATGAGCGCTGTTGCCCCAATCAAAAGAGCTTTGAAAACAGACGCATGGGGCAACCAAGTCATTTCTACGAAATCCTCTGAATTCGATATCGCTGCAACCGAGGTGCAGCTTTAACACCGTTAATCTAAGCCAAGGCGCGTGAACCGCAACTGAAGTGAGACGGGGCGTTGATCGTCAAGCCAGGCAGGCGAAACGACTTTTGCTGGGTCAGATGCGCTCGCTTACCTTGATCGCAATCCGGCATCCAAGCCTGATCGCACCAGCGAGAAGCGGATAGGCAGGAGCGCGCTCTGCTCCATTTGCGAGCGCTGCATCACGGTGCGCACGCTCTTCGTCGCGGAACTTCTCGACCATATCTGCAAGCTCAGGATCAGCCCCAGTCTCGCGCAAACGGTCAAGCTGATCAGTGTAGTGCCTGTCGATCTCCTCTTCGACGGCAGCTGTACACGCCATAGCCGCTTCGGGCCCAAGCAGCGCTGTGCCAGCGCCCAGCGCATAGCCCGCTGCAGACCATAAGGGATGAAGCGCCGTCGGGCGAACTCTTCGTTTCGCCATAAGCGCATCGAACTGCTCACGGTGAATTGCCTCGTCTTCAGCCATGTGGCGAATTTCGGCCGAATTTGGCCCGCGATCGCCCATCACCGCCAGCTGACCTTCATAAATGCGCGTCGCGCCAAACTCGCCAGCTTGATCAACCCGGATCATTCGATGGATTTCATTGCGGCCCATATATGTGTCCTCGATCAGTCTCAGTCATGCGCAGCAGCGCTCAGACCCAAGATGGCGATCCCGCCGATGCACGAAAAGAGGAAATTCCATCCAGCAAGCGAAATTCCGAACAAACTCCACGGCGCGACATCGCAGCGCACCAACGGCGCAGCGGTAGGACTTAGGACGTCAATTGTCGCTGGCAAAGCCGTGCAGGCGGTTATGCCTTCCCACCATCCATATTCCACCCCTGCATGAAAGCCGCCGATGAGGCCAGAAACGATGATCGCTATTGCTGCGAACGCAGTCCACATGCGCTTTGGTGGAACTAGCGTTCCAAACAAACCTAGCCCCAGAGCCGCAAAATGCGGCCAACGCTGCCACCAACACATCTCACAGGGATACAGCCCGAACACATATTCAGACACATAGGCCCCGCACAGCAATGCCGCAGGCAGCACAAGAGCAAGCAAGGAGATCTGCTGAGAGCGAACCATGTCCGGCGATGACGAATGTATATCCTACCGGCGCAGCGCTACCGAGCTCTTGGTGCTGCGACGAAGCGTTTCCAGAGCATAGTGAAGCTGGAAATCTTCGATGCCCTGCTCTTCTAGCTGTTCCGCCGTTAGCTGAAACCGGGGATCATCGACCTTGTCAGCTTCAAGCGCTTCATCCTTGATGCCCAATTCGTTGATGAGATGACCGCGTAGATCGCTTTCGCGGGTTTGATACTTCGAGCGCAGAGCAAGATCGGGATCGGACAGCTGAGGGACCGTAATGTCAGGCTTGATCCCGCCTTCCTGGACAGAATTGCCAGCCGGCGTGAAATAGCGTGCCGTCGTGAGTTTCAGGGCAGCATCACGACCGAGCGGAAGCAGCGACTGCACCGAGCCTTTGCCAAAGCTGCGCTCCCCCATCACCAATGCGCGGCGATGGTCCTGCAATGCGCCTGCGACGATTTCCGAAGCCGAGGCAGAACCCGCATCGATCAGAACGATCACGGGAACGTCTTCGGCCATATCGCCGCGAAACACTGTTTCCGCATCATAAAGCAGTGTCTCGCCGCGAGCACGTCCGCGTTGAGAGACAATGCGGCCTTTATCCAGAAATAGATCTGACAGCGCCACCGCCTCATCGAGGCTTCCGCCTGGGTTTGACCGAAGATCGAGCACCAGCCCGCTTACTCGCCCGGTCACTTCTGTCTGGATCGCGTCCCAAGCGCGATAGACATCAGCACCAACGTCAGCGGAGAACTCATTCACCGTAATAACGCCAATATTGCCGCCAGCGACTTCATGAGTAACCGGCTCAAGCTCAATCACTCCGCGGGTCACATCAACCTCAAAAGGTTCATCGCGGCCCGGGCGAAACACAGTCAGCTGGATCGACGTACCCGCTTTGCCGCGCATGCGCGCAACCGCTTCGTCGAGCTCGCCACCATAGATCAACTCTCCATCAAGATGCGTGATGTAATCCCCAGCCTTGAGACCGGCCTCATCCGCAGGAGAACCGCGAAACGGGGAGATGATTTTGACAGCGCCATCATCCATTACAACCGACAGACCAAGCCCTGAGTAATTGCCGTCGATCATCGTCTCGAGGCGCTGTAGATCGCTTCCATCGAGATAGCCTGAATGCGGATCGAGCGCCGCCAGCATCCCATCGATTGCGCCGCGCACCAGAATATCATCTTCGACCGGTTCGACGTAATTCGCTTTGATCCGCTGATAGGTGGCAAACAATTTTGCGAATTCGGGACCAGCGCGGCCATCAACCTGAGCCATTGTGGCAGTCGTCGCAGGGATCAGCGCAACCGCAGTAACCAGGGCAGCGCTGCGCAGCAGGGCAGCAATTTTCATAGGGGAGAACGCTCCTTTCGAACACTTTTGTATATGTGCCGTCAGCTTAACGCCAGATGATAAACCATAATCATGCGATTGCCCGCGAAAACGCGCGCTTTGACGTCGCAAGAACTCAATTAACCCTCAGGATCGCCAAGGAACGAGCGCTGATTAGTTGACGAATTGCAGAGGATTAACAGGTTCGCCGCTCTTGCGAAGTTCTAACGCGATCAAAGGTGCTGTGCCTGCCGCGACGCCCAGCGGGCTTCCGCTGATGACATCCTCACCGACCGCGATGTCCGTCCGTTCAAGGCCCGTAACCAGACTGGTCCAGCCGCCTTCATGTTCGATTATGACGATTCGCCCATAGCCGCGATAAGGGCCGGCAAATGCAACTCGGCCTGCTCCGGGCGAGACCACTTGCCCGCTGCTTGCAGTGCTCATTTCCAGTCCCTTGCTGCGCAGACCGCTCGACTGAGCCTCGCCAAAACCTGTGATAATTCGACCACCGACAGGAAGCTGATAAGGCTGAGGAGCGGCAGCCCGTTCGTCGCTGGATGCTATTGCCTCGGCCCCTTGACCATTAAGCACGACCTGGCCTGCGTCACCGAGCGGGATTTCCTGACTGGCACTGAGGTTTGCCGGACGCATGACAGGTCCGGGCAGAGCAGCAAGCGTCCGCCGAAGTGCAGCCGCCTCATCCAGTCGTTTGACAAGACCATCGAGATCGCGCGCTTCTTCTGCCAGGGCCAAGGCGCGCTCATTGATTCTGACCGCGTTACTGCGAGCCTCACTTGAAGCGAGCCGCTGTTCAGCCTCCAGATCAGCCAATTCATCACGCTTGCGAGCAAGCTCAATTTCACTTGTTCTCAAGCTTTCAAGAGCGTTTGCGGCTCCACTTTCAAGTTCCTTGCCGCGCTCAAGCTCGCGGCGCAGCGTACCCGTGCGAGCGCGTATCTCGGGGACGGCTGAAGCCAAAACAGCGCGGACATAGACGAGCTCTTTAAGCGAGCCAGGCTGCAAAGCAGACAGTGTAAGCGGTCGCCGAGCGCTGGTTTGCAGCGCTCCTGTCAGGCGGACGAGCGGTTGTTGACGCTTTGCCAGCCGTGTGGAGAGCGTAGTGCGGGCGTTGCGAGCGAGCGAATACCGGGCCTCAGCCGCTTTGATATCAGCTTCGGATTGCTGGATTTGCGCAGCTATAGCGGCAGCCTCGCTGGCGGTTTTATCCGCCGCTGCCGACGCTTCTTCAGCGGTCGCTGCGAACTGCTGAGCGCGTTCGGCTGCGTTCTCGCTCTGCTTGGTCGCGCGCTCAAGCTGCGCAGCAGCTTCAACTGGATCTAGCAGCCTTACATCGCGTTGAGCGTAGCTAGCTGAGACCGCCACAGCCAGCGTGATCAATCCACCGAATGCGGCAGTTGATCCTACCAAGCGTAAAGCAGCCATCGCCTTAACCCGCACGATGATAAGGATGCCCAGCTAAGATGCTGGTGGCCCGGTAAAGCTGTTCCATCAGCATTGCTCGGGCGAGAAGATGTGGCCAAGTGGCCGGCCCAAATGCGAAGAGAAAGTCAGCAGCGTCTCGCTCTTCTGCAGAATGTCCGTCGGCTGCACCGAGGACAAAGCGCGCTTCGCGTATCCCGTCATCGCGCCAGCGACCAATGAGTTCAGCCAATTGTTCAGAGCGCAGCGCAGTGCCTCGCTCGTCTAGCAGCACCGTTCGATAAGGCGTGCTTGGGGCCGGGAGTTTCATAGGCCCGCAATCGGGCAATTCGCTTAACGTCAAAGGCCAAGTGATCCGCTTCTCATAGCGCGCGACCAAGTCCGCTTCGGGTGAGCGAGCGATCTTTCCGCGTGCGACAATATGTAGCAGCATCCGGCCCTCCCGCGCATTTTACCGATAATACCCAACAACCCCGCCAATCGCACGATGCGCTGCGACGTGCGAGCACTCAGCTGTATTCCCTAGGTCTCAATTCAAGTCCGCCCGCTAGCCGTTTCGCCGCCTTCGAACGACCACATCCGTTCAAGATTGTAAAAACTGCGAACCTCTGGCCGGAAGAGATGCACGACAACATCACCGGCATCGATCAGCACCCAGTCTGCTGCCGGAAGCCCTTCGACACGAACCGGACCATGACCGGCCTGCTTCACCTTTTCTGCGAGTTTGTTTGCCATTGCTGCGACTTGCCGGGTCGAACGTCCGCTAGCGATGACCATATGATCGGCGATCGAGCTTTTGCCTTCAAGGGGGATGGAGACGATTTCTTGGGCCTGATCGTCATCAAGCTGGCTCAACACCAGATCATGCAAAGAGCCTGAGCTCATAGGGTCAACTGCAGGTGAGACAAGCGCGGGCCGAACGGCTTTGGCCGAAACTGTTTGAGCCTGAGTCATAAGCGAGCAATGATCTCCAATGATTGCCTAGTAGAGGCCGGACGAGCAGTGTGGAGCAAGGGGCACAAATCAGCTTCATGCATCTTCCCAAGGCTTTATCCGGCGAAATGTCAGACGGTCGCGTGGAGGAGCGCCGAGATTTCGAGAGCGGTATGTAAGTGCCCAATCGGCGTTAGCACGGCGGATGGCCGTGGCTGAGCGATGATCCGGGTCGAACCGTAAAAACACCAGCGCAGGTGCGCTCCATTGCCCCCGGTGCCGAAAGCTGGCGGCAGTCACCCGATAGCGCCTGAGCCAGGCCATGGCGGGGCTCGTCATGGCAGCACCGTTATAACCCGGCCTTGCAATCACTGCAATCGGCATTGCGCATGCAATCCGCCGCCAACCCTTCCAAAGATGGAATTGGACGAGGTTGTCCGCCCCCATAAGCCACACAAATTGGCGCTTTGGATAGCGTCGTTTAAGCCGCATCAAACTATCCACAGTGTAGCGCGTATCGAGCTCCAGTTCGATTGCTGTCGGAATAATCGGGGCGCGCTGCGACAGAGCTTCAGCCGATTTAAGGCGCGCCTGCAAGGATGCCATATCGTCGCTAGGCTTGAGAGGATTTCCCGGCGATACGAGCCACCATGTTTCATCCAATCCGAGCGCGTCCTTGCTAAATAGGGTGATCCGCCTGTGTCCGCCATGTGCGGGATTGAAGCTACCACCTAACAGGCCGGTCCGGGTCATTACGACGAAGTGAAGCTTTGTGTAGCCCGGTTCAAGGCCGGGTTTGACCAGAACCGCGCACTTGCCACTTATACGTCGTAAGCCCCTCAAGCGCGACAGGGCCCCGTGCATGCAATCGGCCGGTCGCGATCCCGATTTCAGCGCCAAGCCCGAATTCGCCCCCATCTGCGAACTGCGATGAAGCGTTGTGCATGACGATAGCGCTGTCGACTTGCGCTAAGAATTGCTCAGCCACCGATTGATCATCGGTCACGATCGCATCGGTGTGATCGGAGGAATGGCGCGCGATATGCATTATGGCAGTATCCAGTCCATCGACCATCGCGACCGAAACAATCGGGGCGAGATATTCGGTATCCCAATCATCAGCGCTGGCTGGCAAAACACGCGGGTCAAGCTCACGGACTCGCTCATCGCCGCGTACTTCGCATCCAGTTTCCATCAGCGCTCCGATAAGGCTGGCAGAGTGAGGATAGGCCACATCGATCAAAAGCGTCTCAAGCGCGCCGCAAATGCCCGTTCGTCGCATTTTAGCATTGCACACAATGTCCTGCGCCATCGCGGGGTCGGCAGCCGCGTGAATGTAGGTATGGCAAAGCCCATCAAGATGAGCGAGGACCGGGACACGGGCGTCCTTCTGCACACGCTCAACGAGCGAGCGACCGCCGCGCGGGACAATCATATCGATCTCACCATGAGCGCGCAGCATCGCCCCGACTGCTGCCCGATCTTGTACAGGCACCAACTGTACTGCGTCTTCAGGCACGCCTTCTGCAGTCAACCCAACAACAAGCGCGCGGTGGATCGCGCTGTTGGAATGCACTGCTTCAGTACCACCCCTCAACAGGACCGCATTACCCGAGCGAACGCACAATGCGGCCGTATCGGCGGTCACATTGGGGCGACTTTCATATATTATGCCGATCAAGCCGAGCGGAACTCGCACCCGCGACAATTTTAGACCATTAGGCGGCACGGTCTGATCAATGATCTGGCCTACCGGATCGGGTAAGGCAGCAATCGCTTCGACAGCAGCCGCGATGCCCTCAAGGCGAGCCGGGTCAAGCGCCAGACGATCGATCATCGCCTCGCTTATGCCATTTGCTCTTGCTGTAGAAAGATCACGCCCATTGGCTTCAAGCACGCTGGTTTCATGCTCACGCAGCGCTGCGGCGGCTTGAGCCAAGGCCTTAGCGCGTTGAGCGCTCGCCATCTGCACCAATTCCCGCTGGGCTGAGCGCCCACGGGAAGCTAGGCTGGAAATCAGCAAAGCGGGATCGGATTTAACCTCGGGCGATCCGTAGCAACTGGGTAAGGTGGCAGAGGTTGTTTTAACATCAGACATTTTTGCTGGATAGCAGCGCGGGGCGGCTGTGTCAGGATGCTCTTCTATTGAGGGCCACTTGAGGCCCTGACGCACGAATCGCTTAGGTGATCGTTGCAAATAAACCGACGCGATCAGGGCTTTCCCGCAATATGCAATTTGGGTTTTGTGCGTCATTCAGGACTATTTCGCACAGATGAACGCTTCATCGCGATTACCCATCAGGTCGGCGGGTCCGTTAACACTTAGAATCGACCGAGCAGACCCGCGTTGATAGCCCGCCTGGAAGAACGAAGACCATAACGTCAAACTAGACCAAAGCTCGGGGCCGCCTTGTCTGATAGTATCCAAACCAAGCCATTTGGGGAGCGCTTGAAGCAGGCATTTCCTGAACGCGAGTTCCTGATGCGCACGCATGGTAATGTTCGGTTCCTGAAAATCACGACGCACATGCAAGTGGCGGGCCTCACGTTGATTGCCGTCATCGCGTTGGGCTGTTTGATATCGCTTGGAGCGATGGCATGGGCGCAATATCGCGCAGAAGCCGACTTGGCTTCGTTCCAAAGAGAGACCGCCCACATTGCAACGACCCAGGAACGGATCGATGCCTATAGCAGCGACTTGGAAGATGTGGTCGATGAGCTTCGGGCAAAACAGGATTTCCTCGATGAGATGGCGCGGATGCTCCCCGAGGACATTCGTGAGACCGGCACAAACGTAACCGATTCGACCGCTGAAGCTGCAAAGACAGTTGAAAAAATTGGCGAGTTGGTGCCCGAAGCGCGCGGACTAGCGGAAATCGAAGCCCGCCAGCTCGCGTTCGCCGAACGGCTGACTCGTTACGCTGATATGCGCGCGAAACGCGCTGAACTGGCCATGCGTAAACTCAATCTTGATCCGCGTCAGATGGCTCGCAACGCGGAGATCGCAGGCGGAGTGGGTGGTCCGCTGGAACTGCTCTCGACCGCAAAAGATGGCTCGCTTGACCCGCGGTTTGAACGGCTCGGGCTAAGTTTAGCGCGGCTTAACACACTTGAGCTTGCCTTATCGGGAATCCCGCGTTTTGCTCCAGCCAAGACGCGCGTAACGTCGAGTTTTGGCTATCGCCGCGATCCTTTTAACGGTCGGGCGGCGATGCATCGAGGAATGGATTTCGCAGGTCCGGCAGGATCGCCAATATTTGCAGCGGCGGATGGCACAGTTACTTTTACAGGGCGCAAGTCGGGCTATGGTAATGTCGTCGAGCTTACGCATGCCAACGGTATGATGACGAGGTATGCGCACATGTCGCGGATCAAAACCAAGGTCGGAAAAATTATCCGAACTGGCGAGGTCATCGGGGCGATTGGCAGCACTGGTCGGTCGACAGGGGCGCATTTGCATTTCGAAGTTTGGATGAATAATCGCGCGGTCAACCCCCGCCCGTTTCTGGAGACTGCTCCTGATGTTCTCAAAGAAGCCCGCAGAGCAGCCCCGCTCCGCACCACCGCAAAAACCAGCGACTAGCACGGAAAGAAAACCAATGGCTCCTGCTTCCTCGAATTCGACTTTCTCAGTGATAGGCACAGATGTAGCGATCAAAGGCGACATTAGCGCCTCCGCCGACCTCCATGTCGATGGAACCATCGAAGGCGATATCAAATGCGCCTCGCTCGTTCAGGGCGAAACCAGCCAAATCAGTGGCGGTGTAATGGCAGAGACTGCGCGGCTGTCGGGTCGAGTGAATGGAACGATCACAGCACGCGAACTCGTCATCTTGAAGTCGGCCTATATTCAAGGTGATGTGCACTATGATGCGCTGACTATCGAACAGGGCGCTCAAGTCGACGGACGGTTCGCCCCGAATGCTCAACGTAAGGCGAAGAACGAGACGCCATCGGTCAAAAAGGACGACAAAGGCTCGGAGCCGCTTCAGATCGCGAGCTAAACAAAGTTAATAGCGCTGTCTTGAGTGTGTGAACGATCACGGAAAATGCTCGGTTTTCGTTTTCCCGACAACTCGCTGTATTACATGGTTAATTGTGTGAACGTTCGCAAAGGCCAGAACGCCGTGGTTCTCATGCAATATTAACCAATCTATTGCGGTGATAGCGCTGCCTTAAAGCGCTTCTGCTCGCAGCGCCTTGCGATCAAGCTTACCAATTATCGTCTTTGGAAGCTCTTCGCGGATCACGACCTTATCGACGCGTTCATGCTTGCCTATCCGCTGATTGAGCCATTGCTTGAGGGTCTCGCCGTTGGTGCTTGTGCTGTCGGCATCCGGTTTGAGCGTGACAAAGGCTCGGGGCAATTCGCCGCGATAGTCATCAGGAACGCCGATCACGAGCGCTTCCTTGACAGCGTCATGCTGGAGCACCGCGTCTTCAACCACGCTTGGAAACACCTTGAAGCCGCCAACTGAGATCATGTCTTTGATGCGATCAACGATGGCAATGAATCCATCCTCGTCGACAATCGCGACATCGCCGGTGCGCAGATAGCGCTTGCCAGCGCGCTCAACAAAAGCTTCTGCAGCGGTCTCTGGACGGTTCCAATAGCCCCGCATGATTTGCGGGCCATGAATTGCCAATTCGCCCGGCTCACCTTCAGCCGCAAGCTTCGTAGGGTCTTCCTTATCGAGGAGTACGATCTGGGTTCCGGCAAGCAATTGCCCGATTGTCCCTTTCTTGCGGGTTCCCGCATAGGGATTGACCGACACGACGCCCGCGCTTTCGGTCAGACCATAGCCCTCAACGACACGCACGCCGGTGACGTCTTCGAACTTCGCGTGGACTGATGCCGGCATTGGAGCACCGCCTGAAATACAGACCTTGAGCGAGCTTAGGTCAGTTTTCTCAAGATCAGGGTGATCGAGCAGAGCCTGAAACATGGTTGGCACGCCGGGAAACCCCGTCGCGCGGTACTTTTCAATCGTCTTTAGCACCTGACCTGCTTCAAACCGCGGCACGATCGCTATCGACGCGCCGCTTGCCACTGCGTGATTCAGCAGCGCGGTGTTGGCGAAAACATGGAAGAACGGCAGCGCCCCCATGAAAATCTCTTTGCGCGGGGCCCCAAACGGATTGATCGCCGCGACCTGCTGTGCGTTCATGGTCAGCTGATCGTGGCCCAGCATTGCGCCTTTCGGTCGCCCGGTCGTCCCGCCAGTGTATTGCAACAGAGCGAGATCATCAGGCGTGATCAGATCGGGGAGATCATGGGTCGGGTCGCTAAACAGCTTACCCCAATCGAGAATAGTGTCACCCCAGGCAACATCGGCAATCTGACTGCGTTTGAACAGCTTTAACGCGTTGCCTTTGATCCAGGGCAGCATTTCGGAAAGCCGCCCCACGATCAGCTTTTCGAGACCAGATGCCTCCAGCACCTTGGCCGCAGTGCCATACAATTCGGGCACGTCGAGAGTGACCAGAATTTTAGTGCCGCTGTCTTCGACCTGCCAAGACAATTCCTCGACCGTGTAGAGCGGGGAGAAATTGACCACGACCGCACCCGCCATCATCGCGCCGTAATAGGCGGACGCATAGATCGGCACGTTGGGTAGGAACAGGCCAATCCGGTCGCCCTTTTCAACACCCATCAGGATCAAGGCTGAAGCAAACAGCTCCGCCTCCAGCCGGATTTCTTTGTAGGAATAGGTCCGCCCCAAAAAATGCAGAAATGGCGCATCGGGGTTCTTTTCAACCGTGCGCACGAGCATTTCTGGCAGAGTCACCGGATCGAACGTGGTCTCCCACGGCGTTGGATGATGATACTGAGCGCTACTGACATGCATGTCAGTAGCTTTGGCGAAATCCGCCTGTTTGCACAAGGAGATCCGGGCTTTCTGGTTCGATCCAGCTAGTCGGCAAGCTATCGCTGGGAGTATTTTAGTCTACCGCCTCTTCTCAAAACGCCGGCTTAGAGCCCGTTGGCTTTGTATCTGCGAACAATCCCAGACAACGGTCTATGCGCCGCTAGGATCGCTCTCAGACTCTAAGGTGCCACTATCCTGATCGGGTACCGTCGACTGAAAAGCGCTGTCAGGATCGGTTGGGATAGCTGTAGCAGCCGCATTGTCTTCCGCTTCGCGGCGCGCAGCAAGCCATGCTTCGGCTTCTGCTTCTTGCGCCGCTTCCGCAGCAGCTTTGGCATTTGCTTCGCGCTCGGCGCGCAGTTCCTCGATCAATTTGTCTTTGTTTGAGCGGCTATCTCCATCCGTCGGAGCGGTTTCTGGCTCAATCCCGGCGCGTTTGGCGGCTTTCGCAACAATGGCGTCGAGTTCACGCTGAGAGCACAACCCGAGCGTGACCGGATCTTTCGGCTGAATGTTCTGAATATTCCAGTGCGAGCGATCCTTGATCGCACCGATCGTATTGCGCGTGGTGCCGATCAGTTTGGAGATCTGAGCATCTGAGACTTCTGGGTGATTGCGCAGGATCCAGGCGATGCCATCCGGCTTGTCTTGCCGTTTGGACACCGGCGTGTAGCGCGGCCCCTTCGTGCGGGTGACCTCTACAGGCGCCTTATGCATTTTAAGCGAGTACTCGCTATCGGCCTGGCCCTTTTCGATTTCCTCAAGCGTAAGCTCGCCGGCATGGACCGGATCGCGCCCGGTATATTTGCTTCCTGCAAGATCATCCGCCATCGCCTGTACTTCGAGAATGTGGAGGCCACAAAACTCGGCAATCTGCTCAAATGAAAGGCCGGTATGATCAACCAGCCAAGTCGCGGTCGCGTGCGGCATTAAAGGGGTGGGCTGTGCTTGAGCAGCCATGGGAATCTCCGTCAGAAATAAAAGGGCCGCCCCTTTTCGGAGCGACCATCGCACTTCGTCGAATAGGCGAAGTCCGGCAAAACAGCAAGACTGCTACGAGCCCCGCTGTCGTAACACGCTCAAAATTCAAGCACCGGAGCGGTTTGCAATGCGACGCATTCGTCCTCTTCAAGCGCGATCAACCCGGTAAGGAATTGCCGAGTGGCAGCCTCCCAACTGAATTGACTGCCATAGTCGACGCAAGCTTTGCGGTCGCAATGGCTCGCCGCATCAATCGCATCATTCAGATCTTCAGACAGCGCTCCTACCCCCGGGGTGACGATATCAATCGGGCCAGAAACGGGAAAAGCGGCCACCGGCGTGCCACAGGCAAGCGCTTCGATCATAACAAGGCCAAATGTATCGGTTCGGCTAGGAAAGACGAACACATCAGCTCCAGCATAACAGCCAGCCAAGTCCAGCCCGGTACGCTTGCCGAGGAATAGGGTGTCAGGAAACTTCGCTTCAAGCGCAGCACGCGCGGGGCCGTCGCCCACGACCACTTTCGTTCCAGGATAATCGCAAGCGAGGAATGCCTCGATGTTCTTTTCTACCGCTATGCGCCCGACATAAAGCAGGATCGGACCGCTGAGGTCGGCATACTCTGGAGGCGGCGCCGCATCCGGTGAAAAGCAGCTCAGATCAACCCCACGACTCCAATGGCTGAGCTGGGTGAGACCCTGACCTCGCAACTGCTCTCTGATCGTTTCGGTCGCGACCATGATCCGCTGAGCGGGGCGATGAAACCAGCGAATATAAGGCCAAAACGTATCGACAGACAGACCCGTCCTACGAGCCAGATAGTCTGGAAACTGGGTGTGATAGGCAGTTGTGAACGGGACCTTTCGATTGAGACAATAGCGTCGCGCAGCAAATCCAAGCGGGCCTTCGGTGGCAATATGCACCGCTTCTGGCTTTATCTTGGCAAGTCGCCGTCCGACCGCACCGGGCGCTGTTATAGCGAGGCGAATTTCCGGGTAAGTGGGAGCAGGTATCGAAGGGTATTTGTCAGGTGAGATGACAGTTACTTCATGCCCCCAGCCTCGCAAAACGTCGCAGGTGGTCGACAAAGTGCGCACAACGCCGTTGGTCTGTGGATACCAAGCATCGGTTACAATGGCGATCGAACGCGGGAGATGGCGCGCCGCCCCATTTGCAGCCAAGCCAATGTCGGGAACATAGCTTACACTGCCTTGAAGGGCATCCTCGCCAATGAATGCTGAAGCAGAATTCAGCCGATTCACGCAGCCTCCTTAGCCGGGTCCCTCAACTCGTGTGGCGCAGTTACAGCAGGCTCCGCCGTATGCGGCGCGTCTACAGCGTCAGCCTCACCCGCGCTACGCTGCTTGATCTCGTCAGCCCAGTTAAGGATTTCCATGCGCCCGTCATGATGCTCAACCAAAGCGTTGCAGCCTTCGACCCAATCCCCATCATTCCAGTATTCGATGGTCTTGCCATTCTCATTGAATTCGCGGAATTCAGCGGTGTGGATGTGACCACACACAACGCCATCAACGCCACGCTCCGCTGCTGCACGCGCGACCAGTCCTTCGAATTTTGAAATGAATTCAACCGCATTCTTGACTTTGTGCTTAGCCGCCTTTGAGAGCGACCAGTACGGCATGCCGAGAGCCTTGCGCACCCCGTTGACCAAGATATTGAGGTTCATCACCGAGCGATATGCCCAATCGCCCACAAAGGCGAGCCAGCGGTGCGAAATCATCACTGCATCGAATTCATCACCATGCAGGATCAGCAGCCGGCGCCCGTCAGCCGTGTCGTGAAACGCCGCGCGGCGAATTTCGATGCCGCCAAAATTGAGGCCGGTGAATTGCCGGAACATCTCGTCATGGTTGCCGGGGATGTAGATGATGCGCGTGCCGCGCTTGGCGCGTTTCAAAATGCGCCAGATCACATCGTTATGCGCAGTCGGCCAATAGAACTTCTTCTTCAGCCGCCAACCGTCGATGATGTCGCCAACCAGGTACATTGTGTCGCTGTCGGTCCGATCGAGAAAGTCGATCAACATCTCTGCGTTGCACCCTTTGGTGCCCAGATGCACGTCGCTGATCCAGATCGTCCGATAACGCTTACGTTGACGCCCCTCGGGCTCGGGAATGCTCGGCTCAGTCAACGGAAGGCTGGCGACCTTGCTAAGCAAAGTGCTTTCATCCTCCGGATCGGAGGGCAACTTGGACGAAAGATCGATCGGAGGCATGTCAGTCATCGTAAGACCTTCGGCATTGCGACTTTTCCGCGCTCCTTTGGCAGGCCAATGTTACAACTGATTCACAGGTGAATGACGGTTTTGCGTATATCCACAGCTGTGTGACTCTTATGTTGCGGAGCAAAAGCACCAACTTCCTTGGTTGATGACCAGCGTAAGGCAAATTTGTGACCAAATTCAAGCCCCCGCTCCTCGCCGCCCACCTATTCGCTAGCCAACTTCGAGCGCGATCTTGCCAATATGCGCACCAGCCTCCATCCGCTGGTGCGCTGCGCTTGCTTCGCGCAAGGGAAACACTTGATCCATCACCGGAGCCAATTCGCCGGAGGTGAATAGTGGCCATGCATGGGCCGCGATTTCGTCGGCAAGGGCAGCTTTGAAAGTATCGGACCGAGGCCGCAACGTCGAACCGGTCAAGGTCAAACGGCGCATCATAACTTGCGCCATATTGAGCTCGGCCTTGGCGCCGCCGAGGACCGCGATCGTGACGTGGCGACCATCTTCCGCCAAACACTTGAGATTGCGCGGGACATAGACACCCGACACCATGTCGAGCACTACGTTGACACCAGAGCCGCCCGTATGGGCTTTAACCTCTTCAACAAAATCGCTCGTACGGTAATTGATCGCAAGATCAGCTCCTACCTCGCGCGCCGCGGCACATTTCGCATCGTCCCCGCAGGTGACCATGACTTCCAGCCCGAATGCCTTGGCGAGCATGATGGCCATCGTGCCGATCCCTGACGTGCCGCCATGGATCAGAACGCGCTCACCGTCGCGCGCCAAGCCGCGTTCGAAAAGGTTGTGCCATACGGTAAAAAGTGTTTCCGGAAGGGCAGCCGCCAGCTTGAGATCCATCTGATCGGGCACCGCAAGACAATGCTGCCACGGCGCCGCACAATATTCGGAGTAGCCTCCGCCAGGCGTCAGCGCAGCGACGCGGCTACCGAGCATCTCCGGTGGCACATCTGCACCAGCCGCGACTATCTCCCCAGCCACTTCAAGCCCCAGAAGCGGAGAAGCACCCGGAGGTGGCGGGTAAGCCCCGGCACGCTGCAGACAATCCGGCCGATTAACCCCCGCATAGGCCACTTTGATAAGCACTTCATGAGCTCGCAGCTCAGGCAATGAGAGCTCTTCGACCCGCAACACTTCAGGACCGCCCGGCTCACTGAAGCTCACCGCACACATCGTGTTCGGCAGTGACGACAAAGTGGTTGGCATATCGAGTTCGGCCATTGCCTAGCCCCCGTTTGATCTCTGCAACCCCATCCGAGCAAATACCGCTGTGGCGCATTGACAGCAAGCGGGCTCTCTTGCGATGTTCTCCGGCAATGGAAGACGAGGCAAGATCGATTCCCACCGGCGATGCTGCCAGCAAACTCGCTAGCGAGGATCTTGGACCGTATTCGCAAGAAGAGCTCGGTGAACGAATCGCTTTATTGGAAGCCGAGTTAGCGCGGGTAAGAGCGCATCGAGACAAAGCGAGTGCTCACAGGGCCGCCGCTGATGCGCTTTTCGGCAAGAGTAAAGCATGATTGCGCTGAGCTCACCCGCTTGTGACTACCTCGTGATTCCTCTGGGGTCGCAATCAAGCCAAAGGCCACCATATCAGATTGGACCGACCCGCAAGGCTCCCCTTCCTTGGAGCTTGACTTACCCTCCGACAGAGACCGCTTAATATGCCCAGCTTTGCTCAAAACCTCGAACGCACTTTACACAACGCTCTCGGCAATGCGTCCGAACGTCGCCACGAATATGCAACGCTTGAACATCTTTTGTTGGCACTTATCGACGATGAAGATGCGGCCCAGGTGATGGGCGCGTGCGGCGTTGACCTTGCGGAACTGGGCGAGGTCGTGAAGCAATATCTCGATCAGGAATATCAGTCCCTCAAAACAGAAGAGAACGACGATCCGCAGCCAACCGCGGGATTCCAGCGTGTTATACAACGCGCGATCCTGCACGTTCAGTCATCGGGCAAAGACACTGTAACCGGCGCCAACGTCTTGGTGGCGCTTTTTTCCGAGCGCGACAGCTACGCCGTCTATTTCCTCCAGCAGCAGGATATGAGCCGGCTTGATGCGGTAAGTTACATCAGTCACGGGATTGGCAAAGGTGGGCGCCAGATCGAAACCAAAACGCCGCAGGGCAACGAAGATGCAAGCGGCGAGACGTCTGAGCAGACTAAAGAGGGCGGCAACAAGAAAGAGACCGCGCTTGATCAATTCACAGTCAATCTGAACGCCAAGGCTGAAGCGGGTAAAGTCGATCCGCTAATCGGTCGCGGTCCTGAAGTGGATCGCACGGTCCAGATCCTGTGTCGCCGGTCGAAGAATAACCCGCTTTATGTTGGCGATCCGGGCGTCGGCAAGACTGCGATCGCCGAAGGACTGGCGCGCAAGATCGTCGAAGGCGATGTGCCCGATGTGTTGACCGAAGCAGTGATATATTCGCTCGACATGGGCGCTCTGCTTGCCGGAACCCGATATCGCGGGGACTTTGAAGAACGGTTGAAACAAGTGGTCTCCGAGCTTGAAGGGATGCCGCACGCGATCCTTTTCATTGATGAGATCCACACCGTTATCGGCGCAGGCGCGACCAGCGGCGGAGCGATGGATGCCTCGAACCTCTTGAAGCCTGCACTCTCTGGCGGCACCATCCGGTGTATCGGTTCGACGACGTACAAAGAATTCCGCAATCATTTCGAGAAGGATCGCGCGCTCTTGCGGCGCTTCCAGAAGATCGATGTGAATGAACCAACAGTCGAAGACACTGTGAAAATCCTCAAAGGTCTCCGCAGTGCCTTCGAGCAGCATCACAATGTGAAGTACACCCCCGATGCGCTCAAAACAGCGGTCGAGCTTTCTGCGCGTTACATCAATGATCGCAAGCTGCCCGACAAAGCCATCGACGTGATCGATGAAGTCGGCGCAATGCAAATGCTGGTCCCGCCAAGCCGCCGCAAGAAGAAGATCACTGCGCGCGAGATTGAAGCGGTCATCGCGACAATGGCGCGCATACCGCCCAAGTCTGTCAGCAAAGATGACAAAAAGGCGCTTGAGAACCTCGAGCGCGATCTGAAACACGTGGTGTTTGGGCAGGATGAAGCCATCAAGCGTCTCTCCACCGCAATGAAGCTTTCGCGGGCGGGCCTTCGCGATCCTGACAAACCGATCGGCTCGTTCCTGTTCTCAGGCCCAACCGGGGTGGGGAAGACCGAAGTCGCGCGTCAGCTCGCATCGATCATGGGCATCGAACTTAAGCGTTTCGACATGTCGGAATATATGGAGCGCCACTCGGTGAGTAGGTTAATCGGCGCGCCTCCAGGCTATGTTGGTTATGATCAAGGCGGTCTTTTAACCGATGCGGTTGATCAAAACCCACATTCCGTGTTGCTGCTCGATGAAATCGAAAAGGCGCACCCTGATCTGTTCAATATCCTGCTGCAGGTGATGGATAATGGCCGTCTGACTGACCATCACGGCAAGACAGTCGATTTCCGCAATGTTGTGCTGATTATGACGACCAATGCAGGTGCTGCTGACATGGCGCGTCAGGGCATTGGTTTTGGCGATGTGTCGAAGGAAGACGCGGGCTCTGAAGCGGTGAAAAAGATGTTCACGCCAGAATTCCGCAATCGCCTGGATGCGATCGTGCCGTTTGCCTATCTTGGCAAAAGCACTGTCGCGCGGGTGGTCGACAAGTTCATCCTTGAGCTTGAACTCCAGCTTGCTGAACAGAACGTCCATATTCAATTCGACAGCGATGCCCGTTCGTGGCTGGCCGACAAAGGCTATGATAAACTGTTTGGCGCGCGTCCAATGGGACGCTTGATCCAAGATCGGATCAAGCAGCCGCTCGCTGAAGAACTGCTCTTCGGCAAGCTGTCCGACGGAGGAGAGGTGCATGTCAGCATAAAGGACGCGAAGCCGGCCTTCGAACTGACCCCTGCGCCGCCCAAAACAGCGGCTAAGCGGAAAACGGCGGCGAAGAAAAAGCCAGCGGCCAAGAAAGCGGCGCCGAAAAAGAGCCCTGACCCCAAGCCGGAAGCATCAGGCAGCGGTACAGATAGCTAAAGGTCGGCTTTTTCTGGCGTTTTGTAACGCAATGTGATTGATCAGCCCCTTGTCAAATATTGGTAGGGGCCAATCATGAAGAGACTGCTTCTCGCTTCCGCCGCCGCCTTTCTGGTGGCCTATCCGCTGAGCGCCGATGATCATTCCGCTGACGATGATCCGGCTATGGAAAGTCGAACATTCACCGGCGCCGATCTATTTGGCCTGACAGTGGGGACCGACCCCCAGATCAGCCCCGATGGTCGACAAATCGCGTATGTCAGGCGGACGAACGACATCATGATCGATCGTGCCGTACGCTCGATCTGGCTGATCGATATCGCCAGCGGCACTGAAACTCCGCTAGTTACTGGAGCAGGCTCGCATGCAAACCCGCGTTGGTCGCCTGATGGCAAGCGACTGGCCTATATCTCAACGGAAAGCGGCGGCGGCGCTGAATTGCATGTGCGCTGGATGGAGAACGGCGCGAGCGCGAATATCACCGCCTTGCCAGAAAGCCCAAGCGGGATCAGTTGGTCGCCCGACGGAAGGCAGATTGCGTTTACGGCGCGCGTGCCAGATGCGGGCCTCACCCTAGGAAAGCCCCCTGCGAAGCCTGAAGGGGCGAAGTGGGGCAAGCCACTGCTGGTGATCGACAAAGTCACTTATCGCCGCGATGGCGGCGGATATGTAAAGCCAGGCACGGTTCAATTGTTCGTGGTTGACGCGCGTGGTGGTGCGCCGCGGCAGCTTACCTTTGGCGAATACAATAATGGCGGAGCCGTGGAGTGGTCACGCGACGGATCGAGGCTCTATTACAGCGCTAACCGCCGCGAAGACTGGGAATTGGAGCCACTGCGCGCGAACATCTACTCGCTCGATCTGGCAAGCGGTGACGTTACTCCTCTGACGGACCGCAAAGGCCCTGATTTCGGCCCGCAAGTCTCGCCCGATGGCAAGTTCATCGCCTATCTCGGTTTTGACGATGTCGGCAATGCGTTCGACCAGACCAATCTTTATATCATGAATGCCGATGGCACGGGATCACGCCAAGTTGCAGGCGAGCTAGACCGTGGGTTTGACACAATCGAATGGACCAATGCTGGCCTGTTTGCGAGCTTTGAAGACAATGGCGAGCATGTCGTTGTGCGCGTATCGCTTAATGGCAACGTCTCGCGGACCGATGCGAAAACCGGCAGTCCCTATTACGCCTTGCCGTATACCGGTGGGCAATGGTCGGTAAGCGATACCGGAACGCTGGCGTTCACGACGCCAAGCAGTGTTAGGCCACCCGATATCGGAGTGACCACTCGCCGAGGCAGCCGGACACTGACAGCTCTCAATGAAGTAAAGCTGAGCGGCAAGGACTTAGGCGAAATACGCGAGCTGAACGTAACTGCGGCTGATGGGACAGTGATTCCGGCTTGGATACAGCTGCCCGCCGGATACAACGCGGGCGAACAAGTCCCGATGATCCTGGAAATGCATGGCGGCCCTTATGCCGCCTATGGCCCTGAATTCTCAGTCGACTATCACCTCTACAACTCGGCGGGCTATGCAGTGGTATTCGCCAATCCCGGCGGCTCGACCGGATATGGCGAAGCATTTGCCGACCGGATCGAAGACAACTATCCGATCAGCAACCATGATGAGCTTATGGCGGTGGTCGATGCCGCGATCGCGCAAGGCTATGCTGATCCTGATAATCTTTATGTCACTGGTGGCTCAGGTGGCGGGATCCTCACTGCCTGGGTGGTTGGCAAAACCGGTCGTTTCAAGGCCGCGGCCGCGCATAAGCCCGTGATAAACTGGACCAGTCAGGTATTAATGGCTGATGCGGTTCCCTATTTCGGACGTTATTGGCTCGGCGGGATGCCGTGGGAGCGGCCGGAGCATTACTGGGAACGTGGCCCGCTCAGCATCGTGAACAATGTCACAACACCTACACTCGTTCTGGTTGGCGCCGATGACTATCGCACGCCGCGAAGCGAGGCCGAGCAGTTCTACGGTGCCCTGAAACTTGTGGGGGTCGATACCGCGCTCGTTGTGACGCCGGATTCGAGCCACAACAACTTGACCCAGACACCGAGCCAGCAGGCCGCGCGCACCGCCAGCGTGATTGCCTGGTTCGACAAGTATCGCAAAAGCGAAGACGACGCGGAGAGCGGTGAATAAAGGGAACGCGGGCGCGTTCTGTTTGGTTTGAAGACCTATGACCGCGCCCTTTTCCTGGATCCGTCCTGAGCCTTGGGGCGTCGAAGTGGTGCCCGCTGGATGCTGGATAGACCCAAGCAGAGCGGTCGACAAAGCGCTCGTCACCCATGGCCATGCCGATCATGCACGAGGCGGGCATGGGGAAACCATCGCAACCCCTGAAACCCTCGCTATTATGGAGCTGCGATACAACACGCGCGAAGGCGCGGTCCCGGTCCAATATGGCGAGACTGTGCGGCTGGCAGGCGGGGTCGACGCGACCTATTTACCGGCGGGTCATGTCTTAGGCTCGGCGCAAATCCTGCTCGAACACGCCGGCGAGCGGGTGGTGATCACCGGTGATTACAAGCGCCGCCCCGATCCAACCTGTGCGCCGTTCCAAGTGACACTGTGCGATGTCTTTATAACCGAGGCGACCTTCGGCCTTCCCGTGTTTGCGCATCCGCCGATTGAAAACGAGATGACTAAGCTTCTAGAGGCGCTCGAAGCCAATCCAGCTAGCTGCATATTAGTGGGAGCTTATGCACTGGGCAAAGCGCAGCGGGTGATCGCGGAGTTACGCGCCGCAGGGCATGCGGACCCGATTTATCTTCACGGGGCGATGGAGAAGATGTGTCGTCTTTACGAGGAGCATGGAGTCAACCTTGGAGAGTTGCGCCGCGTCGCGGATTACACCAAAGACGATATGCGGGGCAGCGTTGTAATCGCACCGCCTTCAGCACTTAACGATCGCTGGTCGCGCCGTCTGCCAAATCCGATTACGGCAATGGCTTCCGGGTGGATGCGTGTGCGCCAACGCGCACGCCAGCGCGGAGTGGAGTTGCCGCTAGTGATTTCTGATCATGCCGATTGGGACGAGCTCACGGCAACGATTGCCGAAGTCGATCCTGAAGAGACATGGATCACGCATGGCCGCGAAGAGGCGTTGCTGCGCTGGTGCGAGCTCAATCAGCGCCGCGCGCGCGCTCTGGCTCTAGTCGGTCGAGAGGACGAAGATGACTGACATCGAAGTCTGCCCCGGTTGCGGTTTCGAAGCGCCCGCTGAAGATGGGCCTGTGCACGCTTATATGACATCCAGCGCTGCGTGTTGGCGGCATTTTAACGCGTTGATGGCGCGCGAATACTCCGATGCTGCTTTGATGCCGACACACTATCTTTCCGTCGACGCGTTCGCTGCGCAACATCCCGGTGGAAGAAACGAGCGCCGCGCGCGCCAGTCGGTCTGGATTCATCTCGCTGGCTTACATGCAGTCCTGCGGGAAGGGCATCAAGCGTCCTATCGCTATGACCTGCTGCGACGCCTTGCCAATTCAATAGAGGCATGGCCCGAACCGCCTGAGCATAAGCGCTTTCCCCTAAGAGCAGGCGATATCTCGCCTGAGCTTGCCGTGAGAGACCATCAGCATGCTGTGCGCGAATGGGCTGACAGCACATTAGCTGCGTACGAAGCGGCGACACCAAAGCTTGCTGAGCAAATTGCTCGGCTGCTCAGACATGAAGAGAAAAGCACGTGACGCGGATTTCCAGCATCCGCGCCGCGGCACGGTGTGGGTCAGGCGGTTTGATCCACAGCGCTGCCCAATGCTTCGAGATCAGCAGCGATCTTCTCAAGCGTTTCATCAGTGATCATGCCTTGCGACCACGGCTTCAACTGAACCAAGGTCATCGCCTTGAACTGATCGTAAGCAGGATGCTGGCTGACACCCGGAAGATGCTTTTCGAGGACAGCGGCAGCTTGCTCATCGGCCATCAGTTGCTCGATCGGCGTTTCAATCGTCAACGCTGCCATTTCCGCTTCTTCAGCAGTGCTTTTTTCGGCGTGGCCGTCCGCATAAGCGGGCGAAGCAACAACACTAACCGCAAGAGCGGCGGCGACAGCGAGAGATTTCATAAGCAAAGGTCCTTGGTGTTTGAGGTCTGCAAATATGGTGCCGAACGGCGATTTAGCGGCGTTACATGTCTGCCTGATGAAGCGCAAAGCAAACTCTCCATCGCGGGGCTCGCTAGGGCGCAATGAGAGCTTTTGCCGCTCTTCTTGATACGCTGGTCTACACGACCAGCCGCAATCGCAAGCTTGCGCTGATTGCTGATTACCTTCGCGACACCCCCGATCCTGACCGAGGCTGGGCGCTCGCTGCCCTGACGGGCGAACTGGACTTCCCTGCGGTTAAGAGTTCCACCATCCGCAACCTCATGAAGGAGCGAGTCGATCCGATACTCTGGACGCTGAGCAGGGATTTCGTAGGTGATACTGCTGAGACGGCGAGCCTGCTCTGGCCTCAACCGCCCGAGACTGATCAGGTCACGCCGAGTGTATCGCAGGTCGTCGAACTGCTCAGCGGATTGACACGGGCCAGCGCATCGCGCGAATTGCCGCGCCTTTTGGATAGGCTGGATTCGACCGGACGGTTTGCGCTGATCAAGCTCGCTACTGGCGGAATGCGGATCGGAGTGTCTGCTCGGCTTGCAAAGACCGCATTTGCGCAAGCCTTTGAGGTCGCGGTTGAAGAGGTCGAAGAGTATTGGCACGCGCTCGAGGCGCCCTATCCCGACTTGTTCGAATGGGCAGCGCGCGGAGGCGAGCCCCCCGACATTGCAGGGCGCCCACGTTTTCGGCCGTTCATGCTAGCGCATCCCCTGGAGGATACGGTCATCGATCTTGCCGACTATGCTGCGGAATGGAAATGGGACGGGATCAGAGTACAGCTTGTCAGAGTAAGCCGGGATGGCACCAGCGAAACCCGACTGTACTCGCGCTCAGGCGACGATATCTCAGCCACTTTCCCTGAACTGCTCGACGTTTTGCCGATCGACGCCGTGCTTGACGGTGAGTTGCTCGTTCGCGGAAGCCAGCAAGGCGGCGCAGAAGGTGGGGCAGCCAGTTTCAACGCGCTTCAACAGCGGCTTGGACGCAAAACTGTAAGCAAGAAAATGCTCGCGGAAGCGCCCGCTTTCGTCCGGCTTTATGACGCTCTGCTAATTGGCAACAATGATCTGCGCGACCAGCCCTGGACTGATCGGCGCGCAGCGCTTGAAGAGCTGATGCAGCGTCTGCCGGTGAGCCACTTTGATCTCTCCGCCCTGGTCGAAGCGCGAGACTTTGCTCACCTTAGCGAGATTCGGGAAGGTGCCCGCGACGAAGCGATCGAAGGTCTTATGCTTAAGCGCCGCAACAGCGCGTACATTGCCGGGCGCAAGGTTGGGCTTTGGTACAAATGGAAGCGCGATCCGCTGCTGATCGATTGTGTCCTGATGTATGCACAGCGCGGCTCAGGCAAGCGCTCCAGCTTCTATTCTGATTACACTTTCGGCTGCTGGGATGGCAATCCGGACGAAGGCGCAGAACTGCTGCCGGTGGGCAAAGCCTATTCAGGGTTTACTGACGCCGAACTGAAGAAACTCGATAAGCTGGTACGCCAGACAACGCTTAACCGGTTCGGCCCGGTGCGTGAAGTCGAGCGCAGTCTGGTGTTTGAAGTGGCGTTTGACAGCGTTCATGCATCTAAGCGCCATAAATCCGGCCTCGCCATGCGCTTCCCCCGCATCCACCGCATCCGTTGGGACAAGCCGGTACATGAGGCGGACCGGATTGAAAGCCTGCAAGCGTTAGTCCGCGACTGAAGCGCATCCGAGGGATGCAGCGATTGTGCTCGCTTTGCCGAACAGAACGACGTTCGACTTAAACGCGGCCGAATATGTGCGCGACTGGGCGCTGGCGCAGTTTTATCCTCATATCACCACAGCCTGTGCGATCCTGCGCAGCGAAGGGTTGGAGATCGGGCAGATCGGCTACGTGCCCTATATGCTGAGATATATGCGTCAGCCGCAAACCGCCTGACCGCATGGCCTATTCAAGCCCGCATTCCAGCACGGCGTTGGCGTGATGCTTCGCGTTTTCAGCATAATGCGCGGTGCCCATCTTCATGCCCGCTATCGCAGCATCATCTAGCTCTTTAAGCTTCTTTGCGGGTCGTCCAGCCCAAAGCTCGCGTTCATTCATGACTTTGCGCTCGGTCAGCATCGCACCTGCCGCCAGCATGGCGTCTGACGCAATCACGGCTTTGTTCATGACAATTGCGCCCAAGCCAACAAAGCCGCGATCATGGACCGTGCAGCCGTGAACCATCGCCATGTGCCCAATCAGCACGTCATCACCAATGATCAGGGGGCAACCATCGGGATCGTTGGGACGAGGCGGATCGCAGTGCAGCACGCTGCCATCCTGTACATTGGTACGCTCACCAATGCGGATGCTGAAGACATCCGCGCGCAACACGCAATTATACCAGATCGATGAGCCTGCGCCGATCTCGACATCACCGATGATTGTGCAGCCGGGCGCGATGAAGGCCGTTTCATGGACTTTCGGGGTCTTGCCGTGGATCGGGATGATGTTCACGCCAGGGTGCGAGGTATTCATGGGCTCGGCTCCTGCAAGCGCTGCCATTGATCATGCGCGATGCAATAGGCGATGATTGTATCAGCGCCATATTCGTCGTTGGCGAAATCGAGATCAGCACGGCGCTCCATCCCAAGCCGTTCCATCAGGCCCCAGCTTGCGGCATTCTGCGCAATCGTAAGCGACAGGACGTGCGGCGCATGAAAGCGCTCAAATGCCAGCTTGAGTGTCGCGACCGCGGCTTCCTTGGCATAGCCATGACCCCAAGCGTCTTCCCGCAAACGCCAGCCGATTTCATGGTCTCCTTGCGGACCGCCTTCCTGATTGCTTCGCTTAAGCCCACAAAAACCGAGCAGTTCGCCTGCCAAATGACCACTGTCCACGGGACGTTCAACCACCCAGAAAGTAAAGCCGTGATCCCGAGCATAGCCCTCCAGCCGGTCGCGTTGCCAGGCCTCTTTTTCAGAATCCATCACGCCGCCAAGCCATTCCATGACCGCGGGTGTGTTGGTGTATTCAAAGAAGGCTGGCCAATCCTCCTCGCGCCAGTCGCGCAGGATGAGGCGCTCCGTTTCATAGCGGAACTCAGCCATGCATAAGCCGCGCGGCGTGGGCTGCGTGGTATGTCAAAACGCCGCTGCAGCCTGCGCGTTTGAATGCTGTCAAAGTTTCAAGGATGAGCGCGTCACGATCACCTGCACCCGCGGCTGCCGCGGCTTCGATCATCGCATATTCGCCGCTGACCTGATACGCGAAAACCGGGACTGCGAAGGCCTCTTTCACTCGCCGGGCGATGTCGAGATAAGCGAGCCCTGGCTTGACCATGACGCTGTCAGCCCCTTCAGCAAGGTCGAATTCAACCTCGCGCAAAGCTTCATCGCCGTTAGCCGGATCCATCTGATACGTCTTCTTGTCGCCTTTCAAGAGGCCTCCTGAGCCGACCGCATCGCGAAACGGCCCATAGAAGGCGCTCGCATATTTTGCGGCATAACTCATGATCTGGACGTTGCGATGATCACCCATTTCAAGCGCGCGGCGGATAGCACCAATCCGGCCATCCATCATATCTGATGGAGCGATGATGTCCGCTCCGGCCTCAGCCTGGTTGATTGCTTGGTCAACCAGCACCGCGACGGTTTCATCGTTCACGACATAGCCGCTATCATCAATTAGCCCATCCTGCCCATGCGCGGTGTATGGATCAAGCGCAACATCAGTCAGCACGCCGATATCCTCACCACAGGCCTGTTTGATCGCGCGAATGGCGCGGCACATGAGATTTTCAGGATTGAGCGCTTCGGCCCCATCGTCCGAGCGGCGGTCTGGCGGGGTGTTCGGGAATAGCGCGATTACCGGAATTCCAAGATCTACCGCTTCCTTTGCCCGCTCGACTATCCGGTCGACTGACCAGCGTGACACGCCAGGAAGCGTGGCAATCGGCTCTTCGACATCGTGGCCTTCGGTAACGAAGAGCGGCCAGAGCAGGTCCGTCGGCGTCAGCCCGGTCTCGCGATGCAGGTTGCGGCTCCAGCGGCTTGCGCGAGTGCGGCGCAGACGGGTGTTTGGATAGCTGCCGGTCATACCACCGCGCTCTAGCCGCAATGTCCGGTGCGGCGCAATCGTTGCGCGAGGGCTGCGTTTAATCCAGCCGCTTAGCCAGATGGATCTTATCGATCTCGCGCGCGGGTTCAACCTCTTCCGATTTTAGCGGGGCAAACTCTTCTAAGGCCGACCCTGCTTCGACCTGTTTGAGCGCAACGAGGCGTTCCTTGAATTCGAGCAGCTCCTTGCCCGACAGTGTTGCGCGAGTGACGAATTTAACGCTTGCCGGATTGATCGAGCGTCCATTGCGATACATTTCATAATGCAGGTGTGGTCCGGTCGAAAGGCCAGTCGATCCGACATAGCCTATCACCTGCCCACGCTTTACTTGCTGCCCACGCCGCACCGCCATCCGGCTCATATGGCAATAGCGCGTTGCGAGGCCGCCGCCATGTTCAAGCCGCACAGCAATACCGCATCCGCCTGCGCGCCCTGCAGAGGTGACGCGGCCATCGGTCACTGCCACAATCGGGGTCCCGCTGCGCGCACGGAAATCCATCCCGGCATGCATCCGGCGATAACCCAGGATAGGATGCCGCCGCATTCCATAGCCCGAGGAAATTGGGCCAGGCACCGGTGCAACGAGGCCGCGTCGCTGTTCACCGACGCCCGATGCCTCGAAAAACTGGCCATCCTTACCCCACCGCATCAATTGAGTGCGCGGGCGATTGTCGCGGTCGACCCCGGCATAGAGCAATTGGCCTGCCTGGCGCTCCCCTGTCGCAGCGCGGCGATAGGCAATGATGATATCGAACTGGTCGGTGGCACGCACTTCGCGGTCAAGATCGATTTGATTGTCGAGCGTCTTCAAATAGTCCTGCACCGCACTGGCTGGAACACCAGCTGCGCGCATCGAACGATATAGGCTTGAGCCGACTTCGCCTCGCACTCTGAGCGGCGTATCGTCAACCGGGATGAACTTGCGTTCGAGCGTCAGCGAACCGCCTTGGCCCGTTTCTTCATCGGCGCCTTGCCGGGAGACCGCCAGCGCCAGATCGAACCGTGCCCGGAAGCCTAATGCGTCGAGCGGACGCGGTTCTCCCGGCTCGATCCGCCGACCCAGGACGATATCCATCTGCGTGCCCGGCTTGATTTCGTTCAGCGGCATGGCGTCGCTGATCAGCCGTCTGACATCGCCGATATCGCGCGCGGACACGCCCGCTCGGCGCAGCATCCGAGCAAAACTATCGCCCGCAGACAGGGTAGCGACAAGTTCGATTTGCGGGCGTTCAGGTGCACTTTCGAGCGGAATTACGAGCGCTGTCGGACCCATTCTGCGACCACTATCGCCGCCCAGCGCCAAAGGCATGATCATCTGACTGCGAAGCTCTTCGCCGATCTCCGGACCTTGCGGCATGGCGGGACGCGCTTCAAGCGGAGTGAGATTGGGCCAGAATGCAAGTGCCACGGCACCAAGCCCAAGCATAGTGGCAAGTCCCCGAAACCATCGCAAACTGCCGATGTTTTGAGCGAGATCAGGTGCCAGATCGAGCGCTTGAAAGCGCGCACTCGCCGTTTGCCTCCAGCGTGCATAATTCAAGCTGATCCCGCGTGTTCGGACAAGGATTTCGTGCTTGGCGGCGGCTGGCTTACCAATCGGTGCGCTAACCTGCGAGTTGCTCAGATACGTCTTGAGCGTGAGCTGTTGATCACGCTCGAGCATCGGATCATCGTGAACCTTTTGATCCTCTGAGGCCTCCGGAGCACCCGCGCCATTGGCAAACGGCGGACGAGCCTGAACATTCTCGTTCGGCTCTTGTGCGATCATATCGTCGTCCGAGAGATTACCGGAGTGATCCACGTTCTGCCTTTGCGACCTTATTTATCTTTTGGTGCAAGCGCGACGCCGCCCTTGTTTGGTTAATTCCGCTTAATCATGCCTGACCTAGGTAAATCTGCTCTTAACCTCCAACCGGCGAAGTCGACGGTGCGGTAAGCTGTTGCCCCTATAGGATGCAATTCGGCGAAATGCGAATACCCGCAAGTCTGCCGGGGTGTTTGCGGAGGGCGGTCGACTCACCCTCTTGCTCAGTTTGGCGCCGCCTGACACTAAGGCTCGGTGAATTATTCCACTCTCAAAAGCCGAGTGAAGGCTGTGCTTGGCCCTACCAATACCGGCAAGACCCATCTCGCAATCGAACGCATGTCTGCGCATTCGAGCGGTATGATGGGCTTTCCGCTAAGGCTTTTGGCGCGCGAAGTGTATGACCGAGTGCGCGCTATCAAGGGCGATAAGACTGTTGCGCTGATTACCGGTGAGGAACGGATCGAGCCGCCTGATGCGCGCTATTTCTGTTGTACAGCAGAAGCAATGGACCGTGTTGGCGGGGGGCACGCTTTCGTCGCTGTGGACGAAGCTCAACTCGGCGCTGATCCGGAACGCGGCCATATCTTTACCGACCGATTGCTGCATGCTCGCGGACGCGAGGAAACCATGATCCTGGGATCGGCCACACTCGAGCCGATTGTAAAAGCGCTGATCCCTGACGCTGAGCTGGTCCAACGTCCGCGCTTCTCGACGCTCAGCCATGTCGGCCCAGCCAAACTGTCGCGGCTGCCTCCGCGCAGCGCTGTCGTCGCGTTCTCGATCGAGCAGGTTTACGCAATGGCAGAAGCGCTGCGGCGGTTTCGCGGTGGTGCAGCGGTCGTGATGGGCGCGCTTTCACCAGAAACGCGTAATAAACAGGTTGAACTGTTCCAGAATGGTGAGGTTGACTACATCGTCGCGACCGATGCGATCGGGATGGGGCTTAATCTCGACCTCAATCACGTCGCCTTTGCGGCACTTAGCAAGTTCGATGGGCAGCGAAAGCGGCGCTTGACCCCCGCAGAAATGGCACAGATCGCAGGGCGCGCAGGCAGACACCAGCGCGATGGCAGCTTCGGAACGCTCGCTGGTCGAGGTGAACGCTCGGACACCTCACTCGAATTTACCGATGAAGAGGTCTTCGCGATTGAAGAACATCAATTCGCGCCCCTTACAAAGCTGTACTGGCGCGAAGCAGAGCCCCGCTTTGACACATTGCAGGTCTTGATTGCGGATCTTGAGGCGAGGCCAGCACAAGACGTGCTGCGTCCAGCTCCAGAAGCGATCGATCTCGCGGTGTTGAAGCGCCTGGCAAGCGAGCCGCTGGCCGAAGACGTGAAGGGTACCGGTCAAGTGCGACGGTTTTGGGAAGCTTGCTCGCTTCCCGACTTTCGCAGTCTCGGAGTGGACCCTCATGCCCGATTTGTCGCGCGATTGTGGCAGGACTTGCGCGCCGGATATCTCGGAGCCGATTTTGTGGCCGCCCGGATCTCCGAGCTCGACCGGACCGGCGGCGATATCGATACGCTGCAAGGAAGGATTTCGGCCATTCGATCCTGGGCCTATATCTGCCAGCGGCCCGATTGGGTCTTGGCGCGCGATGAGATGGCAGCACGTGCGCGGCGTGTCGAAGCAAAACTATCGGATGCGCTCCACGCACGGCTGACGGAGCGCTTCGTCAATCGAAGGACAACAATTTTGATGCGATCTCTCGGTCAGGATGGAAGCGCGCTACCCGTCGTACTGGAGCCGAACGGCGAAGTGACGGTCGAGGGCGAGCCGATCGGTAAGCTTGACGGGTTTCGCTTTGTCGTTGATCCCAACGCCGGGGTCGCTGATCGCAAAATGCTGCTTGCGGCAGGAGAAAAGGCGCTGCCAGAGATCTTGGCCCAACGCGCCAGATGGCTGCTCGATAACGGCCTCGATGAGCTGGAAATCGCTAACGGGGCGGTTGCGTGGAAGGGACGCGCGCTAGCCAAGATTGACTTAAGCAGTGGCCTCGCCACTCCGCGCTTGGCGCTTGCACGAGAGATTTCGCTACTGCCAGAAGCGCCGCGGCGCGAACTGGAAACGGGTCTCGAAGAATGGCTTAGTGGCCGCCTTGAGTCGCTTGAGCCGTTGCGAAAACTGGCCGCAGCATCTCGTGATCCAGCTGCGGGATCGCAAGCCCGGGCTCTTCTTATTACTCTGAGCGAGGCGGGCGGGGTCGTCAGCCGCGAGCATGCTGGGCTTGAACATCTGCCTAAAGAGATGCGCCCCTATTTACGGCGATTAGGAGTGACGTTTGGCGCGCTCGATATCTTCGCAGCGCCTCTGCTAAAGCCAGCACCGCGCCAATTGCTCCACGCTTTGGGGATCGATCAGCGGCCGCTGCAAGCGGGCATGCTACCTGTGCTGAACGAAACCAAGACACTGCCCGCAGGATATCGCTCAGCAGGAAGTCAGGCCATCCGTGTTGATCTGGCCGAGAAGGTTTTTCGTGCAGCTTTCGATGCGCGTGCGAAGGCGCTGGAAAGCGCTAAAGGTCAACGAAATGTCCGCTTTCGGATCGCTCTTGCATTAGCGATCTCAATCGGGCTCGAAGCGGATAATGTCCGGCGATTGCTTGGCGCTGCAGGATTTAGGCTCCAACGAGGCCGAGCACTCGGAGACGATATGTTCGGTCCGCCAGCGCCAGATTGCTGGACCTGGCGCCCGCGGCGTATGCAGGAAAACGAAGCACACCCAGCACGCAAGCGACACCAGAAAAGGCACAAAGCCAACGCATCAACCAACAAAGACAAAAGCCGCACGAGCAAGCCTAAACCTGGCAACGCGGCCCGAGGCCAGAATCGGCCAAGGCCTACGTCCTCAGGGGAACCCCCGCGTGCAGGCGGCGCATTCGATGCGCTTGCCGATCTTCTGGGAAAGTAGGAGAACTCGCAGAATGGAGCGATCAGCGCCAGTGACGCTGCGAATAGATCGCCTTCTTGTCTATCTCAGGTTTGCCCGAACCCGGTCAGCGGCGCGGCAAATGGTCGAGCGGCACACTTTAAGGCGCAATAGAAATCGTGTGCGGCGCGCTAGTGAAAATGTCTGTATTGGCGATGTGCTGACTTTGATGGTTGGCGGTAAGGTGCGAGTGATCGAAGTGCTTTCACTTCCTGAAAAGCGGGTATCGTCAACCCTGGCGCAAACTCATTTTCGTGAGCTTGACCGCGTTGAACCTGGCCCTAAAGCGCCTACATCCGCTCGGTGATATGCTGCAGAGTGACTTTAACGAGAGCCCCGTAAATGACTTACGTTGTTACCGATAATTGCATTGCCTGTAAGTACACCGACTGTGTTGAGGTGTGTCCGGTCGATTGCTTTTATGAAGGTGAGAACATGCTCATCATCAACCCTGATGAGTGTATCGATTGCGGCGTGTGCGAGCCTGAGTGCCCGGCCGAAGCGATCTTGCCGGATACCGAAGAGGGCCTCGAAAAGTGGATCGAGCTGGCAGCTAAATACTCACCCGAATGGCCCAATATTACAGGCCAGAAAGAGCCGATGGCGGAAGCTGAGGAGCTGGACGGCAAGCCCAACAAATTTGAGCAATATTTCAGTGCAAATCCTGGCGAGGGTGATTGATCGAAGCGCCGGGGCGAACGCGCCACGTTGTTGCTGACACCAGCACGACCATCTTTCAAGTAAGACACGACTCGCAATAATGTTGCGAATGTGTTATAAAATGAAATAACCGCGTCGGTGGGTCCCGGCGGCGGCGATAAAAACCAGAAAGGCCAAACACCAGCACCAATGTGGCGAGATGATTATCCCCGGCCGCGACGATCCCTGCCCGGATTGATCGCTGCCGGATAATTGATCTGTTTTCAAATGGTTTGGGTTGGCTAAAAGAAAGGAACGCGCATGGCTAGTAAGGCGACTGCCTTCACCGTCGGTGACTATGTTGTTTATCCCAAGCACGGCGTAGGTCGTGTAATCGAGCTGCAGAGCGAGGAAATCGCCGGCATGCAACTCGATCTGTATGTTTTGCGATTTGAGAAGGAGCGGATGACGCTTCGGGTGCCGGTCAACAAGGTCGAATCGATCGGTATGCGCAAACTGTCTTCAGACAAGACGCTCAAGGAAGCGATAGAGACCTTGAAAGGCAAACCCAAGGTCAAGCGTACCATGTGGTCTCGCCGGGCGCAGGAATATGAAGCAAAGATCAACTCAGGCGACTTGGTCTCGATTGCCGAAGTTACCCGGGATCTGTTCCGGCCTGAAGATCAGCCTGAACAAAGCTATTCTGAGCGGCAGATTTTCGAAGCGGCTTCCAGCCGTCTCGCACGCGAGCTTGCTGCAATGGAGGAAACTGACGAGCCGACGGCGCTTGAGAAAATCCTCGACGTGCTGCGCGAACATGCGCCGCAATATTATGAGAATGTCGAAGAAGGCTGACCTTTCTTCCCATAAAACCGAGACAAAGGGCTGCCCGATGGGCGGCCCTTTTTCTTTGGCACTAAACACAAGGATTGCAGGCCCAATTTGCTGCAAACCCCTTGCCTTGAACATGGTTACATGCTGTATTATATCACCAATACGCTTAATCAGCTTGGGTGGAGCTACATGATGATTACACGCTTTTTAAAACGGATGGCACCGGTCGCAGTGCTGGCAATAGGATCGGGGCTGGCTGGTTGTAACACCAGTGTAGATATGAGCATTAACGGCGAAGAAGGCGTGCCTTTGGCTGAGCTCGACATGGCTGGCACGCCGCCTGATGAGCTGGTTGTAACCAGCGGAGACACTGTGATCATCAGCGAAGGTGATACGCTTGATATCAGCGTAGAGGGAGACGACGAAGCGGTCGCTCAGCTCCGATTTGTTCGCGATGGCGATCTTCTGGGGATCACTCGTGAAGAAGGGAGCTGGGAGGATACGGGCAAGGCTGTTGTCCGCGTGACGATGGCACCGCCGCGCGAACTATTGATCGGAGGCAGCGGTTCAATCGACGCGGCAAGCATTGCCAACCAGGCTGAAATCACAATTGGCGGCGCAGGTTCAGTTAAAGTGGCAAAGGTCGACGCCGAAGCGCTGGAGCTCGCAATCGGCGGGAGTGGCGAAGTAAAGGCAACGGGCAAAGCAAAAAGGCTGGAAATAGCTATCGGCGGGAGTGGCACGGTCGATTTTTCCGAACTGAAGGCCGACGATGCCGAAATCTCCATCGGGGGCTCAGGCGATGTAACACTCCAGTCCGATGGCACGGTCGACGCTAATATCGGAGGATCGGGTGATATCTATGTGACAGGCAGCGCGAAGTGCACGCTCAATTCGTTCGGTTCGGGCAACCTTGAGTGTAAGCCGGCCGGATCGGATGCGGCTGCTGAACCGGCGACAGCCGAAAGTGCGGCTAGGGAACAACCAAAGCCTGATGAGCCGAGCGAAACCTAGGACCACCCGGCCGGCAAATACGCGTCATTACTTGCGTCGAGCGATCTTGGTCGCGTAGCTAAGGCCATGCGTGTTTTCCTTTCACTGGCTCTGGTTGCAGGCACCATGATGCTGTCGGGTTGCCTGGTTCGCACTGCGGCCAATGTTGTCACAGCCCCGATCAGAGCGGGTAGCAAGGCGGTTGACCTGGCGACCACCAGCCAATCTGAAGCCGATGAGAACCGGGGGCGCGAGCTTCGCAAGCGAGAGGAACAACTCGGCAAGCTTGAGCGTCGCTACGATGAGCAAATCGAAGACTGTCAGGATGGCGATGAGTCCGCCTGCAAAGACGCGCGAGCGACCTATGCAGAGATTCAGGAAATCCTGCCGACGATCCCTCCGGAACCCGAGGCTGACTAGCCGGCGGCAGGCGCCGCTGCCCGTTCAAGCCGATCATTGATTGCGCGCCCCATCCCATGCGGGTGGATCGATGCCACCGAAATCCCCGGATTGGGCGCCGCTTCTGCCAAGTGCAAACACTCATAAAGCCGTGCTGCGGCTTCGACTTTATCGCCACTGGGCGAGAGATTAACGTCCCCTGTTATATCGCCAAATCCGATCATGAAGTCGCCCGGATAGGGGTTGCGTCGATAGAGATGCATCGGTTTGCCAGGCGAATAGTGGCGGCGCGATTGGCCCGGTGCTTCGATGGCAGCGGGTGCCTCCAGCTCCTGCTGGCCCAACACCCCGCCCAGCGTTTCCTTGAAAATCGGTCCGGGTCGAAGCAACGTCCATCCGCCGCCCGGCCGGAGCGCGATTATCGTCGATTCGAGCCCTGCTTCACTAGGTCCACCGTCGAGGATGATCGGACATGCATCACCCAGAGAGGTTATCACATGCTCAGGCCGCGTCGGACTGATATGCTCGCTGCGATTGGCCGAAGGAGCGGCAAGCGGCATCCCGGTCTCAGTAAGAAGCGCCTGCATCACTGAATGTGCTGGCACCCGAAGCGCGATCGTCGGCAAGCCTGCTGTGACCGCTTTCGCAACAGGTGCGTCCTCGCGCAAAGGCAGAACCAGCGTCAACGGGCCAGGCCAGTAGCGCCGCGCGACTTCTTTCGCACGATCATCGAACAGCGCCAGCTCGCTTGCCGCTTCTAGTGATCTGACATGAACGATCAGAGGATTGAAGTCCGGGCGACCTTTGACGGTGTAAATCTTGGCGACCGCTTCGGTGCTGTCGGCCCGCGCAGTAAGCCCATAGACCGTCTCGGTAGGCACCACCACCAGCCCTTCAGACTTCAAGATTCGCGCGGCTCGGGCGATCCCTTCACGGTCTGCTAAGACCACTTCCGTAGCGTTCTTGTCGCTCATTCCAAGTGCGCTATATTCTAAGACGAAATCTGCCAAGCAGAGCTATCGGCAGCTAATCGTTTTGCCACACAAATTGAGGGATCAATTTCATCGTGACACCTTACACGCCCCCTACTCAAGACCAATTGCTTGCGATCCGCGTCAACGCTGGGATCGAAGACTTGGCTGAAAGCGACAAGTTTGCCCATGCAGAGCCCGATCTGGTCGAAGCGATTGTGGAAGGTGTCGGCGCATTTGCGGCAGGTGAATTCGCAGCGCTCAACCGGACGGGCGATACCGAAGGCGCTCGGTTGGAGAACGGTGTGGTCCGGCTGCCCGATGGATTTAAAGAGGCATATGATGCCTATGTTGAGCAAGGCTGGAATGCGATCGCGTCACCAACCGAGTTTGGCGGACAAGGGTTACCTTTCACGCTCGCGTGCAATGTCCTGGAGAACCTTGGCGCGGCCAACATGGCGTTCAATCTGCTTCCGATGCTCTCAGTCGGCGCGATCGATGCACTCGAACACCATGGCAGCAAAGATCAGCAGACAAAGTACCTGCCTGACCTTGTAAGCGGCAAATGGTCTGGCACCATGAACCTTACTGAGCCGGCCGCAGGATCGGATGTCGGGGCGCTACGCTCAACCGCAGAACCGATCACCAGCGGCGAGCACGCTGGCAAATACAAGATCAGCGGACAGAAGATCTACATTACCTGGGGCGAACATGAGCTCGCCGACAACATCATTCACCTCGTGCTCGCGCGGCTTCCGGGTGCGCCGGAGGGTTCACGCGGTGTTTCGATGTTCCTGGTGCCCAAATATCATGTCAATGACGATGGTTCGCTCGGTAATCGCAACGATCTGCGCTGCGTCAGTCTGGAGCACAAGCTCGGGATCAACGCTTCGCCGACTTGCGTGATGAGCTATGGCGATAATGATGAATGCGTTGGCGAACTGGTAGGCCAGGAGAACCGCGGGCTCGCCGCGATGTTCACGATGATGAACAATGCGCGGATCAATGTCGGCAATCAAGGCAATCAGATCGCTGAGCGCGCGACGCAGCAAGCAATCCACTATGCCATGGACCGCGTTCAATCAGCCCGCGCGGGCTCGCCTGACAAAACCCCGGTAGCGATCATTGAACACCCAGATGTCCGGCGAATGATAGTGCGCATGAAAGCTCTGACCGAAGGCGTGCGGGCGTTGCTGTATTACTGCGCAGGCCAAGTCGATCGCGGTACGCTCGGCGACGACACGGCAAAAATCCGGGCCGACATTCTTGTGCCGCTCGTCAAAGCCTGGGGCACTGATGTCGGTGTCGAAGTGGCCGGTATCGGCATCCAAGTTCATGGCGGGATGGGCTTTGTTGAAGAGACCGGCGCTGCACAGCACTGGCGCGATTCGCGGATCGCTCCGATCTACGAAGGCACCAATGGCATTCAGGCGGCTGACCTTGTTACCCGTAAGCTTGGGCTTGATGGCGGCGAAGCGATGATCGCCTTGTTTGATGAAATCAGCCAAGCGAGCGCTAGCGAACCTGCACTGTCAACTCTTGCAAGAGAATGTTCGGACATTGCGCGTTGGATGCGCGATGAAGCAAGCCTTGATGATCGACTGGCCGGTAGCGTGCCATTCTGCACGATGGGCGCGGTGGCTGTGGCTGGGTGGCAATTGATGCTGCAACGCGACGCGGTGAGCCGCGGCGCCGCGCCGGCGCTGGCTGAAACCAAACCTGTCACCGTCCGGTTCTTTCTCGACCGCATTGTGCCTGAGGCTCTGGGCTTGAAGGCCGGTGCGACCAGCGGCTCGGACTTGCTCTATGCCTTGCCAGCCGAGAAGCTCGCCAGCTGATTAAGTGATGAGCAAGCGGCGCGACGTGCTTGAGCGGATTGCAACCGCATTGGAGCGACTTGCGCCGGCGTTATCACCGCCCACTGATTGGCTTAGCGCTCCGGGCTATGTCTGGGCAGGTGATGCTGCGCAGCCCGTGCCGAAGCTCACGGCATTGCCGCTGGAGACGCTGCGCGGGATCGATCAACAAAAGGCACGGCTGAGCGACAACATCTTGCGTCTTGCCAAAGGAGCGGCCGCGCATGACATGCTGTTGTGGGGCGCACGCGGGATGGGCAAATCAGCACTTGTTCTCGCTGCCACCGCCCACGTGCAGAGCGAAGCGCCGGGAAGGCTTGGTCTAGTAGAGATAACACCAACCGGCCTGCCGCAGCTTTCCCGATTGATAGCCGAACTGGCGCAAGTAACCCGGGCCTTTGTGCTGTTGCTAGACGATCTCGGATTTGGGCCGTCCGATATTCAAGCCAATCTTGCCTTGCGAAGCTTGCTTGAAGGCGGACTTGTCCAGCGCCCGCGCCAAATATGCCTGGCGGTGACAACCAATCGCCGGGCAATTGTCTCGCGCGATCCCGCCGCAAGCGAGGCGCTGCATGAGCGCGATGAACGCGATCACGCGCTGGCGCTGGCGGATCGGTTCGGTTTGGCGCTCGGGTTTCATCCATGCGACCAAGCGACCTATCTGGAAATCGTGAGCGCCTATCTTGCACCACTTGAGCTTGGTTATGATGAGACCGAAGCCTTGAGCTGGGCAAGCGAACGAGGCTCGCGGTCAGGCCGCACGGCTTTTCAGTTTGCGACAGAACTGGCCGGGCGCGCGGGCCTCAGCTTGTAGCGACGGGGCCTGCGTGAAGAGCTATTGTCCAGCCTGGCTGCGCAGGTAGTCCTCTTCAAAGCTTGCGCGCGGATCGGTCAATTCGCTCTGCGGAGTAAGCGGCTTGCCTTCAAGCGGGCTGATCGCGGCGCCCGGTTCGGACTGCGGAGCAAGCGTGCGCCAGATAATCCCGGCGGTATCGTCGGACACCAGAAGCGACCCATCGCCAGCCCATTCGACCCAGGTCGGCCGACCCTTAGTCGTGCCATCGGTGTTGAGAAAACCGGTTAGCACCGGCTGAGGTTTACCTATGGGATTGCCGCGCTCATCGAAGGCAACATAAACCACATCGTATCCGGATGGCGGCTTTCTGTTCCATGAGCCATGCCGAGCGATAAACGCCCCGCTCGCCATCTCTGGCCCCATCCGATGGCCTTCAGCCGTAAACACCAGACCAAGCGCTGCCACATGCGGTCCTAAAGCGAATTCGGGATTGCGCACGTAGCTATCAAGAAATCTCGGCATTGGCGCTTCGACGCGGCGGTCAAAGGTCTCGCGATAGTAAAGCCATGGCCAGCCATAATGCGCGCCAACCGGCACATTCGTCAGATAGTCAGGCACCAGATCCGATCCAAGCATGTCGCGCTCGTTGACGGTGGTCCAGAGTTCTCCGGTCCAAGGACTGAAATCGAGACCATTGGGATTGCGCAGGCCGGCGGCGAACTGGCGCTGACGCTGAGCGTCCAGATTGTATTCCCAGATCATCGCGCGACCGGTTTCGACTTCCATTCCGCGCTCGCCAATATTGCTTACGGAACCGACCGCGACATAGAGACGATCGCCTTCAGGGTGGAGTTCGACATTGCGCATCCAATGCCCTCCACCGGCCGGAAGATCCATCAGTTTGGTCGGCGATCCGCTGACCGACAAGCTACCAAGCGTGTAGTCGAACGCCAGCACCGCATCGTGATTGGCAACATACAGCGTATCATCGAGCCAACTGAGGCCAGACGGAGAATCGAGCCCTTCGCTCAGAATGACCTCTTGCACTTCAGCGACACCATCCGCATCTGCATCACGCAGCAGCACAATCTGGTTTGCCGATTGCCCGGCGGAACCGGCAGCACTAAATAGATAGCCTTCGACCCAACCGCGGATTGTGGCCATGAGCCCACTTGGCTCTTCAGCTTTGGCAGGCGCCCGTGTCAGCGTGACGAGAATATCACCATTGGGAAGTGCATAGAGCACGCGCGGATGATCGAGCCCTTCAGCAAAGCGATTCACGGTAAGACCCGCTGCGGCCTCGGGTTGTTCGTCAGCTGGCCAACCAACCGGCTTCGCGATCTGCACTGTCGGGACTGTTTCCGGATCGGGCTCCTGCAACACCGGATCAGTGCCTGTCACTTCGGCAACTGTGAGATCTGCGGTATCGCCGCGGGTGAGAAAGTAGATCGTTGCTGCTGAGGCTAGGATTACCATAAGCAGAACGATCGCAATTTTGCGAAGGACAGCCATGGAGGTTGGACTAGAGCACCGGATCGCACTCGACAATATCGCTTGGCACACTAAGTCCTGCCAGCGTTCACCAACTATGCTGCGAACCGGCCTGCTATGTTTGATTTCAAGCCCGATCCGACACTCGCTCCAGCCGAGCGTTACCGTGAACTACACAATGCGGCCGATGCGCTGACGAAGGATGAACCTGACACGATTGCCAATATGGCCAATCTAGCCGCGCTGATTTGGGAGTTCATCCCGGACCTCAACTGGGCTGGTTTCTATCGTCTTGGCAAAAGCGCAAATGGTCTCGATGAATTGGTGCTTGGCCCATTTATCGGGCGCCCGGCCTGCATTCGCATTCCGCTTGGCCAGGGGGTTTGCGGAGTAGCTGCACAGTCTGGGCGAACGCAATTGATCGACGACGTCCACGCATTTCCGGGGCATATCGCATGCGATGCAGCGAGCCGATCGGAACTGGTGGTGCCGGTGCTTCGCGATGGACAAGCAATCGCGGTCATCGATCTCGACAGTCCCGACCTCGCGCGCTTCGACAAGGATGATGCAGCGGGGATCGAGCAGCTCGCAGATCTGATCACCGATCGCATTTGATTGCCTGTGCCGATCTGCGCGGTTCAGGAGGTGGCAGGGTTAACGACCCGAAACGAGACAGCAAGTGTGCCCGAATTAGGCGACCTGCTACACGGGTGGTAAACGGCGCTTTAACGTGGCGCGCAGCTCATCCTGGTTGATTCGCTTATTGCGCTGCGGCGGGGGACAAGTCGGGGGATGAATATGCCGAACTCACATCTTGCGATCCGCGGTGCCAAAGCCGCGATCCTATCACTCCCAGCGCTTGCCTGCGTTGTGCTCGCTTGGCCGAGTAGCGTCTCTGCACAGCCGATTGTTGCAGCACCGCAAACGCCTTTACCGGCAGTGACAACGGAAACCACCACCGGGCCTGATGGTGTGGAGACTGTTACGCGCACGCGGCGCATCCCGGCTCAGCCCCTTCCAAGCCCTCAAAACCCGGCTGTAAACTATCCGGCGCAGCCCTATCCCGGTGGTTATTATCCAACTGGTCCAATTGCTCCTGCGGCTGCGGTGTTTGAACGCGATCAATGGCTCGCCGAATGCCGCAGGCGCACAGCCGACCTGAGCGAAGACGACAAAAGCAGTGTGATCGGCGCGCTGCTTGGAGCCGTGGCCGGTGGTTTCATTGGCAATCGGGTGGCGGATGGCGAACGCCTCGGCGGGACGTTGATCGGAGCTGGCACAGGCGGGTTAGCTGGCCTTGCGCTTGGCAATCTCGTGGGTGGCGGGAAAAAGGATGGCCAGTACGACTGCGAAGCGGCCATTGATGGATATCTGAGCCAATATGGTGAGCCGGGCCCGCGGGTGGCGGCTCGCACGATCCCGCGCGCACCGGCCTATTCGGGGTATCCCTATCCTGGCTACACGTATCAGGCATACCCGCCAGCCTACTACGGTTATGGTTACACGCAGCCTCCACAGAACGTGTTGGTCCCGATCCGCTATGAACAACGCCAGCGTGTAATCGTCAGGGAAACTGTTCGCGAAGAACGCATCCCGGGCAGCGCGACTGGCGCGTCGCGGGTGATACCATCGCCAAAAATGATCAAAGGGCAGTAATCAACAGCCGCTCGCTGCAAGGCCTACTGAGGCGATGCCATTTCATCCGGCGGACCGATAAAGCGATCTGATCGCGCAGTCTGGCTTGAACTCCGGATTGCAACCGTCTGCAACCTATCTGACGGATCGTCAGGCGACGGAGAATCCTGTCCGCTTCCTTTGGTGTTGAGCTTGACCGGACCCAATCGGATGACATCTTTCGTGCGGTCGAGCAGGAAGTCTGCATTAGCCTTGTCACTCGCAAAACTGCGCTCGACATCCAATGCACGCGCCGTGTCTTCGGCGACCTGCAAGCGATAAGTGCCGTAGGGCACCCGCTCAAACAGGAAGAAGCCATCAAACTCGGTTAGTGTGCTCGCGGTAACTTCACCGTGCTGGTTAACGAGTTCGAGCGCCGCGCCCGGTTGTTCGGTCCCACTTGGGCTCACGAGCATGCCTTCCACTTCGCCGGTGGGGGCGATCGGCAACTCAATCTGAGTGACAACACCAGGGCGCGGCGTGATCACGATCCCTTTCACCGCCGGCGCGAGGAAGGGATCGCCAAGCGATGCCTCATCAACGCCGACAAGGACCGGTCGGAACGGTCGCAGATCATCAACGATTGCGCGGCCGTTCTCACCAGTGATCGCATCAGTGCTGCGCAGTCCCGCTTCGACCAACACATCCGTCAGAGGCTCTTCGCCCGGGTCGCGTCGACCGTTTCCATCCTCATCGCGGAACACGGTCACCGCCGCCTGACCGCTCCTTGCAAGTTTGGTTTGTGAGACGCGCACGCCGCCGGACACCGGATCCGGGCCGAGACTAAAGGCCAGTTGCACACTAGCGCCAACCTCGCCCAGCGACGTGATAATGGCGCTTCCCCGCAGCGAGAGCTTGTCGAATTGCCTCGTATACCCTGCGGTAAAGCGGAATTCGTCGCCCTGAGCCCGATATTCCAACTGACCCTGCATCTGCGAGAGCCGACCGATATTCGCATCGAGTCTCACAATTGCGTTATCGAGACCCGGATTGTTGCCAGCGAGGTTAAAACTCGCATTGCCGCGCAGCCGAACCCTCTTGAAGCGGGCATTTGCCAGCAACCGCAGGCGTGTCTCGTTAAGCGGCGGCGTATTGGGCCCGGAACCTTGATCGAGATGGTCGATCTGTGCGGAAAGCGCGAGCCTGCCAGCCGTTACCGAAGTCGTCGCGATGAACTCATTTCGATAGGAACCGTCTTTAAGCTGTGCATGCGAGATATCGGCCTGGATCGGCAACGCAATCTTACCAAGCGCAAGCGAGGTATCGAAATTGAAGCCTGCCCGAAAGTCTATGTCGTTAGGGGCGAACTCGCTTGTAAAGCTCCCAAATGACGCCAAGGCGTTGAAACCGAAATTGAATTTTCCAAGACGCCCCAACACATTCGCCTCGGTGGCGCTACCCGCCCCGAGTTCATGCGCTGCGATCAGCTCCATCTGGACACTGCCGAAGCTGCGCGTCAGCGCTCCTTCCGCAAAGGTGCGGCGGGCGCCTGCGAAATAAAGATTTTGCACGCCAAGCGCGGCGCTGGTCCTCGCATCAAGGCCGCGTTCAACGCCCACCCCCCAGCGCCATTTCTGCGGTACAATCGCTGCGCTGTTATCAAGCTGGACCAGATCGCGCTGATTTTGCAGGATCCCTGCCCAATAGTAGGTCTTGCCTGGCTCAATCTGGTTGAAGCCAACCGGGACCGAGGTTTTCTCACGGCGCACCTGGCCTTGCGGTCCGTAAAGCACGATCTCAAGATCGTTGCGCCCGAAAAACAGCTCGATTTCAACAAACTCGTAGCGGCCATCGCCGCGATCTTCCTGAAATGCGATAAGTTGCCCGTTGCGGTAAAGCTCAGCATCCCATCCCGCAGGCAACGTGCCCCGCAAGGTGGTGGCGGAAAAGCGCGTCGGCTGACCGAGTGGCCGATTGCTGATGAAGGCGCCGCGACCCACTGCCGTCTGACCAGTCAGACGTCCGGCAATAGTCTCGACGTCACCAGCAGCAATCTGCGTCGCACCAAGCGGACCAAGCAACTTGCCCTCAGGGTCATTGCGATACGCCCTTACGCGCACCGTCTGGGGCTCAAGTTGATCGTTCGTTGCCAACCGGGCGAAATATGATGCGCCGAGCGCTTCGCCAGCCGCGAACAACTCGATCTGGCCTTGCAGACCCTGACTGCCCGGACCCCCATTGCGCACACCCGTCTCGGCCACGACATCGAGCGAAGGGGTACGCCAGGCGCGATATTCCATGTCCTGGCTGGGATATTTGGAAAGATCGAAGGTCTGACGCTTTGATTTAAGTCGCGCCGCGCGACTTCTTCGCTCAATCGCCTGCATGAACGGCAGATCACGTTCGGATTCAAGCCGGACCAGCGCATTGTAAAGGTCAGGGCGGAACTCGATGCCAAACCATCGCGACAGCGCCTTGGTATCCACACACCAACCTTCGGGTGTATCGTAGATGTCGTCTGAAACGGGCGCGCGGCCCATGTTCATGTTTTGTACTGTGTTTGCTTCTCGGTCAAGCGTGAAACGTTGATCCTCTGCGAATAGCCAACCAGTTGCGCGGCGCGACTTTTTGTCGAGACGGATCGGCAAATCAAGTGACTGAATAACATCCGCCAAATCAAGGCAAACGCCTTGATCGGTCTGATACCCGCGGACATCGAGTGTGAGCTTGTAGTTTTTGACGACGAGCTGCAGCAGCAGAAAATCGTCGTCGCTCGCTTGCCAGACGGGTGTCGCGGAAGCGGTGTCGGCAAGCACAGGTGCTTGTGTGCGATCAGCTTGCGCCAAGGCTGGAGCGCATAACGGCAAGGCCGCAGCTCCGGCTGTAAGCGCCGCATACCTCAGTGATCGCAATATATTCATGGAAATCTGTGCCGCGAAATGCATGCCACTCAGGCACGTCCGGGCGGTCTCGCGCGAAAGTCAGCCGACCTGCGCGTCCACGGCTGCGATCAACGCACCACCGGCTTCAGGCATTTCGCGATATTCGAAGCGCAATTGGCCAGTGAGTGCGCTTGCTTGTTCAGCGGTTAGCGGAATGCGCAATTCCCGGGTTGCGATATCGGTGTAGATCGCAATACCGCGCAGCTGGACCACCGGATCTTCAAGGCCAGGTTTAGTCACACGCAATTCGCCATAGGTTGAGCTATCCCCGGCGCGGGTGATCGCCAAAGCCAGCTCTGGCCCATTCTCGCCTTGCACCACGCGAGGCTGGTTGATCGCAACTTGAACTTCAAGCCGGCCGTGGCGCACGATGATCGGAATGGTCACACCATAGATCGGGATCAGCTTGATCGAGACATTCGCGCTCGGTTCGCTGGCATCAGTCACGGCGCGCGGCTTGGGGATCGCTTTGAATGACATATGCACCCGATATTCGCCGTCGGGCAGATCGGCTCCAGGGCGAGCAGCAAGGCGGATCGCCTGCGGTTGGCCCGGCGGAAGGGTGATCCGGCGCGGAGCGTAGCGGATCATTCCGAGCGCGGCTTCTTCGGCATCGGACGCGTCGCTCTTCTCTACCGGGACCAAGCGTCCGTTTTCCAGCATCCGGCGCAGTTCGAGGCCCACACGGTAGGTGGCTTCTTCTGAGCCGATATTGCTCAGGATAACCTCAGTGCCGCGTCGTCCGTCGAGAATGACTCGGGTTGGCGCGACGAGCAGATCACCCTGCGCCTGGGCAGAAACGATCGGTGCTAGCGTTGATGCGGCGGCTAGGACGGCAGCACCACAGGCAATATTCTTCCATTTTTTCAATGTCATCGCGGATTGGCCCCTACTCCGCAGGCCCCCCGGCTTTAATGCCAACCTGCGTACTTTCACGCAGCGTGGTAAGCGGACAGGGTTAAAAAGGCTTAAACCAAGTGCGTTTTGGGTATGGCTGGAGCAGTAGCGATCGCAATCGGCACAGCCACAAGCAAAAGGCCGCACCCGACATCCCGGGCACGGCCTTAAGTGCTTTTCACAAGAGCGCTGCGAAGCGCTGGATATGAACCTTGAAAGTTACGAATACTCAACTGAAACGCTGAAGGTCGCTTCATAAATGCCGGCATCCTGGTTCGGGCCGATATTGAGCGTGCCGCCCACGCTGAACGCTCCGTCACCGTTAGTGTCAAGCGTGGTTTCCGGACCCGATGCTCCGTTCTGGCTTGAGCTGACGGCAGTAAGCTGCATCACTTCATTGGCGTTCACGCCGGAGCTGCCCTGTAGCACCAGATCGATCGAAGTCGTCGGCAGATTGATCGTCACCGCCTTGCTTGGCGTACCGGTGATGGTGAAGTCCGGAACATCGGTCGTGCCTGAGCAGACAACCTGCTTAGCAACGCAATCCATGGTGTTAGCCGGAGTCAGCGTAAGAGTATCAGCGCCGTTCACGACGATCGCGCCGAAATCGAGCGCTGTACCGGTTTGAAGCGTAAGCACGAGAGCATCAAGCACTTCGGCGCGTGCATCGGCGGTAGCGGTATCTTGAGCGTGCGCGGCGGTGGTCATGCCGAGCGCAGCGACAAGAGCGGCGCCAGCAGCGCCAAAGCGAATGGTCTTGGTCATTATTTGGTCCTTTAAACCGGTGGTCTTGTTCGGTTGCTCGCACGGATGGATGCGCGATCATCACCGCTTTCCCGCCCCTGCTTGCCAGACGAGTCGCATGATCCGTCTGTACCGGTTAGGTACTTTTACCGAGTTCACTCTTCGTTTTTGGGTATGGTTAACTTTAGCTGTGATGTATGAACATTGCGGACAGGAATCGCAGATTTCTGCGGTTTTTCGCCTGATTATAGCTGAAAAAAGTGCTTAAACATCGCCGCCGGTAAGGCGCTGGCATAACAAATCGAGCTGATCGAGATCGGTATACCGGATCGAGATCGCACCTGAACGCGGATCGGCGTCCGACTTAATCCGCACCGCCATTCCCAGAAACTCTTCAAGGTGCTGCTGGACCGCTGCGATATCTGCATCCTGGGGCGGTTTCCGGCGGGATACCGTAGTTTCAGGAACACCCGACACACCGGCAGCGACTTGGCGCACGATCTGCTCGATCTCGCGTACTGAAAGATTGTCGTTTACCGCGCGATTTGCGAGATCAGCTGCGTCGGACTGTCCGATCAGCGCCCGCGCATGACCCATCGACAATTGCCCGGCCTCGACCAAATCGAGCACGTTTTCCGGCAATCCAAGCAGACGCTGCATATTTGCGACGTGACTGCGGGACTTGTCGACCATCCGCGCGATCTCTGCCTGAGTCATGCCCTCGCTGTCGGCAAGCTTTTGATAAGCCCGCGCTTCTTCCACTGGATTGAGATCTTCTCGTTGAAGATTCTCAATCAATGCGAGCGCCATCACTTCGCGATCATCGAGTTCTCGAACCAGCGCGGGAATCTCATGCAGACGCGCTTTTTGGGCCGCACGCCAGCGGCGCTCTCCGGCAACCAGTTGGTACTGTCCGCGTTCCGTCGGTCGGACAATGATCGGCTGGATCACGCCGCGGGTCGCAATTGACCCGGCGAGTTCATCAAGCGCCGCTTCATCAAAGTATTTGCGCGGGTTGCCCGGCAAAGGTGAGATATCCGCCAAAGCCAGCATTTTAAGCGGAGAATTCGGATCGGGCCGCGGCGCAGCGCCATCTTCTACTCCCGCTGCGTTCGGCTCCGTCGCGCCGCGCTCCAACGGCTCTTCACGCTTCGTTTCGCCCAACAAGGCGCCAAGGCCTTTACCGAGCTTTTTCTTGCGATCGCCGCTTGGCCGCTGCGGTACGGAAAACCGGATAGGATCGGTTGGCTTGTCGCTCATGCCGCCTGTCTTTCAGGCGGAAACCGGCCAATAAGCTCACGCGCAAGCGAGATATACGCTCTGCTCCCCAGGCATGAATGATCGTAAACCAGCGCCGGCAGGCCGTGGCTCGGTGCCTCTGACAAACGGACATTGCGCGGAATGACAGTGTCAAACACGAGCTTGCCAAGGCAATCGCGCACATCATCGGAGACCTGATCGGTCAAGCGGTTGCGCCGATCAAACATGGTCAGCGCAATGCCGATAATGTCGAGCGAAGGATTGAAGCGTTGCTGAATCCGCTCAACAGTTTGCAGCAATTGGCTGAGGCCTTCGAGCGCAAAGAACTCACATTGCAGCGGGACTAGCAACGTATCAGCGGCGCACAGCGCGTTAAGGGTAAGCAAGCCAAGCGAAGGCGGGCAGTCGACAAAACAGATATCATGACCTTGATGCGCGGATAGGGCATCGCGCAAACGCGCGGTTCGCTCATCCACCGACACCAGTTCGACTTCGGCGCCGCTCAGATCGACCGTCGCTGGCACGATATCTAGTCCCGGAATACTCGTTTCGACCACGGTCTCAATGAGCGGAACTTCATCAACCAGCAGATCATAACTCGACATTTCCCGCGCGGCCGCCTGAACGCCAAGCCCAGTGGAAGCGTTGCCTTGCGGGTCGAGATCGATGAGCAGCGTACGCCAGCCCGTTGCCGCCATGGCTGTAGCGATATTGATAGCCGTGGTGGTCTTACCCACCCCGCCCTTCTGGTTAGCAATTGCGATTGTCAGCATGATTTTCCTGCTCAGGCTGTGACCTTTCTTCGGCACTATCGGACTAATCGCGTGACACTTTGCTCACGATGATCCCCGCAGCTCGGTCGGTCAATGATTGTTTCACGTGAAACATGGTTCGAATCGAAGGTTTTAATGCTTCTAATTCGTGCGCTGCCGAGCGGCCCTTGGGCAAGAGGTAGCAGGTGCTCTTTGTGGAGAAGGGTGCGGATAAGCGGAGGAGCTTTTCAAGCGGCGCGAACGCGCGTGCCGAAATGACATTGGCGATAAATGGTGTGATGCGCTCGAGTCGATCAGCAAGGACCTCGCATCGGCGGAGCCCGAGACGCTCAGCAGAAGCGGCGAGGAAATCTGCGCGGCGAGCCCTCGCTTCGACCAAGACCACGCGCATATCCGGATGAAGCGCGGCGATCACTAAGCCGGGAAATCCTGCGCCAGTCCCCAGATCAAGCCAGATTTTGTCATCTGCCATTGTTTCACGTGAAACATGCGCCAGCAATTGGACGCTATCCGCAATATGCCTTTGCCACAGATGCGCTTCGGAGGCTTTGCTAATCAGGTTTTGCCGCTGGTTCTCAGCAAGCAACAATCCGGCAAACCGCTCAAGACGCTCCATTGCCGCAGAGTCGGCAAGTTGTGCGCAATATTCGCGGGCCTGCGCTTCGCTTTCAAGCAATGCTTGAGGGGTCACGCCGCAAACTGATCGTGGCTCAACCTGCCCTCGGATGCATCGCGTTTAGCATGCACCAAAAGCGCTGCGAGCGCGGCTGGGGTCACTCCCGGCACTCGCCCCGCTGCAGCGAGCGTCGGCGGAGACGCGGCACTCAAACGCTCGATCATTTCATGCGAGAGGCCCGGCACGGCCGAATAGGGAAAGTCAGGCGCCAGAGGCAATTGCTCACTCGCCCGCAAATCGCGCAACTCGGCGTCCTGCCTAGCGAGATAAGGCGCGTAAGCGGCATCCTCTGCCAGCTCCTGCGCCAGACCCGGATCGGTTGTTGCTGCATCGCCAAGCCAAGGTGCCAACGCTTCTAAGTCGACGCCATCGTGACGCAGCCATTCGCCAATGCTCTTGTCGCCCGCATCGCGGCGTACATTGAGACCGTGGTCTGCCAATTCGCGGGCATGGACAGAAATCGAGAACGCAGCTTCTAGAGTAGCGCGCGCTTCCTCGCGCCGCGTAAACCACTTGGTCCGCTCTGGTCCGATACCGCCCGCTTCGATCCCAAGCGAAGTAAGACGTGTCGCGGCATTGTTTGCGCGCAGTCGCAAGCGGTATTCTGCGCGCGCCGTCAGCATCCGGTATGGCTCGCTTACGCCTTGCAAAGTCAAATCATCGACCATGACTGCGATATACGAATTGGCTCGATCGAGCTGCGGCGGCGCCTTTCCAAGAACCGCACCAGCGGCGGCGAAGCCAGCAACCAAACCTTGAGCGGCAGCCTCTTCATAGCCGGTCGTCCCGTTGATCTGCCCCGCGCAATACAGACCGGGTATCGCTCGCAATTGCAGGTCGCGCGTTAGCGCACGCGGATCAACATGATCGTATTCAACTGCATAGCCCGGCTCAACCATCTCAACCGCCCCCAGCCCAGGCATAGCTTCGAGCATCTGCTGCTGGACGTCTATCGGGAGCGAAGTGCTGATCCCATTGGGATAGACGAGATGCGTGGTCAGTCCCTCAGGCTCAAGGAAGACCTGGTGCCCGTTGCGATCACCGAAGCGATGGATCTTGTCTTCGATCGAAGGACAATAGCGCGGGCCAGCCGCGTCGATCGCGCCGGAGAAAAGCGGCGAGCGATCAAGGTTGGCACGGATGATATCATGCGCCGCTTCATTGGTCCGGGTTATTGCGCAGAACACTTGCGGGTTTGATCGCCGGCGAGAGAGCGAAGACATCTTCCAATCATCGTTGTCAGACGGCTGTTCAGGCAGCTTCGCCCAATCGATAGTGCGCCCGTCCAAGCGGGGCGGTGTCCCGGTCTTCAGCCGCGCCATCGGAAGATCAGCGTCGCGCAATTGCTCAGCCAAACGTGTCGCTGCATTCTCCCCGATCCGACCTCCGGTGAAACGCTCTTCGCCGCGAAACAAAATCCCGCCCAGAAAAGTGCCTGTGCAAAGGATAACGCGCGGAGCACTGAGTGTCGTCCCATCAGCCAGCTCCAGTCCGGCCACGCGCCCACCCGCCAAACGCAACGCGGCCGCTTCGCCTTCAACGCATGTGAGGTTGTCTTGCGTAGATACGATCTTTTGCACCGCCGCTTTGAACAGCACCCGATCGGCTTGAACGCGCGGACCCCAGACGGCGCTGCCCTTCGAACGATTAAGCATCCGGTAGTGGATCGCCCCGGCATCCGCAGCGCTGCCGAGCACGCCATCAAGCGCATCGACTTCGCGCACGAGATGACCTTTGCCTAACCCGCCGATCGCCGGATTGCAGCTCATCGCACCAACCGCGTCGAGGTCGAATGTGACAAGGCCTGCACGCGCACCCATACGCGCCGCCGCGCAAGCTGCTTCAACACCGGCATGCCCGCCGCCAATTACAAGAACATCGAAATCGTGCATTCTCGGCGAAATAGGCACTCAACTGCGCTCGGTCAAAGCTGTTTCACGTGAAACATCCGGCAGCGCCCGCTCATTTACCGATGCAAAAGCGCCCAAACAAAGCGTCCAACATATCCTCAGTCGTCGCGCGGCCAAGCAAACGATCAAACGAGGCACGGGCACTTCTCAGCTCTTCGGCAATAAGTAAGAGATCACTCGGCGCGCGGGCCCTTAATAAAGCAGCAGCTGTTTCGCTAACCAATGCGTGCTGACGGGCATTTAGCGCGGCTTCGCCCGGCTTTGGCAAACTCGACCGAGCCTGCTCCACCAGCGCCATTTTGAAGCATTCCATCCCACTACCCGTCGCCGCCGACAGCGTGAAACGAGGCGATCTCTTGGCCGCAAAGTCCGGCGCGTCTTCTCGCGCAGCGATTTCCCAGGAATCACGCGGACCATGACCCTCTTCGCCCAGCCACAAAGTCAGGTCAGCCGCGACCATTTGTTCCTTCGCGCGCCCTATCCCAATCGCTTCGATTTCATCATCGTCAGTCTCGCGCAGACCTGCGGTATCAACGAAGCACAACGGCACGCCCGCTATCGCAACCGAGCGCTCCAGCACGTCGCGGGTTGTCCCAGCCACAGGCGAAGTGATCGCCGCTTCGCTCTCAACCAGAGCATTAAACAGAGTAGACTTCCCTGAATTGGGTGGTCCAGCCAAAACAACCCGATAGCCCTCCCCCAGACGCTCAGCCCGCGGGCGAACGAGCCATTCCTCCATATTCTGTACAAGCGTGCCGATGCTTTCAGCGAACCCCGTTGGGAGGTCGCTTGCGTCCTCTTCATCGGAGAAATCCAAAACCGCCTCGATCTGGGCGGACAAACGCAAGACTTCATCGCGCCACGCGCTGATCTGCGCTGACAATGCGCCACTTGTGTTGGCAAGTGCGGCCGCACGATGAAGCTCGGTCTCCGCGCTTAACAGGTCAGCAAGGCCTTCCGCTTGCGCGAGATCAATCCGGCCGTTCGCAAACGCACGGCGGGTGAATTCGCCAGGTGAAGCCGCTCGTATTCCCGGCATCGCAACCAAAGCGCGCTCTACCGCGGCAAGCACCGCCCGCCCACCATGGCAGTGCAGCTCAACCAGATCCTCGCCGGTCGCACTGCTGGGTCCTTGGAAATACAACACGAGCGCTTCATCAAGCAAAGCACCGCCATCATCGCGCAGTTTCGCTAAGCGTGCTTCGCGTGGAACAAACTCGCGCCCGGTCAGCTGCGACAAGGCAACGCGCGCTCGCGGACCGCTTACCCGAATAATGCCGATGGCCGCTGGCGGGGTTCCGCTCGACAAGGCAACAATAGTCTCGCTCGCACCCACCATTCCTGTTTCAAGCTGTCTTGTGCGCTCAGCTTAATCAGCCGCGTCATTCGCCTTGGTCGATTCTGAAGACGCATTCGAAGGTCTGTTCGATGCAGAATTGGCTGCACCGCGCATTCCGCCTTCGACAAAACTCTGAAACAGCTTGAGACCCACTTGCCCCATCGGCGCAAGCCTTTCAGCGTATTCCTGCAATTGATCGGGGTTGCTTACGCCTTTCATCGCTCTTGCAAGGTTATCGACATAGACCGAATTCGCTGAGCTAACATCGGGCAAACCCATAAAGCTGCGCGCTTCTTCGGGCGTGCATTCGATTTCGACGTTGATCTTCATAGGTCTTACCTCTCGCGCTCCTCATACAAATGTCATTTGGGTCTGACAGGAGCGTTGTGCAATGAACATATACTGACGCACGAATAAAGGAGATCCCTTGCCATGACCGAGACTGTATCGATTGCGACACTGGAAGGCGATGAAAGCTTTGCTGGCTATCTTGCTCGGCCAGATGGTGAGCCGAATGCGGCGATCATTGTAATCCAAGAGATCTTCGGGGTTAACCAGGGCATTCGCCAAAAGTGCGACAAGCTCGCGGCTGAAGGTTACCTTGCGCTAGCCCCGGACCTGTTTTGGCGGGTTGAGCCGAACGTCGAACTTGATCCTGATATCGAGGCTGAATTTCAGCGCGCGCTCGACCTGATGGGCAAGTTTGATCAGGATATGGGGATTAAAGACATTCAAGCCTCAATCGAGTATATCCGCAAAACCCACGGGCTCACAAAAGTCGGCTGCGTTGGCTACTGCCTCGGCGGGCGATTGGCATACATGACCGCGGCCCGCACGGATATCGACGCGTCTGTTGGATATTATGGGGTCGGGATTGATGGCTTGCTGAGCGAGAAAGACGCAATCGCTAATCCGCTATTGCTCCACATTCCGACAGAAGACGGGTTTGTGGACAAGGATACGCAGGCCGCAATGCATGCAGGCCTTGATGAGCATCCACGTGTAACGCTTTACGATTATGAAGGCCTTGATCACGGCTTTGCCACTGAAATCGGCGAGCGCCGCGACGAAAAGGCCGCCACTCTGGCTGACGGTCGGACCGCAGCGTTTTTCGCCGAGCATCTGGCCGGCTGAGCTGCAAGAGCCCTAAGAGCCTTAGCGCGACAGCCGGCTTGAAGGACGCGAGCCGGCAGGAACGCTTTCAAGTCCCAAAAAACGCTCAAGTGCCGTGCGGATCCGCGGATCGAGCACACCTTCGTGTTGCCCAGCAACAAAGATCATTGCCGCATCGGCATCGCTAGTCGAAATCCGGCGCATGGTCCATTTAGGAAAGGAACGCTCGGAAATCTCAACATCATAGAGCATTTTCAGGTCGTCGTGGCGGGGGTCGCGTTTCACCCGCTCAAGGGTAGCGCGCAAGGGCTCTGCTTCCCCTTCAAGAAGCTGCAAGAACCGCCCTTCGTGAAAAAGGAGGAAGCCACTCAGATCATCCGCCGCATTACGCGCGGAAGACTTGGCAACGATGCCGAAGACATTGCCGTGACCCAACTCTTCGCTCGCGGTGCTTTCATACATGACTTGGCGCATGATGCGGGTGTAGTCCGCCACGACCCAAAGCATCGTTAATCGCGCCCAAGGAGCAGCCCTCAGGACTATGCCGCCTTTGCCTAGTTCAGCACCGCGAAATTCATGATGATCCGACGCGTTTCAGGATCAAGACCGCTTGGCAAGTCGCGATCGAGTATTTCGCGCCGGGTCGCAACGTTCTCGGCGATGAGCACCCGCTTCATCGCCCAGTCATCGCAAGCCCGTTCATCAATCACTTTACGGTCAATCATCGAAATGCCGGTATGGCGCGGATCATGCGTGATCCGCACCATGAGCGCGACCAGCTCCGCTTCTTCTCCTTCCAGCAATTGCAGGAAGTTGCGTCCATTGTAGATAAGCAGCCCGGTAACACCGTTAGCCGGATTGTTGCGCGCACTGCTGGCAAGGATCGAATCCACCTCCTCGCGAGACAGATTAGGCGCAGTGCTGATGTAAAGATATTGGCTAAGCATCGTTCGAAGAAGTTCCCAACAACCCTTATGCGGTGAGTTTACCTGAGGCCTTACATTACTGGTTCATGGTGTCGAAGAAATCTTCGTTGGTCTTGGAATCCTTCATTTTATCAAGCAGGAATTCCATCGCATCGACCGTTCCCATCTGCATGAGGATGCGCCGCAGGACCCACATCTTGGAGAGCTTGTCCTTCTCGACCAGCAGCTCTTCCTTGCGAGTGCCCGATTTGCCAACGTCGAGCGCCGGGAAAATCCTCTTGTCGGAGACTTTGCGATCGAGCACAATTTCCGAATTGCCCGTCCCTTTGAACTCTTCGAAGATCACTTCATCCATGCGGCTACCGGTGTCGATCAAAGCAGTCGCGATGATCGACAGCGAGCCGCCTTCCTCGATGTTACGCGCAGCGCCGAAAAACCGCTTAGGGCGTTGGAGCGCGTTAGCATCAACACCGCCGGTCAAGACCTTACCCGAGCTTGGTACAACCGTGTTGTAAGCGCGTCCAAGACGCGTGATCGAATCAAGCAGGATGACCACGTCATGTTTATGCTCAACCAGGCGCTTGGCTTTTTCAATAACCATTTCAGCGACTTGCACGTGGCGATTGGCAGGTTCGTCGAAAGTCGACGAGATCACTTCACCTTTCACGCTACGCTGCATGTCGGTAACTTCCTCAGGCCGCTCATCGACGAGAAGCACTAGCAGAAACACTTCGGGATGATTGTCGGTGATCGCCTTGGCAATGTTCTGAAGCAGCACGGTCTTACCCGTGCGCGGCGGCGCCACGATCAAAGCGCGCTGACCCTTTCCTTGCGGTGAGATGATATCGATCACCCTTGCTGACTTGTCCTTAATGGTAGGGTCAAGCGTGTCGAGCGAGAGCTTCTGATCAGGGTAAAGCGGCGTCAGATTATCGAAGTTGGTCCGCATTCGAACCGCATCAGGGCCTTCGAAATTGACTTGGGACAGCGTTGTCAATGCAAAGTAGCGTTCGCCATCTTTAGGCGCGCGGATTTCGCCTTCTACGGTATCACCGGTCCGCAAACCCCACTTGCGGATCTGATTGGGTGACACATAGATATCATCAGGGCCCGCCAGATAATTAGCGTCGGGCGAGCGCAGGAAACCAAACCCATCTTGCAGCACTTCGATCGTGCCAATCCCCATGATTTTTTCTTGGTATTCTTCGTCTTCAGCGAGTTCACGCAGGATGCTGAACAGAAGGTCCTGACGCCGCATGGTCGAGGCGCCTTCGACACCGAGCTCTTCTGCCATCGCCACAAGTTCAGCCGGCGTTTTCTGTTTTAAGTCTTTGAGATGCATTGAAATAGTATTCCGATTATTGGATTGGCCGGCAGATCAGTACCTCTTTGGACGAGGTGCCCTTTGGACTGGCGCAAAGGCGAGCGTTACGGGCCGGGCTTGGAGAAAGCAGATCTGACGCCGCTGAATGCCGCGCCTTGCCGAATAAGTGCAAAATAAGTTTGATGGCGAATAAGGTCAATCCGCCTTTCACCCCTTGCTTGGAAAAATGCCGAGACCTCGCCTGAGCTCAGAACGGTTTGAGATATACGAGCAAAACAACTGCAATGAGCAATAGGCCTGGAATCTCTCCAATTGCCCGCAAGGTCTTTTCCGAAAGTGGCCGTTCTCCGCGCGCCATTTTGCGCGTTTGGGCAACCAGCCAACCGTGATAACCTGACAACAGCAGCACCAAAGTGATCTTGGCATGAAGCCAACCTTGCGTGAACAGCTCCATTGTATAGGCCTGCGCCAGACCAAGCACCCACACCGCAATCAAACTCGGCGTTAGAATAATCTTGCGCAGCAATCCCATTCGATGGGCCCACCGCGCTTCGCCGTCGGATCCTGGTGCCGTGTCAAGGATGTAAATGCACTGACGCGGCAGCATGAACAATCCGGCCAACCAGAACACCATTACGATCACGTGACCCGCCGTCAGCCAAGGGTATAGATCTAGGAGCACGGACTGCATCATATGCGCTCGAAATACTTGCCCGAATTAGCCTCTGACCGCAGCGAGCAATTGCTCAACGTGCTCTATTGGCGTGTGCTGACCGATTCCGTGACCAAGATTGAACACGTGCGGACGCTCGGCAAATGCACTAACAACCGCTCGGCACCGATATGGAAGTGCTTGCCCGCCAGCTTCGACCAATAGCGGGTCAAGATTTCCCTGCACTGGCATGCCTTCAGGCAATTCACGATGCGCCCAGCCCATATCAAACGTTTCATCCAGCCCTACTGCATCAACCCCTGTCTCGCGGGCATAAGCTGGCAGTTTCTCACCGGCTCCCTTGGGAAATCCGATGACCGGTATGCCGGGGTGTGAAGCCTTCAGCGCGGCGGTGATCGCGTGATTAGGGGCAATCACCCAGCGCTCAAACTCGTCAGGCGCAAGACTGCCGGACCAGCTGTCGAACAATTGCACCGCCTCTGCGCCAGCTTCGATTTGACCCCGCAGATAGATGATCGAAACCTCGATGATCGCATCAAGAATAGCCTGCATCTGCTTTGGATCACGATAGGCCAATAATCGTGCAGGTCCTTGATCCTTCGATCCTTCGCCGGCAATCATGTACGTCGCGACAGTCCAGGGCGACCCGGCAAAGCCAAGCATGGTTACACCAGGTCCGATCAGCTGACGTGTAAGTCGCACCGTTTCATAGATCGGCTCAAACCGCTGCGGTGCCGCGGTAAAGCTCTCCAGCTTCTGATCGAGTAAAGTCGGGCTGAGCTTGGGCCCTTCGCCAGCGAGGAACTCAAGCCCCTGACCCATCGCATGCGGCACAATCAGAATATCTGAAAACAGGATTGCCCCATCGAACCCGAACCGCCGGATCGGCTGCACCGTGATCTCAGCTGCGGCTTCGCTATCGTAGACCAGTTCGAGAAACCCGCCTTTGTCGCTGCGCAATTCGCGATACTCCGGAAGATACCGCCCTGCCTGGCGCATCAGCCAAACTGGAGCGACGTCCTGACGGACGCCATTAAGCGTATCGAGTAAAGGACCGGGCATAGGGCTCCTTAAAACAATAAAATTATATTTATAAAAGGGTTGTTGGGTTTTGTTGGCCCTGTGGAAAGCGGGAATTCTCGCTCTCTGCCTGATTTCTCAGGGGCTGCAAGGTTTTTTGCATCGCGGCGACTCTTTGGTTAACCAGCGTCAACCAAAAGCTGTCCCCACTGTCCCCAACCTGTCCAAAACCTCTATCCCGTGTCGAGAACTTGCGTTGCTGCACCCCTGTCAGTGAGCATGTTTTCTATTCCCACGCTTGTCGACTGTCCTCTCCCGTGGTTTATGCCGCGCAATCTCCACAGGCTCAGCGCATCTCAATGAATCGCCTCAATCTTCACCTGGTTTCGGATTCGACCGGAGAAACTCTGGAAATGATCGCGAAAGCTGCGCTTGCGCAGTTTGATGATCCCAGTGTGAGCCGACACTTCTGGCCGATGGTGCGTTCGCGCCAACACTTGGATCGGATCGTGCCGGATCTCGCTGAGAACCCGGGTCTGGTGCTGTTTACGTTGGTAAATCCGGAAAACCGCAAGCGACTTGAAGCGCATTGTCGGCAGCTTGGACTGCCAGCAGTCCCGGTGCTCGATCAAGTTACGGCGGCACTTGAAGCGCAATTAGGTCAAGAAGCCCATGGCCGGCCAGGCCGGCAGCACTCGATGGATGCCGATTACTTCAAGCGGGTCGACGCGATCCAATATACGATCGCGCATGACGATGGGGTGAGCCATCAAGATTGGGAGCAGGCTGACATCGTGTTGGCCGGCGTATCACGCAGCTCAAAAACGCCCACTGCGATTTATCTCGCCAATCGCGGTTATAAAGTCGCCAATATTCCGCTCGTTGTTGAAAGTCCGCCGCCCAAAGCGCTGTTTGGCTTGCGGCATCCGCTCGTAGTCGGTTTGACAACGGCGCCCGAGCGATTGATTCAGATCCGCCGTAATCGCTTGTTATCACTCAATGAAGGCACTGAAACATCCTATGTCGATAACGAGCGGGTCAAAGAGGAACTGCAGTTTGCCAGGCGCATGTTTGCAGACAATGGCTGGCCAGTGATCGACGTTACGCGCCGCTCCATTGAAGAAAGCGCTGCCGCGATTATCCGATTGGTACAGGACCGCCGCCGCCGCGACAAACCGGTCGATGGGGTGGCTAAGCCAATATGAATGCAACCCGCTTGATCCTTGCGTCCAAGTCTGGATCGCGCCGTGCGATGCTTGATGCAGCCGGAGTGTCCTATTCGGCGCAGGCAGCCGAACTGGATGAACGCGCGATTGAAGCTGGCCTCAAAGGATGCAGCCCCTCTGAGATTGCTGAAGCGCTGAGTGTAGCCAAAGCCGCTGCGCTGGCGGGACACCACCCGGACGCGTTGGTACTGGGTAGCGATAGCTTGCTGGTCGCCGACGGCGAGCGCTTCGATAAGCCCCAATCGCGTGAGGAAGCCTTTGAGCATCTGGGCACTTTTTCCGGCAAAGTGATCGAATTGCACAGCGCCGCCGCACTGGTTCGCCAAGATACCTGCGAATGGAGCTCTACTGCTTTGGCTGAGCTTTACGTGCGCAATCTCTCGGATGATTTCATCGAAGCATATCTTGATGACGAATGGCCCGCGATTGGCGCAACCGTTGGCTGCTTTCGGATCGAAGGGCCCGGGGTCCAATTGTTCGAACGGATCGAAGGCGATTATTTCACCGTGTTAGGCATGCCGCTTTTGCCGGTCCTGTCTGCGCTGCGCGAACACGACCTTCTGATCGCATGAGCGACGAGCTTAAGCTGCCCTATGCCGAAGTTATTGGCGATCCGATCACGCAGTCGAAGTCTCCCTTAATCCATGGCTTTTGGCTAACCCGTGAGCAGATTGACGCCCGATATGGCGCGCGCAAGGTAACGCGCGAGACACTTGGTGATTACCTCTCCAAAGCCCGGGCTGATCAATATTGGCGCGGGTGCAATGTAACGATGCCGCTTAAACAGGCGGCGCTCGAGCTGGCCGATCAGCTTGAGCCCGAAGCGCAAGCAGTGGGTGCGCTTAACACCATCTATCGCGGTCCCGATAACCAGCTGATCGGGACCAACACCGATGTGGGCGGCTTTCTTGAACCGCTGCGCGATGTTCTGGCCGCGCAGCATCTGTTCCGTATGGCGCGCATCATCGGCACGGGCGGCGCTGCGAGAGCGATCGTCACTGGCCTAATCGCTAACGGCTTCACGCTGGTAGTTGCCGGGCGCAATGTCGGCAAAGCGCGCATGTTGCTCAATGAATTGACCGATGAAGGGGAACATTATGCGGTCCCGCTGGCACATTTTGCTGAACCAACAGAGTTTCCTTTCGATGACCGGAACGGCTGCCTTGATCTGATTGTCAACGCGTCAGCACTGGGCATGAAAGGAAATCCATTGCTGCGGTTCGATTGGAGTCACGCACCGCCGGGCAGTATCGTCTACGATATTGTGACATCGCCGCTTGAAACGCACTTCGTTCTAAGCGCACGCGAAGCGGGCTTTGCCACTATATCCGGGCTCGCCATGTTAGTCGGACAGGCAGCGCTCGCTTTTGAGAAATTCTTTGGTGTCGCCCCGCCGCGTCAATTCGATGGCAAGCTTTATGAAGTGCTCAATAAGTGAACGAGGCCCAGCAGAATAATCGACCGTTGATGCTCGGGCTTACCGGATCGATCGGTATGGGCAAATCAACTGTCGCAGCGATGTTTGAGCGTGCCGGGATACCGGTGTTCGATGCAGATGCTGAAGTTCGCGCAATGCAAGGCCCCGATGGCGCCTTGCTTTCCGAGATCGAAGCAGCCTTTCCCGGGTCGACTGGGCCTGATGGGGTGAAACGCGAAGCGCTTGGCCAGATGGTGTTTGGCGACAAGGAACAGCTCGCCCGACTTGAAGCGATCGTGCATCCGGCAGTTGCTGCCAAGCGTGCGCAATTCCTCCAGAATAACCAAGATGCAGCGATGCTTTTGTTCGATATTCCGCTTTTGTTTGAACGCGGCGGCGAAAGCGGCTTTAACGCTATTATAGTAGTGTCAGCTCCGGCAGCCACTCAGCGCGAACGGGTCCTCGCGCGGCCAGGCATGACGGAGGAAAAATTTGCAGATATTTTGCGCCTGCAAGTGCTTGATGCTGAAAAACGAGCGCGGGCTGATCATGTGATCGACACCGGCACAAGCCTGGCTGAGACCGAGGCTCAGGTGCGCGCTCTCATCTCTCACCTTGCCGCTTAACGGATGCCGCCTGAACTTCAGTCGTCCGAACCGGAGCGATTGCGCCTCTTGCGCTGCGCGGCGCTTGGGTGAATAAGGTCAGTAATGCGGGAAGTGGTTTTTGACACTGAGACGACCGGACTTGACCCCACTACCGGGGATCGGATGGTCGAAATTGGCTGTGTTGAAATGGTGGATCGGGTCGAAACGGGACAGACCTATCACGCCTACTATAATCCCGAGCGAGATATGCCTGCCGCGGCAGAAGCGGTGCACGGTCTCTCGACTCAATTCCTCTCTGCTAAACCTCTGTTTTCTGAGACGGTGCAAGATTTACTCGAATTCTTAGGCGATGCACCGCTGGTGGCTCACAATGCCGGATTCGACTTCGGGTTCTTGAATGCTGAGTTAGAGCGGATCGGGCGGGAACCAGTGTCGATGGACCGTATGGTCGACACAGTAGCGATTGCTCGCAAACGGCATCCAGGAGCCAAGGCTTCCCTTGATGCGCTATGTACGCGTTATGGCATCGATCGCAGCCACCGGATCAAGCATGGCGCGCTGCTTGATGCTGAATTGCTCGCTCAGGTCTATGTCGAACTCACTGGTGGGCGCCAGATTGGGCTTGAGCTCGGCACGGTGACCGCCAGTGCCGAAGATGCACTGGCGAAGTCTGATGGCAAAATGAACGGCGCTGCCGAAGAGGAGCGCGTGGTGCGACGCGAACCTCGCCCGCACAGCGCAACGCCGGCAGAACTGGCGCGCCACCGCGAATTCATCGCTGGCATTGCCGATGCGATCTGGGCTCGCTGAATGAAGGCGTAGCGAGAAACGGGCCGATCGGCGCTAATTTGGGAGGAGACCGCGTGACCATGGACATCCGGGTATCGGGACATCAAATGGAAACCGGCACAGCGTTGCAGGAGCATGCGACCGACAGGCTCAACGTTATTGTCGATAAGTACTTCGATCGCGCACTGTCCTCGCACGTCACTTTTGGAAAAGCGCCGGCTGGCTCATTCACCTGCGATATTATCACTCATGTGATGCAAGGCCTTATTATCAAAGCGCAAGGCCAAGCGCATGATGCGCATGTCGCGTTGGATAACGCCGCGAGCAAGATCGAGAAACAGCTTAGGCGCTATAAGCGTCGCTTGACTGATCGACATGAACGCGCCGTCCAAGCCAGAGCCGAAGAAGAGGCAGCGTATACAATCCTCGCGGCAGATGAACCCGAAGAGGAAGTGGTGGCCGACGCGCCGCCGATCATTGCTGAGACGAGTGTGGATGTCCCAACTGGGACTGTAGCTGACGCAGTGATGATACTTGACCTGCGCGATACTCCAGCCCTGTTTTTCAAAAATGCTGGTACCGGTAGACATAATATGGTTTATCGCCGCCTCGACGGTTCGATCGGTTGGGTTGAACCGCGTTAGGACCTTGCAAACGCCAAGCCGCTATTGGGTGGCGGCGCGTTGCATATTCTTTTGTTTGTGTACGTGTCGTGCTGCTCTTTTGCGATGCGGCATCGACCTTTAGCGGATTGGCCAGAGGCCTATTCCAAAGCAAACATTTATCGGGATTTCGTGTTCTCAATGGACGTCAACATCAAATTGGTGCCGGAAGCGGTTTCACTCGACCGTTTACAAACCCAGTCTCAAGTTCTGACTAAGCTTTCCGAGGACTTCGCTGAAGTCTATGGGCTTGAACAGTCTGATATCCTTGAAGGTCTTGAACAACGCGAAGCCCTTGGAAGCACCGGATTTGGGCGCGGTGCTGCGATACCCCATTGTCGTAGTCGGATGGTCAGACGCCCTACTGTGGTCGTGCTGAAACTTGCGCAAGCAATCGATTTCGGGGCGGTGGATGCCACTCCGGTTGATCTGTTCTTTGGCCTTGTCTCCCCTGAAAACGCGGGCACCACGCATCTCCACGCACTTGCTGCGATTTCGCGCTTGCTGCGCGATGAAGCCATGGTTCAGGCTCTGCGCGACGCGCCCAATGGCGAAGCCGTGTTTGCCGTTTTAACGAATCAGCTTTTGCGCGACGCAGCCTGACGGATAGATGCCGCAAGCCGGTTCTTCAGCAAGCACAGGCGCTGAACTGCACTATCAAGCGCTGGAACGTCTCTACGCTGCTGCGCCGGTTAACAGCTTGTTCGAATCAAAACTCGAAATCCTTGGCGAAGGTTCAACGCGCCTGCAATTTCGCGTGACCGAAGAGGTGTATCACGCGGCGGGCGCGGCGCATGGGACGATCTATTTCAAGATGCTCGATGACGCCGCGTTCTACGCTGCCAACACGCTGGCAACTGACCGCTTCCTCCTGACCACCAGCTTTAACCTGCATTTCACAAAGCCGGTCCGCGTCGGCGATGTCATCGCTGAAGGAAAGTGGGTCAGCGGGCGGCGCCGCGTATTTGTCGCCGAATCCCGGCTTATTGATGCGGAAGGTGATGAGATCGGGCGCGGAACGGGTACTTTCATGCGCTCGCATATCGCGCTGTCGGGTTTGCCCGGTTACGCCGATCCAACGGCAAGCGCCGCGACATGAGGCCCGCATGATCGATGGAGATCCCCGTCTTCCAGCTCATGTTGAAGTGTCCAGTATCATTCGCATGGCTGAAGCGAGCGGCGGCATGGCGAGCGTGCTGGCGAGAGGAGAGCGCGATGCGGGCACAATTCTCCTGGTAATGATCTGTCGCGGAATGGATCCGCAATTATACGAAAGAATGCCAAATCCCGCTGGCCAACGAAGATTCATTCTGACGAAGAGTCAATCCATTGAAAAAAAAGATGAATTTTCCGAATATCTGGCTCGTCGACACCGTCAGGATCCCGACATCTGGATAATCGAGGTGGATATCGACCATCCGCAACGCTTCGTCGAAGAATTACCGGTTTAGCTTGACCTCGAGGCCTTTGAGCCTATTTCGCGCGGAGCTTCCAGGTGCGTAGGCTGATTATCTGGTAATCCGACTAACGGATCAGCGCGCAGACGGGGGGCAGCCGGCAGGCTTGGACGGAACCATCCAGTATTGCGCTAACCACGCATCAGGTTCGCACCTGCGACGGAGCTCGCTCACCGCACAAAAAGGCGTTTACATGAGTCGCAAGACTTATTCCCTTAGTGCCGCCGTTGTGGTGGCCATTTCCGGTCTGAGCTTTTCGAGCGCTGATGGCGCCGAAGCTTTGGCGCAGGAAACTTCTCAAATAGAGCGCGATGAAGCGATGTCGCTGAGCGCTGATGAGGAAAGCGCGCAGGTGCTTTCCAAGGAGCCGGTCGAACTGGTCCCCGAACCAATCGAATTTGTCTCCGAACCTGTTATCCAGGCGCTGCCTGAAATCGGATCAGTTGCGGGGCTTGAGAACCAAGGCATAGCCGTAAAGCCTGCAACGTTGCGCGAACTGGTCGCGCAGACTGAGCTTACTGCCCCGCTCAGTGAGCAGATGCGTTGTCTTGCCGGAGCGGTTTATTTCGAATCGCGGGGTGAGCCGCTTGCAGGACAGTTGGCCGTTGCCAATGTTGTCATAAATCGGGCCGATGATCGCCGCTTTCCTGCCAGCTATTGCGGCGTTGTCTATCAGCGGGCGCAATTCTCATTTGTGAAGCGCGGGCGCATGCCCCGCATTCGCACTCAGTCAGCTGCCTGGCGCAGAGCAAAGGCCATCGCGCATATTGCTCATGACGGCTTGTGGGAATCAGAAGCCGCCGATGCGGTGTATTTTCATGCGACTTATGTGCGTCCAAAATGGAGCCGCCGGAAAACCCGGCTGACTGAGATCGATACCCACATCTTCTATCGCTGAAGCTGAGACGACGACGCGCTCGCTGCGATCCAGTCGTCAGCCGATTTCTGCCCAGACCGGCGCATGATCGCTCGCTTTTTCGCGCCCGCGATGTTCGCGATCGACGCCGACCGCTGCCAGTCGGTCTGCGAGTTCCGGTGAGAGCAGGATATGATCGATCCTGAAGCCATGATCGCGCTGCCACGCGCCCGCCTGATAATCCCAATAGGTCCATACCCCTCCGCGCGGATTGTGCGTTCGCATCGCGTCGCACCAACCATCAGCTAGCAGGCTGGAATAGGCCTCCCGGCTTTCAGGCTGCATCAAGGCATCACTGGCCATGACTTTGACTGAATATGTATCGTTATCGTGCGGGATCACATTGTAATCGCCGAGCACCGCGGCTGGCACTTCTTCAGCCCAGATCTCAGCCATCCGCTTTCGCAGCAGCTTCATCCAGGCAAGCTTGTAATCGAACTTGGGCCCAGGCTGCGGGTTTCCGTTAGGAAGATAGATGCACACGATCCGCGCTTGATGCGCTCCGTTTGAAGCAACATCGACTTCGAGATAGCGTGCTTGCTCACCTTCGCCA